>CAZLMW010000063.1:0-43614 GCA_964560875.1 uncultured Enterobacteriaceae bacterium
AGCGCTGAGCCGGGAGCGGAAGAGCGGATCGCCATTCTCGCCCGGCACATCTAGTTCTTGGCCCAGGTGTCTTCCTGCTGGAAGCAGTACAAACGGCCCGGCGTGCTGCATCGGGACTGGTAGCAGCCATATGACCATTGGGAGTTGGTGGCACCAGCGTTGCCCGCCGCGCTGCGATAGGAGGTCGAGCTCGTCGAGTACGTGTAGTAGTTGCAATGGTAGCGACTGAACGACGTGTACATCGTCCCCTGGTAGCGGGTATTGGTCCAAACCTTGCCGCCGCTGAGCGCCGAGTTGCAGCTGCTGTAGTACGACCCGCTCTTGCTAACCTTCCCGCCCGACTCGGTGATGTTGATCGCCGTGCTGATGCTGCCGTCGACGAGGTCGCTGAAGTGGTTGGCGACCTTGTTGCCGTTGACGAGCCGGTACTGCACCGACGACCTGTTGAAGCGCGTCGACGGGTAAACGTACTGACCGGACTTGGTGCGCCCGCTCAGCCATGCTTTCCAGGTCGTTCCCTTCCAGCCCTGCTGCGCCGCCAGACTCGCGCACTTGGCATCGGCGCCCTCGACGTAGCCAAGGCTGCCCGTGTACTGCTGGCTGGTGACGAACACGCGGCGGAACGCGATGCAACCCTTGGCGGGCTTGTACTCGCAGGCGCCGGTGCTCTGGTTGCAGCTGTCGATGGTGCAGGTGTTCTTGTCGTTGCAGTACTTCGGCACGCCACCGACGCACTTGCCGACGTTGCATACGCGGTTGGTCAGGCAGTGTTTGCCATCGCTGCACGTCGTACCGTCGGCGACAGATTTGGCCACGCACTTGCCGGTCTTCTGATCGCAGGCTTCCACCGTGCACTCGTTGCCGTCGTCACAGATCTTGATCGGGTTGGCGATCTTGCGGACGCGTCCACCCTCGTACTCGCCGATGTAGATGTTGCCCTTCATGCCGACACCGATGCCCCACGGCCGGTAGAACAGAGAGTCTGGCGCGACGCCGTCCTTGTTGCCCTGCTTGCCGCGCTGGCCGGCCCAGGTGCTCACGTTGCCGCTTTCGCTGATCTTGCGGACGGTGTGGGCGTCCATGTCCACGACGAGCGCGCCACCATCGGGCGATGCGGCGATTTGGTACAGCGCGCCGAACGTTGCGCCGATGCCTTTGCCGTCGATGTACTTGTTGCCGAACCCGGAAACGCCGTTGCCCGCCAGCGTGGTGACCGTTCCGTTGGTCGCGATACGGCGGACACGGTAGTTGCTCATGTCCGCAACGAGGATGCGGTCCTTGGTGTCGATCGCGACCCCGCGGGGGTAGTAGAACCGCGCCGACGTGGCCGGACCGTCCTGGAATCCATTGAGGCCGCTGCCCGCGACCAGCTTGGTGTCGCCGTTGGCGTTGACCGAACGGATGCGGTGATTGGTCGAGTCTGCGATGTACAAGGTGCCCTTGCGGTTGTGCGCCAAGCCCTCGGGGTAGCGGAAACGCGCGTTGCCGCCGCTGCCTTCGCCATAGCCGTATGAGCTTCCCGCCAGCGTCGTCACGTTGCGCGACTGGTCGATCTTGCGAATGCGATGGTTCTGGCGATCGGCGACATAGACGTTGCCCAGCCCGTCTACCGCCACGTCAGCGGGGTAGTAGAAGCGCGCCTGGGACCACGAGCCGTTGGTGAACCCGATGCTGCCTGAACCGGCGTACCGCGTGACATCACCCTGCGGCGTGATCTTGCGGATCCGGTGGTTCTGGTAGTCGGCCACGAAGATGTTGCCAGCGTCGTCGGCGTCGATGCCGCGCGGTCGGTAGAAGCGCGCCTTGTTGGATTTGCCGTCGTAATAGCCGTTGGAGCCCGTGCCGGCGACGGTCTCGACGATGCCGACATCGCCGCGGCACTTGCCCTTGGTGCACAGATCGGTCGACGTGCACGGGTTACCGTCGTCGCAGAAGCCCTCGACTTGCGCGTACTGGCAGCCGCCGGAGTAGGGGCTGCAAGCATCTTTGGTGCACGGGTTCTTGTCGTTGCAGATCTTGGCCGGCCCCTTGCAGCCGCCCTTGTCATCGCAGACTTCGCCCTCGGTGCACGGGTTGCCGTCGTCGCACTGCTCGCCGCTGCTGATGTTCTTGAACGAGCACTTGCCCGACACCTTGTTGCACGCGTCCTTGGTGCAGAGTTTGCCGTCGTCACAGATCGTCTTGGACGCCGCAATCATGCGGATGCGCGAGTTGTTTCGGTCAGCGATGAACATGCGGCCGTTGGCGTCGATGCCGACACCGACGGGCTGGGTGAAACGGGCCGCGAGCGGGTCGCCGTCCACGAAGCCGTTGACGTTACCGCCCGCGATTGTCGCCACCACGCCGTCGGACGTGACGCGGCGAATGCGGTTGTTGAGACGGTCCGCGACGATGATGTTGCCCAGCGCGTCGACGTCCAGGTCGGTCGGGCCGCGGAATTGTGCGTTGCCGCCCTTGCCGTCCGCGAATCCCGCCGCCGGTTTGCCAGCGAGTGTGGTGACGGTTCCGTCGCTCGAGATGCGTCGAATCGCGTTGTTCCCGGTGTCGGCCACGTAGACGAATCCGCCGCTTCCGACCGCGACTCCGGCCGGGAAATTGAAGCGAACAGCGCTGCCTTTGCCGTCCTGCAGACCCACGAGGTAGCTGCCGGCGACCGTCGTGACCTTGCCGCCCGCCTCGACCTTGCGAATTCGGTGATTGCTGGTGTCCGCGACATAGAGGTTGCCGAACGCGTCCTGGGCGATGCCCTGCGGTCCATTGAAGCTGGCCTTGGTGCCGGTTCCGTCGGCCCAAGCCGACGCGCCGCTGCCGACGTAGGACTTCACGGTGCCGCTCTTGTCGATCTGGCGAATCCGGTGGTTGCCCGCTTCGGCGACGTACATCGACCCGTCGGGGAGCACGACCAGGCCCATCGGCAGGTTCAACTTGGCGCCTGTACCGATGCCGTCCGCAAACCCCGCTTTGCCGGAGCCCGCGTGGATCTTGATGCCGCCGCCGACGTTGAACTTGCGGATTCGGTGGCTCGTTCCGACCGCGACGTAGACGTTGCCGAGCTTGTCCGCGCCGACATCGGCCGGGTAGTTCATGCTGCCCTTGGTGGCGTCCTTGTGGTCGATCGTGGCCTTGGTGCCGTCACCGGCGACCGTCGAGACCTTGCCCGCACCGGCCTGGCATTTGCCGCCCAGGCACGTGTCGCCCTGGGTGCACGCGTCGCCGTCGTCGCACGTTTTCGAGTTGGGCTTGAACACACAGTCACCGCTGATCGGGTTGCAGCCGTCTTCCGTGCATGCGTTGCCGTCGAGGCACGGCTTCTTGAAACCGGAGCATTTGCCGGCCGCGTCGCACGCATCCTTGGCTGTGCAAACCGAGTTGTCGTCACACGGGGAACCGACCACCGATTTCTTGTACTCGCAGTCGCCGGTCTTCTTGTTGCAGCTGTCGGTCGTGCAGGGGCTATTGTCGTTGCAGATCTTGTACGGCGCGAAGACCTTGCGGACGCGATGGTTCGTGGAGTCCGCGACGTAGATGTTGGCAGCCTTGTCGAGCGCGATGCCCCATGGCTGGTAGAACTTGGCCACCGAGCCCTTGCCATCGTTGTGCCCGCTGGCGCCGTCGCCCGCGAGCGTCGTGACGATGCCGGACAGCGTGACGCGGCGGATTCGGTTGTTGCTCCGGTCGCTGATGATGATGCTGCTGCTGCCGTCAAAGATGACGTCCGTGGGCGTGTAGAACTTGGCCTTGGCGCCCTTTTCGTCGAGGTATCCCTGCGTTCCGCCCGCCAAGGTGGTGACGTTGCCGCCTTTCAGGTCGACCTTGCGGATGCGGTTGTTGAGCGTATCGGCGACGTAGAGGTTGCCTTTGCCGTCATCGTCAACGCCGTGGGGTCGGTAGAACAGCGCCTGGCCGATCGGGCCGTCTTTCCAGCCGTACTTGGCGATACCGGCGACCGTCTTCACGACGCCAGTGGGCGACACGCTGCGGATTCGGTGGTTGTACGAATCGGCCACCAGCAAGTTGCCCGCCGAGTCGAGGCGGATGCCTTCGGGGTAGTAGAAGCTAGCTGTCGTGCCCTTGCCGTCGTTGTGGCTGGACGAGCCGTTGCCGGCGAGCGTCTTGACCGCGCCGCCCGAGATGACGCGGATGCGGTGGTTGTTGCGGTCGCTGACGTAGATGGTCCCCGCCGCGTCGACGTCGATGCCCTGCGGCAGGTTGAACTGTGCGCCGGCCGCGGGCCCGTCGAGGAAGCCCTTGGTGCCGTTGCCGGCGATCGTCTTGACCGCGCCCAACGTCTCGTCGATCGAGCGGACGCGCGAAGTATCCCGATCGGCGACATAGACCACGCCATTGGGACCGACCGCGACGGCGCGCGGGTAGTTGAACGCAGCTTGTGCCACGGGACCATCGGTCCAGCCCTGCTTCTTGCCGGCGACGGTGGTCACCTTCTGCGACGCGCCGATAACGCACTCGCCGCCGATGCACGACGTCGCCTCGGTGCAGCCGTCGCCATCGTCGCAAACGCCACCAGCGAGCTTCGGAACGTTCTTGCAGGTCAGCGTGCCCTGGTCGCAGATGTCGTCGGTGCACGCGTTGCCGTCGTTGCAGCCCTTTTGACCGGCTGGCGGCGTGCACTTGTGCGCGGCGTTGCACTTTTCACCCTGGGTGCACGGGTCGCCATCGTTGCAGGGCGAGCCGTCTTTGAGCGGTTGGTTGGTGCAAACGCCGGACTTCTTGTCACACAGGTCCTTGGTGCACGGGTTGTCGTCGTTGCAGGTCTTCTTGAAACCGGTGCACTGGCCGTTGTCATCGCATTTGCCCTGCTGGTTGCAGGCGTCCTTGTTGCACAGCGCGCCCTTGGGAACCTTGGTCACCACGCAGCCGCCCTTGTTCTTGTCGCAGACATCGGTCGTGCACGGGTTGTCGTCGTCGCAGATCAGCTGGTCGGTGCCGATGCAGCCCACGATGTCGGCGCACTTGTCGCCTGTGGTGCACGGGTTGCCGTCGTTGCAGGGCGTGTTGACGGCGGTCTCGTGGCCGCACTTGCCGCTGTTGTCGCAGGTGTCCTTGGTGCAGGGGTTGCCGTCGTCGCATTTGCCCTGGACGACCCCATCGCACTTGCCGCCGTTGCACTTGTCGTTGGTGGTGCAGCCCTTGCCGTCGTTACAGAACTTGCCGTTACCGATGTAGATGTTGTCGCACTTGCCGGTCGAGCTCTTGCAGTCGTCGAGCGTGCAGCTGTTGTCGTCGTTGCACGTCTTCTCGGGCCCGGGCTGGCAGAGTCCGTTCTTGCAGGCGTCCTTTTCGGTGCACTTGTTGCCGTCTTCGCACGCCGCGCCGGCCGGCAGGTCGTACGCGCAACCGCTGTCTTTGTCCTTGCCGTCGTACTTTTTCGGGTCGCATTTATCGACCGTGCACACGTTGCCGTCGTCGCAAGCGAGGTTATCCGTCTTGCCGTCGCAGTCGTTGTCCTTGCCGTCGCAGATTTCCGCGGGTGGGTTCGTCTTGACGCAGTTGCCGCCGCCGCTGCTGCTGCCCGTATCCGCCGTCGCCACAACGTCGCTGCCCGAGCTCGAGCCACCGCTGGTGCTGGCCGCGTCGCTTGTTCCGCCGCTGCTCGTTGCCGCCGTGTCCGAACCGCCGCTCGTTCCGCCGCTCGTTCCGCCCGTGTCGGTCGTGTCGTTGCCAAAAGTCTGGCACCCAAAAGCCTGCGGATTCACATCGCAGTCAACCACCGTGCCACCACCGCCGGGGCCGGGGGTTGTTCGCCCGCCCGTGCACGCCGCAACCAACGCCAAGGCGGCGACAATGGCGGTTGTCGTTGCGGCGTCCGCCGGTCGCGCAGGTCGATCATGTCCGCCGGCAAAAACGCGCAACGGAGAGGCTGGTGTTCGCTTCACGGTATCCCCCGGGGTTCACCTGGGTCCCGACGCGACGCCTGGGGAGGCAGCCAGTCGCAAACGAAACCGGGTAAACGGCCCGGGAAGCCTACCCAAATCGTGACACTGCGAGCAAGGAGAAGAGTGTGTGCGCAGCAGTGAACACCACTCGCGTCGAGATTTGACGCTGCGCCGCGGGATCACGCCAGTAAGTCGCCGAATCTAATCGCAGTTGTCCTTCTTCACGCAGCCGCGCTTTTTCACCGGGCCTGTGAGGCTGCAGGAGTAACAGTTGCCGTACCACGATCGGCAGCGGCTCGATTTCGCTTGGTGCTTGCACGTGCCGGTCGATTTGTCGCAGTAGTCGCTGGTGCAATACAGACCGTCCAAGCAGTCCTTTTGTTTGCCCAGGCAGCGCACGGTCCATCCGTAGTTGTAGCACGTGTCGCCGGTTGTGCACTTGTTGCCGTCGTCGCACGAACCGGACTTGAACGCGTTCTTGCACGCGCCCGTGTTCGGATCGCACGTGGACGTGTAGCACTGGCCGCCGTGGCATACCTTTGCGGTTCCCGTGCAGCTGCCACTTCCGTTGCAGCGGTCGTTGGACGTGCACTTCTTGCCGTCATTGCACGTGACCGTTGTCGGATCGTTGGTGGTGACGCACTGACCGGTCGACTCCTGGCAAGCCGCGCTCTTGCACACGCCCGGATCCGTGCACGTCTGCGCCACGCCGTGGCACGCGCCCGAACCGTCACACTGGTCGCCAGTGGTGCAGTTCTTGCCGTCGCTGCAGGTCGTTCCGCTTGGCGAGTTGGTGAACACGCAGCTGCCGGTCTTGGCGTTGCACGTATCCGCGGTGCAGGGCTTGTTGTCGGTGCAGGTCTTCTGCGTTCCGCCAGCGCAAGCCTTGGATGCGTTGCATTTTTCGCCGCTGGTGCAGGCGTCGCCGTCGTCGCAGCTCTGACCGGTCTTGGCGGTGAACACACAGGCCCCCGTCGACGCCGAACAGCTATCTGCGGTGCACGAGTTTGCGTCGTTGCACGTCTTCGCGGTGCCTTGGCACTTGCCCGCGCTGCTGCACGCATCGTTGTTCGTGCACTTATTTCCGTCGTTGCACGTGGCGCCGGTCTGTGGCGCAAAATCACATGCGCCGGTGGCTGTGTTGCACGAGTCCTTGGTGCACGAGTTGGAGTCGTTGCAGACCTTCGCCGTGCCCGTGCAGCTGCCTCCGCTGCACTTGTCGCCCGTCGTGCAGGCCTTGCCGTCGTTGCAGCTCGCCGTGTTGTTGGGATACGTGCACTTGCCTGTCGATTTGGTGCAGGTGTTGTTCGTGCACGGGTTGACGTCGTCGCAGACCTTGGCTTTGCCCTTGCATGTGCCAGCGGCGGTGCACGCGTCGTTGGTCGTACATCCATTGCTGTCGTTGCACGCCTTGCCAACGCTCGGTGTGTGGCTGCAGGTGCCCTTGCTGCAAGCGTCGATCGTGCAGGGGTTGTTGTCATCGCAGTTCTTGGCAGCGCCCGCGCAAACACCCGCAGCGTTGCACTTATCGGTCAGCGTGCACGGGTTGCCGTCGTTGCAGTTCGAGCCGCTGTTGACCTTGTTCTGGCACACCTTCTTGCCGCCGCTGGTGATGCAGCTGTCGGTGGTGCACGTGTTCTTGTCGTCGCAATCGCCGTTGACCTGGCAGTCGCACGTCCACGAACCGGGTGCGCACGCGCCCTCCTTACACGAATCACCTGACGTGCACGCGTTGCCGTCGCTGCACCCAAGACCGTCGGATTTGGGCTCCTTGGCGCATTGACCTGTCCCGGGATCGCACAGCCCGTCGTTGCACGCGTCTCCGCTGCACACCTTCGGGTTGTGGCCCTCGCACTTGCCCTTGCCGTCGCATTCGTCTTTTTGCGTGCACGCGTTGCTGTCGTTGCAGACCGTTCCGACCTTGCGCGGATCGAGCGCGCAGCCGCCGGTCTGACTGTTGCAGACGCCGTCGTTGCAAGCGTTGCCTTGGCACGTCTTCTTGGTGCCGCCAACGCATTTGCCGCCGGTGTCGCACGCGTCGAGCAGGGTGCACGGGTCGCCGTCGCTGCACTTGGTGCCCTTGGCCTTCGGTTTCTTGGCGCATTGGCCGTGGGGCGACACGCAGATGCCGATGCCGCAGTCGTCGCCGGCGCAGAACTTCTTGGTCAGGCCCGCGCAAGCGCCTTTGCCGTCGCACGCGTCTTCGGGGGTGCACGCGTCTTTGTCGTCGCACGGGGTGCCGGACTTCTTGGGTTGCTTGCCGCATTTGCCGTCCGCCGGGTTGCACGTTCCGTTGCTGCACTGGTCGCCGGTGCACTTGACCGGGTTGGTGCCCACGCATTTGCCGGCCGCGTCGCAGGTGTCGGTCTGCGTGCACTTGTTGCCGTCGCTGCACGTCTTTCCGGTCGCCGGCTTGTTGCTGCACGCGCCGGTCTTGGCGTCGCAGGATTCGTTGGTGCAGGCGTTGCCGTCATCGCAGTTTTTGGCCTTGCCCTTGCATTTGCCGGCGGCGGTGCACGCGTCCGAAAGGGTGCACTTGTTGCCGTCCGAACAGGGGCTGCCCGTCTTTGCGGCGTTCACGCATTTGCCGGTCTTGGCGTCGCACGAGTCGGCCGTACAAGCGTTTTTGTCGTCGCAAACCGTCGCCTTGCCGACACAGAGCGCCTTGGCATCGCACGTCTCACCGGTGACGCACAGGAGCCCGTCGTCGCACTTCGCGCCAGGTTGCGGGGTGTAGCCGCACTTGCCGGTCTTGCCGTCGCAGACGTCTTTGGTGCACTGGTTCTTATCGTCGCACGGCACGGCCGAGCCCGCGCACTTGCCCGCCGCGCTACACAGGTCGCCCGCCGTGCACTTGTTACCGTCGTCACACGGCGACTTCGCGCGAATCGTGTTGATGCACTTGCCCGAATTGGTGTCGCACGAGTCGTCCGTGCACACGTTCTTGTCGTCGCACTCGACCTTCGAACCGACGCATTTGCCGACCGCGCTGCACGTGTCCCCGGTGGTGCACGCCTCGAAGTCGTCGCACGTCTGGCTGGCCAGCGGTGTGTTCTTGCAGACCTTCTTGCCGGACACGTCCGCGCATGAGTCTTTGGTGCAGGGGTTGCCGTCGAGGCAGTCGCTGTCGGTCTTGCAGTCGCAGCTGTCGACGCCAGGCTGGCACAGGCCGGTCTTGCACTTGTCGCCCTTGGTGCAGGCGTTGTTGTCGTCGCAGGTCACCCCATCGGACTTGTTTTTCAGGCCACACTTGCCGGTCTTCGAGTCGCAGACGCCGTCGCGGCAATCGTCGCCTGTGCAGGTCTTGAGCGTTCCGGCGAGGCATTTGCCGGCCCCGTTGCAGTTGTCGCCGAGCGTGCATGGGTTGTTGTCCGTGCATCCGGTCCCGACCTTCAGCGGCTTTTGCGCACATTTGCCGGTTTTCGCGTCGCACGCGGCGCTGTTGCAGAGGGTGGCCGTGCAGCTCTTCACCGGTCCGGCGATGCACTGGGATGCCTTGTTGCACGTGTCGTTCTCGGTGCACGGGTTGCCGTCGTCGCACGCGCTGCCGACCGCCTTGGCCTTGGTGTCGCAGGCGCCCGTGGTCGTGTTGCAAGAAGACGTTGAACATTTGCCGCTCGTGCAAGTCCGCAGCTTGCCCGCCACGCAGGTTCCCTTGTCATCGCAGAGGTCCTTGACCGTGCAGGCGTTGCCGTCGGTGCAAGCGGCCCCTTTCGTCGCGGCGTTGACGCACTTGCCGGTCTTGCCGTCGCAGCTGTCCTTGGTGCAGGTCTTGCCGTCATCGCAGTTGGCCGCCTTGCCCAGGCACTTGCCCTTGCCGTCGCACTTGTCGCCGGTCGTGCACATGTCGTTGTCGCTGCACGACTTGCCGGGGACGTCGGGCTGCGTGCTGCATTTTTGTTTGATTTCAGAGCATTGGCCGACAACACACAGGCCGCCGCCACAGTCCCGCGGTTCGCCGCCCTTGCAGACGCCTTTGCCGTCGCATGCGTCCTTGATGGTGCAGAACTGGCTATCGTTGCACTTTGTCTTGGCCGACTTGGGCTTCTTCACGCAGAGGTCTGCCTTTTCATCGCAGACGCCCGAAGCACACGCCTCGTCGAGGTCCTTGCAATCGCGTGGTTTGTTGACCGCGCATGCACCCTTGCCGTCGCATTGGTCGCCGATCGTGCAGTAATCGCCGTCTTCGCATGGTTCGCCCTTGGTGCGCGGGGCTTTGGCGCATGTGAAAGTGCCCGCCGCCTGGGATTTGCAGGTCGCGGTGTTGCAAGCGTCGCTTTCCGAACTGCAATCGGCCGCCTTGCCGACCACGCATTTGCCCGCTTTGCAGGCGTCGCCGACCGTGCAGCCGTTCTTGTCGGCGTCACACTCGCTGCCGTCCGCCTTGGCGACGGCTTCGCACTTGCCCGTCGTCGGGTTGCAGGCGGCGTTGTTGCACGCGTTCTTGAGCGAGCTGCAGTCCTTGGGTTTGTTGCTGCTGGTACAGATGCCTGCCTTGCACACTCCGGACCCGCCCGCCTGGCATTTGTCGGCGGTGTCACAGGCGCCGCCGTCCTTGTCCGCGAGCTGGCACTTTCCGTCTTTGCACGAATCGGTCGTGCAGGGGTTGCCGTCGTCGCAGGATTTGTCCGAGCTGCACGCGCACGTGATCTTCGCCACGAAACAGCCGCCCGCCTTGCAGATGGTGTCGGTGCACTTGTCCCCGTCGTCGCACGTTCCCTTGTTGTTGGGAGCCGTCACGCACCCCTTCTTGCCGTCACAGGAATCGGTCGTGCAGGCGTTGCCGTCGTCGCACTTGGTGTTGTCGGGCTTGCTGCCGCACTTGCCGGTCTTCGAGTCGCACGCATCGAAGGTGCACGGCAGCCCATCGTCGCACGTCGTCGCTTTGCCGGTACACGAACCCGCGTCGCATGCGTCATCGCTGGTGCATGGATCGTTGTCGTCGCACGTCGCTTTCATGGGCAGGTGGACACAGCCCTTCGACGGCGTGCAGCTGTCGGAAGTGCAGCCGTTGTTGTCGTCGCAATCCAACGCCTTGGCGCCGCCACAAACGCCCTTGGTGCACGTCGCGCCGGTCGCGCATTGGTCGCCGTCGTCGCAGTCCTTGCCCTCGTTCTTCGCGTTGATTTTGCAGCCGCCTACCGTCGGGTCGCAGACGTTTTCGAAGCAGGCCGAGTCGGCCTTGGGGCACACGACCTTCGCGCTCTCGTCGACCTTGCAGAGCTTCTGCTTGCAGCGCTGAGGCCGGCAAACGGTGCCTTCAGTGCAGTCGGCGTCCTTGGCGCATTTGCAGATCGCGTCGCCCACGCACGATCCATCCTTGGCGCACGTATCGCTGCCCGTGCACTTGTCGCCGTCGTCGCATTTTTCCTTCTCGGCAAAGCCGGTAACCGTGCAGCCAACCGCCAGCCCGCAAGCGTCTGTCGTGCAGGGATCACCGTCATCGCATCCGTGCCCGGTTTTCTTTGGCGTGTTCGTGCAGCCGCCCTGTCCTTCAATACAGATGTCGTGGGTGCACCCGATGCCGTCGTCACATGTTTTCGCCGTGCCGGCGCACGTTCCCGCGATACAGGCGTCATTTTCAGTGCACACTTTGCCGTCGTCGCACTTGAAGCCGAGGTCCGTGAACTTGTCGTGCTTGACCGCTTGACCCTGGTCGCAGAAGTCCTTGGTGCACGGGTTGCCGTCGTCCCAGTCGGCGCTCGTCTCGGGCACGCATTGCCCGGCGACGCATTTCTTGCCGCACTTGCCGAGGCCGCAGGACGTGTCGTCCTTCTTCGCGGACACCACGCACTCGCCCTTGTCGTCGCACGCGGCGGACTCGCACTGGGTAAGCGTCTTGTCGGCGACGAGGCAGATTTGGCCTTTCTTCAGGTTCTTGGTCAGGCAGCAGCCAGCGATGCAGAAGGACACCTGGCAGGTCGACTTGGTCGTAGCAGAGCAGTCCGAATCGCCTTTGCAGGCCACGCACACGTTCGTATCAGCGGCTCCGTCTTCGGTCGCGTCGCCGGTCGCGTCATCCGCACCGTCCGCGGCGACATCTTCGTTGATCGGTGCGTCGGGCTTGACGGCTGTATCCGCAACCGCGTCGGTCACATCGTTGACGGTCGTGTCGGTCAGCCCGCCGCCGTCGGTCGTGGTGTCGCCGAGCAGCTGTTTTTGACGGTGAGCGTCGATCTGCGCTTCGAGTTCGGCTTCGGTCGCTGCATCGGGCAAGCAGCCCGCGAAGACCGCAAGGGACGCCACAAACAGCGCGTGCCACGGGAGCGAAAGGTGCTTCATGTTGGGATCCTGAGCGCGCCTGGGGGCCTGTTTCTCGTCGGGACGATGTTGTCGTCGGGAGGAAGGGGCCGCCGCACGCCTTGGGCGTCGACGAATCTGCGTGGATACTAGCAAAGTCTGCGGGGCGACGTCCCGTTACCACGCGATCGACACTCTGCAAACGACGGGGCGTGTCCACCTCGATGCGCCCACTCGTCGCGTGCAGAGGCTCTGAATGAGGCCGGCAACGGCCGCGAGTTGGAGGCCGAGGTTGGCAAAGTCCGCCCAAACCAAGCGCGCCGGTTTGATCTACGACCGGATCGGCCAGTCCTACGAAGCCACCAGGCGCCCGGATCCGCGTCGTTTGATTCCGACGATCCTGGCGTTGAATCCGGCTTGCGGAGACTCGCGGAGGATATCGAATCGGGCGCTTGGATAGCGCGCTATGCGCGCCTTCACGACGTCGACGCCCTGGATGTTGGCTATCGGATCGTCGTAGCCGACCGTGATTGAGCTATCGCCGATCGCAATGCAGTGTCGCGATC
Organism: uncultured Enterobacteriaceae bacterium; assembly: GCA_964560875.1. Lineage (GTDB taxonomy): Bacteria > Myxococcota_A > UBA9042 > UBA9042 > UBA9042 > CAZLMW01. Next base: position 12,701 of record CAZLMW010000063.1, read on the forward strand.
GTCGGTCGATCTGCGGATCGATCGTTGCGAGCGGCCGCCGCGCGCCCTTAGAATTGACGGTCGGCGTGCCGGGAAAGCCTCGCGCAATCATCGCCTTGGATCGACGGTCCTGAACCGATCGATCGGATCGAAAGGACGGCTTGAACCTCTCAGACCGTCTGTTGAAGCGAGACTTCATGCCCCAGGCGCCGCTACCGAATCCCGCGCGCCGTCCCTCGTCGAGGCGCGAGCGCCGCGTCACGATGCGCGAGGGCTATTTGCGGTTCGACGTGGCGTTGGGCTTGGTCCAGGGGCCGCCGCAATCGATCGACCGCGCTGCGCGGCATCGCGTCATGCCGATGTACGAGCGGAGCGAAGCGTACGGCAAGCGCCCCGTCATCCAACCGCCAAGCAAGCGCGATCCCGCTACCGTTCAAACCCGCGTCGAGCGCGAACGCCGGCTGTCGTCACCTCGGGTACGACAAGCGCGCCGCGTCTCGCAATCGCCACCGCCCGCGCTTCGCCACGGCACCATCACGGCCGCCGACCCGGTGTCGTTCAGTTCTTGGCGTCACGATGCCGACAGCCTCGATGGCACGAGCCTGGTCCACGGCCGCCCAAGCGTGGGAGAGGTCAAGCAATGGTCGGGCACGATCCTGCGTCTGTTCGACACCACCGGGACCGGGTCAACACGGCACCGTGCGAAGTTCCGCGCGGTCGTCTACTACGACGGCACAAACGCGGTCCGTTTCAGCATCTATCGCGACCCAGATGCCGCGCGTGGGTTCGATCGCCGCTCCCGCTATGAGCTGTCGATGCACCAGGCCCAGGTGCTGCCCCCGCGCGACGAGCGGCCGGCCGAGGTGCACGTCAGCTACGACGGACAAGCGACGGTTGATGGCAAGGGGACGATCGCTTTCGACGGCGTCATCATGATTCGCGGCGACGGCACCGTGGCGTGCACAACGCCCACAATCCACAGCGGCACCGGAAAGGCGGCTGTACTCCGCAACGCCGCGACGATCGGTTGGTGGTAGACGGTCTGGCGGTTGGTGGTAGACGGTCTTGCGAGCGGCCGGACAGCTTCCCGCGCTATCCTATTTGCACTTCCAGCCGAGGCCGGGCAGCGGCTTGTCCTGCGCGCTCTTGAGCAGCGGCGGCGTGTATTTGGCGACGCCGCTGGTGCCCGTAGCCGCATCGAACGCCAGGGTCGACTTCACACCGGCGTAGGTGGCGACGATGGTGCCGCCGCTGGGGTAGCACTGACCCGCTTTGAATGCGACGGCCGATGCGTCGACGATGACGCCCTTCTTGCCGCTGACCGCGATGGTCGTCGGATCGATGGTGTCGAACGCGAGTGATGCAAAGCTCTTCTTGTCCTGGGACGCAGACATCTTCACGTTCAGCCCGCCGACAACGGCCGCTTCACCCGACGCCATCTTGACCTCGATGCTTACGTCGGCGCTGGTGTCCGCGAGCTTCACCTTCAGTGTCGAGGTTCCCGATGCGGTCTTGTCGCCGCCGCCGAAGTTGGCCAGCGTCGTCGTCGACGTCAGGGTCTTGGTGCCCTTGTCGATGGCCAGCGAGCACGAGGCGGTTCCCTTGATGGCCACCGCGCCGTTGGCAGGCTTGCAGCCGGTCGCGCCGAAATCGAACGTCAGCGTCGCGCCGTTCCGCTTGAGCGAATAGCAGGCGTTCTTGTCGTGCGCGGCTTCGACCTTCTTGGCGTAGTCTTCCGCCGAAACGTCCAGCGCGGCACCAGGATCGCTCACGATCACGGTTGACAGCTGTGCCGTCCCAATCAGCGCCATCGTCGCCGCGACAACGTCTTCGATCTTCAGACCTCCGCCGCTGGTTTCCTTCTTCTCGGTCGTGGTCGATCCGAGCAACTCACACCCGATGAGCGCGGGAACGAGCGCTCCCATAATGAGCAGGCGGCTGGCGAGGTGACCGAAATGAGTGCGGCGCATGGAGTCCTCCAACGATGGGTAACGCGGCGGGACTATACCGGCTCCCGTCCAATTTGCGAGCGCGCTATCCTCACGACCATGGACCGCCTTCCACGACCCACCACGCGACGAGTTTGTCTGCTGTTTCTCGGAGCCGCTTGCGCGGCTGTGGTCATGATTCCGTCGACTGGTCGCGCGTTTGAACACGTCGTGTCGCTCCAGGTCAGCTTGAAGACCACGTCGGACTGGGCGCGCATCAACTGGCACGACCTCGAGGTCCACGTCACCAAGAGGACGCTGGAGGCAGCGGGCGGCGGATACCTGCGGAGCGACGGTGGATATGTAGTCAAGGCCGGCTACGACACGCGGGCCGTATCGCTCAAGGCCGAAGTTCGCGCGGTCGTGACCGGTCCGAAGCCGCGTATCGTCCTGAGCAAGGGCAACGTCGGCACGTCCCGCCTCGTGGTCCGATCCGGCCGCAAGAAGCTGGCCGACATCGAGCACAAGGCCAGCGTCGCGGGAGATACCAACAACCGCATTCCGGTGCCGCTCGACGGCAAGGCGCTCGCTCGGTTACCGGGCGCGAAGATGCGTCACTTTCCCCGACTTGCACTGGCGTTCTACTACGCCTGGTATGGCACGCCCGCCGGACCGACCGGGCGCTGGCGTCACTGGAACCCGTCCAACAAGCATCACGATTCGCTTAATCGTCCGGTCGGCGGCTGGTACGACAGCCTTGATCCAACTGTGGCGGACAGGCACTGCGCCCAGGCACGCCAGGCCGGGCTCGATGGCCTCATTGTCTCGTGGTGGACCGACGCCGGTCGCAACAAGCGGGTGCTCGACAACCTGCTCCCGGCGGCTCGAAAACACGGGATCCGGCTGTCGATTTACATCGAGGACGCGTCGAGCCCCAAGCGGCTGCGCGCCGAGCTCAAGAGACTCATCAAGGGCCCTGCTTCGAGCCCGGTGTGGCTCAAGGCGGACGGCAAACCGGTCTTCTTCCTGTACACGCGCGTCCTCGAACAGCAGACGCGCAAGCAGCTCTTGAGCGCGACCGTCGGGCTCGACGCGTTCATCGTCGGCGACACGCTTGATAGCGAACGGCTCGGCGACTTTGACGCTCTGCACGCCTACTACAACGCCCGAAAGACCGAGGAATATCGGCGCAAACTCGCGAAGTTGCGGCGAAAAACCCGCCTGGTCAGCAAGCGCCTCGTCGCGACCATCATGCCCGGCTACGACGACACGGTTGTCCGGCGGCCAGGCTTCGTCCGCAAGCGCGGCAAAATGGCGTTCATGCGGCGTCTCTTCCGGGCCGCGTCCGGCGCCGACTGGGTGCTGATTACCAGCTTCAACGAGTGGCACGAGGGCACCGAAATCGAGCCGTCGATCGAGCACGGAGACAGCTATTTGCGTCGCGCGGCGATCGAGATCGCTCGTTGGCGGGCCGGACCATGATGGCGCCGGCCAGCTATCGGTTGTGGGCAGGGCTGCTGGCGTCCGTGTCGGCGGCCTTGCTCGGTGGCTGCAGCGGATCGCAAGCATCGGCCAAGCCGGCAACCAAGGTCGCGGCGTCCCAACCGGCGGCAAAGTCGGGGCCCAATTCGAAAGCGGTCGCAAAGCAGAGATCGCTGCACCAACGCATCGACGCACTTCGGAAGGAGCACAAGACGCACATCGACGAGCTGCGCCGCCTGGAGGGGTGTGGGCTCTACCTGTGCGAACGACTTCCCAAACTCGCCGACCGACTCGCTCATCACCGCAAGCTCGCCGCGCTCCCCGCTGCGTGCCAACAGCTCAACAAGCAGCGATCGTTGTACGTGGCGTATGCGCTCAAGCCCAAGAAGCTGACGCCGGTGAAGCGTCAAAAAGCCCCTCATCGCGACCGCGTGGTCGACTGCCGGCTCGTGCTCGACGGCGAACGGATCCTGCGCACCCAAATCGTGGCCACCGCGACCTGGCAGGCCCGCATCGGGGCCGACTTCATCGAGGCGCCCATTCGGTACGACAAACAGGGCCGGATCAGCGCTCATCTCGCCGGGCGCATCACAGGCATCGGCCGCGAACGGCGCTGGCTCCGCGACCAGCTCCAGCCGATCTTCAAGCGAACTGGCGTGACTGTCCCCGACGACGAGCTCTTTGAGGCGCTCGGCAAGGCCGTTCACGCGTTTGAAGAGGCCGTCCAGCAGCGCCAGGAGACGAGTTGGATCCTCCCATTACTCGACGACAAGCGCTTTGCCCGGCAGGTCTCCAAGCTTTTCGTCAGCCAGGCGCGCTTGGACGGCGTCGCCTATAAAGCCGTGGACGGGATCGGGGTCCTCAGCGGTACGTGGCAAAAGCACACCGACCGGGCAGGGCGAATCGTGCGACGAACCCGACGGGCCGAGATTGCGTTGCGCGTTTCCGGCAAACAACTCTGCCGCTTTCGAGAAGTGGTCGCTTATCGCCACGACCGCGGCGCTTACAGGTCTCGCGCGGTGAAGCTGTGGATTTCCGACGAGGTCCGCTTCGCGCGGTGTCCGTCTGCAACGAGCGCGTCGGAGAGCGCGGCAACTCCGGGCAAAGCTATGGCGCCTGGCAAGCGTTCAGTCCGCACACCACGAGGTTGAGCGTCTTGGAATTGCCGAGCACGTGGCCCTGACACTGGCTCGCGCAAGAGTCCGGTTTGCCGCCGCCATCGGTGCATTTTTTCTGGCAGAGAGTCGCGTCGTTGAGCGCCTTGAGGCAGCCCGAGTCCTGCATGCACTTGTCGGCTTCCTTCTTGCATTTCTGCTGCAGGCACTGCCACGTCTTCTTGGCTTCGGCCTCGCAGTCGATCGGGCATGTGTTGGCCGACTCGCCGCTCTCGCAGACCGTGTTGCCGCACTTCTTCACCGGCGGCGCCTTGCAGTCGGCGGGGCAGGTTGAGCTGTTTTCGGGCGCTTCACACTTGCCGTCGCCGCACTTGGGCCCGGTGGGAGTCTGGGACAGGCATCCATTGGACATGGCGCACGTCGCCAGCTTCATGGCGTCGGGGTTCTTGGAAAACTGCGGGACGCATTTCTGACCGCATGTCGCGCTCATCGAACCGCACGCCATCATGCATGTCAGGCCGGCGTTCAGGGCGCTGACGCACGCCGCTGACTGGTTGCAAGCGTTCACCTGCGCCTTGCATTTCTGGTTGGAGCAAGCCCACAGCTTCTTGGCGTCGGGGTGGCAATCGATCGGGCACAACGAAGCCGTTTCGAGGCCCTCGCACTTGCTGTCGCCGCACTGTGGTCCGCTCTTGGGGCAGTCCTTCGGGCACGTTTGGTCGGTTTCGGGGAAGACGCACTTGCCGTCGCCGCAAACCGGCTTGGGCTGGCAATCCTTGGGGCAGGTTTGACCGTTTTCGCCTTGCTCACACGTGCCGTTTCCGCAGACCGGTCCTTGCTTGCAGTCGTTTGGGCACGACTGCGGTGTTTCGCCTTGCTCGCATTTGCCGTTGCCGCATTTGGGCGTGCCACCGGAACTGGAGCCTGAGCTGGACGCACCCGAAGACGACGCACCGGAGGACGACGCACCCGAACCGGATGCACCCGATGACGACGCGCCCGATGACGACGCACCCGATGACGACGCACCCGAACTCGACGCGCCCGAACTGGATGCTCCCGAAGACGATGCACCCGAACTCGATGCACCCGAACTCGACGCACCAGATGACGACGCGCCAGATGACGAAGAGCCGCCGTCACCGACGCCCCCGGATGATCCACCGCCGTCGGTCGAACCAGCGTCGACGGGCGTGCCTCCAGTGAAGCCGCCACCGGATCCCGAGCCGCCTACGCAACCGCTCAATGCAGCGGCAACAACGGCCAAAGGAATCGCTGAACGGTACGCAAAAACCGACTTCGTGCGCATGGTCACCTCGTCTCCTGTCGCCTACTTGCCGGTCACCCAGTCGTGGTAGCGCTTGTAGTCCCACTCGAGCCCGCTGGGCAGCTTCCAGGAGTTGGAGTAGAAGCCGATGATGTTGCGGAACCAGCAGCTGTTGTAGCTGCACGTGTAGTAGCGGCTTCCGGTCTTGAGCGTCACGACCGACGTCTGGTTTGGCGGGAACGACAGCGTGGTGCAGTTGGTGCTGGAGTTGTTGCTGGTGTAGGTCCAGCGGTTGCTGCCGTTGATCGCGATGCCCGCGTAGTTGGAGCTGCTGCTGCGCGACGAGTAGTAGTAGCAGACCTTGTGGTTGATGGTGCTCTTGGTCGTGTTCTTGACGAACGCCGTGAGCGCCTGCCAGGTCCAGTTCGTGGTCGAGCTGCCGTAGTTGCCGCCGCCGCGCTGTTGCCGGATATCGCCGGTCGGTCCGCCCCACTTGAAGTCGTTGTAGTACTGGCGCAGCTGGGCGTTGGTGGTGCCGATGTTGCTCGGGTAGGTCGGGTTGCCGGGCGAGTAGTTGTACTGACCCTGCAGGTAGTCTTCCTGGAAGCCGTACAGAAACGGTCGGCTGCCCTTGGGGAACATCGGGTACACGTCGGTGTCCTGCACCTTGCCGTCCTTGATGATTTTGCCTTTGAGGAGGATGTCGCCCGTGACGACAAGGTTGCCCTTGGCCTGCACCTTCTTGTTGCTCAACGTCTGGATGTTGATCGACCACTTGTTGATGGCGCCGTCGGTCGTGTTGTCCTTGAAGTGCGGGTCGATGACGCGCAACACCCAGTTGCCCTTGAGGTTTTTGCCCTTCCAGACGGTCAGGTCGCCGCTCACCGGCTTGCTGGGGCTCGGGTAGGTCGCCAGCAGGGTTTTGCCGCTCACGCCGCCCTTGAACAGCGTGTACTGCTTGCCGTTGGGGTCCCACAGGTCAATCGTGAGGGTTTCGACCTTGCTGTTGCTGACGTCCAGCGAGATTGAGAATTCCTGGGCGATCCCGAGGTCCGGCACGGTGATCGTGTCCTTGATACCGATCGGCACATGGTCGGGGATTTTAACCGGCACCTTGGTGCTGACGATGATGTCGGTGAATTCGTTGCTGAGTGTGCCGTTGCTGATCTTCTTGAGGCCGTCGAGAGGCAGCGAAGTCGCGGTGGACGCGCACTGGATGTTGCCGTTCTTGTCGACGCCGACCATGACTTTGCCGCTCGGGCAGGTGCCGGCCTTGACGCCGCTGCCGGACGCCTTGATGCCGGTGAGACCGCTGCCGTCGCCGACGAATTTCTGGGCCGTGACCGTCTTGCCGATCATGTCCTGCACGACGATTTTGGTCGCCGTGATGGCGTAGCCGCCCATGTTGATGTCGCCATCGAACTTCATGTGCTTGACCGACACGCAGCCGGAGCAATCGAGCCGTGCGGCCGCTGCGGCGAACGGGACAGCGCGCAGCTGCTGGCGGGGCAGGGCGGGGTCGGCTCCCACCTGGAGCTCGAGGAAGAGGGCTTTTCCGCTTGTGACCGACGCGGGGATGGCCTTGTTGCTGCCGAGCGCGTGATGGAAGTGGCCACCTGAAAGGGCGACTGAGATCGGTCCCTCGGACCACAACGCCTTGCCACCCTTGGCCACGTCATAGAGCGCGAACGTAAGCTTGTAGCTGCCGTCGCTCGCCGGTCCGCCGCCGGTTGCCCGCAGCGTGCCTTCGAAGTTCATTGTTGTTGGGACCGCAGACATCGCTGGACTGGCCAGCAACAGCGTCGCGACCGCGAGGGCCGCCGGGATCCATGCGCTTTTCACGCCTGTCCTTGTCATCACCACCTCAGAACGTTCCCAGCCACCGATAGAGGCCGAGATCGACCGTGAACTTCGCGCCTTTGAGCCGTCCGCTCACGAGCGCACCGCCGACTGAACCGCGCGCATGCACCTTGCCTGCCTGGCCTTGCAGTGTGGCCGCCGTCATGCGCCCGCCGAATCCGGTAGGCGCGCAACCCTGATCGGTCGTGCCGTTGCAGTCGTCGTCTTTGCCGTTGCCGCACGCGTCTTTCGCCGCCGGAAGCACCTGGCCCGAACACGGCGTCAACGTGCCGTCCACCTTGCAGGTCTGCGTCCCGGCTTTGCAGGCGCCCACACCCTTGGTCTTGAGCGGCCCGCTGTAGCAGCCGACTGCCTTACCGACGGCCGAAACGTTCTTGCAGCCGCCCGACTTGGCGTCGCAGCTGTCGACGGTGCACGCGACGCTGTCGTCACAATTGTTGGGTTTGCCGGCCTTGCAGCTGACCTTGCCGGCGCCGATGAACACGCATACATCGCCGACCGTGCAGGGGTCGCCATCGTCGCATGAGCCCGATTTTGCGTTGTATTTGCAGCCTTGCTTGGGATCGCACGAGTCAGCCGTGCAGCCGTTGCCGTCATCGCATTTCTTCGTGCTGCCGGCCGTGCACTTGGTGCCGATGCACACGTCGCCCACCGTGCACACGCTGCCGTCCGCGTCGCAGGCGAGCTTGTCGATGGGCTCGTTCTTGCAGACCTTCTTGCCGGTCTTGGTGCACGAATCGTCGGTGCAGACGTTTTTATCGTCGCAGTCGGCGTTGGCCTGGCACTTGCACTCGTTGGCGCCGGGTTCGCACTTGCCGTTCTTGCATGCGTCGCCCTGGGTGCAGGCGTTGCCATCCGTGCAAGCGCCAGCCTGGGGCGTGTGGGTGCACCCGGTCTGCTTGTTGCAGCCGTCCAGCGTGCAAACGGACCCGTCGTTGCAGTCTTTCGTGACGGCGATGGACAGGCCGACGCACGTCCCTGCCACGCACTCATCGGCCTTTGTGCACTTGTTTCCGTCCGAACAGGCTCCAGTCCGCGGCTTGTGGTCGCAGCCCTTGACCTTGTCGCAGGAGTCGATCGTGCAGTCTTTGCCGTCGTTGCAGCCGAGCGGTTTGCCTTTGCAGGTTTCGCCTTTGCACGCCTCCTGGACCGAACACGCGTCGCCGTCGTTACAGGGCAGCCCGTCCTTGTCGGTGAACTTGCACTTGCCGGTGACGATCGAACACGCCCCGGCCACACAAGGCTGCCCGGACGCACACGGCTTGGCGTTGCCCTTGTTACACACGCCGTCTTTGCAGGTGTCGGCGACGGTGCATGGGTTGTCATCGGCGTTGCAGGGCGCCGCCGTGTTCTTGAAAACACAGCCCTTTGCGGCGTCGCACGTGTCGACCGTGCACGGGTTCTTATCGTCGCAGGCGAGTTTGGTCCCCGGCGCGCATTTGCCGTCTTTGCAGGCGTCCCCCGCCGTGCATTCGCTGCCATCGGCGTCGCACGATCCGGTCTTGTTGACGTGATTGCAGCCAGCGGTTCCAGCGCACGAATCGGTCGTGCATAGCTCGTTGTCGTCGCACGTGTCCTCGTCGGTCTGGCCGTCGCAGTCGTTGTCCTTGACGTCGCAGGCTTCTGTCGCCGGTTTGGGTGCGTCGCAAGCGGTCAATCCGCCTCCCGGTGGCGCGCCCGTTGCACCATCGGCCAGGCACGTCCGCTTGCCGGTGCATGACCCCGTGCCGACGGTCACCTTGCAAGCGGTCGACAGCTTCTTGTCCGTTGCCCACGGGGTGCACGCGCAGATTCCGGTCTCCGGCACGCACTGCTGGACCGAGTTGCCATCGATATCATTGACGTTGTTGCACTTGTGCCCGGTCGGGCATTGGGTGTCCGAGCCGCAGGCAATCCCGCAGAACGCCCCCGCGTCGCCCATCGAAACGCACGCCGCTTTGGTCTGTCCGTGGGCGAAACATGCGTCGTTGGACGTGCAGGGTTCGCAGATGTGGCCGTACTTGGGAACGCACAGCTTCTTGCCGCTCATCGTCTCGCAGGAGAAGTCGCCCTTGCAGCTGTCCACGCACTCGTCGGTGCAGCGCAGACCCTTGGGGGTGAAGATGCAGTGCCCCGAGTCGCAGTCACCGTTGGCGTTGCAGATCGCGCCGAACGCGCCGCCTTTGGGACCACCGGCGTCCTTGGGCGTGTCACCCGCGTCGTCCGAGGATGTTGACCCCGCGTCCTGCGAAGTTGAACCGCTCGTGTCGTCGCCGATCTTCGTGTCGAGCGGTTGAAAACGCGGCCCACCGGTGTCCGTTTCCGTATCTGGCTCGTCTTTCGTGTCGCCATCGGAGCCGTCGGAGCAGCCGGCCGAAAGCGCGATCGCACAGCACAAGACCATCGCCCAGAGGGTTGGGCGGCGCCGCAAGCGAGCAGAGACCCGACCCGAGCGGTCCCGCGGCTGGATCGTTGATGGTGTGATGGTGTCGTCCACGAGTTAGGCGGGGAAGATAGCGTGCCCGTTTCCGCCCCGCGAATTCCAGCGTCACAGAGCCCAGCGGACGCTAGTTCCAGTTGTGACCGATGTACTCGATGCGCAGCCCACCGTAGGGACAATTCGTGCTGCCGCAGCCGTACCAGGCGTAGTAGCTGCTGCTGTTGCTCGACGTGCGCGCCGCCGCGTGGATGTAGTCGCCCTTGTTCAACCAGACGATCTTCTCCATCTCCTGGCGGGGGTAGTGCCAGCCGCTGTATCGGAAGTCGTCTCGATACTCGATCTGGCTGTTGTTGCGCCGAATCTCGCCGTACCACCAGCTGCTGCTGTGCCGGGACCGAACGGAGAAGTTGATCTTGTAGTAGCCCGCGATCTTGATGGTCACACGCCCGATGTTCTGGTCGTTGTACCACTGGCTGCTGTACGAGCTCGAGCCGTTGGCGGGCGACTTGGTGCTCACCGTCAGGTAATCCTGCGCGGTGTTGATGTAGGTGCGGTCGAGGCAGTACCGGCTCCAGCTGCTGGTGTAGCTGCGCGTGTGGCGGCAGTGGCCCTGGTAGATGATCGGCTTGGGCAGCAGGGCGACCCAGTCCGTGCCGTTGCAGATCTCGGCGCCGCGCTTGTGGTCGTGGCGAACGACGCCTTTCTTGTTGGCGTCGCACTTGCCGGTGTTCTGGCCAAACGTGGTGATGCTGCCCTTGCCCATGTGCACCGTGCCGGTGACGTGCAGGTCGCCGCTGACCAGCACCTTCTTGTTGCTGAGCGTGCTGATGTTGACCGACCACTTGTTGATCTGGCCGTCGGTCTGGTTGTTGAGGAACACATGGTCGACCACGTTCAACTCCCACACGCCCTTGATGTTCTTGCCGGTCCAGCTGTTCAGATTGCCCACCAGCGGCTTGGCTGGTGGGAAACTCACGAGCAGCGCGGGACCTTTGCCGCCCTTGTTGTACAGCGTGTGCTTCGTGCCGGCGGGATCGGTCAGGAACACCTGCACCTGGCTGATGTCGCTGCTCGTCAGGTCGACCGAGATGGAGAACGCCTCTGCGATGCCCACATCCGGCACAACGATCTTGCTCTTCACGCCGGTCGGAGTGTGGTCGGGGATGGGAATCGGCAGCTTGGCCGGCTTGAGGACCTCGGTGAACTTGTTGCTCAAGGTCCCGTTGCTGATCTTCTGCAGGCCGTCCGCGGGCAACGAGCCCGACGATGACGCGCACTTGAGGTTGCCCTGGCTGTCGACGCCGATGACGAATTTGCCGCCCGAACAGGTGGAAGCCTTGATGCCAGCCCCGCCGCTCTTGATGCCGGTGAGCCCGCTGCCGTCGCCGACGAATTTCTGCGCGGTCACGGTGCCGCCTACGACGTCCTGGGCCACGATCTTCGTCGCCGTTAGCGCGTAGCCACCCATGTTGATGTCGCCGTCGAACTTCATCTCCTTGACGGACACGCAACCGGTGCAAGCGACGTCGCCGGCGACCATCGCGTAGGCACCGGAGTGCATCTTTTGGCGCGGTGCGGCGGGATCGGTTCCGACCTGGACTTCGAGCCAGTTTGCGGCCTTGCTGGCGAACACTGGGCCGTTGAGGGCGGTCTTGCTTCCGAGCACGTGGCTGAACTGGCCGCTGGCGACTGCTACCGTTACCGGGCCCTCGGTCCAGTAGGCTTTGCCGCCGGACGCCGCGTCGAAGAGACGGAACGTCACCGCGTAGTTGCCGTCCGGGGCCGCGCCGCCTGTCGATGAACGCAAGTAGCCCTCGAACACGCTGGACGTCGGCACCGCCGCAGATGCGTCCATCGCCACCATCGCCGCAACCGCAGCGATGCCCACGATCGCGCCACGAAGCTTGATCACGTTCATTTCAGACCTCTTGACCACCGGTAGAAGCCGATGTCGAGCACCAGCTTCGTCGTCTTCATCGCGCCGCCAAACGACGTTGAGCCGTGGGCGCCTCGCAGTAGCTTCTTGCCGACCTTGCCGGCGACAACCGCGCCGACGAGTCGTCCACCCGCGATGAGTGTTTGTTTGCCGCAGCCGTCTTCGGTGGAGCCGTTGCAGTTGTCGTCGATCTTGTCGCCGCACTTCTCGGCCGCCTCTGGAACAACTTCGCCCAGACACTTGCCAAGCGTTCCGTCCGCCTTACAGCTCGCGGTGCCGCCCTTGCACGGCGCGAATTTCTGCGTCCCGGGTTTGCCGCTGTAGCAGGCAACCGTCTTGTCCACCGCGCCCTTGTGAACACAGCCTTTCTTGGCGTCGCAGCTGTCCACAGTGCAGTCGTTCTTGTCGTCGCAGACCTGTTTCTTGCCCGGGAAGCACTGCAGCTTGCCAGCGACGAGCGCGCAGCTATCGCCGGTTGTGCAAGCGTCGCCGTCGTCGCACGTCCCCTTGTTCAGGTCGTGTTTGCAGCCCTTCGTCGGCACGCAGGAGTCGAGTGTACACGCGTTGTTGTCGTTGCAGTCGATCGGCGCGGCCTTGCAGGTTTCGCCCTTGCAGGTGCCCTTGCCCGAGCACGCGTCTCCGTCGTTGCAGGGAAATCCGTCTTTGTCCGTGAATTTGCACTTGCCGGTCGCGATCGAGCACGCACCCTTGACGCACGGCTGCCCCGAGCCACACGGCTTGAGCGCTCCCTGTTGGCATTTTCCGGCCTTGCAGGTGTCGGCCACGGTGCACGGATTGTCGTCGGCGTTGCAGGGCGCGGCGGTGTTGGCATAAACGCAGCCCACCTTGGCGTCGCACGTGTCTTTGGTGCATGGGTTCTTGTCATCGCAGTCGAGCACCGGGCCTGGCTTGCAGGTGCCGTTGGCGCACGCGTCGTCCTTGGTGCACGACGAGCCGTCGGCGTCGCAAGGCCCCGACTTGTTTGTGAACTTGCAGCCCTTGGCGGAGTCGCAGCTGTCGACCGTGCAATCGTTCTTGTCGTCGCAGGTCAGCTCGTCCGTGTCACCGTCGCAGTCGTTGTCCACGCCGTCGCATTTTTCAGCCGCCGGGGTTTGCGCCAGGCAAGCGCTGAGCCCGCCTCCCGGGGGCGCGTCTTTCTTACCGTCGGCAAGGCACGTTCTTTCGCCGGCGCACTTCGCGTTGCCGACCGACTTGTAGCAAACCGTCGACAGCTCCTTGGCGATCGCTGATTTGCTGCATTCGCACGCGCCCTTCTTCAGCACGCACTGCTTGCCCTTCTGGCCGGCGACGTCGGTGATGTCTTTGCACGCGTAGCCGGCGGAGCATTCGCTGTCCGTCGCGCACTGGGCACCGCAGAACGCGCCAGCTTCGCCATGGTCAACGCATCGGGCGCCACCATGACCGGCTGCCACGCACTCGGCGTTCTTCTTGCACGGGTTGCACAAGAACCCGAGAGCCGGAACGCACAGGTTGACGATATCGCTGCCGACCGATGTCCCGACGCACTTGAACCCGAGCGGGCAGACGTCTGCGCAGGTCTTGCTGCAGTACTGGCCGTCCGGGCCGTCGATGCAGTAGCCCGAATCACACTCTTCGGACTCGGTGCAGGTGCATCCGAAGCCGCCGGGGCAGTTGTCGTCGCCGGTGTCTGCGGTCGCGGTGTCTTCGGTGCCGGTGTCGTCGGTCGCGCCGGCATCCGACGTGGAGGCAGTATCAAGTCCGCCGGTATTCGTGTCCGTCTCGTCGCCGCCGGTGTCGGTTGCTGTCGGGGGCGTCGTGCCTTCGTCGCCGCCCTCGTCGCCGCCGCAGCCGCCGCTGACCAGGGCGAGCGGAAGAAACAGCGCGATCGCGATGAAGCGCGCGGCGCGCGGACAGGCGGCCTGCTGCGAGAGCTTCCGCTCGGACACATTGAAACTATTGCAGCGAATGGGTCTCCCCTCCGCCGCAAAGGGTAAGGACGGCGCCGCTCGACGGCAAGCAGGACTGTGCCTCCGCTAAGCGCGAAGGCATGCTGCTCAGTCTTCGGTCAGGATGTTTTGCGCGCGAGAATGCGAGCGATCTCGTCCTTGCGGGCGAGTTTGAGCTTTTGAAGATTGCGGATCTCGATCTGCTCGGCAGCCGTCAGGCTTCGCTGACTTCCGAGGTTCGCGAGCCGGTTTTCAAAGGCTTGGTGTTCGGCGTAAAGCAGGCGCAAGTGCGAGTCGTTCGCCGCGAGTTCGCGGACGAGGGAACGGTTGTACGTCACCGTCGACCTCCCTGGTGCATGAAGGGAATCGGACGCGCGAGCAGCGGTCGATCCTCGCTGAATTGGCAGACAAAGACCGGTGTCGCCGCGAGGAAGCAAAGCTCAAACGCGCCGGCCTCGGAGACCGGGAGCGCTGCACGTCCTGAGAGTGTTTTTACCACGTCCCTATCGTAGCGGGACGGGCCGCACGATCCAACGCTTAAATCGATCATTTCGTCGCGACGGCGCCGGCGAACGGGCCGGGTTCGACGCACGTCTCGGCACTATTCGAGATGCGTCGCGAGGTGTTCACAGAGCTTCTCGACCACGGCCACCCGCGCGGTGCGTTTGTCGTTGCCGGCGACGATCGTCCAGGGTGCATAGCTGGTCGACGTCCGCGCCACCATGTCGTGGATCGCCGCTCGGTAATCGTCCCACTTTTCGCGGTTGCGCCAGTCCTCTTCGGTGATCTTGTGCTGCTTCCAGGGGATCTGCTCCCGCGCCTTGAAGCGCGCCAGCTGTTCCTCCTTGGAGATATGTAGCCAGAACTTCAGGACGGTCACGCCATGGCGGTGCAGCTGCTCCTCGAAGGCGTTGATCTCGTGAAACGCACGTCGCCACTCGTCAAAGGTCGCAAACCCCTCGACGCGCTCCACCAAGACGCGGCCGTACCAGGACCGGTCGTAGATGCGGATACGTCCGTCCGGCGGCAGATGGCGCCAAAACCGCCACAGGTAGTGCTGGGCGCGCTCCTCGTCGGTCGGCGCGGCGATCGGGATCACGCGGTAGAGGCGCGCATCCATCGCAGCGGTCAGCCGCCGAATCGCGCCTCCCTTGCCAGCTGCATCCCAGCCTTCGAACGCGAGAACGGTCGCGCGGCCCTGTCGGTTGGCTTCCCAGGTGAGCTCATACAGCCGGTTTTGGGCTGCGCGGAGGCGCTTCTTGTAGTCGGACCGATCGATCACCGCACCGAGATCAACCTGGTCGAGGACCGTGATGCGCGGGTAGTGCGAGTCCACAGGAGCGACGTCTTTCTTGAGGCCGGCGTTGCCGTTGGCGCTGCGGGCGAGTCGGCGTTCGAGCGCAGCTGCGAGGATGTTGCCGGCGGACAGATCGCGATGGTTGCGATCGGTGGACTCCACGACGTACCAGCGCGCCGAACCGGTGTCGGTCGCTCGAACAGCATGCTCGCTCGCGAGGGTGAAGTGTTTGTATTTTTTGGCGAATTTCTCGGCCAAAGGCGACACGCGCGGGTGGTTGGCAGCTTTACCCATCGCCTCGACCGGATCGCCCGTCTTGGCGGCTTTCCTGGCGGCTTTTTCGAACTTGCGTGCCTGCTTGATTCGTCGCTTCTGCTCATCGGCGCCGATGTGAAACCACAGCTTGATGATCACCGTGCCATCGTCGGCGAGCAGCCGCTCGAACTCGCGGATTCGTCGCAGCGCGTCGTCGTATTCGGCGGTCGAGATGCGGTCGTGTGCGCGATCGATAATCGGCTGCGTGTACCAGGACCCGAACAGCAGTCCGATGCTCCCCCGCGGTGGCATGCGGCGCCAAAATCGCCAGGCGTGGGGGCGGCGACGCTCTTCGTCGGTTTCTTCCCAGAACGAGTGCGTCTGCAATCCGCGCGTGTCCAGCCATTCGGACAGGCGGTTGACGACCTCGGTCTTGCCGGCGCCCTCGACGCCCGAGACGATGACAATCACCTGGGCGTCCGAGAGCCTGAGCGCCCTCTGCGCGGAGAGCAACCTGACGCGGAGCTCGGCTTCGGCTTCTTCGAACTGTTCTTTGTCGACCTTGCGGCCCAATTCAGCGGCTCTAAACATGCGCTGATGGTGCCCTCAGCGTCACTCGCAGTACAAATTTCGGTCCCAGCAGCAGTCGCCCTTGCTCTTGCACAAGGCGTCGCACTGGCACTTGGCGCCGGCTTTGAACTTGCCGCATAACCCGGCGCATGAGCCGCAGTCCCCCTTGCACGACGTGCTCTCGCCGCTGCCGCAGATTCCGTCGCCGCAGACCTTGCTGCTGCCGG
This sequence comes from uncultured Enterobacteriaceae bacterium, assembly GCA_964560875.1. Lineage (GTDB taxonomy): Bacteria > Myxococcota_A > UBA9042 > UBA9042 > UBA9042 > CAZLMW01. The sequence goes on from CAZLMW010000063.1 coordinate 28,964, forward strand.
CGAAGACCAACTTGGCGTTGACGTACTGGCAAATCTTCGACTTGTTGCGGAACCGGACGAAGGCCCAGCCGTCTTCGTTTGTCTTGCCGGGCGTGTCGGGCTTGAAGTAGATCTTGGGCTTCTTGCCGGTCGCACAACATCCGTTGGGGTTCACCGCGCTTACCGAGCTGTAGTAGCTGGGCGTGCCGTTGGTGCACTTCACCTTCGCGCATTCCTTGCCGTTCTTGCCCTGGTTGCACGCGTAGTAGCCGCAGATCTCGACGTCCTCCGACGCGGTGGCTTCAACCTGGACGCGCGGATCGCTGAAGTTGGTCAGGTCCTTGATGCTGTACTTGATGTAATCGGTGTCATACGCGTTTTTGAAGTGCGCGTCGGGGTTGAGCACGAACGCCTTGGCGTTGTCGTTGAAGTCGCCCACTTTGACCGCTGAAAATGCCGACCAGCCGGACTCGTACTTGTCTGTGGCCTTGCACACAGCGGCGCTGCTACCTGTCGCCTTGCAGGTTCCGGGCGTGTTCAGGCTGCTGATGCTGCAGATCTGCGATGAGCTGCAGTTTTTGTAGGTCGTCCACCCGCTCCAGTTGTAGTTGCTGGACGAGACGCTGCAGGTAGTCGATGAACCCGTGCAGCCGCGATAGGCCTTGCGCACCAGGACGTCTCCGCCGGCCGCCGAGCTGCTGCACTTGTACTCGGACTTCTGCAGCGATGAGGAGCACTTGGTCGCTTTGGACGCATACGTGCCCGATTGCGTGCAGCAGGTTGACCCCGGGGTGCATTGCGTCTTGCTCTTCGACCCGAAAATGAGCTTGACGCTGACCTCCTGGCAGATCGCCGCTTCGTTGGCCATCCGCAGGAATGCCCAGCCGGTTTCGTTGATGCCGCTCGCGTCGGGCACGTACTGAATCGTGCCTTTTGTCGCTGTCTTGCAGCACCCGTTGGGGTTGGTCGAACTCACCGAGAAGAACTGCGACGGGGTCGACCCGGACGGGCACTTGACCGGCTTGCAGGCGCCGCCCGTGACCTTGTCGCACCTGTAGTAGGCGCAGACCTTGACCGGTGCTGCGCCGGTCCATTCGACGTGAACGCGCGGGTCGGTGACGTTGGTCAAGTCGTTGATGATGTACTTGAAGTAGTCGTTATCGTTGGCGCTCTTGAAATGCACCTTCGGGTACAGCTGGATCGCGTTGCTGGTGTCGTTGAACGTGCCGAGGTTGTACGCGTTGGTGATGAACGTCCCCGATTCGTACTTGTCGGTCTTGTTGCAGAGCGGGTCGGTCGCCGTAGTGCAGGTGCCCGGAGACGTGGTGCTGGTAACCTTGCACAGCTGGCTGGACGTGCAGTTCTTGTAGGTCGACCACCCGCTCCAGGCGTAGTTGCTCGACGACGTGCTGCATGTCGTTGATGAGCCGGTGCAGCCTTGGAACGCCTGCCGACGCAACACGTCGCCGCCCTTGCTCTTGCTGCTGCACTTGTACTCGGTCTTCTTGGCCAGGCTGCCGCACTTGGTCGCCTTCGAAGCGTAGGTCCCCGACGCCGAGCAACAGGTCGTGTTGGGCGTGCACTGCGTCTTGGTCTGGTCGCCGAACACGAGCCGGGTGGTGACTTCCTGGCAGACGTTGCCCTTGTTGGTCATCCGGAAATAGACGTCGCCCTCCTCGTCGGTGCCATTGGGGTTGTCGGGTTTGAAGCGAACTTTGCCGCTGTTTGCCGTGATGCAGCAGCCGTTGGGGTTCTTGCTGCTGACCAGGCCATTGTAGCTGGCAGACGTCCCCGCCGGGCACTTGACCGGGTTGCAACTCTTGCCGTCCGATGCCTTCACGCACCTGTACCAGACGCAGAGCTCGACCGAATCCGCGGCTGAGAATTCGACGTGCGCGCTCGGATGCCAAAACAGGTTCAGCACGTCGTCGATGCGGTACTTGAAGGTGTCGCTGTCGTACTTGGACTTGAAATGCACCTTGGGCGCGAGGAGCTTCGCGGAGTCGGTCTCCTTGTAGCTGCCGAGGTTGTAGGCGTTGATAGTCGACGTGCTGCCCGACTCGTACTTGTCGTACTTGGTGCACACCGCATCGGACGCTCCGACACACTTGCCTGGCGACGAACTCGACGTGACCGAACACACCTGGGACGTGCCGCAGTTGGCGTAGGTTTTCCAAGCCGTCCAGTGGAAGTAGCTGGCACCGTATGCGCAATAGGCGCTCGAGCCGATGCAGCCGCGGTAGGCCTCATGGACCAGCACGTCGCCGCCCTTGGCCGAGCTGCTGCACTTGTATTCGCTCTTCTGCTTTTTCGAGTCGCACTTGGCGCCCTTGGGAGCGAACGACCCCGCGCCTGTGCAGCACGTGGAGCCGGGTTTGCAGAGCGACTGGTCTTTTTGGCCGAACTCGAGCTTCACGCTGACTTCCTGGCAGACCGGCGCCTTGTTCTTGATGTTGAAGTGGACCCAGCCCCCCTTGTTGGCGTTGTTGATCTTCGGCAACCAGGACAGCACGCCCTTGGAGGACGGGTTGGTCACACAACAGCCGTTGGGTTTGGTGTCGCTGGCGGCGCTCGTGCTCGATGTCGAGAAGCCAGATGGGCAGGTCACCGAGATGCATTTGTTGCCGCTGCCACCCGCGTCGCAGCCGTAGTACGCGCACACGCTGACGTTGCTGTTGGCGTTCCACTCGATGTGCACTTTGGGCGAGTAGCCGGCGGCGGAATCGACGATCTTGTATTTGAAGTAGTCCTTATCCGACTCACTCTTGAAGTGAACGGATGGATTGAGGATTTTGCCGGCGCTGTTGTCGTTGAACGAGCCCAGCGAGTAGCTCTTGGTCGACGATGTCCCGCTCTCGTAGGGGTCGTTCTTGCCGCACAGGGAGCCGCCGGTGTCCTTGCATGAGCCGGGCAACGACGGGTTGGACACCGAGCAGACCTGGGCAGATGAACACTGCTTGTAGGTCTTGGCGACGGTCCAGTGCAGGTTGAGCCCCGAGTAGCTGCAGCTCGAGCTGCCGCCGGTGCACCCGCCAAACGCTTCTTTGACGAGGACCTTGGCGCCCTTGGCGGTCGAGGAGCAGGAGTATTCCCTCTTGAACGGCGACGAGCCGCACTTGGTTTTTTGTGGAGCCCAGGTGCCCTTGTCGGTGCAGCACGTCGAACCGGGCGAGCACTGTTTATCCGACGTGCAATAGCCCGCCTGGTTGGGGTTGGTGACCTTGCAGACGGTGCCGCCCTTGCACGACTTGTATGACTCCCACTTGCCCCAGGCGCGGTTCTCGGTAGCCGTGCTGCACAGCGTCGATGTCCCGCTGCAGCCTGGGAACGCCTTGCGCCGCATCACGTCTTGGCCCGTCGCCGAGCATTTGTATTCGCTGGACAGCCAGAAGTCGCCGCATTTTGTGCCCTTTTTGTCGAATTGACCCGCGGATGTGCAGCATTTTGCGCCGGCGATGCACTTGGTCGTGTTCGTGGACTTGCAGACCCCGGGCTGGCTCGACGAAGCGACCTCGCATTTCTGCGCGGAGCTGCACGCCTTGAATGTCGTCCAGGTGGTCCAGTGGTAGTTGGTCTTCGAGGTCGAACAGGTGTTGCTCTTGCCCGTGCAGCCGCGAAACGCCGAGCGCGTGAGCACCTTGGAACCGTCGGCTGAGCACATGTATTCGGTCGCCTTCACCTGGTCGTGGCACTTGGTCTTGGCGAGCTTTATCTTCTTGAGGACCGGGTTGCAGCAGGCCCCGGACGTGCACTGACATGACTTGGACGTCGACCACGCATCGGGCTTGCTGCCGCTGCAAGCGAGGCACTTGTTGGTGGCGTCCACCTGGCCGTCCTTGTAGCAACCGTCGAGGATCTTGCAGAAGCCGGGCTTGACCTTGGCGTTACAGGCGCCCGTTTTCGGGTCGCACGAGGCGATCTCGCAGTCCGCGGCGCCCTTGCAGGGGATGGTTTCGGACTTGCACTGGTGGTTGTCGCACAGGTCGGACGTGCACTTGTTGCCGTCGTCGCAGTCCGAATCGAAGTTGCAACAGCCCGACACCAGCGTGTGGCTGCAGGTTCCCGAGCACGTGTCCTTCGTGCACGAGTTGCCGTCGTTGCAGTCGGTGTCCTTGGTGCACTTGTCGCCGCCGCCCGAGCACGCGCCGATACCGTCGCCGCCGATCTTGCAGGCCTGGGTGCCGCTGCAGGTGAGCACGGTCTGCCAGTCCGACCACGCCCAGAACTTCTCGATCTTGGAACACAGCCCCGTCGCGACGCCGTTGCATCCGGCGAACGCCGTGCGCTTTTGCACTTCCTTGCCGTTGCACTTGTATTCGGTCTTGAGCACGTCGTCGGCGCACTTGGAGTTGGCGGCCTTGGGTTGATTCGCGACGAGATCGCAGCACGCGCCCGAGCTGCAGCACTTGGGTTTGGCGGTGACTTTGCACTTGCCGGCTTCGCAGGTTCCGGTCTTGCACGCGTCGCCGCCGCCACAGTCGCTGTCTTTGACGCAGCAGTCGGGGCCCGAGGGGGTGCCCACACACTCGCCGGCCGCGTTGCAAGCGTCACCGGTCGTGCAGCTGGCGCCATCGTCGCACTTGCTGCCGGCAGCGGCCTTGAAGCCTTCGTTGTTGTCCTTGCTGTCGCACACCAAGCAGTTGCTCGGCCCGAAATCGCCGTCGGAGTAGCAGTTGCCATCGACCAGGCAGGTGCCCGTCAAGATCGCGTTGGTGCACTTCATCTGGCCGTCGGCGGCCTTCTCGCACTTGTCGGTCGTGCAGATGAGCTTGTCGTCGCAGTCCTTGTCGGTCTTGCATCCGGGCGTGCTGCACAGCGTGTCGTAGTCGTTGCAGCAGTCCTTGTAGGTCTTGCAGGTCCCGTCGCATTGGCACTTGGCGCCCGCCGTGAACTTGCCGCATCGACCGGCGCAGGAGTCCTTCACGCCGCTGGTCGCGTCCGAACCTGAAGACGAGCTCGAGGTGCCGGAGCTCGAACCGGCGTCGGTGCCCGAGCTCGAACCGCTGCTGCTGCCCGCATCGGGCTGGGGACAGATCTGTTTGTAGTCACCGCAGCAGTCCTTGAAGGACGCGCACCCGTTGTCGCACTGGCAGCTCGCGCCGCTGACGTATTTGCCGCATTTGCCGACGCACGAGCCGTCTTTGCCGACAGCACCGTCGCCGCCGGCATCTCCGCTGGACCCGGATGACCCGCCTGAGCTCGTCGATCCGCTCGAGCTTGTCGATCCGCTGGACGCCCCGCTCGACGAGTCGGCTCCTGAAGAGCTGGATGCGCCGCTTGTCGAGCCCGTGTCGGTAACGCCGCCCGATGAACTCGTCGACGAACCGCCGCTTGCCGAGATGTCGGCGCCGGCGAATCCGTCACCGCCAAAAGACAGGCCGCCATCGCTGGCGTCTGCAGGCGTTGTCGCGGGCGGCGTGCCACCGCTATCACTGTCGCCGCAGCCGACCACACCGAGCGCCAGGATCGCCGCCAATCCAGCGATGAAGACGCGGCGCCGAGGCCTCGTGGATGCCGCAAGAAACGAACGCATGATGACCTCGAGTCAGACGGTTCAGCCGCCATCGGTAGAGTCTGACTGCGCCGAGAGAGGGGCATAGACCGCGCGCGACAGGCGCCCGAAAGGGTACGGGATCGGGGTTTTCGTAGCAACGCGCAAGGCTTCGAGCGCTGCGCAGTGCGTCGTTCAGTCGAGGGACAAGAGCTCGCGAACGTGTCCGATCAATTCGCGTTCGGACGGCGCAACCTCACCGTCGCTGATCGCGGCGTCCTCCAGATCGCGCAGCAAACTCGCGTGCCACTCAGGGGGAACCAGCATCAGCGCGCGGTCCACGACGTCCCAATCGACGACCTGCAGATACAGCCGGCGGATTTCGACGCTCTTCATCCCGAGGCGCGTGCCAGTTTGCCGCAGGAACTCGCCTTCACTTACGGTGATACGGCCATCGGCAAGGAGCACCTGGGCAACGATGGTTGCGTACGCGACGGCGGATTCATGGTCCATGCCGGCGATACTAACACCGACTCCAGCAGGCGCCCGCAAACTCCGGACGGACGTGCTCAGGCGACAAGGCGAAGGCGCTGGTCCGCCAACGCGACAGTGCAAACCTCTCCCCACCCGAATTGCAGCGCATCCGGTTCCACGCCATCGCCGAAGATCACGCCGCCGTCGTCCATCTCGGAGCGGACGAGAAGCTTGTCGTCTGGATCGATGGAGCCGGCGGTGAGGTTGGTCTGTGTGCGCACGCTGGGGAAGGCCTCGCGGACCAAGAACAGCAGCTGGTCGTCCCCCGCCGCCGGTTTTTCGATGGGGGCTCCACGCTCACGGCAAATAGACCGGGCCCACCCGGTCGCTCCGGTGCCGGTCGCAACGACGACTCCGGATGACGAATGGCGCTCTCGCGTACCGTCGAAACGGACCGTGTACCGCGCCGATTGATGGCTGCGATGGCCGATGAACAGCTCGTTGAGTGCGACGATGGACTGCCCGTCAGCCAGCGACCCGCGGACCATGGCGCGCTCGTCAAACCTGACACGGTCGGCGCGGATGTCTGCGAGCAAGTCCACCGCTGCCGCAGGGAGGTGACGGACCAGGATCCCGTCGTTGCGCGAGGCGTCCGGGTTGATGCCGATGACAGGCTGGCCGTCGAGGTACTTCGCGACGTTGGGGATGAGCCCGTCCTGGCCGACCGCCACCACGACATCGTCCGGCGAAGAGAGAAAACGCGAAAGGTCATCCCGCGCCACCACAGCGCGTCGCCATCGGCCCGGAATCGCCTTGAGCACGGTCGACATCGCGGTCGCCTGTCGAGAGTGCGCTTCGAAGACCGGATCGATCGAGCGGTCCCGTCCGCCCAGGAAGAACGCCGCCTGACCGTGCGTGCCATGTCGGGCGATCAGGCCGTCGTATTCGGTGGCCCGGTGAACGACGACCACGCGGGGCAAAGCCATGACTACGGGTCCATCCGTCGAATCGAAGCGTCTGCAAGCCGTGAAAGGAGCGGCGTCAGCGCATCGGGACTGAGGTTGAGGTGCTCGATAGGTGGCAGGTTCGTGGCCATTTCACGCGCAGCGAGGCCCAACAAGACGTCGCGGTCGAGGTCGCGGTAAATGTCGATCCGGTCCTTCTCTGCGGTGACCCTTGCGCCTTCGACACGTTCGATGGACTCCGCGTCGGATACCGCTTCGAGCCGGCGCACCTCGGCCGCGGATTTCGCGCGGATTTGTTCAGCTTCGGATTGCTCCTGGGCACGCCGACGCTCATTGCGGCCGTCCTGGGCGACAAGGTCTTCCTCGCGCCTGGCCAGCTCGATGCGGTTGTTGAGCTCGTTTTCGGCGATAGCGCGCTCGCGATCGACGGCCAACGCGCGGCGTTCGAATGTCGCCTTGTCCGCTTCCAGCTGGATGCGCTCGCGGGCCGGTGTCTGCAAGGCACGTTCGACCTTGTTGTCCGGTCGAATCGAGGTCACGCCCACGTCGATGATGCGGATGCCCATCTCCACGACCACCGCGTTGTTGGAGAGTCCGTCATGCAACACGTCGCGCAGCTTGTCGGCTTTGGCGAGCACCACTGCGAGGTCCGTTTCGATGAGCCACGCGCTGGCCAGCTGCTGGGCCATCTCGGTGAGCATTCCGCTGATCCGTTCAAGCGGCTGCTTGGTCCACGCGCCGCTGCGAAGGTCGAGGCTGAAGTCGATCCGTTCGGCGAGTCGTTCCGGGCTATCGACGCGCCAACGCACGTCTGCCTGCATGGCGACGTCCTCTAAATCGCGTGACCGACCGCGGAAATGGACAGGCTGCTCGCGATCGTCCATCGGCAGTTCGCTCAAGCTCGCCGCCATCGGCAGGAACCAGAACGCGAGTCCGCGTCCGCCGCGCAGTCGGTCGCCGGCCTTGCTGTGCAGCAGGTGCGCGTTGGTGTCGGTGTGCACGTGGCGCCACCAGAGCAGGGGCGTGATGTGAGCCATGGGAACCTCTGTCGAGTCAGTCTTTGTGGTTGATGATCAAAGGGTTGCGAACTCGGGCCCGTTGGGCACATAGCGGTAAAGCATCGCGGGACGCCCCGAATCGCCGCGCTTCTCGCCGGTGGATTCAATCGGGGCGTCGCGCAGGATCGAGCGTCGGAACGCCGTCACGTTCAGCGGGTGGCCAAGGATGGCCTCGTGAATGACCTGCAGCTCACGCAGGGTGAACGTGTCTTCCAGGAGGCCGTATGAGACCGGGCTGTAGCGCACCTTGCCGCGCAGACGTCCGACCAATTCGGCGAGCATGACCTCGTGATCGAACGCGATCCCGATGTTTTCGTCGCGTGAGTCCACGAGCGCAGCGCCATCCCCGCATTCGCCGGCCCACGGCACAACCACGCGTCGCAGCTGTACACCGGGCGCGAGGTTGGTCAGCCATTGCGCCGGCACCAGGGCGTAGTAAACCACTGAGATCACACGCATTCGCGGGTCACGCTCGACATCGCCGAAGGTGTACAGCTGCTCGAGATAGACGTCGAAGCTGGCGATGCGGCTGGCGACCACCCGAAGTGCGCATTCGTCAAGCGATTCGACCAGCTCGAGGAACTCGCCGGGCAGGGCGTCAAGCCCGCGGTATGGATGGCGAGTCCGCGTGTACGTGACGACGTGAAGTGCGCCGTCGCGAACCGTGGCGATCAGGACGTCCACGCGAATCGAGCCGCGTTCGTAGTCGGCCGGGTCGTAATTGGCGAGGAATTCCGCTTCATCGGGCAATGAGTTCGGCGCCAAATCGCCTGCCGTCAGGTCGTTTTCGGCTTGTTTGGGCTTGTCGTTCGCCATGTGCGCTCCTTATATGCAGTTTGTATATATACATGTAGTATATATGTCAAGTGTGTATAAGTCGCGATGTATTCCCTTCGCGCGTTTGGCGGGTGAACGAACGTCTCAGGCGACAGACAAGTGCAAAAGACAAGTGCAAAAGACAAACCATCGAGGTGTTCGGTCAGCGGCGCGGCGAGGTCCTGGACACGGCGCAGCGCTCGCGTAATCTGCAGCGCTTCTGCCAGCGCGTCGTCGTCGGCGACCGGTGTCATGATGTAGAGGAGGTCATTTTCGAGTTTGGCCCGAATGCATCAACTGGGCGAGAGGGCCGCGGTCAGGTTCGGGGCCGAGAAGCCTGCGTGCCTCTGCGTGACCGATATGCAGCTTGTTGGGCGGCGCCTCGTGCCGTTCCAAGGGCCGGACGAAGTCAGCCTGCAAACACTGCGTGATGAGGACGGGGTGGTAGCGATTCGCGGTGCCCATCGGTCCCTCGGTTGTTCAGCGGTTGAGGAACCAGTCGGGCTCGTTGCCCGGCTTCTACTTGATGTTGTACGGGAAGCCTGATCGTGAAAGCTGTGCAATTACAAGGCTCTCCACGTCCGGCCACCGAGTTGTACAGGTCGAGCTGTACAGGTTTCGGGTCATTCGGCGGCCTCGGAGCCGTCGTCCGGCACCTCCAGCTCCGCCTCCAACTCCTCGACCGTGGGGAGCTTCCCCCGCAGGTTCTCGGGCAGGGCCTCGGTGAGTTGGTACTCGGACACGCCGATGGGCTTGCTCATGTCCCGCAGGGCGTACTCCGCTACGACCTTGTTCTTCCCCCGGCACAGGAGCAGCCCGATGGTCGGGGCGTCGTCGGCGTGGCGGAGCAGGTCGTCCACGGCCGACAGGTAGAAGTTCAGCTTCCCGGCGAACTCCGGCTTGAAGGCCACCGCCTTCAACTCCACCACGACATAGCAGCGCAGGTGCAGGTGGTAGAACAGCATGTCGATGAAGAACTCGTCCCCGCCGACCTCCAGCCGGTGCTGATTGCCGACGAAGGCGAAGCCGACGCCAAGCTCCAGCAGGAAGTCCCGCAGGTGCCGCATCAACGCCTTCTCGACCTCCCGCTCCTGGGCCTCGTCCTCCAGCCCCAGGAAGCCGAACAGGTAGGGATCCTTCAGCAGGTTGTGGGCGAGGTCGGACTGCGGGGCGGGCAGAGCGGCGTCGAAGTTCGTGACGGCCTTGCCTTGCCGGTCGTGCAGGCGGGTCTCGATCTGCATGACGAGGATGTTGCGGGACCAGCCGTTCTCGATGGTCTTGCCGATGTAGAAGAGCCGGTGGTTGGTGTCCTTGACCTTCTCGATGAGGACGCAGTTGTGGAACCAGGGGATTTGTGCAGCAGCCTGCTGCACGATTGCCCGGTCGGGCCACGCCTCAGCGAACTTCCGCATGTACTTGAGGTTCCGGGGCGAGAGCCCCTTCATGTCGGGGAACGCGAGCCGTAGGTCCACCGAGAGACGGTCCACCCCTTCGCTCCCCAACCCTGGTGCTGCTGCCGGTCGAGGATGGACCGCCCGATGTCCCAGTAGAGCAAGGTCAGCTCGGCGTTGACCGCCAGCGTCGCCCGCATCCGGGCGCTGTGGATCCGCTCCTTCAGGTCGGAGAGCAGCGCCGGGTAGTCGGACGGGATCAGGCTGGTGTCGTCGTCGGCCAAGGCGTCCTCGAAGATCGCGTTCCGAAGGTACGCCGTGTACGAAGAAGCCTCAACGGCCCGCTGCCCGAAGCGGGCAACGTCATGCCCCGTCCTTCGACCTGCGATGCTCGGCCATCGACAGCACGTTCCCGCCGGGGCGGATGCCAATCCCGGCCCCCTCCATGACCTCCTCGACCCGCTTCGCCTTGGCCTTGCGGTAGTGCCGCAGCGACACCTCGGGCGTGTGGCCAAGTTGCTGGGACACCACGCCGGGGTCGGCTCCGGCGTCGAACATGGCGTTCTCGACCATCGTGCGGACCTGTTTGGGCAGGAACCGGGGCACGCCAGCCGCCTCGCACGCCTCTCGCAGGATCTTCCTGATGTCCACCCGTGCGGTCGTCACGCTCACCGGAAGAACCCGGCCCGTTGCCGGGTCCGGCTGGATCGCCGCCAGCTCTTCGAGCACCGCTTGCTGGACGGAGGCGAGCCGCTCCCCGGTCTTGCCGTCGAGGCGGACCCTCCGACGCCGCCAGTGGATGTCCTCCCACGCCAGCGTGGCGATCTCGCCGGGGCGAGCGCCTGTCGCCCCCATCAGCAGCAACATCGTTCTGGCCCACGAACGCCTGTCCGGTACGGCATCCACGGCCTTCCAGAACTCCACGGCGTCCGGCACGTAGTCGATGCGCTTCGGCTTGTGCTTGAGCCGTGGACGACGAAGCCTTCGATCAGGCGCAAGGCCCCGCTCGCCGCCCCAGTTCCACGCCTGGATCATCGTGCTGATGTCGTTGCGAATCACTCCGGTCGAGGCGTCCTCCCGGAGCCGAACTCGCTGGTATTCCTCCAACACTGTCGTGTCCAGCCGCACGATCAGCACGTCACCGATCACGACCGCCAAGTGTTGGGCTTCCTTCTTCGAGTTCGCCTTGCGCCCCTCGCTGAGGTGGGGTTGGTCGAGCTGCCAGGCGAGCCAGACCTCAAGCAGATCCCGTACCGATGAGACTCGATCAGCCCGCTTGGACGGGGCCGCCTGCATCCCCATCAGCAGAGGGGCGAGCGCCGCCTTCGCTTCTTCCGCCGTGGCCCAGCCACGCCAGACGGTGATCTGCCTTGAGTCCTCGTAGACGAGTGCTTGCCAGTACCACGAACCCCCGTCGTCCCGGTGCGGCCCTCGCACCACCCGACACTTGATATTGTCGAGGGCGAACGGCTTCGGCCTTGGGCGTGACTGAGCCATCAGCGGCGACCACTGGGTGCGCCAAGCGGAACTCTTGGCAGTGGTGTGGTCCGCCCGTTCCGGGCGCGAGGTCGGGTCGATGAATCGCCCGGTGGCGTCGGTGTGAACGGAACCTCAAGCACCCTGCCCCAATCCACTACCTCGCGGCCCGCCAGATCGCCCACCAGCCCGTGCAGTCGAAGCCACTCTCTCGCTTCGGCATCGCTCGTCGGGAGCATCTCGACCGCCTGTGCGAGGGGCAGTAGACCGCCTCGACCCATCCGGCCGCGCAGTTCACGGCGAGTTGCCTGTCGTCCCCCGGTTTGCGCTGGCTCAGCCGCAGCCGTGGGAGAGGCGATCTTGGCGGTCAGGCGGTCTCGAACAGCCCGGAGCTCGTGAAGTTGCCCTTGCAGCCGCATCCGATCCCGTGTCCACGCCTGCCACGCCGGGTCGTCCTCGTTGGCTACGACCTCCGCCAGCATGGCCACGATGGGGGTCTCCGTGGCCATGCTCACGCTGCCCTTCGCCCGGTCTTCGCTCCGCCCCTGCCCGCCCCCTCCTTGCGGATTTCCACGCCTTCGCCTTCCAGCCAGACCCACGGCCAGTCCTCCAGGCTGACGGCACCATCGGTCATCCCGCTGATCTGCTGCGCCCTTGCCGCCCCCATCCTCCGCCGCCCGGCCATCCACAGGCTCACCAGCGCCTGGCTGACTCCAAGGCTGGCGGCGACATCCCCGAGAGTAACGTCGTTCAGGAAGGCCCAGACCCTCAAGGGGTGCTTCTTCGTGGCGGTCGTTGAGATGGACATCACGTCGTTGGTAATAGGTTTTTACCAAGATGTCAAGAGCGGGCAACGGCAGCTCCGCCGCAGCGACAGGCGATCGGACGACCGTTGAGGAGAATCGAGGCTCGGTTTTCCTTACAGATTCAGTTCGGGTTTTCCGGCCCTCGGATCCGACCCGGATCGGTTTTTCAACCGGCAACCCGTGTCGAGAATCGACCTTCTCGGACCGAGAATCCGGCCAGCGAGAATCTCGCGGGCGTCGAGAATCGCCCGTCCATCGCCGGGGGCTCAGGCGGACCGGGTGGCCGGTAGTTGGGTTGATGGAAGAGGCATTCCCGCAACCCAAGATCGGCATCGTCACCGGCACGATCCGGGCCTTCCCGGAGGCGTCGGTCAGCACCACGGCGGCCTTCCTTCGGGGCCTACCCTCCACGGCCACCCGGGTCGTCTACGGGCGGGCCATCAACCAGTTCGCATCCTTCCTTGGTGGCTCGGCCCTCGATGGCAACAGACGGGACGTGGAAGCGTTCAGAGCGCATCTGGAAGCCCTCGGGCGGGCACCCGCCACCATCGCCAAGACGATGGCCGCCCTCACCGGCCTGTTCGCCTTCGCCGTGGACGAGGACGTACTCGACCGCAACCCCGCTCGCCGTGCTCGACGGCCCAAGGTGCCGACGACCTCGCCACGTCAAGGGTTGTCCCCCGACGAGGTGCGGGCGCTTCTCGCTGCCACCGATCCCGACAACCTGATCGGCCTTCGGGATGGCGTCCTGCTGCTCCTGCTTGCCGTCCAGGCGTGGCGGATCAGCGAGGCGCTTGGCCTCCGGGTCGAACACCTTGGTGAAGAAGGCGGCCACCGGGTCGCCACGGTCACGGGCAAAGGCCGGAAGGTGTGCCGGGTGCCCTTGGCCGGGACGACGTGGCAGGCCGTCAGTCGATGGCTAGACGCCGCCGCCATCAAGGAAGGCCCCCTCCTCGCCCCCGTGTTGAAGGGCGGCAGGGTGGCGAGGGGCAGGGCGATGTCGGCACAGGCAGCCTGGAAGCGCGTCCGGGTGCTGGGCCAACAGGCCGGACTCCAGCGGCCCATTCACCCGCACCTGTTCCGACATGGGGCGGCCACGATGCTGCTCGACCGGGGCGTGCCCCTGCGCGACGTGCAGGATCATCTTCGGCACGCCGATCCTCGAACGACCCGCAGGTACGACTCGCACCGGCTGTCGCTGAACAACCAGTCGCCTCACGTCTTGGCCTGCGTGGTCACGCCAGACGGCCGGGTCGAGCAGCTCTCTGGCGTCGGCCCAACTCCCGATCAGGCTGCCCAACCCCCACCGTTGTCGATCAGCAAGGGGGAGGCCGTGCAGGTTGCGGCCCCGACAAGCGACCAGCCGCCTCCGATTGACCACCGCTGACGGTTGGCCACCCGTTGGCCCGCCTATACGACTCGTTTTGTGCGTGCCCTCGATTCTCGGAGGCCCAGACGTGAGCCACGCCCGCCAACTGTTGACCGCCGATCAGCTTGCCGATGCCTTGGCCATCAGCCTCTCGACGGTTCGGCGCATGACCCGCGACGGGCAGATCCCGTTCATCAGGGTGCGTAGCCTCTTGCGGTACGACCTTCTGCACGTGCTGGACTGCCTCGGGGTGAGGGGCAACGGTAACGGTGGCGACTCCGGCGCAAACGGCCTCGACGGATGGTAGGACGTGACGGAGCCGCCCTTCGTGGGGAGACAGCCATCCCGGCCCCAACCCGTCGATCTCGTCCTTCCAAACCTCGATGACCGACTCGCCACGAGGCCGGAACAGCCGCAGGTGTGCATAGAACCTGCCCGCATCTCCAGTCAGAGCACGGAGACTACGATCCCGTGCCGACGACGTGCCCACAGGGCGAGCCTCCGGCGACAACAACACGAGCCGCAACCCCGTGCGCTCACACAAGGCCCGGAACCCGTGGAACAAGGCTGACAGGCGATCCTCCATCCGACGAGCAAGGGGACGACCAGCAGCGGCCCTGAACCCCAACGACTCCAAGATGTCTGCCTCTGCATCGTCGTCCCTCGTGCCATCACGGCGACCGGGCACCGGCACCGGAGCATCACAAAGGACACACTCGTCCACCACGACCAGCAGGACATGCTCCCGCAGGTCAGGGAACTCGTCCGCTTCGACCACCCCGCCGACATCGGGATGCAGAGGGTGATCGTTCAACCAGTCCCTGAT
>CAZLMW010000064.1:0-43388 GCA_964560875.1 uncultured Enterobacteriaceae bacterium
CGACGACGACGACGACGACGACGGCAAGGACGGCAAGGACGGCAAGGACGGCAAGGACGGCAAGGACGGCAAGAAAGGCAAGTAGCCCGGTCTTCTCGTCAACGCGCGGAGCCGTGCCGCTCGATGTTCAAGTCATGTGGTCCTTCGACGCTGCAGGCGCGCCATCGAGGCGGCCCCGCCAACGCAAACGCGACATGACCCGAAATGGCAATTGAAGATGTCTGCAGCCGGTCTGGGCTCCGATCGACACCCGCCGCCCATCGGCGAGAATCGGCTGTAGGCTTGCTCTAACGGCCGATCGGCTCTCAACCCACTGATATAGCTTCGAGCCCGTCGGACGCAGCCTACGGCCCTTTTGGGCACCCTGTGGCGATTTTGCCTTCCAAAAAGGCCCGAATTCCGCGTCGCGGGCGGACAACGCGGCTGGAGGCGGTCAAGGGCGTTTGAGACTTCGCAGGTACTTCATCGTGCCCATCGGTTCGGCCGCGACCGCCGCCATCAGCCCGCCCATCATCGCGCCGATCACACCGACCGAGGTGATCTCGCTGCCAGCGAAATAGAGGTTCTTCACCGGGCTCTGGGGCCGCAGCGCGTCGACGGCGAAACGTTCCGGGGTCGGCTCGAGCCCGTAGATGGACCCGCGGACCGGGCGGCAGAAGTTGTCGGTGGAAAGCGGGGTGCTGAGCTCCACGTAGTCGACCATGTCGCGCAGCCCGGGCATGCGGGTCAGGAATTGCTCCAACAGGACCTCTTCCATCCGCTTTTTCAGCTTGTCGTAATCCTCGCCGCGCTTGCGCCAGGTGGTGCCGAGCCACGGCTTGAAGACGTCCCAGTGCACAAACGTCACGACCTCGCCGGTGTGGCGCTCTTCGGGCCCGGGGTCGTGGTTGGGATCCTTGAGGCTCGGGAAGCTGCAGTAGAGGACGTCGGCGGTGCCCATCTTGGCGCTGTCGGAGAC
Source organism: uncultured Enterobacteriaceae bacterium (assembly GCA_964560875.1). Classification (GTDB taxonomy): domain Bacteria; phylum Myxococcota_A; class UBA9042; order UBA9042; family UBA9042; genus CAZLMW01. The sequence continues at coordinate 959 of CAZLMW010000064.1, forward strand.
GTCCCAGGCGTCAAAACCGAGGTCCCAGGTGTCGTAGAACCACTTGTTGGCAGAACCCGCGCCGGCTTTGCGGATGTCGCCTTTGAAGCCGATGTACAGGCAAACGTGAGCGGACGCGGGACGCAACGTATTGACTTCGGCGGCCCACGGCTGGCTGGCCACGGACTCGGGCAGCAACCGGCGAATGGTCGACTGGACGCCCGCGGCGCTGATGACCTGCTTGGCCTTGAACGCGCGCCCGTCTTTGAGGGTCACGCCCTTGGCGGTGTTGCCGGACACGTCGATCTGGGCGACGTCGGCCATCGTCACGGTCCATCCGCCATTGTCAGCGACCGTCTGCAGCAGGTGCTCGGCGATCGCGGCCGAACCGTCCACAGGGTAGTAGCCGCCGTGCCAGAAGTGCTTGACGACAAGCGCCTGCATCACCCACGAGGAGCGCTTGGGGATGCTCCCGTAGTAGCCCCACTGGGCCGCGAACACCGTCTGCAGCTGCTCGTTATCGGTCAACTCGGTGATGACGTCCCAGGTGGTTCGCGAGAAGTCGATCTCGGCCTTGCCCCCGGGGAGCATCCCGGCGACGAAGCTCAGTTTTCGAGGCAACGCACGGCCCATGTAGTAGCTGGCCATCGCCTTGCAGGTGGTGCGCACGAGCGACAGGTAGTTGTCGATCGCCTCATCTTCATCGGGAAACGCGGCGACGAGGTTGGCGCGGAACTTGTCCTTGGTGTCGGGAAAGTCGATGCGCTTGCCGTCGGGGAAGAAAAACTCGTCGTAAGTCGGTCCCAGCGACGCCCACTTCAGCTTGCCGTCGGTCAGCCCATGCAAAACGCGTCCGGGCTGGCTCTTGCGGGTCACCTCGCCGACCGCGTGGACGCCGACGTCCCACAGGTAGCCTTTGCGCTTGAAGGTGTGGGTGAAGCCGCCGGGCACGTAGTGTTGTTCGAGCACGAGCACCTTTTTGCCCTGCTTGGCGAGCAACGCGGCGCAGGTCATGCCGCCCATTCCCGAACCGACAACGATCGTGTCAAAGCGGGTGTCATCGGGGGCCTGGCGGCTCCAGGGCAGGGACTTCTTGGCTTTGGGCATGGTCGATTCCGCAGGGTGAGGCAAAGCGAGGCAAGCGGCTTACTGCGGTTGAGCGGGATTCGCAATCGATCGGTCGGGCCAAACCGTGAGTTGAAGGATCGCGACGGCTCAGGGCGGAACGACTTCGGCCAGGAACAGGACTTTGCCGGGTCGATTGGCGCGGACGACGACCGGGATCCCGCCGCTTTCGACCACGACGTAACGCGCGGAGCCGGCTCGGAACGCGTGACCGCGCATGATCCGTGGCTGTTTGCCCTTGCCATGGCGCCGCAACGTGTAGGCGTGCCAGGTGGGGCCCACGTAGACCAGCTCGGTGGCTCCCGGTGTGTCGATATCCTGCCAGGCGGTGCGGCCCTTCTTGACCGCTTCGTCGAATACAGCCCGGCTGAGCGCCATCGATGTGCGGTCGCTGGCTGCGACGACGCCGACGTTCACCTGGAACCTGTCGCCGTGTTTGCGGGCGTCCTTGAGGGCGTCGGCGGTCAACACGATGGTACCGGTGTCGGCGCCGTTGCCGCGCTCCCAGCCGAGTGTGACTTCCTTGCCCTTCTTGCGAACGGTGACGGCAATGGCGCCGGCTTTGGCCTTCTTGTACAGGCCCGACTTTGCGCTGATTCCGCCGTGCGCGATGGTCATGAACTGCATCACGACACCACGGTCGAAAAACGCGGACTGCGCGGCCGCGGGTGGGGCAGGTTTGGGCGCTGCGGCGACCTTCAGCGGCGCCACCACCATGCGGTATCCCTTGCCGGCGACGTGGTCGAGTCGTGCGATGACATTGGCTGATGCGGCGACGGGCTGACGGCGCGCGCGGGGTCCTGAACCGAGCACACCACCGTCCTGGGCCGAGACAGCCATCCAGTGGTCCGGCCCGGTGAACGTGATGACGCCGTTTGCCTCGGCGGCGTTGTTGGCCGACTGCTGACCGGCCCAGGGCTTGGACCAAACGACCTTGTGGGTTGCCGCGTCCATCAAGCCGATGAGCGAGCCGCCGCTGGCGCGCCCAAAGACGGCCAGGCCGCCGGGCAGGCTGCGATTGCCGGGCAGCCACGTGTCGAGGTCGGTGCGCACAACGGCGTTGGTGCCCGCGCTGCGGGTGACGGTGATACCGGGACGGGGGCGCGCGACGACGATGCCACCGATACGAACTGCGGATCGCGTCGATTTGGCGAATGGCGCGCGGCGCAGCTCTTTGCCGTCGAGGGGCTGCAAGGTGACTTCATCGTTGCCGACGACTGCGACCACCAGCCCGTCCCGGATGCCAGTTCGGGATGCCCTGCCCCCGAGCTTGGTACGCCAGCTGACGTCCCCCGATGCGGCGTCCACCCCGATGGCGGTGTCGACGGCGCTGTTGAAGCAAACGACACGGCCGGCGACCGGGTAGGCGCGAAAGACCTTGCCGCAGACCCCGTCCTCGCGCCAAAGCTGCCGGCCGTCGTTGCCGACGCCGACCGTCGCGATGCGAGCCGGTCTCCGCGCCGTCCGAACGAGCCCGACGAAGCGACCGCCCGAGACGATGATATTCGCGGGACTGGGCCGTCCGCCCTCGGTGGCCAGGACGTCGCCGGCCGCGGAGGACGTCGGTGCAGCCCCCGATGAAGTTGCGACCGTGCCTCTCTGCTGGGCCCCGCCGCAGCCTGCGAGGGTCCCGGACAGGACGAGTGTGACAACGGACAGGCCGCAAACGACGCGGGCGTGTAGCGGGCAAGGCATGACGGGCTCCAGCAGGTGCCCGCAGCCTACCTCAAAAGCGCTTCGTGTAGCTGTGGCAGTACGGCGCCTTGCGGGTGCGCTTGTAGTAGTCCTGGTGGTAGCCCTCGGCCGGCCAGAACACGCCCGCGGTTTCGACCTTGGTGGCGACCTTGAAGCCCTTCTTCTTGAGCAGGCCGATGAGCTTGTCGATAACTTTGCGCTGGTCGGCGCCCGTCGTGAACACGGCCGAGCGGTATTGCGGGCCGCGATCGGGGCCCTGCCGGTCGACCTGCGTCGGATCGTGGATCTCGAAGAAGCGTCGCGCGAGCTTTTCGTAGGAGACGACGGACGGATCGAAGAGCACACGGACCGTCTCTGCATGGCCGGTGCGCGCGGTGCAGACCTGTTTGTAGGAGGGTTTGGTCACAAACCCGCCCATGTAGCCGGATTCGGCCTTGGCGACGCCCTTGATGGACTCGAGCAGGTGTTCGACGCCCCAGAAACAGCCGCCCGCGAAGAACGCCTCGGCCAGCGGGCGGGATTGGAAGCCGAGCGACAGCGAGTTGACGCAGTGGCGGGTGTTCTTGCGGGTCATGCGCTCGCCGCGGAAGACGTGGCCGAGGTGACCGTCGCAGCGTGCGCAGCGGATCTCGGTGCGATGTCCGTCCTTGTCGCGGATCTCCTTGACCGCGCCGGGGATCGCGTCGTCAAAGCTCGGCCAGCCGGAGCCGGAGTCGAACTTGGTCTTCGAGTCGAACAGGGGCGCGCCGCAGCGGGTGCACGTGTATGTGCCTTTGGCCTTGTGTTTGAGGAACTTGCCGGTGCCGGCGGGCTCGGTACCGCAGCCTTCGACGATGCGGGCTTCGGCGCTGGACAGCTTGCGCCAGTTGTTGGTGCCCTTGCCCGCGACCTTCTTGGTGGACTTTGTGGCCGCGGCCCTGGTCGACGGTTTGCCGCGCTTTCGTGTGCCCTGGGCAAGGACGTACACCGACACGAGGCAGCCGATCACCACCAGCGCGATTATGAGCTTGTTCATGGTGTTCTCCCTGCGCGGCATGACACCGGTGGTGCGGTGATGGTGCCCGCCGCGCGAAGGTGAGAACAACGACTTTCGCCGCTTTATGCCCCTGCTCGATGCACGCGAGGGGTCTCAGTCCTTTGCGTGGGCGGCGATCGCGGCGACGAGGTCCGCGGAGAGCTCCCCGGTGCGCTGGAAGTGGCGCATGTGAAGGATCGGCTCGCTGCCGATATCCGCGGCGGTGCGGCCGTCGATGGACTCGGTGTAGGCGCGCGGGTGGTATCCGGCCAGGGACGCGCTGTCGCCCATGCCGTGCAGCACGTGAAACAGGTTGGCGAGGCTGTTCATCTTCATGAACGGGCACGTCGCACAGCCGCCTGCAGTGGAGCAGCCCTCGCCCCCCGATGCGCCAGGAACGATCGCAAGGTCCGCGTCGCCGGTTGCGGTGACGGCTTCCGAAGCGACCGGGAAGACGATGTCCACGGCCACGTCGTCGCGGCCGGTGCGTTTCAAGGTGCGCTCAACATCGCGCACGATCGGGGTGATCATGCCGGCCTCGGTACCGAGGACGAATCGCACGGGATCGAGCGGGCCGTCGCTTGGGGATGGCGATGTTGCGACGGCCTCGTCGACCTTGCGGGTGATGAACTCCAGGATGTTGCTGGTCGAACCGACAACGCCCTGGTCGGCCCGCTGCGCTTCGGCGGCGAGCGCGAACATCTCCCCGGGGACCTCGAGGTGAGCGGTCATGAACGCGTCGCCGTAGCTGGCCTTGACGCGATCGACGACCTCGCGGCCAAACATGTGATGGACGATGCAGGTGCCCTGCTCGAACACGCGCATGCCGGCCAGGGCGCGACGCAGAGAAGCCTGGTCGTGTGCGGGGTGAAGGCGCCTGATTTCGGCGTCGGGGAGCGCCGCGTAACGCCGGAACATCGCCTGCAAGTTGCGCCCCATGTAGGTGTCGGGGCCGTACCAGACGGTGAGATCGGGGATCTGCGCAAAAGCCTGCAGGATCGTGCGCACGACGTTGGACGAGGTGCAGGTGATGGTCGGCACCAGGGCATGGGCCCGCGCCTTCGTGAGCAAGCTCGTGTTGATGTAGATGACATGCAGCGAGTTGGGTGTCGCGGCGGCGTCGTGAATGAACGCGCCATACGCGGGGGCGAGCGCGGATTCGGCCAGCGAGCACCCGATGGCGTCCGTGGCGACGCGATACACGGGGATATCTTCGTGCCCGGCCGCGTCGAGCATGGCGCGCACGTTCTCGCTCATGAAGTCGACGCCCATCACCACGATGTTGCGGCATCCGCGCTCGACCATGCCGATCGCCGCGTCGGCCATCGCGAGGGAATCGGACGTGAAGATGTGGGGCCAGTCGCAGGCCGACAAGACGCCTTGCAGCTGCGGTCCCATGTAGAAGTGAGCGACGATTCCGACGTCGTGTTTTTGCAGGGCCGCGCGCAACCGCTCGACGGCGGCAGGCCGCGGGCTCAGGTAGTCGGACTGGGTTTGCGCGAATTCGCCCAGCGCGTGCAGGCCATCGGCGGCGATGCGCAACGTTGGGAAACCGACTCGAATCGGGGAGATCGCGGTCATGACTGTGGCCTCATGCGGGGGCTTGGTCGCGGCCCGACGGGGCAGCAAGGCGCGCTGTGCTACCCGAGCCGGGCGACGGGTGCAAGGTCGGCGGAAGATGCGCGGCTCCGTACGCAGGTCCGATCGGAGTTCGCGGGGCGCGAGGGGCCTTCTCGGTGGTCTTGTCGAACGTCTCGCTCCGGACCCGGATGCCGGTCTGCGGGCCCGGGTATTCGAGGTAGTCGGCGACCATCTTGACTACCCATACGGTGCGCGTGACGACCTTGCCGCCGTTTTCCAATCGGGCCTGGCTCCGTACGGCTGCGCCTGTAGCGCGCGGGGCTTTTAGCGTACACTGGTGCGACCCCACGTCGCCGCACAGAACGGACCGCACCCACGATGGCACGCAAGCGCAAGATCACGCTGTTTCCGGGCTCGACAGGCCGGTCGAGCGCCTTGCGGGTTTCGGGCGCTGCAACCTGGGAAACGGCGCTGGTCATCCAGCCGGACGATGCGCACGGCGCCGACCTTGAAACCGTCTTGCTCGAGGGGGATATCCGCTGCGTGCGCGCCGGCGAAAGCGGCCGGCTTTCGCAGCTGCTCGAAGACGCGCGCCCGATGTTCGTCGTCGTCGATCCACTCGATGAGAGACTGCGTGGTGTCGACATCGCGGCGACGCTCCTCGCGGCCCCGGGCGCACCGGCGATCGCGATCGTCAGCATCGGCCTGAAACAAGGACAGAACCTGACGGGTGGCGCGATGCCCGAAGTGCAGCTGCCGACCGAATTCTCGCCCAAGCAGCTGCGCGACGCCATCAAGCGAGCCCGCAAGCTGCTCGAAGCGCCGCCCCCCGCCGCCAAGCCCCCGGCGCCGCACCTTGCAACGACCAAGCGCGCCGGATTCACGTCGCCGAAGCGACCCGACAAGGGGCGCAAGGGATCGACATCCCGCTACGACGAAGGCCCCTACGACACGACCGGGTTGGTCCCCGAAGATGGCCGCGGCGACGGGCCAAAGGACACCGCTGGACGACGCAAGCGGTTCAAGACGACGCTCTCCTTCAAAGCGCACAACGTCATGACGACGCCGACCCCCAAGGCGTTGGCACCGCGCCAACCCGCACGCGATCGCAACGCAACCGGAGCGTTGAAATTCGACAACACAACCCAAAAAACACGGCTGGCAGACGGCCATCCCAAGGGGCGCATCCCGCGACCGAGCCGCGGCTGGCAACGGGTTCCTGCGCGACGATTGCGGCGCGCGGCGAGTCGGCTCGGTGAAGCGCAGGGCTACCTCGATCCCGGCACGGTTATCGACGACAGGTATCGCGTCGTCGGAGTACTCGGCTCGGGCGGAATGGCCACCGTCTACCAGTGCAGCGACATGGAGCTCGACGAGGACGTTGCGCTCAAGCTCATCAAGGCCGATCGCAATGACGACTCGACGCTGCGGCGCTTCCGCCATGAGATGCGCGTCTGCCGCAGGCTCAGCCACCCCAATATCGTGCGCACCTACGAGTTCGGCATGTGGGAAGGCCGTCGCTTTATCACGATGGAGCTGCTGGACGGCCGCGACCTCAGCCAACTGCTGCTCATCGCGCAAGGACCGCTGGCGCGCGCGCACGGCATCGACCTCATCATGCAGACGTGTCGAGGTCTGGCGGCCGCGCACGAAGACGGCGTGATCCATCGCGACGTCAAACCGCACAACCTGTTCGTGGTCGAAGACGGCGCGGTGTTGAAGATCATGGACTTTGGCATCGCGAAAACCGAAGACGCGACGCTGACCAACCCCGGCGGCGATCGGGTGCTGGGCACACCGGCCTACCTCGCTCCCGAACGGCTCAAAAAGAAGGCCGAGCTGTCGGCCAAGACCGACATCTATTCGCTGGGCGTGGTGATGTACCAGGTGTTCACCGGCGAGCTTCCCTTCGTCGGGCCCGACATCTCGACGTTGTTGGCGTCGATCGTGCTCGAAGAACCCCTGCCGCCGACCGAAATCGCGCCGAACATCCCCGCCGCGCTCGAAGCGACCATTCTACGAGCCATGACGAAAGAACCGAGCGGACGGCACGACTCGTGCCAGCAAATCCTCGACGAACTCGCCGCGATATCCTAGTCCCCTGTAATCAAAATAACAGGAATGAGTGCAAAACTGGTTTGCTACTGGTAGCGTCTCGACATGGGAAGACCTGCAGCACCACCACTGGTCCTGGGGGGGACTAGCTAGCGGTGCAGTTCAAGAGTCTTGATGAGGTGAGGCCCATTCGCGCGTCGTGACGGCCGCGGTCCGGTAGTGCTAGCCTGATCGCGCACCAGCCTCACTTTGCGACCACGCGATGCCGACGACAAAGCACGCTGCGCTCGATTCCGATGGACCGGCGGTCGAAGACCGTTCGCCGGTTGCGCTTGTCCAGGATCTCAACGTCGTTGTGCTGGGCACCGGGCGGTCGGCGATGCGCTACGTGCGCCGCACCCTCGGCCAGCTCACGCATTCTTGCCACGTCGCCAACAACGTCGAAGAGGCGCTGTTGCAGGTGTTCGCCGAGGTGCCCGACGTGGTCGTGCTCGACTGCACGCTGCCGGTCCAATCGTTCGAAGAGCTCGCCGAACGCATGGTGCCCACGTTGCTTGCCGATCAGCTGCCGATCGTGTGGATCGGCGACGGTCGCGAGGACGTCCACCTGCTCCATCCCGAGCTGGGCGAAGTGGTGCTCGATCCGCCGTTTACCGAAGACGACCTCGCCGAGGCGCTATCGACCGCGCAGTGGACGTCGCTCGACGGCAAGCCGCGCATCGGTGTCAGCGATCGCCCGACCCGACCGTTCACGCCGTCGGTGACCGCGCCCGTTGGTCCCGGGGCAGACGGCAATGTGCAGCCACGGCGCAAGACAGCGCCCTTTCACGAGCCCAACGCCGTGCCGATGGATGGCCGCCCCCGGCGTGGTTCCGGCAGTGGAACGGTGCCCGGCGACGCGACAAGCGGGACCACCGACGAGCTGCGCAACCTGACGCCGGAAGTGCCGGTCGACCTGCCCGATCAAGACGACGAATCGGAGCGGCGCACGCGAGCAGACGCACAGTCGATCTCCAATACGCACAAGCACCGGGCGCTGCCCGAGAGCATCGGAGGCGGCCGTGGCAAGCCAAGGAATCGACGCGCACTTCGAACCCATGACGTGCCGACCAAGAACAGCGGCATCTTCATCGTCGGGGCCCTCATCGATGGCCGCTATCGACTGGAAGAGGCGCTCGGGCGTGGCGGAACGGCCCGCGTCTATCGGGCGTACGACGTCGAGCTCGACGAGACAGTGGCGCTCAAGGTGCTGCGGAGCGATATCGCCGATGACACCGTGCGTCGCCGATTCCGCCGCGAGATGCGGATCTCACGGCGCCTGATCCATCCCAACATCGTCCGCGCCTACGAGTTCGGGTCGTTCCAGGGGCGGTTGTACTACACGATGGAGCTGCTGGACGGCGCCGATATGGCTGAACTGATGTGTCAGCGCCCGCGGGGTTTGTCGATCAAGCAGGCTGTCATGCTCATGGCGCAGACCTGCGATGGACTCGCGGCGGCCCACGCCGTCGGCATCGTTCACCGCGACATCAAGCCGCACAACCTGTTCGTGATCGACGACAACCGGCGCATCAAGGTCACCGACTTCGGCGTCGCCAAGGGACAAAGCGACAACTCCCAGACGATCACCCACACCGACTTCGTGGTCGGTACGCCGGCCTATCTGTCGCCCGAGCGGCTGGCCGATGATGTCGAGCTATCGCCCGTGACCGACCTGTATGCCCTCGGCGCGTCGATGTATCACATGTTCACCGGACGCCTGCCGTTTACGGGCCCCGACTTGTCGACGATGCTGACGGCGATCGTGCGCTCCGAGCCGCCGGCGCCCCGCAACATCAACCCGATGATTCCCAAGACCCTCGAAGCCATCATTCGCCGCGCCATGCACAAGGAGCCGTCGCGACGGTACGCCGATTGCAGCGCGATGAAAGCGGCGCTGATGGCGGTCGTCCGTGAGCTGGGCCGCTGAACCACCGGACCGATAGTCGGGCCCGCCACACCTCGTTTTCTGCCGATGCTCGACGCCGCCCGCGACCATGTGCTCGCTCGCAACAACCGGTACGTCCACGGCGTCATCGAACGCTACAGCGTGTGCCCATTCGCGAGGAGTTGCCGAGCGGAAGGCCGCCTGTGGCGTCGCATCTGCTGGACCGACGACGCCGACGTTGCGCGGGTCATGGCCGGGATCGATGAGCTCGAGGCGGTGCAGAGCAAGGTCGAGGTCGCGCTGATGATCTTTCCAGGTGTGCAGATGTCGGCGCGACAGTTCGACGCGTACCACCAACGGATTCGTGCCCGTTACCTGGACCGCTCAGCGGGCAAGACGTTCTATGTCGTGCCGTTTCACCCCGATTACCCGCGCGATGCGTCGAGCGCGGGCGCCCTCGTGCGTTTTTGGCGCAAGAGCCCCGACCCGACGCTGCAGTTCGTGCACATCGACACGCTTGAGGCGCTGCGTCGCGTCGATCCGAAAGCTGAGTTCAGCCGAATCGCATTGCGGATGTTGGCTGGCGGGCATTCCGCCGAGGATGTGCTGGCGGCGTTGGAAGCGAAAAAATCGCGGCCGTCGACCTCGCAGCAAGTTGCCGATCAGAACCTGCAGCGGTTTCGCGAGCTCGGCGCGGCGACTTTCGAGCAGGCGTTGGACAGCGCAGCGGAGTTGGAACGCCTCACCATCGATCCCGCATGGCCGGATACGCCGTGGATGGCCGCGGAATAGGGGCATTGGGGCTAGCGGCGAGCGAACCGTCCCTTGTGGGTCCGGCGCCACAGGACCCAAGCCGTTTCAATCAGCGTTTGGGCGAGCGTTTGACGCGCGTCGGCCCGCAGCACACCGAGCGCATCGACTTCGACAGCCCGTGTCGGCTCGGTCGCCTGGCCTTCGATGTGGGTCGTGTCGATTTGGAGCACGGCGCACAAGTCGCGCAGGAACTCGTTGCGACGGCCCCACGCGAGGGTGGCTTCGACCCCCGTTGTCGCCTTGTCGAACGCTTCAGCGAAGATCAGCACCCGGCCACCACCGGCGCGAACGCCGTAGCAGTGGGGACTCTCGGGATCGACGATCGTGACTTCGGTGCGCACGTGGCCGCCGCGGGCATCGACTCGGCAGGCGAAGGAGCGCGCTTGGGGCGGGGTGCCAGCGGCAACGGCGTCGGGATCGAGCGCCGTCCAACCGTGGCTGCGCAGCTCGGCAACGACGCGTGAGACCACGTCGTGGTGCAGCGTTTGGAGCAGGACGCCTCGCAGCGGTGAGCGGCGAAGAGCGTCTTCCCAGGGGGTGGCGTCAGCAAGGGCGTCGTGACGGAACAGGTCGCGGCAGATGACAAGCTCAGCAAGGAAAGCGCGGTAGCTCGTCAGCGCGGCGGTGTCGGGATCAGCCTCGGCGGCGGCCGCGGCGAGTCTGGCAAGGTCGTCGAGTTGGCGCGTCGCCCAACCGTCCGAAACCGCCGCGGCGTCAACGCGATCCACGCCACAGACGATCGCTTGCTTGGGTTGGTGGGTGAGCCGCAGCCGGGCGAGCTCGACGGGATCGACACCGCGGGCAAGGCGAACGTCGAGCAGGGCTTCGAGACGGTCGCGATGGAAGCAGGCGATCGCGGCGCCCGCGCGGCGGATCTCGTCGGTTTCGGGCAGCCAATCGGGCCACGTCCCAGCGGCGAGCAGCACGCGAAGGGCGGCCGCAATCACGCCCGCGTGCCCGCGATCACCGGCGAAGTCGTGCACGTCGGCCCACGGGCTCGTGGCGATCTTGGCGAACCGTTCGGCCCCTTCCAACCAATGCTGGGAAACACTGGCAACGGCGATCCGGTCTGCATCCACGTCCGGTTCGGGTGCGCCGGAAGCATCGAACGGCTTGTAGCCATCGGTGTTGCCACGGGGTCCGGTCGCCGCGGACGACTCGACCAACGCGTCGGCGGTCGGGACATCCCACTGGGCCTTTTCACTCTCGACACCCGCGCCGACCAGCGTGTTGTCGAAGTCGCTCTTCTTCGGATCGCCGCCGCTGGGGTGCCGGTCGGCCGCGGCGTCCGGCGAACCGGACGTGGGCGCGGGTTGCGCGGGCGGCGGCGACTTGGGTGAGTCGTCCACCCGCGTGGCGTCCGAAAGCTCGGGGATAAGGCGCGTACCGCTGGACGCGGCCGCCTTGTTGAGCGCGCCGAACTCGCCTCGTGCGCCCGCTATCAGGTCACCGGCCGTTGACGCATCGAGCGTTTCGAAGCCCGCGATGTCGTCTTCGTAGCCGGACTCGACGACGGCGACGTGATGAGCGTCACCAATCGGCTCGTGTGTTTGCGCGCCGCCTTCCGTGGCGGGCACAGCTTCTTCGAAACGAATGATGGGCTCGCGGCCCTCGGCGATGGCGACCGCAGCGGCGGCGGCACGTCGCGCCTCTTCCTCGTCGGCCGATAATGTCTCGCCGCGCAGGCGGATCAGGGTTTCGCGGTCGGCAGTGGTCCGGGCCTGCTCGCTGAAATCGAGCTGCGTCGGCCCCCATGCGGCGCTCAAACCGGCGGAGGTGTCTGCTTCTTTGTGCGCGCCGCTCTCGACCGGAGCCATCGTCGGCGTCTGCATCGAGATCGGTCGGGGCGATTCACCGCGAACAGGCGGCTCGACGGCGTCACGATCGGCCTCGTTGGTCGCCGGCTCTTGCGCGACGGTTGCGGGCTCAGCCGCGTGCACGTCGTCAACGTCCGGCTCGTCATCGGGCCCGTGGAGCATCGACGCTTCTTCGTCGGACAGGAAGATCGGGATCGCCGGCGCCCAGGCGATGTGCTTGACGCCAGCATGGGCCCAGATTCCGGACAGCTCGCGCTGCTCTTCTTCGTCCAACGGATCTTCAGGCTCGACGCGGAAGCAGAGCGGCGCGCCGTCAACGAGGGCGGTGTCGAACTTGATCGCGCCCGCCGCGAGACGGGGCACGCGGTTGACGGCTGTGAATGGCGGCAACATGACGCCGGCGGACGTCGTCGAGAGCAGATCGACGAAAGCCGACACCAGCTCGGAGTAGGTCGGGCCGTCCACATCTGGACCGAGCGCATCGGACGTGAAGACAGCCATGCCCGGCGTCATCGTGCCGTCGCCCGAGTCGATCAGGCAGGCACAGGGCAGCAAAACGCCCGGGGGACGCCACTCTGTGAGCCTCGCCAGCGCCTCGGACATGCCTTTTTGCAGCAGCCCGAGGACGACTTCGATCTCGCTTCCGACCTCGGGCGGCAGGGTGTGCAGGAAGCACCACGCCTCGTCTGCGCCGACCTGGAAGACGACTCCGTAAGCCGCGCCGCGATCGCCGTCGGTCTCCAACGAGACGACAGGCATCCGCCAGCGCGCCGTGAAATGACGCAGCAGCTGCTCGCCACTGGGGCGGCTGAAGACAACTTGACCGTGTTCGGTCTCGATCCGCATCGGCGCAGAGCCCTCCGTTCTCTTGTGAGCTTCGCCCATTTATGGCGCATCCCATTTATCCCGTATAGGTGCGAAACGAAACCGGGGGGCTGCCACGGGTTCGATCGGAGTTCGCGGGGCGCGAGGGTCCGCAGGTGCTGCCGCACTGCCGTTCGCTATCCCGGCCGGCCCGAGCGCGCACGTCGCCCTCCCCGAGCCGGCGCTCGGTTGAGACGGCGGGCACGCGGCCCGGTTCTGTCGTCGCCGCGGTCGGCAACGGCGCCGGCGCTGCTGATCGGCGAGGGCGCCAACCGGCTCAACGCCGGTGAAAAGCGGCAGCGCTTCAACGAGGCGCGGGGCGAAGCGTGCGAGGCGGCGGTGGCGGTGGAGCTGGCCGCGGCGCCTGGTCTGGTGCCGGCCGCCGAAGCCGAAGCGCTGCTGGCGGCTTCCGACAAGGTCGCGGCCATGCTCACCGGCCTCATCCGCAAGCACAGCGGCACCCCGTGAGGGTGTGAGTTCACGTTCGGGTTCGGGTTCGGGTCGCTCGGACCCGGCCTAACGCTCAGCCAGCGACTTCCAATCGGGCCTGCAAAAGCAGCGAGCGTGTGTTTGCGGGGGATGGCAAGCGGCATTACCTTCCACGTGGAGGTTTCAGGTGGTTTCGCGGCTCGTTTCACGCCGATCTCGTCCCCGGCTCAATGCGGTTGCGGCGGTCTTGGTGCTGGCTGTGGCCGGCGGTTGTGGTGCCGCCCAGGCCGAAGTCAGCAACGTCTTTTGGCTCAAAGCTAACGGCGATCCGACGGTCAAGCTGTCAGGCGCCCAGGAGCCGTCCGCCCCCGGCGTGACCATGACGAGCGACGTCCGAGGCACTGTCGCCAACCACGGCCGAGCATCCGGAAGCGCAGCCGACTACGTCCTGGTCGTGGCACAAGACGGTGAGTCGCCGCGGCGGCTGTACTACCGAATCGGCGGGCGACGACGCATTCCCGTGCGCATCGGCGATGTCGTGAAAGTGCGCGTCTTGATGCGCCGCCATGTTGAAGACGACGGCCTCGACGTGGCGCTGCTCGTGTGGCGGGAGGCGTCGACCGCGACCATCGGCGACGACACAGTCAACGAGAAAGAGGAGCTGATCGCCGCCGTAGCGATGATGGGGCTGCTCGAAAAACAACGCGTGCCACAGGCTCTTCGGGTCCTGCGCACCACCGACATCGCCGCCTACCATGAGTCAGGTACGTACAAAGCGGACTGCGAGGAGATCCGGGCACATCAGTACTTCCGCGTGACACGGCCGGAGTGGATCGTCGCCTTGGAAGGCGCCAGTCGCTCTGCGCGGCTACTCGGGCCCGGGCAACGTTTCCAGATCGACGACGGCGCCAACCGATTCGAGGTCGCCCTGCTCGACAATCGCCGCACGGAAAGCTCGACTTGCCGATCGGCGCCCGAGCCCGTGTGGAGCTGGGCGGCCATCCGTGTACCGGGGGCAGTTTCGGTTGAACGAACCGGCCGGACGACGTCCGCGGCCGACTCGGCCCCAACAAGCGGCGGCGCTGCAAGGGACCGGACGCGATGATCAGTCGCCAGATGCGGCGCCGATCGTCTTGAGCGCAGCGGCAACAGACTGCACGCGAACCCCGGTCTGCGGTCCCTCTCCCGTGTCGTCATCGGCGCGGACATGAGGCGACACCTCTTCGCCCGAGAGATCCCAGCGCTCGAACAGCCACGGCGGAGACCACGAAACGAAATCCATTTCGGGCATCGAGAACGGATGCCGAAAGAGCCTCTTCTCCCAAGACTGGGTCGGCAGGATCTCGGCGAACGTCTCCTCGGCGATCGCCATCTGGCGGGCGCGCGCCGCATCGAGTCCACGTCTGGCGCCGAGTGTCACAAAGACCACGCCGACGCCCGCCACCTCGCAAGCAGCCTTGATGCGGCGCGCAAGGTCGCGGTTTGTGTCGCGTTGGCGAGCCATATCAGGCGGTACGGACTCTCGCGGGAAGTTGGGGATGGCGACCGCGATCGCTGCGCGAATGGCGCCGGTCGCTTCCGGGCCCGAGCCATTTGCCGCGCGTCTCAATGCCGTCAGCAATCGCGTCCAGTGGTGCTTGACAAGCGGGTCGTCAAGCAGACGCAAGAAGTCGCCAACATTGAACAATAGACGAAGCTTAGGAAGCTTACGGCCGGCCTCGGTGCGCGCACCCAACATCATCAGGCCCGTGCGCAACTCCTCGAGGTTGCCCTTCTCCAGCACGCGTTGCGCCAGGAAGCGCTGATCGAGGGGCTGGCCGACGAGGACGAGCTCGGACAAGTGACCGCTCTCGCAGAGGTCGGCAATGAGTTCCGCCTGCTTGGGCCGCGCGACTTTTTCGCACATCGCCGTCATCCACGAGACAGGCCCGTGCTCGGCCGCGAGACGCGCAAACGTCGTCGCGATGGTGTCGGCGTCGAACAGCTCGGTGCCGCTGAAGAGCAGCGGTGCATCGCTGCCACGCGCGTCGTTGTCCGCGTCAAACGTGGCCGCCGATTCGGTGAGGGCTGCCGCCATCTTTTGCTGCGGAAACTGCTCGATTCGGAAGCCAGGACAATACTCCTTGCATGTCTTGCAGTCCGGGATGCGGAACCACTGCTTGGCTTTGAACGCGCGGAACTCGCCCGGATGCATCGCTTCGTATTCTCGGAAGCTGCGCAGGCCATAGAACTGCGGCTCGACGAATCGTTCACCAAAACGCCAGAGCAAACAGTTGGGGACGTTGTACGGCTTGATCCGGGCGCCGTATTCTTCGAGCGCCGGCAACGCCCGTTCGACCGCAGCGACGACGTCGTCGTAGGGCACGTAGAAGCGCCCGAGTTCATCGCTGTTGCTGCGCTGCGTGATGAACGGCTGAATCATGAACAGCCCGACGCCGTGTGGGCCGAGCAGCTCCACCATCTCCTTGATGTAGGGCGTGTTGTCGGGCAGCAGGATCTGGTTGTTCATCAGGTGCGCTTGCAGCCCATGCTTACGTTTGACGGCCGCGATATTGGCGAGCCCCTGCAACGCCTGCTCGAGCGCGCCCGGAGCCGTAGCGATTCCGTCGTGGATCTTTGGCGTGTGCCCGTGCAAGGAAAATGTGAAGCCGTCCAAGCCTGCCTTCATCGCGTCTTCGGTGAACTGCCTGTACGCGAACATGCGCCCGTTCGACGTCACACCGATGCGCTTGAAGTTGTGGCTTCGGGCTTCCTTGATGAGGTCGATGAAGTCGGGACGGATCGTCGGTTCGCCGCCCGAGAATCCAATCTGGTCGTAGCCCTCGGCGGCGGCGTACCGGATGCGCTCGAGGATCTGCTCGGTCGTGAGATCGAGTTTGTCCGCCTGCGGGATCGCCCGGTAATCCAACTGCGTGCAATACTTGCAACGGCTGTTGCAAGTGAAACCGGTTTCGATCGAAAGGAGCTTACCCATGTTGCGCCAAGTGGCCGGGAGACCGGTTCAGCATAGCAGCCTGCCACAACGTTGCCCAAAGCAGCACCCCGGGTTGGGCGCGGTGGCGACGGTGATGATCGGGCTTATTGTCGCGTTCACGTCAAGTTGCTCGGCGCCACAACTTCCGGCAGCCGCCACTGCACCCAAGCTGGTGGCCAAGACGCTGAACGGCCAAATGATCGGCCTCGAACAGCTGCGCGGCCACGTCGTGCTCTTGGATTTCATGGCGAGCTGGTGCCGCCCTTGCGAGAAGGCCGTCCCTCACTACGTCGCGCTCAGTGCGAAGTTACGCCCCCGAGGACTGCGCATCGTCTTGATCAGCGAGGACGAGGATCGGCCTGATATCGTCGATTTCGTCGCGCGGTTGGGGGTGAAGCTGCCTGTCGCGATGGATCCGGGCGAGCGGTGGTACAAGGCATTTGGCGTTACGGCGCTGCCGACGGCGGTGCTTGTCGACCGAGCGGGACGTGTGCGCCACGTCATTGACGGCGGCAGTTCGCCGGACAAGGGGCCGCAGTCGATGACGACCAGAGTGGACCGTGCTGTTGCCGAACTCCTGGCGGAACGTTAGGTATCTAACGAACCGCCGGTCATTCGGATTACCAGGCGAGACCAGCGCGCTTGTTGCGCACGACGACTTCGCGGACCGAACCGCGTTTGTCCGCCTTGCAGTTGACGGAACGGGCGGCCATGACGGTGCGAATATCGAAGCTGTCGTAGAGGCCGCGGATGAAGTCGCAGTCGCTGTTGCTCAGCACGAACCGCACGCCCATCTTGTCCAGCTCGACGCAAACATCGCGCAGCTCTTGCTGGGCCCGCCCGCTAAAGCCACCGCGCGAGTAAGCGTTGAACGCGCTCGTCTCACTGATCGGGTGGTACGGCGGGTCCATGTAGACGAAGTCGATGTCGTGGTCGGAGACCAACTGCGGGATCTTGCGAAAGTCGGCGCTGTCGATGTCTGCAACCTGCAGGGCCGCGCTGGCAGCCCGCAGTTTGGCGGCTGGCGCGATAACGGGCGAAGCGTAGCGTCCATGGGGCGTGTTGAAGCGCCCGGACTTGTTCTCGCGCCACAGCCCGTTGAAGCATGTTCGATTGAGAAACAGCATGCGCGCTGCACGTTCGACAGGTGTCATGTCCCGGTCCCCCGGATGGTCGCTGCGAACAGCGTAGAAGTAGGCCGCTCGGTCTTCTCCCAGGCGAGACAGGTACAGAGCCTGGTGGCGTCGCAGGGCGGCGAGCAGCGCGTCGATATGATCGCGGACGACCGTGAACACGTTGACGACGTCGTGATTGGCGTCGGTGATGAGCGCGCCGGCAAACGCGGACTCGTTGCGCAGATGGAAGTACATCGCGCCACCGCCAAGGAAAGGTTCGGCGTAGCGCGCAATCGAATGCGGCCGCAGCGTGTCGAGAGCGGGAATCAGCTTTGATTTGCCGCCGACCCACTTGATGAAGGGTCGCGCCGGCTGCGCTTTGCCCGGCTGGCCGATCGGAACTTCAACACCGGGGCCGCCCGGACGCAGAAGCCTGAGTGTCGGCCGATCGGCAACGGCGCGTGATGCGCTGGCGGCGGTTTCGGAAGAGAGATTGGGAGCGGTGTTTGATTCGGCCATGCCTTGCCTCGCGGTTAACGAGGCGATGGTTGGGGCGGTTGGCCATCTCCGGAAAAAACTCGATCGCTCTAAGTGCTTGGGATCGCTCCGAGATCTGACACACAGAAGGCCGGTTGACGGGTAACGCGGCGCAATATCACGGGGTTGGCTCAAATCCTCAACTCGAGCCAGAACTGGCGTCGACCGACCGACCAGAAGTCAATTTTTTTCAGGAGGTTTACAACGCATTGAAACCTTTGACTTCACATTGAATGGCGCACTGAAGCTGCCGAAAGCGTTGACGATTACGGGTCAACCCGAACGCCCACCGAAGATCGCGAGAGCAAAATGTCGGCGTTTTGTCTATTTTTGCCGTGTTTCGGTCGTTTCCGTATCAAAATCCTCCTCTCGACGGCGTTCCAGAAAAAGAAAACGAACGGTAGACGGCAAGATTTGACCTGTTTTTGACAAATCGCTGTTGCGCGGTTTCGGAAACTGGTTTATGACCCCGCTCGCAATCACCCGGCGCCGCACTGCAGCGCCCGAACGGACACATTCGAGCCGGCGTATCGTCCCGGCCACAGGAGTTTTCAATGAGCGTTTTGGTTGGCAAGCAGGCCCCAGACTTCACCGCTGACGCCGTCATGCCCGACGGATCTTTCAAGCAGATCAACCTGTCGGACTTCAAGGGCCAGTACGTCGTGCTGTTCTTCTACCCGCTCGACTTCACCTTCGTTTGCCCGACCGAGATCATCGCGTTCGACAAGCGCAACGCGAAGTTCACCGAGAAGAACGTGCAGCTGCTCGGCTGCTCGATCGACAGCAAATTCAGCCACTGGGCGTGGCGTAACACGAAGGTCCGCAACGGCGGCATCGGCCAGATCAGCTACCCGCTCGTCGCCGACATCACCAAGAACATCGCGCGCGACTACGACGTGCTCGTCAACGAAGCCGTTGCGCTGCGTGGCGCGTTCCTCATCGACAAGGACGGCGTGGTGCAGCACCAGGTCATCAACAACCTGCCGCTCGGCCGCAACATCGACGAGATGCTCCGCATGGTCGACGCGCTGCAGTTCACCGAAGAGCATGGCGAGGTCTGCCCGGCCGGCTGGAAGGAAGGCAAGGCCGCGATGACGCCCAACAGCGACGGCGTCGCCAGCTTCCTCAGCAAGAACGCGCGCCGCCTGTAAACACAGCTCCGCAAGGTTCATTCGCACGACCCGGGGTGCCCAACAGCGCCTCGGGTCGTTGCGTTTTGGCGCGGCTTGAGACAGATCGCGCGTTCATGAATCGGTTTTGCGCACGCACAAGGAAGACGATGGTTCGGCTGCTTGCGGTGATCTCGCTGATCTGCACGGTGACGGCGTGCAAGAAGACGCCGAGCGACGCGACCATCGAGCAGGTTTGGGCCGACCGTTGCGCGACCTGCCACGGCGACGGCGACGGCCACG
Source organism: uncultured Enterobacteriaceae bacterium (assembly GCA_964560875.1). Classification (GTDB taxonomy): domain Bacteria; phylum Myxococcota_A; class UBA9042; order UBA9042; family UBA9042; genus CAZLMW01. The sequence continues at coordinate 20,297 of CAZLMW010000064.1, forward strand.
GTGAAGCAGCCGCGCGACTCGATCCCAGGCCGCGCAACCTCAGGGACCCGGTTTGGCAGAGCGCCCGGGACGACGCCACCATCGGCAAGACGATCATCGAAGGCGGCGCTTCGGTCGGGCGGAGTCCGTTGATGCCCCCCCATCCTGATCTTGACGATCGGCGCGCGGAGCTTGTCGCGTATGTTCGAGGTCTGGCTGGACCGGCGACAGCGACGACGCGTTGACGCATGGGGTATTGCTGGGGTCGTGCAAGGGCTTGGGCTTGTGGTGCCTCTCGTTTCCACAGTCTGCTAGAGTCCCGGCCCCACGCACGCGCAGGAGGTCTCATGAGCGACACCACGGCCCCCGACTGGCTGCAGGACGTGAAGCTCGTCACGTTCGATTGCTTCGGAACGCTGATCGACTGGCGCGCGGGGATGGAGAAGGTCGAGGTCACGACCGACCAACACTTCGGCGAGTTCGAAGAAGCGTGCCTGGAGTTGCAGCAGTCCGACCGGCACGTCGCCTACAGCCGCGTGCTCAAAGACGTCCTGCATAAGATGCGCCCCAACCTGCGACGCGCGATCATCGGCCTTTTTGCCGACGACTTCGGGCGTATGCCGTCGTTTCCCGACGCCGCGCTGGCGCTCTCGTCCCTCAAGAAACTCGTGCGCGTGGGTGTTCTCAGCAACTGCGACGCGAACCATCAACTCGACGTCATGAGCACGCTTCGGGTGGCGTGGGACGTCTGCATCACGAGCCAGGATCTCCGCGCCTACAAGCCAACGGATCGCGCCTGGGACACCATGGTTCGTATGGGTGTCGCGCGGACAGCAGTGGCGCCCGAGCAGTGGCTCCACGTCTCCGCTTACGAGCGCTACGACCTGTTGCCGGCGCGATCTCGGCGACTGCGTACGTGTCACATTCGACGTCCTGGCGGAGACACACTCGCCAACGCCGATCTCAATATCACGGGGCTCGATGAGCTCGTGACGATGCTCGCGACCGCCAAAGAGGGGCCGCTGCTACTCGAGATTCTCAACACGACCTCCGGCGCGCGTCGCGACGAGTTGCGCGGGTGGCTGACGTCCGAGCGAATCAACGCGATTCGAGCAGTTGTCGGTGTCACCGATGCGCAGGTGATCGAAGACGATGACGGCACGCTGACCGAACGCTACATGTTCGGTGGACGCGGCGAATACGAGCACTACGTCGACGCATTCTCGGCCGAGCACAAGGCCAACCTACGAGAAGCGTTCGGCGACGATGTGCAACAGACGCAGCGGATCTGCCGGGTTCGCGCCACCGCGTAGTGGTCCGTTTCAGGAGTTTGATGAGTCGCCGGCCGCTCGTCGGACCACTAGCTTTCATCTGCAAGGGGCCTCGCGGGGGAGGCCCCTTGGCCCGCGTTGTTCGGCAGCAGTGGGCGTCGTTTTCGTGCCTCACCCCACCCTCCGCTGCGCGTCTGTATCTCGTTGCCATCAACTGGTCGTTTCCCCTGCAACGAGACATTAGCACGTCGCCTGGCCGCTAACCGGTGGCTTCGTCGATCAGGAGCCCACAGCCGCGCAAGACGGTCCCGGGTGCGCGGCCATGAAGGCGCAGCCCTTCGACCCCGGGATCAACCTCGACGAGCACACCGAGGTCTCCGGTCAAAACGAACGCGCACGACTCGATGTTGGCGAGATCGATGTGACCGACGAGCCCCATCGTGCCGAGCGGAACGGGTTGCATCGTGTCGGGATCCAGCACAACGCTGCGCAGCCAGGGCGGCCCCACATAAGCTCTGGTCGACGTGATGTCTCCGCAAAGCTCAGCCCGAAGCGTCGTCTCGTAGCGCTGGCTGCTGAGCTCGGTCATCCCGAGTTCGCCGACGATGTGGGACGCTGAAACTCCCCAGGCCGAGGCCATGCGAGCGTGTTGTTCGGCCCGATCGATGTGCCGGTCGCGACCCTTGGGGCCGCCGGTATCCATCACGATACTGCCGACGGGCAGCGCGATCTCCACCTCGGCGGGCCAGCTGCGAAGCGCGACATCCAGCGCGATGGTCGTCCCGAATATCACCAGCGGCACGGTCTCGTGTCCGCAACTCTGTCGCCCCGCCAATCGTAAGATTTCTAACAATCGCGCTGAGTCGACATGATCCTGGCGATTTGAGCCGGATGGATCCGCGACGATGAGCGCGTCGGTTTTCCGGTCGGAGAGCGCACCAGACAGGTGGTCGACCATGTGGCCAAGCGATGATTTCGGGCGAATGTCGCTGCCGGGCACCAAGCTGAGGCACCGCACCCTTTTCGCGGTCGGCACGAGGTGTCGGAAGGTCGCGAGCGACGCTGCGTCGTACACTTCGGTGCAGGTCAGGCGGACCGAACCTGGGGCGCCATCGGTGGTTCCCGACGTCTCGAAAACGAACTTGGGATTTACGACGGCGGCCTCGACCTGCGCGGCGGACCGCTTGAATGCCGACGACGGCAGCAGCGGAATCTGGCGCCAGCTGCCGACATCTTCGGGCCGACGACCAACCGCATCGCAGTAGGCGCGGTAGACGTCGATTTGTGCGTAGTGGTCGCCAAAACGCTGCAGGGCGTGCGCCTCGAAAACGGATGGGTCGAACGCGCCGGGCGCGAACGGTTCCGGTGATGCCCGCCATGCGTCGATCCACTCGAGCAAACTCCGCCGGCTTGGTTCAAGCGCCATGGGCTGCTGTCGCCTTGTCGAATGCTCGCGCCAAGATCGTGATCGCGGCGTCGACCTGCTCACGCGTGATGACGGCCGGTGGAGTCAGCTGAATGACGCAGCCACCGTCGCCACTCGGCAGCAGTATGAGGCCATTGCGTAGCGACTCTTCGACGATGGACCACGCAATGTCTCCCGGTGCGTGACCCTGCATGGCTGCGCATTCGATGCCGATCATCAATCCCTCGCCGCGAATCTCTGCGACGGCCGAACTCTCAGCCAGGTTGCGCGTGAGCTCGTCCCGAATGTGCTCTCCAAGCCACCGGGCCCGCTGCATCAACTTGCCGTCTTCGATCGCCGCGATAGCAGCCAGCGCCGCCGCGCACGCGACCGGGTGACCGAGGAACGTGGACGTGTGCAGGGCTTCGCCGGTCGACTTGCCCCACGAGGCCATCACGTCCGGTTTGCCGAGGCAGGCGGACAGAGGCATGCCGCCACCGAGCGCCTTACCGACGCACAGCAAGTCTGGTGTGAAGCCATTGGATTCGGACGCGAACCAAGCACCGGTGCGCCCCATGCCCGTGAAGATTTCGTCGACACAGAGCAGTACGCCATAGTCGCCGCACAGAGCGGCCAGGCGGGGCAAGAACGACGCCGGAGGCACGATGGTTCCACCCCGGCCCTGGATCGGTTCGACGATGACGATGCCGACGTCACATACGGGGTCGGCCAGGTATCGGCCAACTGCCTGCAGCGACTCCTCAAGACGCGCATCATTGCCGCTGTCATCGCCGGAAATGGCCCTTGGAAACGGCGCGAAATGGCTGAGATTGCCGAGATAGGGCGGCGCTGTGGCGCGAAAGTCTGAGCGCGATGTGGCCAGGAGCGCGCCGATCGTCAGGCCGTGATAGCCGCCCTCGAATGCGACAATGCCGGGTCGAGACGTGTGCAGAAGCGCCGTCTTGATCGCGACCTCAACAGCTTCCGCGCCACCGGTGCACAACACGGCATGGCCGACACCGCTGGGCGTGATTCGATCGAGTTCTTCGAGCAGGCGGATGCGAACGGCGGGCGGATGAACGTCCCCCATTCCGTGCACGAGCGTCGCCATTTGACGCTGGGCGGCTGCGACCACAGTCGGAGCGCGGTGGCCGCAAAACGCGACGCCAAAGGCGGCGGTGGCATCGATGTATCGGTTGCCATCCACGTCGACCACAGCTGCGCCGGCAGCTTCCTGCCAAGCGACGGGGAATGTCGCCCCGACAAAGGTCACATTTCGCGATTCGACGGACGCAAGCCGCGACAACCAGCGGGATGACGCTGGACCAGGGACGGCCGTGACGATCTCGGGCAGCTCGTCGCCGCGCAGCGTGGTCGGAGCAAAGGTTTGCTGGCCCGGGTACATCATGGCGGCCGGTTTTACAGGACGCCGCTTTACGACGCCAACGACGGTCCATACCCTGACGACGCGCCGGCCGACTGCCTGGTCCGGCCGGGATCCCGATGCGCCCACTACAAGACATGACGGCGACTACATTCGTGTGCGCGGCACTCGCGGTGATGTTGGTGTGCGTCGGTTGCGCCAGTGACGCTGCCACGACGGATGGTGCGGGCCAGGGCGGCAAGGATACCTCGATCGGTTTCGCCGGCGCCGACAGTATCGTTGCGGAAGACGCGGGCACCAAGACGAGCGGCGACGCATCGATAGCCGTTGGCGACGTTCCGCCAAAACTCGACACCGCTGGTTCACCGGTAGCATCGGTCGACGTCACAATGGCCGGCAAGCTGCAGCTGGGCGCGGCTGTCGACGTCGTGATCAAAGCGGTCAGACTGGACGGGAAGTCAGCAAATCTCGCCGGCGTCGTTTTCGAAGCCGACGGAAAGCCGGTGCAGATCGGCGCCAACCTCACGCCTGAAGCGGCCAAGGCGGTTATCGCCGTCTGGAAACATGACGACGCAGCAACCTGGCGAATCGCGGCGACGCGGCCGGGCAAAACAAACCTTGTGGTTCGGGTAGGCGGCGTCGCTTCCAAGCCTATACCCATCGATGTTCAATGGCCGACCACGCCCACGGTGCGAGTGAGCCAGCCCGGGGCACAGGCTGTGGTGGAAGCCCAGCGGCAGCTGGACGACGCCAACACGATTCGCATCGGCGGCAAGAGCGCCGGCAAGGGCGGCGGAACCGTCACGCTTCGATTTCCGCTGGCGACCAAATCCGCAACGGTGCTCGACATCGAAAAATCGCCGTCCAAAGGCGGTCTATCGGTCACCGGCGCGTTCGCGGACCTGGGTGGAGCGAAGTTCACCCTCGCCAAAGGCTATCTGTCGATTGATCAGACCGGGAAAGGACAGCTGCGTGGCACTTTTTCCGGTCTCGCCGCGAGCCTCAAGCCGATCGCGGGCGTGTTCGTTGTGGAGCGTAAGGGCAAGTTTGGAATCGACCTTATCGACGACAAGCCGGTCGTGATCGGCACGTCAGACGCTCCCACCCCACAAACGGGCAGCCATTTCAGCCGCGTGTCCGTAGGCGGGTTTGGAGGCAAGTTGGTCGTTCTAAACCGCACTATCGAGGGCAAATTCAAAGCGGACCTCTCGCGTCATGCCTTTTCGCCCGGACCGGAGGCGGCCAAACCCGTCGCGCCTGTCATGGATGATGCGACCGCGTACACGGGATTGAAGGACGGCCAGCCCGGGCCGTTCAACGCCGCGATCGGTTACGCGGCCATCCAGCCACTCACCCAGGGCTACCTCGTCGTGTGGGAAGGCCGTTCCAAGAAGGGACACAGCCAACCGCACGGAATCTGGGCGCGGGCATATGACGACGACCACAAGCCGGTGTCGAATACAGCGACGGTCGCGACCGACCCCTGTCACGGCCAATGCGCGCCGGTCGTGGCGTCGACGACCGGCGGCACTGTGATCGGCTGGAACACCACCGGCGGCGGCGTGTCGGCACGCGGAATCAACGGTCTCATCAAGGCCGCAAAGCTGAGCTTCATGCAGAGCAAGCCGGTCGAGTTGGTGGCCAAAGGCGCTGGCGTGCAGATGGCGACAATCGCTGGAAAAACGGTGGCGACGTGGCACGACGGCGCGAAGGTTCGCTGGTCGATGGGAAGCGGCGGCGGGAATTGGGGTGTGAAGCATCCGATCGCATCGACCGACACGATGACACCACCCGCAGCGCTGGCCGGTGTAAAGCAAGGCGGTGGCGGCTTCTTCGTGCTGCTAAGCTGTGTGAAGGGCAAGCTGCGAACCGACAAGATCTCGCTATCGGCGGCACCGCTCGGCAAGCCCGCGTTCGCCGGCGACTGTTATGGAGATCGATACCTCGCGGCCGCCGGTGCTGACGGCCAGGTCGTCGTTGTCGAACGGCAGCCAGGTAACGCGACGTACATCATTCGGGCACGCAAGCTTCGGTGGGTCTCACAAGGCAGCGACCCGGAACTTCTCGGCGGTGACGTCACGCTCGCCAAGGTCATCACCGGGACATTTATCCGCACCGTGTTGAGCCAGGCTCCAGCGACCCACACGTTTATCGTAGGTTGGGCGGGTGACCTCGACAGCGCGGGCGTCTTCGTTCGTCGCTTCCGTTGATGTTGCCGGCGAATCTGCGGCGTCAAAGATCCAGGAGCGAAAGAACGTTAGGAATCTAACGACCTTTGCCCGACAACCCATCGACCGGGGCCGGCCGACGTCTCCGTCAAACACCCAGAGAGCTGTAGCCGGTTATTTGATGTCGATAGTGACCAGGACCGCTTCGGCTCCCGGCGCAGACCAAGACAACGTCCCGGCCGAGATGGACGTCTTGCAGTCGATGCCCTTGCCGGCGTCGTCCGGCCACTGAACGCACGACGAGATGGTGTTCGAAGCGTCCAGCTTGAAACCTTGCCCCGCGAGTTTGACCTGACCCGTCGCGATCTTGGCGCTGCGATTGACGACGACAACCGTGCCGCTCTTCCCGTCGGCGGTGACGCGGGAGAAACCGACAATATCGAACCCACTCACGAACGGTTTCGGCCACGCGTTGTGACGGAATTCGGGGCGATTGTGCGCAGTTCCCAGCTGCTGGGTGCGCTTGAGCATCCACGCTTCATTCTTGCTCAACGCGCTACCAAAGCGCATGGGGCGCCGATTATCGGGGTCGCCGCCGCCCGGCAGTCCAAATTCGTCACCGTAGTACAGCAGCGGCATGCCGGGGATCGCATAGTTGTAGACCAAGGCCTGCCACAAGCGGCGGTAGGGACCGAGTTGGGTCGGTGGCTTCGGCGGGTTTTTCCAGCCGCTGGCTTGGTTGGAGACGATGTCCCACGGTCCGCAGGCCACGTCGCCGCCGGCAAGGCTGATGAAACGCGAAATGTCGTGGTTGCCGGCGAAAGGACTCATCCACATCGAATGCTTGCCGTACACGCCCTTGATGCCGCGGATAGCGTTGTCCATATCCGAGACCTTGCCGTGCTTCTTGCCAAACACGTTGAGCAGCTGGTTGTTGGTCGGGAAGTCGAATTGAGCGTGCAGCCGGCTGTCGGAAAGGAACCACGCGATCGCCTTGGCGTCGCCCGTGAAGGTCTCGCCAACCAGGTAGAAGTCCACGCCGGTCAGCTCAAGTTCTTCGCCGAGCTTCTTGCGGAGATCTTCGACGAACACCATTTCGATGTGTTTGACAGCGTCGAGCCGATATCCGTCTGCGCCGGACTGTTTCGCCCACCACACGGCGGCGTCCACCATCGTCTTACGCGCGAGCGGGTTGTCGTAGTTGAAGTCGGCCAGGTACTTGGTGAACCAGCATTCGACGGGTTTCTTGCCCCAGCCCACGTCCGCGCACACGTCGGCGGGTTGATGGAACCATCCGGCATTGCCGTATTTTTTGTAGAGCGGCGAATCGGTGTGGACGTGGTTCGCTGTGAAATCGAGGAGCACGCGCAGGCCCGTCTTGTGGGCCGCGGAGACGAGGTCGCGGAGGTCTTGCATCGAGCCGAAACGCGGTTCGACCTGCTGCGTCTCCGTGGGCCAATAGCCGTGGTAGGCGGTGTATTTTGTTGGCTTGTAGTTGGCCTTCTTGGGGTCGAGACCGCAGCCGGTTTGGTCGATCCGGCCCCCCGGTTCGGCGCCGGAGAATTGGGTCGCAGGCCAGCTGATCCACAGAGCGTCCACGCCAAGCTTCTCAAGATAGCCCGACTCGATTCGCTTCTTGATGCCAGCGAAGTCGCCGCCGTGCCAGTCGAGGATGGCCGGGATGCCCCCCTGCGGTTTGTCGTTGGTTTTGTCGCCGTTGTCGAAACGGTCCGTCATGGCAAAGTAAATCGAGCCGCCCCGCCAATCTGGGTCGAGGCCGTTGTAGACCTTGAACAGGAGCATTTCGTCGCCGTACTGAACGCGCACGTCGTGGATGCCGGCGCCCGATGTGGCCACGTCGATTTTGCACCCGTTCGCGCCGCTGGGCTTGCAGCCAGGTGTATGCTTTGTCCAGTCGACGGTCACGAGCGCTTTGGTGGCGTCGAAGCCGGGCATGGTCGCCTTGAGCTCCGCCTGCAATGTGCCGGCCTTGTGGTCGACTTTGGCGCTGATCAAGCCGAGCGGCTTTGGGCAATCCGGGATGACGAGGACGCTGTTCTTGCCGCCGAATCCGTCGTCGACGCTCTCAGGATTGTTCGGGTCCGGCAGCCATTTGCCATCGACAACGAATTTGTAGAGCCACTTGCCGGGGCCGATGAGAACGTTGGCGGACCATGTCCCGTCACCGTCGGGATCGGACAGCGCTGCGCCTTTGTCGATGTTCCAGCCGACCCAATCGCCGGTCACTGTCACCTTCTTGGCGCCTGCGCCGGGTTTGAGCGTGAACTCGACAGCTCCACACAGCGGCGGTCCCTGCGCACCTGCGTCACCGCCGGAGGTTGCGTCTGGCGCGGTCGTGTCGGGCGACGAAGCAATGTCGGGATTCACTTTGGCATCGGGGAGCTGCCAGGCGTCTCCCGAAATCGACGTATCGGACTGAGTTGAGACGTCGGCGATGACCGCGTGGGCGTCGGGGGCGTCGGCCGCGCTGGGCGCGTCGGAACCGTCGGATACGTCATGGACCACAGCGGAATCGCTGGCCGCTGCGTCAGCTACGGTCGTGACGTCCTGCGGTGCGGTGGTGTCTTCAGCGACATCGGCAGCTGAGACGTCGGCTGAGGGGCTGGCCGAGCCTTGTTGAGGATCCGTGCAACCGGCTGAAATCGCTGAGGCAAACAGCAACAACAGCGCCGGGCTAACGCGAGATGCGACCGACATGGGGACCTCCGTTGCTCATGAGGGGGCCGGCACGCTACCTTCGGCGCGCTGCTATGGAAAGCTGCAATCGCCTGTCCCGGAGCCACCATGAAGCGCGCACTGCATTCGCTAATCTTTATCGCCGCCATCAGCGCCCTTGCGCTTGGATGCGGCAAGCACGAGGAGGGCGGCAAAAAGAAGGGCGAAGCGGCTGAAAAGAAGACAGCAGCCGCGAAGTCGCCAGATAACGAGAAGGGAAGCGGCGGCGACGAGGGAGCCGAAGAGGACGCAGGCAAGAAAGAAGAGGCCAAGCCCGCAGGACCGAGCAAGCGAGAGATTCGCATGGCACGCGTAAAGGCACCGGCGAATGTCGCAGCCGCGCCCGCCGACGCCACCAAGCTGAAGACGGGCGTCGCGTACAAGGTCCTGGCCGAAGGGAAGGGAACGGTGAAGCCCAGTCGAGATGACGTGCTGACGATTCGCTACACAGCGTGGGACACGACGGGTAAGCCGACGTCAACAACGTGGAAGGTCAAGACGCAAAAGCCGCGGGAGTTGGTGTTTCGGAAGCTGATTCCAGGTTGGCAAGACGTGCTCAAAGAGATGGTCGTCGGTGAGCGGAGGCTGGTCTGGATTCCCGCGAAACGCGCCTACGTCAACAAGCGAAACCGCAAGAAGGGGCCGCGGACCGTCGACATGGAATTGGTGTCGATGCGCGTCGCTCCGCCCGCCCCCTCCGATCTGAGACGGCCGCCGAAGGATGCGACGAAGACCAAGAGTGGGCTGGTCTACAAGAAGCTGAAGAGCGGGGACGGCAAAGTTCATCCGAAGGCCGCTGACAATGTGAAGGCGAAGTACGCTGGGTGGTCGATGAAGGGGATCTGCTTCGACTACACCGGCCCGGATGAGCAACGGCAGTTCAACCTGGGCAGCGTGATCAAGGGTTGGACCGAGGGCGTGCAGCTGATGGTCGTCGGCGACAAATACAGGTTCTGGATTCCGGAGAAGATCGGCTACGACGGGATGCCAGGCAAGCCTGGCGGCAAGTTGGTATTCGACGTGGAGCTCGTGAAGATCTTGAAGTAGCTGAAGCACCCGATTTGCGAGCGAATTGTCCGGTTCGGGACGCTGCAGGGCGTTCCAACGATATCAGCGACTTGCGAAACGCCCGGCACGTCCCCAAGCGCGTTCAAGCGCGACCAAGCGTCGCGTTGCTACAGATTAAAAGCGCGGTAGTTCGTCGACCAGGAGCGGCGTCCGCCAAACTCGACGTCGAACGTCGAGAACCCATCGATCGTCACGTCCGGGTTGTAGATCCGGTCGATTCGCGCAACGTAAGGCACGGGCATGAACACGTTGTGCTTCGGCGGCAGTTTGGCGTAGTCGGGCAGCTTCACCGACGTCGTCTTCGGCGCGGTGTACAGCCACCAGAACGGAAACCCCTGACCGTCGAGGTGCACGCGGTTGAGCGACGGAAGCGGCCCGGGAGCCACCGACCACTCGATCTCCAGCTCCTTGGGATTCGCGGTCAGCTTCGGCTTGGTGATGTTGGGCACGGTGAGGAACGGCCCCAACCACAACCCGGGTCGACCCGCCAAGATCGTCTGCCCAGCGGAGGTGCGCGCCCCACACAGCACTTCCATGTCGCGCCGCTCGGGGCTCTCGTTGCCAACGCCGGCCGGTCCAACGCGCCACAGTCCACCGTGCTGATCCGTCGCGAGAACAGTGCCGCCACCGATCGCAAACAGGCGCCGCAAACCGGGAATGTCCTTTGGGTTGAACCCGGCCGGCCACGCGCTCTCCCACTTGCCGGAAATCAGCTTCAGGATGGTCCCTCCGACGCCGGTTTTTGCGTCACCGGCGGCCCAAACCTGGCCCAGCCCGGTGCGCACGATACTGCGGAGGTTCGCGCCGCCTTCGACGGTTGCCACGGAAGCATTCGCGCTGGCGCCCGCGATGGTCAACGTCACGACGGCGCCGCCATCACCAACCGCGATCGCCCCCTTCGCGTCGCAGACGACCGCATGAAGCGCCCCGGGCACGGAAACCGCCGCCTTCTTCCAGCCGGTTCCGCCGTCATAGCCGATACCGCCCTTTGCGCCGACGACCACGCGACCAGCTGGCCCCTGGCAGACGCCGTTCAGGTCCTCCGCAAGAACGCCCTTCTCCTGCTTCACCGTGTCGCCGTCCAACCTCCGAATCAGGCCGTTCTTGCCGACAATCGTTGCGCTGGTAGGTGTACCGGCGGCGGCGAGGATGACGGCGGGCTTGGTGTACGGATCCAACTGCAGCGGGAACCAAATCACGTATGGGTCTTCGAGCGTTCCCCGGTAAACCCGTCCGTCCCGAGCCACGAACAGCAGCTCTTCCGACCCGCTGGCGCCCGCCAAAATCGCGGTGATCGTGGTGTTGAGCGCCAATGTCGACTCGCTCCACACGCCAAATTTGCTACGCACGCGCATGTTGATGTCGCCCGTCTTGATAAGGTCGTCGTGCAACGTGCCGGACTGCGGGGTCGTCGGCGTCTCAGCGCCGTATTTCGCGACCGCGCGATAGACTTGCGTTGTCGCGGTTAACGTCTCGGGCAGGGTCAGCGGCTGCCGGAACAAGGTCTCGCTATCCCGGATGCCGGTCTCCTTGCCGAGCGGGTTTCGTTCGACGTCCGCCATCGGGATATAGCCGTCCGAACCGAGGTGCAGCCACGACTGCAACTTGATGCGCCCCGGCGTGTTCTTGCTCGGGAAATGCTTGGGCGGGTTGTCGAGGCGGACGTGGAGCGTTCGCTTCAGCGGGATGTTCAGCCGCACGTTGACGTTCTTGATGGTCTCGCCCGGCTGCGGGAACAGGTGCCTCTTGACGCCCATCGTAAACGGGACGAACTCACCGGCTTTCACCCCGGCTGTGCTGTCCTTCGTGTTGGCGACATATCCGGCGCGACAAGCGACCGCGAGCTCGTCAAGCCTTACCGGGTCCAGCGTGAACTTGCCGGTCTTCTCATCGACGATCGCCTCGGGAGGCGTCGCATCCGTCTGAGGCTCCTTGCACGACAGCCCGCGACAGCTTGTGGTGCATCGGATCTGGCGAATGCCATGCGAGGGCTTGCAGATACTCACGTCCGCCTGTGTGAGGTCGGGGACGCATCCAAAGCCCTTGCTGCAGTCATTGTCGGACTTGCACGTGTGGAAGCAGCGGTTGCCTGCCGCTCCCGTCAGCACGCACATCCACTTCTTTGTATCCCCGGCTACCGCCGTCTTGGTGCAGTCGTCCGGCAGATCGCAGAAGTCACACTGCGGTCCACCCTCGGACGGCTTCAGGCAATTGTTCGGGGCGACCCAAACGTACTTGTTGAGGTCGAGAACCCTCCCTTCGATGCGTGCAGCCGGCAAACCGGTCGGGGGATTGCCGGGCCCGCTCGACGGCGGCACGAACGGGAACAGGAGCAAAGTCGCGTTGCCCACGCCGAAATGCACGATCGACGACGCAGAGAACTCCTTCTTCGAGGCCGAGACCGTTAATTGTCCCGCGATGTCGGGGCCCGAAAACACAACCTGTCCCTTGTCGTCGGTGTACTCGCCGTACTTCTGGAACAGCGGCGTACCGGGCTGGCCGACCTGCACCCACGCGCCCTGGATCGGCGACAACGTGTAGATGTTGAGCACCGTGACGTTGAGTGTCCCTGCCGCCGGCTGCCCATAGGTGCCTCCCCGAGGCTGCGTCGGCGAGAAGTAAACGTAACCGTCGATCAACGTGTCTGTCTGATCGCCATACACCACGTCCACGGCGACCGGACCAGGCTTGTGCGAGGGCGTCTTGAGCCGCAGTCGACCGCTGTCGAGCGTTGCGACCTCGGTTGCTGGGGCGCCGCCGAAATAGACCTTCATCCCGGGCAGAAAACCGCTGCCGTACACCGTGACGAGAGTCCCTCCGCCCGTTGCGCCAGAAGCCGGTGACACCGCGTTGATCTGAGGCTTTCCATCGGTGTAGCCGTATGCGTTGCGGGCCAGCGAAGACATCGGGCCGCAGGACACCTCCACGTCTGCCGCGCCCAGAGGCCCCGGCGGGGCGGTAACCGTGATGCTGGTCGCGGTGCTTTCCGTGGCTTTCGCGTTGTAGATGCCGATTCGAACGGTGCAGCCAGGCCCAAAGCCACTGCCGCCGATCGTGACGCTTGTCCCGCCCTTGGCCGGCCCGGACTCCGGCTTGACCGAGGTGATCGCGACGGATTCAACAAACCGATACGCGCTCTTTTTGGTGAGCTTTCCGCCAGCTGCGTGAACCACAACGTCGACGGGACCAGCCGCGTGCTTCGGGGTGGTGACAACCAGCGCACCGGACTTCACCGCATGTTTGGCAACAGTGCCGCCGAATGTGACCTTGGAGACCTTGTCGAGGTTCGTCTCAACGATGATGCCGACCTCTTGACCGCCCGCGGTGGAGCCCGCTGCAGGTGAAACGCCATGAAGCGTGTCGCTCCCCTCTGCGTACGCGTAGGCGGGGTCCAGCCGGCCGTGACCAAAATGGCTGTCGGCAAGCAAGCCGATAACGGGGCCAGCGCTCGCTCCAAGCTGTGCCCGCGCAGGGAGTTTCGCACCTCGACTCGAAGATGCGGTGCCATCGGACAGGTCCGCCAAGGTATCCGCGGCGAACAGCCGGTCGGTGTTTCCGAGCGCTCGTCCATGCAGCGTGACGGGCTCCCCAGCGTCCGAGATGACCGCCGGCGCCACCCGATCGATGCGCGGTGCGCGACCGTACGTGAACACATCCGGCACATTGGTCACGCCGGAGGCATGACGAACCGACACGAGCACGCTTTGACGATGCTGGAAGGAGGCGATGTTCGCTGGCGGCGTGATGGCGACAATGGTGTTCCGGTCGATTACCTGGCTCTGCAGGCACTCGCGAAACCCAACCAACACGCGATCGCCCGGCATGAATCCGTCGCCGCGCACCTCGATGACCGTGCCGCCGGTGTGAGGACCGTGCTGGGGCGCGATTTGCGAAGCTGTCACCTCGCCGATGTAGGTGTAGCCGCCAGCCAGCACGGCTTTGCGCCCGTCGGCGTTCTCAAGGCGAATGTCCACGCGGCCGGGAATCGCCTGCGCCGGCGTCGTGACGTAGATATGAGTTGCACCCGAGCGCCAATCGATTTCAGCTTCTTCTTCGCCGAAATACACCTTGGTCGTGGCGTCGAATTGCTGGCCGAGCAAATCCACCGATTCGCCGCCCTCGACGGGTCCGCGGTGGGGCGTGACGGTGAGGATCCCGAGGTCGCCGGGCTTGAGGATCGGGCCGCCGTCGACGAAGGAATCGCCCGGTCCATTCGAGCCGTCGCTCGCGTCGCTGCCGTTGCCAGACTCGTCTGGTGGAGAGCAGGCGCTGGTAGTGAAGGTGCAGAAAGCCAGCGCGGCTACCAATGCATATCGGCGCCAGCGCGAGCGGGGGTGGCCAACCTTGGTCACGGTCATTTCAACGCCCGGGATGTTGGTCTCCCCTCTTCTGCCGACACCTTACGGCTTTCGGTCCACCGGCTCAACGCAGTTTGCCGCAGTGGAGCGTCGCTCCGGCGATCAGCAGGCGTGCATGCGTGCACGGTCTCGGTCGGCAACAGTGTCATCCAAGGCAGCTGCGTGCTGTTCAAACTGGTCGCTACGGTTGTGCGCGGCTTGGCGGAACGGGTGCGATCGCCAACGGTCGGCCCTTTTCGAGCACGCCCGCCAGCACCGCGGCGTCCAACCAGGGCTGCAAGACAGCGACCAATTCGGCGAACACCGGGTCGGTCAAAACCGAAGGTGTCTTCGCCTGCGCGAGCCCAAGCGTGCGCCGGACACGCGTTTCGAGCGACGGCTGCGGCCAATACTCGTAGCGGATCGGCACGTCTTCGTCGTCGATCGCCGCCTTGTTCTTCAGCGCCGTCAGTGTCGTCTCGATGCCCCCGATCTCGTCGATCAAGCCATATCGCAGCGCTTCGCTCCCAAGCCAGATTCGCCCTTCCGCCAGCGTCAGCAGACGCGCGTGGTCGATCTTCCGCCGGGTCTTCACACGCGTCAGGAACAGCCCGTAAAAACCCTTGAGCGTTTTGCGCATCAACGCGATTTCGCGCGGCGTCCAGGGTCGGTTGGTCGACGTGAAGCTGGGCATCGGTCCGGCGCCAACCCGCGTGATGCCGACACCGAGCTTGCGCCAGAGTCCCGAAACGTCCGGCTTGATGGTGAAGATACCGATCGATCCCGTGACAGTGGACGCGTCTGCGAAGACCCGATCGCCCGCGATCGCCGTCCAATAGCCACCACTCGCCGCGACGGAGCCCATGGACGCGAACACCGGCTTGCGCTTGGCCGCCTTCCGCATCGCTTTATACATAATGTCGCTGCCCGCAACGCTGCCACCGCCAGAATCCACACGCACCGCGATGGCCTTGATCTCGCTGCGCCCGGTAAGGTTTCGGATTCGCTTGCCGATTTGTGCGCCACCAACCTGTTTGCCGCGCAACGAGCTACTCGATCGTCCGCCGACGATCGTGCCGACCACCGATACCACTGCGATTCGCGGAATGCCGGCCCACGACGACGGCCGTCGCGGTGTATCGGAGGCGCGGCGCAGCGAGGTTCGGGGCGGCAGAAGCTTCCAGTTTCGTAGCTTCTTCTCGAACTGCTCACCGCTGCCCACTGCGTCGATGAATCCGGCCTTCAGTGCGGCTTTGGGATACGCCGCGCCTTGCAGCAACCTGGCCTCGACCTCGGTTGTCGTCATTTGTCGGCCCAACGCGACGGCCTCCGCGACCATGCGCCATCGCTTGTTGACGAGGCGTTGCAGCGTGGTCCGGAATTGGTCGCTCAGTTCGGTGCGCGTGAACTGCTCCGGCGCGCTCTTGTGATCGCCGAAACGCACGGCCTGGACTTGGATACCGAGCCGAGCGATCGCCTCTTTCAAACCCATGAACGACGTCCCGACACCGTGCATGGAGAGCACGCCATACTCGGGCAACCCGATCTTGTCGCACGCCGCCGCGACCGTGTATCCGCGCGTGCCGAGGCTGTCCGCGTACATCGCGATCTTCTTACCCAGGCCGCGCGTCTTCAGGATCCAGGCGCGAAGCTCTTCCACTTGCGCCCACGTCAGCCGCATTCCCTCGGCCTTGATGACGATGAGCTTGACGCCGCGGCGCTCGCTCAGGCGATGCAGTTTGAGCAGCTGTTCGGTGAAGTGGCGTCGGTCACCTTCCTCTGAGAATCCGCCACGAAACCGCACGATCACGGCGGTCGGGCCTTCGCTTCCGAACGCATGCGGACGGTCGCCCGATAAGCGCGCGCCCAGCTGGATGCCGCCGCCGCCACCTTTCACTTGCGACTCGGTGCCGAGCAGCGACAGATCGCCGCCCCAGGTACCGAAGCCAAGATTGACCAACAGCGACGTGCGCTGATCGCTGTTGCCACTCAGCCCCGTGGTGCGATTCTGCGAGGCGTTGCGATGTTCGAGCATCACCGAGAGCCCATCGACGATGCGCGACGCGAGAGACCATGTGACGTCGCCGAGGGTGTCCCCAGCGGGCCAATCTGCGTCCCAGGCGATCGTCAAACGGTCACTACCCGCGAATGGGCGCACCGCGAATCCAAGGCCCCAGCGGGTGTGAGGAAAGCCTGCGATGCGTCGGCCGTCGCCGAAGCTGCCAAACGCCAATCCGGTTGCACGTGCGCCGAGCGAAACCCATGACCATGGCCGGTACAGCGCGCCGAGATCGATCGAGAGTGGGGACGCTGTGTCCACTTCTCCGGAGGCGTGCACACGCAGCGCATATCCAAACCGGAGCGAATCCGTCAGCCGCCAACCGCCGGCGACAGAGAACCGATTGAGCGCGGTGCCGGTGCCGTTGTCGCCGGGTTCCCCAAGGCCGTGATTGACCCGCTCCCACGCGACTGCCCAGGCCGACTCGACGTCTGAGCTCGCAAAGAAGATGCCGAGACCGTTGCCTTTCTGCCCGCCGACGAAGCCGCCGCCACCGCTGAGCTGCAACCGTGTCTCCCAGCTCCACAGGTCGGTAAGCCCCGCAGGATTTGTCGAAGCGGACAGAGCACCGCGCGGATTCGCCAGCGATTGTCCGGTGAACGCGACGCCGGCATCACGGCGAAATGACTGCGCTTGCGTAGGTGACGCAGTGGCCAAGAGCGACGCTGCGACGACAAAACTCGCGACTCCACACAGCCCGCGACCGCCAGCAAGAGGCTTCCTGGCCGACGACTTCATGGGCGGCTCCGTGGGCGGACCGGCGATTGGGAATGGGCGTTGTGCCCAAGGCGAATCAGCGGACGTGCGTCATCGCCATCAGCTTGAAATCATCCGGCCCGTCGCGGCGCAGTAGCAAGCGGTAACTGCTCACGCCGTGGCACTTGGTGCTGATTTTGAACAGGTTGCCGGCAGGAAGCACGGTGTACATCGTGCACGCCAGCGACTTCTTGCCGGCGCGCGATGCCATCAACTTCTGCGAATACGCGGCCTCTTGGGCGGCGTCGAGACGCAGGTAAGCGCCGCCGTGAATCCGGAAAAGGCTGGGAATCAGCGTCGCGATCTCGGAGTGCACCTCCGCCGGACCGAAGTCGCGAATGTAGCTGCCAAGGTCGCCGGTCTTGAGCGACGCACACGCGCTCGTCGGGGGGAGATCGACCTTGATCTGCAGCTTCGGGCTCTTGGTGCGGATGTCGAAATAGATGCGCTCTGTGTCGAGCATCTGGCAGATCTTGCTGACGTTTCCGCTCGACATGTATTTGCTGAACATCAGGAACGCGCGCGCCACTTCGCTCGCCACTTTCGGGTCGCCATTGTTCGCCCGGGGCGCCGCTACAGTCGCACCCGCGCCGGCCGTCGTCGTGGTCCTGGTCGAGGTGGTGGTCGCAGCAGTCGTGCGGGTTGGTTTCGCGGTCGGTGCAGGCCTGGCGGCACGGCGCGACCGGGAAGGCTTCTTTGTCGTCGTGGCGGCGGCCGGCTTCGTCGTGGTCGTTCGGGCGACGCGGGTGCGGCGGCCGCGACGACGTCGTTTCTTCGGGGCGACTTCTTTGGGCGCATCCGCTGTGCGAACGCATCGGGCGGTGAAATCGTGCTCGACCGATTCCTTGGTCGCAGGTTGTGCCTTCGCGGGGGCCGCTCCCTGCACCTGCGCAGTGACACGCTTGCGGGGCTTGCGGCGACGAACCTTCTTGACGACTTTGCGCTCCTTCGACGCGATTCCGACGACCGCGTCGCAGCCGTACTTGGCGGCGCTTGCTTTGAATGAATCTTGCGCCGCAGCGGTGTGGTCGCCCGCGCCTGCCAGCGTCAGCTTGAGCACACCGATTTCTTCGACGGGCTGGGTCAATCCGGCGTCGCTCGCGACGACCTTGACCGGCGTGCCGAGGGGCAATGCGCGGTACCTCTTGGCGGTGGCGTTGCGCTCAAACTGCACGCCTCCACAGGCGCTTGCGAGCATCGCGATCGCCGCAACCGCAAAAACGTTGCGGACGGTCAGCAAGCCGGGCGTCGGGCGGGCGTTGTTGGGAACAACGTTGGTGCGAGCGTCGATCATGAAATCCTCGTCTCCGTAGATTCCTCGTTCCGAAGCACGTCCTCTCGGCGGCTGTTCGATGGCGTATGTCCGCGTTCCGCCGGGAAAAACGGGCCGGAAATGTGCGCGCGTGCCGCGTCAAAGTCAACCGGAAACACGCCCCCGCGAACGAATGAGGTCGCGGTCGCGGAGATTATGTCTTGAGCAAATGCTCGAGCACATTGGCGGTCAGCGATTCGCCATCGTGCACGCCGGCCACCGAATGCTGTGCCGCGTCGGTTCGTCGATCGCCAAGAGTCGCGCGGCGCCGTTCGTACAGATCGCTGACCTGCGCACGCCAGTACTCCGGATGCCCCTGAACGGTCGCGATCTGGCCGGGGACGATCATACCTTGTTGGGCGCAAAACTCGCCCTCGAGCCAGTGCAACGCGCCTTCGGGTAGCGATGTCACCTCGTCCTGGTGGCTCATGATGAGCCGCACGGAACGGCCGTTCTCGGGCATCGAGTCGAATGTTTCGCCACCACGGCCCAGCGCGATCCGTTCGCGCATGCCAACGATGCCGATTTCCCAGTCTGCGGCGCGCGCCGTCTGCCCGCCGAGCGCATGACAGATGACCTGGTGGCCAAAACAGATGCCAAACATGCGTTCGCCGCGCGCGGCCGCGTCTCCGAGCCAATCGCGCAACCGGGCGATCCAGGGCTCGCTTGAAAAGGGCTCGGCCGCGCTCCCCGTGATGACGTAGAGATCTGTCCCGTCCGGCGTCGGCGGCGTTTGCACGCGCACATCGACAACATTGATCAATAGCGCCAGTCCGGTCTTCACGCTGACTTGCCGCAAGTGCTTGGTGACCTGCTGATGCACATCTCCGTGGCGGCCGCGATCGGGTTGGGGGACATCGTCGCATTGCAGGATGGTGACGCGCCGGGACATGGTGTCATTCATGAGCGCAGGATCGCATATCCCCATTTCGCGTCCAAAACCGTGGCACTGAACGCCACACCACGGATTGCTCTCCGGTCGCCGCGTGCTGTTTTGACTTGGCTGCGACCGCGCTACCTGCTACCTCGTGGCGCCGAACTCCGGGGGCCCCATGAACGCACAGAGCAACCAACTGGACACGGTTCGGTCCGTTTTCGAGGCGCGACGCACCCGACTGATGGATGCGGCGGGCGACGACGCGGTGCTCGTCATTCCGAGCGCGACGATGCTGGTTCGCAACAGCGACGTTGAGCACGATTTCCGCCAAAACAGTGACTTCTACTACCTGACCGGATTCGACGAGCCTGACGCCATCGCCGTCCTCCGGCCCGGTCACGAGACGCCATTCGTCCTCTTCGTGCGACCGCGCGACAAGAAGGCGGAGACTTGGACCGGCCGTCGCGCCGGCGTTGAAGGTGCAAAGAACCGCTACGGCGCGGACGAAGCGTTCAAGATCGATGAGCTCGACGCCAAACTCCCCGCCCTGCTCGAGGGCCGCGAACGTCTCGGGTACACATGGGGCAGCAACGCGGCGCTCGACAAGTCCGTCGTCGGGGCGGCGCGCCTGCACCGCACCAAACCGCGCATTGCACGCGTCGGTCCAGACATCACGTTCGACACCGAGGCGATCCTGCACGAGACGCGCCTGCGCAAGTCCGAAATCGAGCTGGGCATCCTTCGCCGCAGCGCCGCCATCACAGTGGAAGGCCACCACGAGGCCATGCGTCTGGCGCGGCCAGGCGCTTGGGAATACGAGCTGCAGGCGGGGCTCGAATACGTTTTCGCTGCGATGGGCGCCACGCGAGTCGGCTACAGCAGCATCGTCGCAGCGGGCGATAACGCGACGATTCTGCACTACAACACCAACCGGATGACCATCGGCGACGACGACCTGATCCTCATCGACGCGGGCGCCGAGCTGAACTACTACACGACCGATGTAACCCGCACGTTCCCGGCCAACGGCCGCTTCACGCCCGCCCAACGCGACGTGTACGAAGTCGTCCTCGCGGCGCAACTCGCGTCGATACAAGCGTGCGTTCCCGGCCGTCCCTACAAGGACAGCCACGACGTCTCCGTGCGCGTCTTGACCGAGGGCATGGTGAGCCTCGGCCTTCTCGAAGGCGACATTGACGAGCTGATTACCAAGGAAACGTACAAGCGCTACTACATGCACCGAACCGGCCACTGGCTGGGCATGGATGTCCACGATGTCGGCGCGTACAACGTCGCCGGCGGCCCTCGCGCGTACGAACCTGGCATGGTCACCACGATCGAACCCGGCCTCTACATCCCGGCAGACGACGAAGACGTCCCCGAGGCGTTGCGCGGGATCGGCGTGCGCATCGAAGACGATGTGCTCATCACCGAGACGGGGCACGAGAACCTGACCGCGGGATGCGTGAAGACGGTTGAAGAGGTCGAGGCGATGGTGTCCGCCGACCCGCGCTGGGTCCGACCCGTGTCCGGCTGACGAAGTTGCGTTTGAGGCGGTCGAATTCTGGACGCCTCGCGCCCCGAGTTTAGCCTTGACGACGCTCGCCCGGCAGCCGCCGGCGCACGGATCGACGTCATGGCCAACGGCAAGACTGAAACGCTCGGACGCTTCGTCATCAGCGACCGCATCGCGGCCGGCGGGATGGCGAGCGTTTATGTCGCGAACGCGCCGGTCGGCGACCGCTTGAGCGACGTTCCACTCGCGCTCAAGGTCTTGCACGACCATTTGGCGGAGCGGTCAGATTTCGTCCGCATGTTCTACGACGAGGGCCGCATCGCGAGCCGGATGGCCCACCCCGCAGTCGTCAAGGTGTTCGAGGTTGGCGAGGCCGAGGGGCGTCACTACATCGCGATGGAACGCGTTGAGGGCTACAACCTCGCGCAAATCCTCTCGGCCCACCGGCGGGCCGGCAAGAATGTCGGCAAAGCCGCGGTGTTCTCGATCCTGCGGCAGTCGCTCGGCGCCCTCGCCTATGTCCACGCGTTCTCCGACAAGCGCGGCCGCAAGATGGGCATCGTCCATCGCGACATCAGCCCCCAAAACCTGCTGATTGGGCGCGACGAGAAGGTCCGAATCACCGACTTCGGCATCGCGCGCGGCGGTCACCGGGCCGAACACACCGCTACCGGGACCATCAAGGGAAAGCTGCATTACATGGCGCCTGAGCAGGCTGCGGGAGGACGCGTCGACGCGCGCGCAGACCTCTACGCACTTGGTGCCGTTGCCTTCGAGCTCCTGACCAGTCAGCCGCTGCACGGCGCGGACGTGACCGCGGAGCTGCAACGTCGTGCCGCCAGCGGAGCGATCGACTTTGATCGCCAGCAGTTCAAGAAGCTCCCGCCCGATATGCGGCGGTGGCTCCGAACGGCCCTCGGCACAGATCCGCAGCAACGATTCCGCAACGCAGGCGAGATGCTGCAGGCGATGGAGAAGCTGAAGTCGACAAGTCGCGCCTCGTTCAAGCCCGGCACGCTCGCGCGCTTGATCAAGCTCGCAGACAACGACGATCCGAACTCCGAGCCACAGTTCTTGTTCAGCGAAGCGGAGATGGCCACGACATCGCGCAGTCACAGTCGCAAAACCGCGCGCGCCCGGACGCCGCAGCGAGCCATGTCGCGCGCCTTCCTCGGCGCCGATGCGGTATCTCGAACCGGCCTGGAACCATCGCGCCGGCTCGATGAAACCATGGGTACGCCGCGGTCCTGGGAGACCCCGCCACCGGTGCCAGCAAGCCCGTCCAAGAGCCGAGTCTCCAGTCAGCGGAAAGGGTCGAGTGGGACGGTGCGCGGCGCCCGAAGTCGCAGTTCCCAGCGGGCGCGTATGTTGCCGGTCGAGCACGCGGTCGAGGCCAAACCACGCAAGCGGCGACGACGAGCGGCCAAATCATCCACCGGCATCGACATCAACGACGAAGCGGCGCGGGTTTCAGCCGTGGTTTCGTTGCGCAGCAAGGGTGGCGACGCCGAGCAAGCCGAGGCGGTTGCCGACGACGCAGCGAAGCGACGCGCGACCCGGTCGCGGAAGAAGTCGGCCGCCGCGACCAAGTCAGCGAACAAATCAGAGAAGAAGCCCGACACCAAGACGACAGACGCCAAGAAGCCAGGCACACGCACGCGTCGGCGCACGATGATCAAGCGCAGCGAAATGGATGAACAACGCGGTCTGGCGATGGCGAGCTTCGCGATGTGGTCGGCAGTGGCGCTGTTGCTGTTTGCGATGCTGCTCGAGAGCTGGAACGCGCAGATCACGTTCCCCACGGTCGATGAACAGACGTTTGCCGCGTGGTTCACCGATGCGCCGATCGAAGTGGCCGCCGAGAAGCCGCAAGTCATTCGGGACAAGGCCAATGCGCGGGCGCGCTCGCAAGCTGGATCCGATCGCGAGAAATGGAGCGCGCCGCTGCCCGAAGTCCGAAATGATCGCTTCTTGCCGCGCGACCGACCGCTGCCGCAACCCAAGCCGGCCGCGCGACCGGAGCGCTCCGATCAGGGCACGACCAGGCACGACTGAACGGGTTGCCAGCCCCTAAACGCCACGGTAGGTTCCGCCGCTTCGTGGCCCCGGCCACAGACGATGGAACCGACGATGAGCACCGACAGCACCCCCACCACAGACACCGACGCGCCCGTCGAAGAGACCGTCGCCGCGACAGAGTCGACCGAAGCCGCCGAGTCGACCG
>CAZLMW010000065.1:0-27419 GCA_964560875.1 uncultured Enterobacteriaceae bacterium
AGCAGACTGCGCCAAAGCTTCGCCTCGGCGCAGGTGCTCGTTGTTTGCAAGGGGCCTCGCGGGGGAGGCCCCTCGGAGGGAAAAGTGTCATTTCCCCTCCTCACCCCAACCTCCGCTGCGCGGCTGTATCTCGTTGCCGTCAACTGACCGTTTCCTTTGCAACGAGACACTAGAACAGCTTTCCCTGGTTTGGATCGTCGTCAGGCGGCTTCTTTGCGCGCTTCTTGTACCGTTCAACAGCAACCCGGGCAATCGCGCTCAGGCGATCCTCGTTGACCGCATCGGCTTGGGAATCAGCCTTGGGTTTGATGACCCGCTTGGACTTGGGCCGCGGTGAGATGGGCCCCGTGACCCGAGCTGGATCCGGGGGCGGCACGGGCTTGGCTTTGCTGCGACCTCGTTTCGGTTTCGGTTTCGGTTTCGGTTTGGCGGACTGCGGCTTCGCTTCGGCGACGGGGTCGTCATCCGCGGGCGCGTCTTTCGCCTCGATTGGAGGCACGTCGACGGGTGTGACGGCTGGGGTGTCCTTGGCCGGCTTGGGTTTGGGCTTCGGCTTGGCGGCTTTCGGCTCCGGTTTGGCCGTTTTCGGTTCCGGTTTAGCGGCTTTCGGCTCCGGTTTTGCCGTTTTCGGCTCCGGCTTGGCGGCTTTCGGCTCCGGTTTTGCCGTTTTCGGTTCCAGCTTGGCGGCTTTCGGCTCCGGTTTTGCCGTTTTCGGCTCCGGTTTAGCGGCTTTCGGCTCCGGTTTTGCCGTTTTCGGTTCCGGTTTGGCGGCTTTCGGCTCCGTTTTCGGCTCCGTTTTCGGTTCCGCTTTGGGCAGCCGAGGCGCCTCGGAGATGACCTTGACGCCGACCTCCCTCGCCAGCTGGGCGATGGTCATCGGCGGCTTGGACGTGGGTTCCGGCTCGACCTCGGCGCCCTCGACTTCTTCGACCTCAGCTTCGTCTTCGACATCGGGGAAGCGCCACTCGATCGGCCCATAGCTGACCGACGCGATGTGGCCCAGGCGGACAATCTCGCGGCCGCGTCCGCCGCGCGATGACGGCTTGAACTTGTTGGGCCTCACGGTCTCGTCGCGGCCACGGCTCGTCGTGATCTGCAGCCCCTCCATGCGGTTGCGGGACAGCGCGAAGCCGACCACGTAGTCGCCCTTGTTGAGCTTCATCGCCAGGACGCCCTTTCCGGGGTTGGCCAGAACGTTGATTTCGCCGACGTGAAAGACCAGCGCGCGGCTCTCTCGCGAGGCCAGCGACACCATCTCGTCGCCGTCACTGACGTACACCGCGAGCACAGCGTCGTTGCCCGGCAGCTTGCGGTCGAGCCTCATGAAAATGCGCCCCGAGACCGTGCTGGGCTCGAAAAACCCGTCCAGCGACATGCGCATGCAGCGTCCGGCCTTGGTCACCGCGGCGAAATACGGCGGGTTGGGGTCATCGGCCGTGACGGTCGCCAAGAACGTGTCGCCGAGCGGAGGCAGCACGCGCTTGTCGCTGGTCGCGACGCCGATTACGCGGGCCCCATCGCCGAGCCCAAAGCGCGTCTGGATCGCCTCGCCGTAGCCGGTCGTCAGCGGAATGTCTGCGGTTCGAAGCGTGAACGCCTTGCCCCGGTCAGAGAACAGGATGATCGCCTCGCGCGAGTCGCACGGCACGATCCAGCCGATCTCGTCGCCCTCGCGAACGCGGATGTTGCCGATGTCCGTGTAGCTCTTCTGACGCTTGAACCAGCCACCCCGGGTGACGATGACGAAGGTGTCCTCTTTGACGATGTAGACGTCCTCGGAAAACGTCTTCTCTTCGATCGGCCCCGTGACGCGGGTGCGCCGCTTGTCGCCGTACGCCTCCAACAGCTCTTTGAGCTCGCCGCGGATCAGCGCCCACTGCTTCTCTTCGGACGCGAGGATGCTCTCGATGTGCTCTGCGGCCGCGCGCTTTTCGGCCAATTCGGCGCGGATCTCTTCGATCTCCAGCTTCGCGAGGCGGTACAGCTTCGTCTCGAGGATCGCTTCGGCCTGGTCCCAGTCGAGCTCAAACCGCGCCATCAACTTGTCGCGCGCGTCCGCTTTGCCGTCGGACGCGCGTATGAGGGCGATGGCTTCATCGAGCGCGTCGAACAGGATCTCGAAGCCTTCCAGGATGTGAATGCGCTTGCGGAGCACGGCCAGGTCGTAACGGAGCCGCCGGTTCACCACCTCCAGCCGGAACTTCAAGAATTCGCGCAGCAGCTCCATCAACGTGACGCGCCGCGGCTGGCAGGCGCCCGAATCGGTCGGGCACAAAGCGGTCAGGTTGACGTTGAAGCGGCTGGCGAGCGCCGTTCGCTTGAACAGCCAGGCCATCGCTGCTTCGGGGTTGGCGCGTCGCTTCAGCTCCATAACGACCCGCACGTCCTCGGTCGACTCGTCGCGGATATCGACGATCTGCGGGATGCGGCCCTTGGCGATGTGTTCGGCGATGTCGCCGATGAGCGTCGACTTGTTCAGGCCATACGGAATCGAGTCGACGATGATGTAGCGACGCCGATTCTCGGTCTCGACCCGCCAGGTGCCGCGCAGCTCGATGGGCCCGCGCCCGTTCTTGTAGATCTCCCGCAAGGATTCGACGTCATTGAGGATCTCGCCGCCGGTCGGGAAGTCGGGGCCGCGGATGATCGGGCCGACGATGGCTTCGAACGGTGTCTCGGGATCATCGATCAGTGTCAGGCAGGCGCGCACCACCTCGCCGAGGTTGTGGGGCGGGATATGCGTCGCCATGCCGACCGCGATGCCGGTCGCGCCGTTGATCAGCAGATTGGGAACCTGGGCAGGAAGCACCACCGGCTCGAGGATCGTGCCGTCGTAGTTGGCTCGAAGGTCGACCGTTTCCTTCTTCAGCTCCTCGAGCAGCTCCACCGCGAGGTGTTGCAGGCGCGCCTCGGTGTACCGCATCGCCGCGGCGCCATCGCCGTCGACCGAACCGAAGTTGCCCTGCCCGTCGACGAGCGGGTAGCGCAGCGAAAAGTCCTGCGCCATGCGGACCATGGCGTCGTAGATGCTCTGGTCGCCATGGGGGTGGTACTTGGCCATGACTTCGCCGACGACGGCGGCGGATTTGCGGAACTTGGACTCCGGGACGAGGCGAAGGTTGTGGAACATCGCGTAGAGAATGCGCCGCTGCACGGGCTTGAGCCCGTCGCGTACATCGGGCAAAGCGCGCGACGTGATGACCGAGAGCGCGTAGTTGAGATAGCGCTCGCGGGTCGTCTCGTGCAGCAGGATGTCGGTGATCGCTTCGGGCATGGGCCCTCCGGGATGCTTGTGGCGCCTGTGTTGGACCCCTGTCTGTAGCACTGCTCGCCGGTGCGCGAAAGGTCGACAGGGCCCGCAATCATGCGCATCGCGCGGTGCTGACTGTGGCTACATCACCGCCCACTTCAGAACGACGAGGGCTGAGACCACGACGACCGCCGCGTTGAGATCCCGCTGACGACCGGACAGCGCCTTGATCGCGGTGTAGGAGACGAAGCCAAAGCCGATGCCGGTGGCGATCGAAAACGTCAGCGGCATGGCCAACGCGGTCAGGACCGCGGGCGCATAGTCTGTAGCGTCATCCCAATCCAGCTCGGCCAACCCGCGGGCCATCAAGCACGCGATATACACGAGCGCTGGCAGGAACAAGCACCCGCTCAGAAAGACGGCGCCCAGCCCGACCTGCCACGTGTAGCCGAGGCCCTTGACCACTGTGTAGGCGAAGTACGCGTTGAGCCCCATGCCGGGCGCGAGCGCGATGGGATAGTTGGCGGCGAGGCCCATGATGAGGCTGCCGATCGCAGCGGCGAGGCAGGTCGCGACGAACGCGGCGCCCTGGTCGATGCCGGCGGCGGCGAGGATCGACGGGTTCACGAACGCGATATAAGCCATCGCCAGGAACGTCGTGAGACCCGCGACGATCTCGCGCGACACGGCGGTTTCGAGGCGTTCGAGGTCGAAGAATCGCTGCAGCATAGCCATGGAGGTCATCACGTTTGTTGGCGATTTAGACCTAGCGGCCCGACGGGGACAAGCCCTACCATGCTGCGCGCTCAAATACGCGCGACGCAGGTATTCGGAGAAGCCGACGATGATGATGCGACACAAGAGGACGCTGCTGGGAGCGCTTGCGACGGCCATGGTCGGGCTGATGGTTGGCTCGGCAGGTTGCGAAAGCGACGACGGCGCCGGAAAGGGCGACGAAACGGCAGCGGCCGAGTGCATTCCGAGCCGCACCGTGTGGAACGACACCACCCAGAAGATGATCACCGACCACTGCGGCGATTGTCACGGCAAGGAGCCGCAGTTTGGCGCGAGCGTGCCGCTGGTCAGCTACGACGACATGATCAAGGGCGCCGAGGGCAAGCGCCCGGTCGACTGGGTCGCCAACCGCCTGGCCAACAAGACGATGCCCGCCGCCGGCTTCCCGCCTCCGCCCCACCAGGTCCAGGACACCATCACCGAATGGGCGTCGTGCGGCGCCAAGCACCCCGACCACAGCATCGGCCTGACCGCGAGCAAACCCGCGTTCAAGGCGCCCGCCGAGATCCCCAAGGACACCGAGTCGTTCGACCTGCTCGCGCCCGACTTCGAAGTGGGCCCCAAGGTGCTCGACCTCTACATGTGTTTTACGTTCGACGTGCCGGTCAAAGCCGACCGTTTCATTCGCCGTATCGCGCCCGTCATCGGCGAATCGCGCGTCTTGCACCACATCGTGTTGCTGCGCGACCCGAAGAAGAAGACCAAGGTCGGCGCCTCCAAGTGCAAGGGCATGCCCGGCGGGTCGCAATACCTGTACGCCTGGGCACCCGGCGCCGCGGCCGTCCAGTTCCACGAAGGTGGCCTCCGCGTCACGCCCGGCGAGCGCTACATCGTGCAGATTCACTACAACAACGGCGCCGGCGTTTCCGACGCCAAGGACAAGAGCGGCGTGCGCATCCACCACGCCAAGCCCGGCGGCCCCGAGTACGGGATGTTCGCCCCCGGCCCGCTTGCCTTCGCGATCCCGGCCGGCCAGACCTACAAGTCGACGGGCACCTGCAAGATCAAGAACAAGATGACGTTCATCGCCGGCATGCCGCACATGCACGAGATCGGCAGCAAGTTCGACAGCTACGTCGTGCGCAAGGACGGCACGAAGGAAGAGCTGATCACCATCACGGGCTGGAATTTCGAGATGCAGCCCTTCTACCACTTCCCGATGACGGTCGAGCCCGGCGACAAGCTGCTCACGTCATGCACCTGGCACAACAAGACGAAGGAATCGGTGGTGTTCGGTACGGGCACGGGCGACGAGATGTGTTTCAACTTCATGTTCGCGACGCCGCCGCCCAAGTCTGCGTATTGCAATGATTTCGACGTCGAGGACAACGCGGATGTCGCGTACGCAAGGGGCGAATGCGCGGGTGACGGCGCGATCGACAAACCGCCGCGAAGCGAGACCAAGGTGCAGTTCAAGGCCGCGCCGGATGTCAAAGGCGGCCAGCTGGAAGACGCGCAGTGGTCGCTCACGTCGGCGTCGTTGCACCTGCCCGTGCTCGTCAAGCAGTACATCGACGAGGAGAGCTTCATCGTGGGCCGCGGCCAGGCGGTCACCAAGGACGGCAACCTGCACTTGGACGTTCGCGCGCGCATCCTCCTCAAGATCAAGGGCGGCATCGGCAACGACAGCACCCAGATCCTGAGCATCGCGGGCAAGGTCGTGGCCGGAAAGAAGGCCGGTGAAGCGACGCTCGAGCCCACCTGTGGCGCCACCAACAAGATGGTTTTCAAGTACGGCGTCGACGGCAACAAGCTGACCGTCGTCCTGACGCAGAAGCTACAGCAGTTCGACGTCCCCGCCGTGTACATCTTCGAGCGTGGCCAATAGTCCACCTGTCCTGCTGTTCGACGGCGTCTGCAACCTCTGCAATGCCGCCGTCGACTTCATCATCGTGCGGGACAGCTCGGCTCGATTCCGCTTCGCGTCGCTTCAATCTGACGTGGCCAAACGGCTGCTGCATGACGCCGATCCCGAACGGGGCGACGCGTTGGCGTCGTCTTTGAGTACGTCGATCGTGGTCGCTGAAGGGCGGGTCTACACCAAGTCCGCGGCCGCGCTGCAAATCGTGCGGCGCCTCGATGGGGCGTGGCCGGTGCTCTATGCGTTCATCGTCGTGCCGCGTTTCATCCGCGACTGGGTGTACGACGTGGTCGGGAAGAACCGCTACCGATGGTTCGGCAAGAAGGACACGTGTCGCATCCCCACCGACGCCGAAGCGGCGCGTTTTCTCAGCTGAAATCCCGCTGTTTTCTCAGTTGAGCGTTGCCCGCTGGATCACTTCAACCGTGGACTTACTTGAGGCACTTGTTGGTGTCCGCGCAGGTCTGCAGCGCTGAGAACAAGGTCTTGCTGCCGGCCGGGAGCTTGTCACCGCACTTGGTGAAGCACGACTTGTCGGTGCAGTTGCTCGTGCAGAAGGCGGCCGAGGCGCATTGCACGTCGCCGCCACACGCCGCGGCTTCCTTGCCGCACTTTTGCGCGACACAGGACGACTGCGGGTTGCCCGGCTGGCAGTCCTTGAGGCAGTTGAGCGTGTTCTCGGCGGGCTTTTCGCACTTGCCGTTGCCGCACGTCTTGGGCACGCAGTCCTTGGGACACGACAGCGCGTTTTCGAGCTGCTCGCACTTGCCGTCGCCGCACTTGGCGGGCTTGCAGTCCTTGGGACACGTGAA
Source organism: uncultured Enterobacteriaceae bacterium (assembly GCA_964560875.1). Classification (GTDB taxonomy): domain Bacteria; phylum Myxococcota_A; class UBA9042; order UBA9042; family UBA9042; genus CAZLMW01. Next base: position 6,719 of record CAZLMW010000065.1, read on the forward strand.
CTGCTCTTGCGGCCAGGCGCACTTGCCGTCGCCGCACTTGGGCGGCTTGCAGTCCTTGGCGCAGGTCCACTGGTTCTCAAGCGGGGGCTCGCATTTGCCGTCGCCGCACTTGCCGCCGCTGCCGCCGATGCCGAAGCACCCTTTTTGACCGCCGCACAGCACGATCGCCGTCAGCTTCTGCTGGGTCGCGGGCTTGAGGTTGGCCCCGCACTGGCCCATGCAGCCGAGATCGCCCTTGCAGCCCTGGATACAGCCGAGCGACTTGCCGCAGTCGGCGTCCCCCATGCACGCGATCACTTCGGGCAGGCAGTTTTTCATCGTACAGCCGACGATGCTGCCGGCGTCCGTCTTGCAGTCTTTCGGGCAGGTGAAGCCGTTTTCCTGCACGCCCTCGCACTTGCCATCGCCGCAGTTGGCGCCGCCGCCGCAGTCCTGCACGCAGTTGAGGAGCGTTTCCTTGGGCGGCTCGCACTTGCCGTTGCCGCAGGTGCCGGCTGCGTCTCCCGCACCCGAGCCCGCGTCGATGGCCCCCGAGCTGCCCGACGAGCCTGAGCTGCCCGACGAGCCTGAGCTGCCCGACGAGCCTGAGTTGCCCGACGAGCCGCCTGCGTCGCTCGTGCCGCCGGACGTGGACCCCGACGAGCCTGCGTCGGTCACGCCGCTTGAACCCGAGCCCGAAGTGCCGCTGGATGTACCCGCGTCACCGCCCGACGAGCTCGCGCCCGAAGTGGAGCCCCCGTCGCCGGTCGCGCCGCCTGAGCTTGCGCCGTCCCCGGTGATCGCGCCGTCGCCGCCGGACGAGGAACCTGCGTCTGCGCCCTTGTCGTCGCTGCCGGACTCGCTTTCGTCGCTGCCGCAACCCGACGCCACGAGGACAAACGCCCCGAGCGCGACCGTCGCCAACCGGAGCGATGCGTCGCCCCATCGTCGCGTTTGCAGGCCGATGCAGTGTGGCGCGCGTGCCGCCAGGGCAGGTTCGTGACGCATGAGTTCCTCCGCGGAAGGCGCGAAAGCTACGGAAACCGCATGTTTTCGGCAACCAAGCTCAGCGAAATCCCTGCGCCATCAGGGGCGGACGAGGACCTTCATCCGATCGCGTGAAGCGGCCGCTTCGAGCGCGGCGACACCGTCTTGCAAGTCGAATTCCGCGCTGATCAACGGCGTGGGATCGATCAATCCTGCCGCCAATAACCGCAATGCAGGCGCAAACGGGCCGCACCTCGAGCCGACCAATGTCACCTCGTCGATGATCCAGGGAATCGGCGTGACGCCCTGCACATCGTGAATGGTCGTCTTCATGACGACGGTGCCGCGCGGTCGCACGATGGACGTCGCGATCGCCAGCCCCTCGGCCGAACCGGTGCAGTCCACGACAATGTCGGCCCCTTTTTCGCCTTCGATCGCGTCGGCCAGGACCGGCCGGACACTGCGAGGGAGGAGATCGAGACTCGCGGATCGCCGCCCGACCCCCGCGACATCGGCGCCGGTCAACGCGAGCACCCTGGCGCACAGCTGGCCGAGGCGGCCGACGCCGATGACCACCGCGCGATCGCTTGGCTTCACGTGGAGCTGCTGGACGATTTCACAGGCCGCCGCGAGCGGTTCGACGAAAACCGCGGCTTCGTCGGCCACAAGGTCGGGAACACGGTGCAGGTTCGCGGTCGGAAGGGAGAATCGCTCGCTGAACGCTCCGTCGCGCCCGTCGATGCCGAGCACCGTGCGCGTAGGGCAATGCGTCGGTCGCCCCGCGCGGCAAGTCGCGCACACGCCGCACGGGCAGTTGATGTCCCCGACAACGCGCTGCCCAATCCACTCGCCGTCCGGCGCATCGACAACCTCGCCGACCCACTCGTGGCCGAGCACGCCCGCAAACCCCATATAGCCTTTGCAGAGCTCGAGATCTGTCGCGCAAACGCCGCCAACTCGCAGCGCGATCGTTGCTTCGCCGTCGCGCAGACGCGGCCGATGGTCGGCGACGGCGTGAGGGCCGCTCGAATCGAGAACGAGTGCGCGCATGGTTTGGCCCTCCGGAAGCGGGAAGCGAGTCTGCGCTGACGGCCGCCCGTCGGGCAAATCCTTTGCGGTTTGCGCAATTGCAGTATGGGTGTGGCGATGGGTCGCGGCGATCGGCTACAAACTTCGAGCGACGTGTTCCGATCGTGAGCCCGCCGCGCCGCCGCTGCCCATGTGGGATGCCTGATGCTGCAACTTTGGTCCAAGCACGACGACTCCTCGCGCCGCTCCTTTGTTCGATCCGTCCAGCAGGACGACCTCGCCGCTGCGCTCCTCGCGCTCGATGGTGCCGATGTGGATCGAATTGAGCGCTGCGACGCGCTGCTTGACGACTGGGCCGAGCTGCTTTGCAACCTTGTGCATCCCGACGACGCGCGGCAATGCGCCGATGGCCTGCGCCGCATCCTCGTTCGCCAGCTCTCGTTTCGCGGCGACGTGGACGACTACTACAGCCCCGACAACGTGCACCTGACGCGCGTCATCGAGCGGCGTCGCGGGATGCCCATTCTGCTCTCCGCGGTCTGGATCGAGGTCGGTCGGCGCGCGGGAATCGAGATGCACGGGATCGGGATGCCCGGCCACTTCATCGCACGTGTCGGCGGGGCTGATGGGCTGCTCGTCGATCCGTTCTCCGGCGGTTGCCGCATCACGGTGAAGCAATGCGCGTCCATCGTCGGCCGCTTGTCCGGCAGCGCGCTGCCCTGGAACGACGCGTATCTCGATCCGATGACCTGCGATGCGATCGTCGAGCGCGTCATCCGCAACTTGATGCAAGCCTACCGCCGCCGTGGCGACACCGCCGGGTTGTATCGAACCGCCCGGATGCACGCCGCGCTCCGCCCAAACGACGCGGAAGCCCAGCTCTTGCACGCTTGCCTGGCCGACGAAGCGGGCGCCTACCGCCTCGCCGCGAGCCTCTACGAATCGATCGCGAGCGACTTCGCAGGCACCAAGGAAGCCAAAGTAGCCGGCCGTCGCTATCGCCCAGCGCTGCGCCGCGCCGCACGCGTGCACTGACCCCGCGTTTCAAAGCGATTGACTGGCGCCCCGGGCTCGCTAAGTTGCGGGCATGGAACAAGTCGCTCTGACTTCATACAGCCACGGAGCCGGCTGAGCGTGCAAACTGCGGGTCGGTGACCTCGCACAAGTCCTCAGCAAGCTCCCGGTGCCAAACGACGCCAACCTTCTCGTGGGTATGGACACCCGCGACGACGCCGCGGTGTATCGCGTTGCCGACGACATCGCGATCGTGTTCACAACCGACTTCTTCACGCCGATTGTCGACGATGCATTCGACTTCGGACGCATCGCCGCAGCCAACGCGCTGTCCGACGTCTACGCCATGGGCGCGCGGCCGATCATGGCCCTCAATATCGTCGGTTTCCCGGCCAAGGAGCTGCCGCTGGACCTGCTGGGGCGCATCCTCGAAGGCGGCAGCGCGGTCGCCCAGGAAGCCGGAATCCCGCTCGCAGGCGGCCATTCGATCGACGACAAAGAGCCCAAGTATGGGATGGCGGTCGTCGGAATCGTGCATCCCGATCGATTCGTCGCCAATGTCGGCGCGAAACCAGGCGATAAGCTGGTGCTCACCAAGCCGCTGGGCATCGGTGTCATCACCACGGCCATCAAGCGCGGCAAGGCCGACGCCGCCACCATCGCCCACGTGACGGAGCTGATGGCGACGCTGAACAAGGCCGGCGGCGAAGCGATCATCGCGCATCGCGATCACGTGCACGCCGCGACCGACGTCACAGGATTCGGTCTGCTTGGCCATCTGCACGAAATGCTCGACGGATCGGGCGTCGGGGCCGTCATCGACGCGAAGGCCGTGCCGATCCTCGACGTTGCGCGCCGCTTTGCCGCCGACGGCATCGCTCCCGGTGGATCACGCGCAAATGTCGCCCATGTGGCGCCGAACGTAGACTTCGGCGGGCTCAACGACGCCGACAGTCTGTTGCTCTGTGACGCCCAGACGTCCGGCGGCCTGCTCGTCGCGGTCGAGCCCGGCGCGGTCGAGGCGTTCGTCGCCACCCTCGGACGGCTTGGCACTCCGGCTGCTGCTGTGATCGGCGAGATCGTCGCAGGGCCGGCACGCATTCACGTAAAAAGTTAGACTGGCACGCAGCAAGATAGACTGGCACGCCACCAAGTAGACTGGTCACCCGCGGTAGACGAGGTCATCCCGATGAAGCGTTTTCTCGACAGTGGTTTTGCGACGCTGCTGCTGTGCACTGTCGTCGCCGTTGCGGCGCCCGCGTGTGGCGGCGATGACGACGACAAGAGCGACGACAAGACAACAGAAACGACCGACGCGGGGTCGTCCGCGGACACCGGTGGGACCGACCAGGACACCGCGGCTGCCCAGGACACGGGAAGCTCGACCGTCGACGCCGGGCCAGCGGCTGATGTTGCTGTCTTGACGGGTTGCGCCGCATCGTGCGCGCCGTTCAACAGCTGCTACTCGACGATCCACCCGGAAGAATGCGTCGCGCTGTGTGACGGGGTCGCGACCGCGGACAAAACCAAGTCATGCCTCGAAAAGTCCAACCATTGCGACGAGCTCTCGGATTGCCTTGGCACCAAACCCAAGGTCGCGCGCGAGTTCAACGCGGGCAAAGCCGGCACCCAGACCTGGCAGCGCGCTGGCGACTTTTTCGTCAAGACGATGCGCGGCTCCCTGTCGTTCAGCCAGCTGTGGACCGGGGCGGATCACTGGTTTTTCATCACGCGTTCGGGCGGCTACTCGTACACGCAGCAGATGTGGGAGTCCCCGATGGGCGAGATCTTCAAGGACATGCCCAAGAACGTGCAGCTTGTCTTCGCGGCCTGGCGGGACAAGGACGGGACGGATAACAGCGCCAAACACATCGGCGAGATCAAGACCGCCGTGCAAGCCGCGCTTGCCAAGCTCCCGGCCAAGGACCGCTGGTATTGGAGCAAGCGCGTCCACTTCGTGACCGAGCGCCTCCCGCTGCCGTCCGAGCAAATCGGCCCCGACCACGCGAGCGGGTGGCTGGGAGACTTCGCAAAAGCGCGCGGTCGATTCTGTTTCGCCGTGGACTCTGCGCAGCGCATTCGCACCTGCGGCAACGTTCGCTTCCCGCCCAACGGCAGCACCGCGAAGCGCAAGGTCTCGACCCTCGCGTACCTCGCCAGGTACTTCGACTTCGAGAGCAAACGCGACGCCGATCTCGCCGCGCAAAAAGACACCAAGGTTGTCAGCGTGTTCGGCAAACTCGGCACGCCCAACAAGCTCGTGCGCTACGTGCAGCTGCCCGACAAAACGGAGCTCGCCAAGTACGACACCATGGAGGTGGACCTCGCGGTCGGCTGCGACAACCACGACGACGACGAGTGCGCGTTCGCCTCCAACATGCTGCATCTGGCCGTGTGCGACGCGCCGTCCGCGGTGACCCCTGCGACAGACGTTGCGTGTACCCAGGAAGTCGCCCGCTGGAGCCTCCCCGACGGGCGCGAAGGCCGCTGGGTGACCGATATTTCGCCGATGCTCGCCACGCTGGGCGACGGCGGCGAACGCAAGCTGATGCTGTGGACCAAGAAGCAGGAGCTCAAAAACACAGAAGGCAACGTGACTGGGGCCGTTGTGCTCAACTACGACCTCAAGCTCCGCCTCCGCAACGTGAAGAAGAAGGCGCGTCCGTTCGCCCTCGAGCGGTTGTGGGGCGGCGAAATCGGCAGCGCGGTCAAGTGGGACTCATCCTACGACGCGGCGCATCCCAAGGTGACGTTCGACGTGCCTGCAGATGCCAAGAAGATCGAGCTCTATGCGCTGATCACCGGCCACGGCTGGGGCACGGACAAGGCCAACTGCGCGACCTTCTGCAAGCAAACACACGCGTTTTCGATCGGCGGCAAGGAGTTCAAGCTTGAGCTCGACCGCCCAGGCACGTCCGAGGGCTGCCGACCGATGGTCACCAAGGGCATGGTCGCGATGCAGTACAGCAACTGGCAGTACGGGCGCGCGGGATGGTGCACCGGAATGGACGTTCGGCCGTACGTCGTCGATATCACCAAGGCGGTCAAGGCCGGCAGCAAAGCGACGCTGGACTACAAGGCGCTGTACAAGAACAAGCCGTACAAGCCCGAAAAGCAGAAGCCCGCCGCGACGTCGGCGTTCGATGCCGAGCTGCAGCGCTCCGTTTACGTCGTGTTTTCGAAGTGATTGGCGCGCCGAGCGACGGTGTTCCGATGCCCCACAAGCCCCGACTTCGTTGGCGAAATCGTTGACCACACCTGCCGCTGAGAGCGACGATTGCAGCACGTCGTGGAGCCCGCCTTGTTGCAGCTGAAGAAATCCGCTGGTGTTCAGAAGAAGCCCGGTGCCAGTGCCGGTTCAATCGGGTCCGGTTCAGTCGGTGCCGGTGCGGGCGCTGCCGGAGCCAACGTCCAGCTCCGCTCGATGAACTACGCGGCTGGATCCGCGGCCGTGAGCCCCGGCAACGCGCCCGTGCAAATGGAGCGCGGCGCCAAGCGTGACATCGCCGATCCCACCCTCGCCAAAGACGACAAGGGCAAGCGCGAGACGCACGAATACAAACGCATGGACGGCAAGCTGTTCAAGTGGGGTGTGCGCGCACAGGACGTGACACAAGGCTGGCTGGCTGACTGCTACCTGGCAGCCGCGCTGTCCGCAGTGGCCCAGCGTTACCCGGGCGATATCGAAGACTCCTTCCAGGAGGTCGGCGGCGGCGTCTACAAGGTCCGCATGTACGAGCTCGACTGGGACACAGAAGCGGCAACCGCGCATTGGATCACGGTCGATGCGGACTTCCCCTGGTTCAAGGACAAGAAGACCTGGGCGTACCTGCAGTCAGCGCAAAAGGGCGAGCTATGGCCCGCGCTCTGGGAGAAGGCGTACGCCAAGTTCAAGGCTGGCGGCGCGGGCGACTACGACACCATTGGCCAGGGCGGCTTCGAGGGCGACGTGATGGAAGCGGTGACGGGCACGTTCTGCGACTACCACGAGATCAGCCGGATGCGCGATGACGACCTCTGGACGAAGCTGAAGAAAGCTGCGGACGCCGGCCAGGCCATCACCGCCGGCACCTATTCGCCCAAGAAAAACGCCGAGGGCAAAGAAGAAGACGACCGCTACGGCAAAACCGGCGTATACGGCGACCACGCATACACCGTGATGGGCGTCCGCGAGAAGGGCCGCGGACGCAACAAGCAGCGCATGGTCCAGCTTCGCAACCCGTGGGGCAGCGGCGAGCCGACCGGCAACGGCAAAGACGACGGGATCTTCGAGATCACGCTCAAGCAGTTCAAAGAGTCGTACGAAGCCGTCACGATGCTGTAACGGACCGAGCCAACGCTCGAATTCTCAGTTCTTTTTCTCTTTCTCTTTCTTCTTCTTTTCGCGCAGGCGAGCGTCTGTGAACGCGAAATGACGCGTCTTGTATTGCACGTGCTGGTCAACGCTGCCGTCGAAGCCAGGTCTGCAATCGAGGGCGAACCCCTCTTCGATCTGCCAGTGCGCGCCGTCGTCGGGGGGTGAGACGGGCAACGCCTGGTAGCTGACGTAGCTCTTCGGTTTGGCGTTCCAGCCGAGGATATGCAGCCGATGCGGGGCGGCACGCGTGACGGCGGCGAACGCAAGCGGGCGACGCATGCCCGGGTCGAGCGCGCAGACCTCGAACATCTTGTCCGGCAACACGGAAACCGGTTTTCGGCCGTCCCAGCGCACGACGTCCATCGTGCCTTCCTTCATGTATTCTTGGTACAGCTGCGGGCTGAGCAGGGTCAGGACCTCGACGCCGTCGCCCGTGACGTCGATGCAGCGCAGCGGGATGTGGCGCAGGTCGCCGGTGATGACCTTGCCGTCCGCCATCGCGAGCCAGTGCGACTCAGCGTCTCGTTCGTCGGGCCTGGAGCGCTGGTAGAGCAGCACGTGACGGCCGCCGCCGACTTTCCATCCACGGCGCCAGAACCCGTGCATGTAGCCGACCCAGCGCTCGTCGCGCAGGACTTTGCCGGTGGCCGTGCGAATCTGCAGCGATGCCTGGGGGGCGCCCTTCTTGCCGCCTGTCCAGCTGTCTGCGGCGTGTTTTTGGTAGCCGGCGAGCACCTCGGGCGTGCCGTCGCCGTCCAGGTCAAGCTCCCACTGCATCGGCTTCTTGCGGGGCAGCACGGTTATGCGCGTCGAGATGCGCACCGGGTCACCACCGACGGGTTCTTTGTTGCTGCTTGATGCCTTGGCAGCGGTCGCGGGGCCCGGCAACGCCTCCTGGTCGGTCTTCTTTGCGTCGTTCGTTGCTTTTTCGGCTTCTTCGGCCTTTTCGGCCTTTTCGGCCAGGTAGTCGCGCGCAGCTTTTTCGTCGCGCAGCCGATTGCGAAGAAACAGCGCGCCTGACGCGATCGTGGCGACAACTATGGCCGCCACGAGGTGGTTGCCCCGCATGCGCTGATCCTTGTGCGACTACTTGCCGCAGGTGCGGACGACCTTGACGTCGTCCACGAAGATGCCCTTGCCGTTGTAGCTCGGCGTGGCGCCCGAGTTGAAGTAGACCTCAAGCTGCAGCTTCTTGCCGCCGTACTTGCTCACGTCGAATTTGAGGTCGTACCACTTCTTGGGCGTGTTCGTGCCCGAACCCCGGTACCAAATCGCGCCGCTGCTCGGCGGCGTCTTCTGCCCGACGAGCTCACGGTTGCCGTCCACGACGAGCCACACGTGCAGCCGGTCGTAGAGCGCGCTGGTCGATGTATCGAAGAGGATCGAGAAGCTCAGCGTCGTCTTCACGCCGACCGGGACCTTCACGCCCTTGGTGAGAACGCGACCAGCGGCCTTGTAGCCGAACTTGTAGGTCTGTCCCGACGGGTAGCCGTAGTACAGCGCGCCCCCGCTCTTCTTGTAGGCCGCGGCCGGCCAAATCTGCCAGCCCTTGCTGTTGTACGCGCCGGACACCTTCGCGCAACCGGTGGGGTAGTGATTGACGATGCCGGCGGAGCACGACTCGAAGCTGAGGCCCAGCGCGTCGGACGTCGAATCGAACTTGCCGTGGTAGAGCGTCGGCACGCAGCAGCCCTTGATGGCCGCGTTGACGCACTTGCCGGTCTTGTTGTCGCAGGAATCGGACGTGCACGGGTCGGAGTCGTCGCAGTCCTTGGTCACCGGGACAACGAGGCGCGTGCGATGGTTGCTCGAGTCGGCCACGAGCACGCCCATCGGTGTCCAGACCACGCCGTACGGGTTGTTGAACCGGGCCTGGCCGTGCGCGTTGCCGTCGGTCCATCCGCCGCTCTGCTGGCCGGCGAGGGTCCACGTGGCGCCGTCTTTCTCGACGACGCGGATGCGGTTGTTGGCGCGGTCTGCCACGTACAGCCGACCCTTGTGGTAGTCGATGCCGGTCGGGTAGCGGAACTGCGCCGTTGAGCCCTTGCCGTCGACGAATCCGTAGCTGCCGCCCGCGAGCAGGGACGTCTTGCCATCCTTGATCATGCGGATGCGGTGGTTGTAGCTGTCGGCGACGTAGAGCACGCCCTTTTCGCCGACCTCGACATCGCCGGGACGGTTGAATCGCGCCTCGTTCTTGCCGCCCTCGCTGTACGACTGCTGCCCGTTGCCCATCAGGGTGGTCACGTTCTGCGAGGGGTCGATCTTGCGGATGCGATGGTTGTAGCTATCGGCGACATAGACGGTGCCATCGGTGTCCACCGCGATGCCTTCGGGGTAGTAGAAGCGCGCCGCCGTGCCCTTGCCGTCGCTGAACGATGAGCTGCCGCTGCCAGCCCAGGTAGTCAGGGATGCGCCTTGTACCTTGCGGATGCGGTGGTTGTTGCGGTCGGCGACGTAGAGGTCGCCATTGCCGGCCACCGCCACGTCGGTCGGGTAGTTGAAGCGTCCGGTCAGCGCGTTGCCGTCGGTCCAGCCGGCCGAGCCGCTGCCGCCCACGGTCTTGACGTTCCAGTTCTTGTCGATGCGCCGGATGCGGTGGCCGCTGCTGTCGGTCACGAAGAGGTTGCCCTTGGTGTCGCGGTCGATGCCGCGCGGATAGTAGTGAGCTGCCGCGAGGCCAGCGCCGTCGACGACGCCGAACTTGCCGCTGCCTGTCTGCGTGATGACCTTGCCGGTGGTGACCATGCATTTGCCCACGGTGCAGCGCTCGCCTTCGGTGCAGAGGTCACCGTCGTTGCACGCTTCGGCCGTGAAGTTGTGCACGCAGAGGCCGGTGACGGGATCGCACTGGTCGGTTGTGCATGGGTTGGAGTCGTTGCACGTCTTGGGCTTGCCCTTGCACTGGCCCTGGGCGTCGCAGATGCCGCCGGTCTCGCACTTGGTGCCGTCGGTGCACTTGCCGCCGACAGCGAGTTTGTAGTGCTGGCAGCCCTTCTTCGCGTCGCAGCTGTCGGCGGTGCAGGGGCTGTGGTCGTCGCACACGAGGGTCGATGATGCGATCCGACGGATGCGGTGGTTGTTGGTGTCGCCGATGTAGATGAGGCCGTTCTTGTCGATGCCAAGGCCCTGCGGGTAGTTGAATCGCGTCGCGGTGCCCGTGCCGTTCTGGAAGCCTGCCGAGCCGCTGCCAGCCATCGTGGTCACCACGCCGGTAACGGTCACTTTGCGGATGCGGTGGTTGCTGCGGTCAGCCACGACGAGGAAGCCGCCCGGCGAGAACTCGATCGCCTCGGGGTAGTAGAAGCGCGCTGCGGTGCCGCTGCCGTTGGCAAAGCCGTTCGACCAGCCGGCGAGGGTGATGACGGTGCCGTCGGGGGTGATGCGGCGAATGCGGTGGTTCTGGTAGTCGCTGACGTAGAGGATGCCGTTTGGATCGGACGTGATGCCGTGCGGACGGTAGAAGCGCGCCCCGGTGCCCTTGCCGTCGTTGCTGCCGATGCTGTTGCCGGCGAACGTGGACACCTGGCCGCCGGGCATCATGCGCCGGATGCGGTGGTTGTTCTCATCGCTGATGAAGATGGTCCCGGGCTTGGTGACGTTGACGCCGTACGGTCGGTTGAAGCGCGCCGAGGAGCCCTGCGCGTTGGTCGTGCCCCACGATTTGCTCTTGCCCGCGACGGTCGTGATCTGCCCCGTCATCGTGATGCGTCGAATGATGTGGTAGTTCGAATCGGCGAGGTAGAAGACGCCCTCTTTCTCGGAGAAGTCGAAGCCGTACGAATAGCCGATGGACGCCTTGGTGCCCGTGCCGTCTGACGGAACGGAGAAGCCGGAGCCCACAAATGTCGACACCTGGCCGGCCTGGGAGATGCGGCGGATGCGGTAGTTGGACGAGTCGAGCACGAACATGGTGCCGTCCTTGAGCACGACCACATCGCGGGGGTAGCGGAAGCGCGCGCTGGTCTTGGCGCCGTCGGTGTAGCCGTACTGGCCGCTGCCGGCCCAGGTCGTGACCACGCCGTCGTCAGCCGCGGCGCATTTGCCGCCGATACAGCGCTCGCTCAGCGTGCAGATACTGCCGTCGTCGCACGTGCCCGGCGCGTTGTTGTGGCCGCACTTGCCGGTCTTCTTGTCGCAGAAGTCGGCCGAGCACTTGTTGCCGTCGTCGCAGTTCTTGTTGGCACCCGGCACGCACTGCAGCTGGTTGTTGCACTGGTCGCCGATGGTGCACTGGTTGTCGTCGTCGCACTTCTCGCCCGGCTTGAGCTGCTTGAAGGTGCACTCACCGGTGGAGGGCTTGCAGCCGTCGACCGTGCAGCCATTGGAGTCGTTGCAAGGCAGCTTCGTGCCCGCGCATTTGCCGGCTGAATCGCACTTATCCTTGTAGGTGCAGAGGCTGCCATCGTTGCACGCGGCGCCTGCCCCTTGCTTTTTGTACGAGCACTTCGCGGTCTTCGGGTCGCACAGGTCGAGGGTGCACGGATCATTGTCCTTGCACTTGGTCGCCTTGCCGATCACGCATTTGCCGAACGAACACTTGTCGCCGACGGTGCAGGCGTCGTTGTCGCCCTTGCACGGCTTGCCCTCGAGCTTGCTCGCGTCGTTGCTGCAAACGCCCGACTTCGGAAAGCAAATATCGACGGTGCATTCCTTGCCGTCGCCGCAGTCCTTGGTGACGCCTGCGGTGCACTTGCCGGCCTTGCACTTGTCCTTCTCGGTGCACTTGTTGCCGTCTTCGCAGTAGTTGGCGTTGTTTTTGAACGTGCAGCCGAGCTTCGGATCGCAGGCGTCGGTCGTGCACGGGTTCTTGTCCACGCAGTCCTTCGTCTTGGTCATGCACTTGAGCTTCTGGCAGGTGTCGCCGGTCGTGCAGGCGTCCCCGTCGTCGCACGCGGCGCCGTCGGGTGTGTTGATGTGCTGGCAGGTGCCGCCGCCGGTCGGGTTGCAGAAGTCCTTCGTGCACAGCTTTCCGTCGTTGCAGTCCTTCTTCTTGCCGCCCTCGCACTTGCCGGACTTGCACGCTTTGCCCGTCATGCACGGTTCACTGTCGATACACCCGTCGCCGTCCTTCTTCGCTTCCAAGCCGCATTTGCCGGTCGTCGGGTGACACGTCACCAGGTCGCAGGGTTTGCCGTTGGGGCACGCCTTGTCCTTGCCGCCGCCGCATTTGCCGGCCTTGCAGACGTCATCGACGGTGCAGGCGTTGCCGTCCTCGCACTTCTTGCCGTCCGCGAGCGTGTTGCTGCAGCCCTTCTTCGGGTCGCACGCGTCGGTGGTGCAGTCGTTTTGGTCGTCGCATTTCGTCACCGAGCCGGGCAAGCACAGGCCTTTGCCGCACTGGTCGCCGAGCGTGCAGGCGGACCCATCCGAGCAGTTGGTGCCGTCCGCGACAGGCTTGTTGTTGCACGCGTTCTTGACCTTGTCGCAGGAGTCGGTCGTGCACGGATTGCCGTCGTTGCAGTTGGTCGCCGGGCCGGGCAGGCATACGCCGCCCTGGCAGTAGTCGGGTCCGTTGCACTTTTGGCCGTTGTCGCAAGGCGTGTCGTCTTTGACCGCGTCGTGGGCGCAGACTTCGAACTCCGCCAGGCACTTGTCTACGGTGCACGCGTTGTCATCGGCGCAGATGTCCTCGTCGGTCAGACCGTCGCAGTCGTCGTCGAGGCCGTTGCATTTTTCCTTGTCCGAGCAGCCATCCGGCTTGTCCACGACATCACCGCTGCCCCCGGCGTCGCTTCCGCCCGCATCGGTTGTACCGCCACCATCTCCGGCCGTTGCGTCGACCGCTCCGCCAGCGTCATTGGTGGCGCCACCGGCGTCGACGGTGCCCGATCCCGCATCGACGGCGCCCGAGCCCGAGTCCGTCTTGCCGCTATCGACGGTATTGCCGACGTCGGCGAGCTCGCCTTCGGTGTCCTTTTTGTCGTCGGTCGGCTCATCACTGCAGGCGGCAGATGCGAGAAGCGCTGCACTCAGGGCGAGGCAACCAAGCCGCTCCCGCAGGCCCGCGCGACGATTGGTTGGCGACATCATGCATCCCCCTCGCGGAATCTTTTCGGCGTGCGCGCGGATCATAATCGTTCCGGGCGCAGGACGTAGGGCAAAGATTCCCACTGAAACGCTACGGCAGCCCCGGTCGCCTATCAAGTGAACGGGCCCCGACACATCTGATTTTGCGCGCGCGCGAGGGGGGCGCACGCATGCGAGAACCCACCGGTCGGTGATTGCTTGCGGCGCGGACGAGGCTGGTCGATCATCGCCGCGATGAGCAATGGTAAGCCAACGCAACGGGGTCGTTTTGGGCAAACACGCGTGGTCGGGGCCCCGCCCGGCACGCTTCGCAACGTCTATGCGCACCTTCTCGACGCGAAATGGCGCTACCTGTTCGTCACGGCCGCGGCTTCGTATTTCGTCGTCAACGTGCTTTTCGCATGTCTGTACGTCGTCGGCGGCGATTGCATCGACGGTGCGCGCCCCGGCAGTTTCGCCGATGCGTTCAACTTCAGCGTGCAGTCGATTTCCACGATCGGTTATGGCGGGATGTCGCCCAAGACAACGTACGCGCACATGGTGGTGACGGTCGAAGCGTTTGTCGGCTTGATGGGGTTTGCCGTCGGCGCCGGCCTCGTGTTCGCCAAATTCGCGCGTCCACAGGCCAGCGTTCTCTTTTCGGACGTCGCGGTCGTTCACGATTACCACGGCACACCGCAGCTGCTCTTCCGTGTCGCGAACTGGCGCGGCAACGACGTTGTGCACGCCACAGTCCAGGTCGCCGTGCTGCGGTCGGAGGTCAGCGAAGAGGGCTACACGATGCGCCGGCTGCACGACCTCGCCCTGGTGCGTGACAACTCGCCGGTCTTCCGTGTGACCTGGACAGTGATGCACATCCTCGACGAATCCAGTCCGCTATACGGCTTGACGGCGGACGAGCTGCAGGCTGACAACGCGATGATCATCGTGACGCTGACCGGACTCGACGAGACCTATGGCCAGACTGTCTACGCGCGCACCGCGTACCATCACGATGAGATCCTGTTCGGGCAACGATTCGTGGACGTGATCTCGGCCGTCGACGACGCGGTCCAGCTCGACCTGACGCGGTTTCACGACACGGTGCCGGTCGACCCAGCGTAGTTTCCGAACATCGAGCGACCCAAAACCAGCAGCCCCGGGATGCGCGTACACCCCGGGGCTGTGTTTGGTTGAGTTGTTCGGCGCTTACTTGCCGCTGAGCAGCGAGGCGACCCAGGCGTAGAAGCCGAAGTCGGCGCTGTGCTTGGTGCCCTTCGAGGTGCCGCCGACGGTGCTGCCGCCAACGAACGCGCGGGTGCCGTACTTGGCGCCCTTGCCGGTGATCAGCGCCGAGCCGAAGCGCGCGTTGTAGCCGGTGGGTTTGCAGCCTTCGTCGGTCGTGCCGTCGCAGTCGTCGTCCTTGCCTTCGCAGGCTTCCTTCTTGGACGGGACGACTTCGCCGATGCACGTGGCGCTCGCCTTGCCCTGCGCGTCGCAGGTGCGGTGGCCCTCTTTGCAGGTGCCCTTGCCCTTGGTCTTCGGGTCGCCGGTGTAGCAGGGAACCTTGATCGTGGCGTCGATGACGTTCTTGCAGCCCTTGTCCTTGGGATCGCAGGTGTCCTTGGTGCAGGGGTTCTTGTCGTCGCAGTCGGGGCCCTTGCCGCTGACGCACTGCCACTTGCCGGCCTTGCTGCCGCACTTGTCGCCGACCGTGCAGGGGTTGCCGTCATCGCACGCTGTTGTGAGGTCGGCATAGCTGCACTTGCCGGTCTTGGCGTCGCAGGCGTCCTTGGTGCACGCGTTGCTGTCGTTGCAGTCCTTCTTCTGACCCGGGTCGCAGGCGCCGGCCGAGCACTTGTCGCCGACCGTGCAGGCGTCGTTGTCCGAGTTACACGCCGACGTGTTGTTCGTGGTGGTGCAGCCCGTCTTCGGATCGCAGCTGTCATCGGTGCAGACCTTGCCGTCATCGCACTTGACGGGGTCACCCAGGCACTTGCCGTCCTTGCAGACGTCCGCCTTGGTGCACTTGCTGTCGTCACTGCAGGCCTTGCCGTTGAGGTTCTTGATCTCGGGGAGGCACTTGCCGGTCTTGGGCGTGCAGCTCGTCTTGTGGCAGGTGTTGTCCTTGCTGAGGTCGCACTTCACGACCGTCTTCGGGTCGATCTTGCACTCGAACTGCTGCTGGGACTTGTCGCAGAACAGCGAGCCGTTGCAGAGGTTGCCGTCGTCCTGCTTCTTGCAGTCGGCGTCGGTCTGGCAGGTGCACTTGTTCTTGCCGGACTCGCACTTGCCGTCCTTGCAGACGTCGCTGACGGTGCAGCCGTTGCCGTCGTTGCACGGCTTGTTGCTGATCAGCTTGTTGATGCAGCCCTTCTTCTTGTCGCAGCTGTCGTCGGTGCAGGCCTTGCCGTCGTTGCAGTCCTTGGCACCCTTGCCCTTGCAGGCGCCGGCTTCGCAGATGTCGTTGAGCGTACAGAGATCGCCGTCGTCGCACGGGCCCGAAGACTTCTTGTCGTGTTTGCAGCCGGCCTTCTTGTCACACGAGTCGGTCGTGCAGGCGTCCTTGTCGTCGCAGCTCGCCGGCGTGCCCTTGCAGGATTCGCTCTTGCAGGTGTCCTTCTCGGTGCAGGCGTTGCCGTCGTTGCAGGGCGTGTTGTCTTCGGAGCTGTACGCGCACTTGCCGGTCGTGATCTTGCACTTGCCGGTGATGCACGGGTCGTTGTTGGTGCAGCTCTTCTGAGCACCTGGCTTGCAGGAACCGGTCTTGTCGCACTTGTCGTTTTCGGTGCAGAGGTTGTTGTCCGCGTCGCACGCAGCGCCCACGTCTGCGTCGTTCTTGCAGCCGTCTTTCGGGTCGCAGGTGTCCTTGGTGCACGCGTTCTTGTCGTCGCAGTCGAGCTTCTTGCCGGCCTTGCAGACGCCGTTGGAGCAGACGTCGTCCTTGGTGCACTTGCTGCCGTCGGCGTCGCAGCCGCCGTCCTGGTTGACGTGTTTGCACTGCGCGTTCTTGGCGTCGCATGAATCGGCGGTGCACGCGTTCTTGTCGTCGCAGGTCTCTTCGTCGGTCGAGCCGTCGCAGTCGTTGTCCTTTCCGTCGCACTTTTCGACGTCGGCTTTATCGGCCAGGCAGGCGCTCAGACCACCACCGGGAGGCGCCCCCTGCTCACCGTCGGGCAGGCATTTGCGTTGGCCGGCGCACTTGGCAGAGCCCGTCTTGACGTGGCAGGTCGTCGACAGCTTCTGGCTGATCGCCGCCTTGCTGCACTTGCAGACCGCGCCGCCCTTGGGGACGCACTGCTTGGACTTGGCGCCCGCGATGTCGCTGACCTCTTTGCACTCGTAACCAACGGCGCAGGAATTATCCGTCTTGCAGCCCTGGCCGCAGAACGCGCCGGCGTCGCCGTTGTCGACACACTTGGCGTCCGCGTACGCGAGGGTCGAGCAGTCGCTGTTCTTGTTGCACGGGTTGCACACGTTGCCGCCCTCGGCGACGCAGATGTTCACCTTGTCGGACGCGCCGGGCAGCGCGACGAGAACACAGATGAAGCCGTCTTTCTTGCAGCTGTCGACGCAGGTCTGTGCGCAGTACTTTCCTTCCGCGCCCGCGATGCAGTAGCCGCTGTCGCAATCGCCGTTGGACTTGCATTCGCAGTAGTCACCCTTGGGGCAATCGTCCTCGGCGCCGGTGTCGGCGGTTCCGGCGTCATCGCTGCCGGTGTCCTCGGCGCCCGTGTCTTCCGACCCGGCGTCTTCGCCGCCACCAGACCCCGTGTCGGTCGCGCCGGCATCGTCGGTCAGACCGCCGGTATCGACGTTTCCGCCGGTGTCTTGGTCGCTCGTCGCACCTTCATCACCGCTGCTGGCTTCGTCGCCACAGCCGCTCGCGACAAGCGCGAGACAGAAGATTGAAGCAAAGATCCGTGCCCGGGTGAGGCTCATTTGGCGCATGTTAGTTCCCGAAATGGCGAGGGTTTCCAAACGAATAGGAGACGCACAAGTCATGGGGTCGACTCCGTTGGACGTGCGGAGGAGAAGGGCTTGGGGGTGCCGTTTAATACAGCGTCGCGCACACGTGGGGAGGGAGGATAGCCATTCCCGGGCCAGTTCGCCAACCACCTCAGCAAACATCAATGACGGCCCTTCGTACGAACGTTTCGCATTCGATGTGTTGGTTTGCGCATTCCGGGCCTGGCTTGTTGCCGGCTGGGCGCGAGTGGCGCTATACCAGCCTCGAGGTGTTCGACCGATGCGCGTAGCCATTCCCCAGGAGCGTCACTCGGACGAACGCCGTGTTGCAGGTACTCCCGAGTCCGTTACCAAGCTGATCAAGCTGGGTTTCGACGTTGTCGTCGAACCGAACGCCGGCGTCGAAGCCGGCTACAGCGATCTCGACTACACCGACACGGGTGCGACTGTCGCCGACGGCGACGATCTGTGGTCTTGCAACTTCATACTCAAAGTCCGGCCGCCCCTGGTTATCGATGGCGTCGATGAAGCCGAGCAGCTGCAGGCCGGCACAACGCTGGTCAGCTTCATCCAACCCGACCTGAACGACGGCGTGCTCGATCGTCTTGCCGCCCGCGGTGTCACCGTTCTGGCGATGGAGCGGGTTCCGCGGATCACGCGTGCGCAGTCGATGGACGCCCTGTCGTCGATGGCCAACATCGCAGGATATCGGGCGGTTATCGAGGCGGCGCAGCGGTTTGGTTCGTTCTTCACGCCCCAGTTCACGGCGGCCGGCAAGGTTCCGCCAGCGCGCGTCCTTGTGATCGGCGCGGGCGTCGCAGGTCTTGCCTCGATCGGCGCGGCTAAATCGCTCGGCGCCGTGGTCAAGGCGTTCGATACACGCTCTGCGGTCGAAGACCAGGTCAAGAGCATGGGCGCCAAGTTCCTGACGGTGAAGGTGCACGAGGAAGGTGAGGGCATCGGCGGCTATGCCAAGACGATGAGCCAGGCCTTCATCGAGGCAGAACTCGCGCTGTTCCGCAGCCAGGCCCCGAAGCTCGACATTGTGGTCACAACGGCGCTGATTCCCGGCAAACGTGCCCCGGTCCTGTGGACAAAGGACATGGTCGAGTCGATGCCGGCGGGATCGGTCATTGTCGACCTGGCCGCGAGTCAGGGCGGCAACTGCGAGCTGACCGAAGAAGGCAAACGGGTCGTTCACAACGGCGTGCATGTCATCGGATACACCGATCTCACCAGCCGCATGCCCAAGACGGCGAGCCGGATGTACTCCGCCAATGTCTGCAACTTGATCGCCGACCTGGGCGGCGCAGACTTCTCGCTGGACATGACCGACGAGATCGTTCGTGGCTGCCTGGTGCTCAAGGATGGCAAGCCGCCCGTGCTGCCGGACATTCCGGATGCCGATCCGGTCGACGCAGCCCTGCCCGGCGTGCGCAAACGGCGTCAAACCGGCCAGTTCGACGCGGTTCGACCGCCCAGCGGTGCGTTCAAGCCCGCGACGCCGAGCGAAACGAAGAAGACGTCCACGAGCGTCATGGCCGCCGTCCAGGAAGCCAGCAAACAGCCGCTTGGGTTGATCGCGGCTTGCGGGCTTTCTTTGCTGCTGCTGGGCGCGTGGGCTTTGATGCGGATCGCCAACCCTGAGCTGCTCGTCGATGACGCCGGCGCGGGCAAGTTCCTCCAGCACATGACGATCTTTGTGTTGGCCTGCGTGGTCGGCTGGCACGTTATTTGGAATGTGACGCCGGCGCTCCACACGCCGCTGATGAGCGTCACCAACGCAATCAGCGGGATCATCCTGCTCGGCGGCATCATGTTCGCGGGGCGTCCGCAGTTCGACATCGTCAGCATTCTGGGGATCGCCGCGATTCTGCTCGCCGCGATCAATGTCGCCGGCGGGTTCCTGGTCACCCAGCGCATGTTGCGCATGTTCCGGAAGTAACCGTGGAAGCATCCTTGCTGTCCGTCGCCTGGATCGGGGCCAGCCTGCTCTTTATCTTGAGCTTGCGCGGGCTGAGCAATCCGGAAACCGCCCGAAACGGCAACCTCTACGGCGCGTTGGGCATGTGCCTTGCCGTCTTCGCGACGCTGTTGGCGACCGAACACCTCGCGTGGGGTGCGGTCGGCGCGGCCGTGATCGGCGGGGTCGTTGTTGGCGGGGCCATGGCTGCGCGCGTCGCGATGACCGCGATGCCCGAGATGGTCGCCCTGTTGCACTCGTTCGTCGGATTGGCGGCTGTTCTCGTCGGCGTCGCCAGCTACCTCGCCGCGGGCGATGGCGCCGGCGCCTTGTTGATGGCCGAGATCTTTGTCGACGTCTTCATCGGGGCGATCACGTTCACCGGTTCGGTCGTCGCGTTCATGAAGCTGCGCGGATCCGTGGGCGGGAGGCCATTGCTGCTGCCGGGACGCCATGCGTTCAACCTCGTCATGGTCGTCGCGTGCATTGTCTTGTATTTCGTCGCGCTCCGCGGCGGGTCGGCCGGCATCGGCGCGCTCGTGGCCATGACCGCGATCGCGAGCGTCATCGGTGCCCACATCGTCATGGCGATCGGCGGCGCGGACATGCCCGTCGTCGTGTCGCTGCTCAACTCGTACTCCGGCTGGACGGCCTCTGCAGCCGGTTTCATGCTCGGCAACGACCTCCTGATCGTGACCGGCGCCCTCGTCGGCAGCAGCGGCGCGATCCTGTCGTACATCATGTGCAAGGCGATGAACCGCTCGATCTGGAACGTCGTCTTCGGTGGCTTTGGGGCGGCGCAAGCCAAGCCGGCCCGGCCGCGCGAAGACGGACAGGCGCTGCAAGTTCACGAGACCAACGTCGCGCAGGTTGCCGCGTGGCTACGGGACGCCAAGCACGTGGTGATCACGCCCGGTTACGGCATGGCGGTCGCCCGGGCTGCCGGCGCTGTTCGCGAAGTGACCAACTTCTTGATGGAAAACAACCGCAAGGTCTCGTTCGCCATCCACCCCGTGGCCGGCCGATTGCCCGGGCACATGAACGTGCTGCTGGCCGAAGCGAATGTCCCGTACGACATCGTGTTTGAGATGGACGAGATCAACGAGGATCTGCCCGACGTGGATGTCGTGCTCGTGATCGGAGCCAACGACATCGTCAACCCAGGCGCGGAAGACGACGCGACCAGCCCGATCTATGGGATGCCCGTGCTGCAGGTTTGGAAGTCCAAGCAAGTCGTCATGTTGAAACGATCGCGCGCCGCCGGATACGCGGGCGTGGACAATCCACTGTTCTACCTGGACAACACCGCCATGCTGCTCGGCGACGCGCGCGACAGCATGGAGAAACTGGTCGTTGAGCTGCGCGAGCCGTCGAGCGTCGCTGCCTGATCGCGA
>CAZLMW010000065.1:27519-36785 GCA_964560875.1 uncultured Enterobacteriaceae bacterium
GGCTGAGCATTCGGTGGGTCAGACCCCACACGGTGTAGCCCTGCGTTTGCCATGCGGGGAAGCGCTGCGAGATGCCGGCCATCGACCATTCTTTGTGACCGTCGAACGCGCCGGTGACGACGCCGACGACCGGGAGCCAAAACGCGGCGTCAGCCTCCGGCCCCAACGTCACTTCGGGGGGATCGTCCACCCAGAAAACGAAGGGCGCGATGGCCATGGAGAGGCGGCGACCCCTGGCGATGGCGACCTGGTCATCGAGACGTCCAAGACTGACGGCGACGACGTCGAGATCGATGCCCACTTCTTCCCACGTCTCCCGAACGGCGGTGGCGCGGAGGTCTGCGTCGCCTTGGGAAGCCATGCCGCCGGGCAACGAGATCTGGCCGCTCCAGCTATCACCGGGGCGCTCCACGCGTTTCATCAGCAGCACTTCTGGACCGTGCGCTCCGTCGCGAATGATGGTGGCTACCGCGCTGCGACGTCGGACCGCGACGTCGGGGATGTTTTCGACCAGTCGACCGCCGAGGACCCGGCAAAGGCGCGCAGGTTCCAGCTGAGAACGCACGTGGCGGAGCGCGGTTTCGTCGAATCGTTGAGTCAAGTGCAGGCGTCCCAGGGCAGATCAGCGACGAGCCACGCGGCCGTAGAGTTCGGCCAGCGAGCAGAGGCGGCCAGCCTGCCATTTGCCGAGCGCGCCCGGTAGCAAGCGCCACGACCAGTTGTCCTTCGTCTCACCGGGCAGATTCATGCGCCCCGTCGTGTCGAGCGCGAGAAGGTCCTGGGCGGTGACGATCGCGAGGTCGGCCGTCGATGACAGGCAGGCCCGCACGAGATCCCACACGATGTCGTCGCCGTTGACGCCGAGATAGGTGCGCACGTGGTGTCGCGTCGCCTCGGACGCCTCGTCGCGCCACCAGCCTAGCGCGGTGTTGTTGTCGTGCGTCCCGATGTAGGCGACCGACCCGGGAACATGGTTGTGCGGCAAGTAGGCGTTTTCCGGTCCGCCGCCGAACGCGAATTGCAGGATCGACATGCCGGGAAGGCCTGCTTCCCGCTGCAGCGTGCGGACCGCCGCGTCGATCGTGCCGAGATCTTCGGCGATCAGCTTCACGTGGCCGAGACGCTCCCGTACGGCGTCGAATAGCGCGATGCCGGGCCCCTGGACCCAGTGGCCGGTCCGAGCGTCTTCGGCATCTGCAGGGACCGCCCAGAACGCCTGGAGGCCGCGGAAGTGGTCGATGCGCACCATGTCGGCGAGTTCGAAGCTGCGTCGCATACGCTCCACCCACCAAGCGAAGTCGGTCTCGCGGTGACGCCGCCAGGCGTAGAGCGGGTTGCCCCAACGCTGTCCCGTTTCGCTGAACGCATCGGGTGGCACGCCGGAAACGGACGTTGGTCGGCCCGTGGCGTCCAGGTCGAACAGTTCGCGATGCGCCCAGACATCGGTGCTGTCGCCGGCCACGTAGATCGGAACGTCGCCGAAAACCGAGATGCCACGCTGATTGCAGTGATCGTGCAGCGCACGCCATTGCCGGTCGAAGAGCCACTGGACGGCGCAGTGACGCTCGTAGGCGAGGCGAATGGGGCGCTGCTCGGCGAACACCGCGTCACTGTTTTCGATGGTCCAGGACGCCGGCCACTCCCACCACGGCCGTCCGGATGCCTCGCGCAGCGCCGCGTACCGCGCGTGTTGGTCAAGCCAGCGCGGCTGCCCGTCGAGTCCGCCCGCCCACAGATCGCCGAGCGTGCCGCGGGCTTGCAGGAGGTTGTCGACAGCGCGTATCAGCCGCTCCGACTTCCATTCTCGGACAGCGACGAAGTTCACGCGGTCGCTGTTCGCAGGCGGATCGGCGAGGTCGGACGCGGCGAGCAGGCCGATGTCGACGAGATCGTCCAGATCGATGAGGAGCGGGTTGCCAGCGAACGTGCTCCACGATCCGTACGGTGAGCCATCGTCGCCGGTTGGACCGAGCGGCAACATCTGCCAGCAAGTTGCGCCTGATGCCGCGAGCCAATCGACGAAGTCGCGCGCCGACCGGCCGAGATCTCCGATGCCGTGCCCGCCGGGGAGCGAAGTCGGATGCAGTAGAACGCCGGCTGCTCGGGATCGGTGGCTCGTCATGGCCGCGGAGAATAGAGGCGCGTGGACCGATGTGCCACACCGAACCTGCGGCTCCAGGATCGCGTCGGTTTGCGTGCCCATGGGCCGATGTGGCATCCAGTTGCCATGAAATGGGCGTCCGCCATCTCCGAGGCGACAGAAGCGGCGGCGGCGACCGAGCAAGTCGTTGACCTGCTGAGCGCCGGACTTGGCGGCGACGCGCCCGATCTCGTTCTGCTTTTCGCATCCCCCCATCACGCTGCGGCGCTTGCCAGCTGCTGTGAGCATCTCAAGGCCACATGGGACCGCGCCGAGATCGTCGGCTGCGTTGGCGGCGGTGTCGTTGGTGATGGTCACGAGGTCGAACAACGCAGGGCGCTCGCCGTGTGCGCCGGTTCGATGCCCGGCGTGACGATCGGCAATTTCCACGTGCCAGCTGGCGCGCTCCCCGAAATCGACGATGGCGACGGCTGGTCGGAGATCGTCGGTATCGAGGCGGGCGTCGACGCGCAGTTTCTCGTGTTTGCCGACCCGATGACCAGCGATCCATTCGGCCTGATCGCAGCGCTCGACAAGCACTTCCCCGACGGCATCAAGGTCGGCGGGATCGCCAGCGGAAGCCCCCGGGCAGAGGGCTACGCGATGGTCTGCGGTGGCGAGACCGTCCGCGGAGGCGCGGTTGGGGTGTCGCTGCGTGGCGACGTTCGGATCGACACCGTGGTCGCGCAGGGCTGTCGACCGATCGGGGAGCCGATGCTGGTGACCCGCTGCGAAGGCAATCGCATCCAGGAGCTGGCGGGCCGCGAACCGATCAAGGTGCTGCGCGAGCTCTACCGGGGTCTGGGCGAGCGCGACCGCGGGCTGTTCGTGCATTCGCTCTTCATCGGCGTGGAGATGGCCGACAAAATCGAATACCGGCACGGCGATTTTCTGGTCCGCAACATCATCGGCATGGACCCGGAAGACGAATCGATCGCGGTCAACGCGCATATCGAGCCGTGGCAGGCGGTGCAATTCCACCTGCGCGACGCACGCACATCACGCGACGACCTCGACAAACTGCTGGCCCGCTACCGCGAGGAAAACCCTGAAGTCGAGGCGGCCGGAGCCTTGATGTTTTCCTGCCTCGGTCGGGGGCTACACCTGTACCAGCGTCCCGATCACGACACGGATCTGTTCCGCGATCACCTTGACGACGTGCCGCTGACCGGGTTGTTCTGCAACGGCGAGATAGGGCCGGTCGCTGGCCGCACATTCCTGCACGGCTACACGAGCGTTTTTGCTGTGTTTTCTGGCGCCTCGGAGGCTCAATGAAGATCAAACCCGCGACCGCTACCTTGATCGCGAAAATCGAGAAGACCGCCGCTGACGGCCACGATCCGATCGTCGTTCTCGACCTCGATGGCACGCTGTACAACAACTCCCATCGCACATTGCGGCTCCTCCAAGAGTACGCCCATAAGCATGGCGCTTCGCAGCCGGACCTCGTCAAAGCGGTCGACAAGCTGGCGCCCGACGATATCCGGTATCGCATTGCCGACACGCTCAATGAGGCTGGAATCAGCGACGAGCACGTCCACGAGGAGGCGCAGAAGTACTGGTTTGATCGATTTTTCACCAACGAATACCTGACGTTTGACCTCCCGTCGCCCGGCGCCGTGGAGTTCGTCCACCTGGTCCACGAAGCCGGCGGCGTTCCCGCGTATCTGACCGGTCGCGACGCGCCAAACATGCTCATCGGCACACTCGAAGCGCTCCAGCGCGATGGATTCCCGGTCGGGACTGTGAGCACGCGCGTCATCCTCAAAGAGGACTTCCACACGCCGGACCATGACTACAAAGAGCGCGTCATCACGAGCTTGAAACGCATGGGTACGGTGGTCGGCGCGTTCGACAACGAGCCGGGGCTCTGCAACCTCTTTCAGCAGTCGCATCCGGAAGCGTCGGTGTTCTGGCTCGACGCGCCGCACGCCCCGAATCCACCGCTGCTCGACAATCGCGTCGAGGTGATCGCCGACTTCACCGCGCTCTTGTCGTGACGAATTCGCCGCGGATCGGGCCCCGGCGTCGGGGCGCCGTCCGATTCGTGTGCCTGGCGATCGCCGTTTTCGGGGCGGGTTGCGGCGACGATGGCGAGACGGAGCAACGCGAACGTTTCCCGCAGCTGACCGTGGCTTCGGCGTCCTTGTTCGCGCCCCTTGGGATTTCGACCGGCGGCTACGCGCAGAGCCCAACGAAGAAAGCGCCGCTGGGGCCGCTGGCCAACACCTTCCTGGCGACGACAACGATCTATCACCCGCCGCGCGTCCAGGCTTTTCGGGTTCAGTGGGCCGACGACTACCTGCACGATGAAGGAGCTGTTTGCCAAGATCCGCTGGCTGCCCGAAGACGCGCCGTTTGCGATGCGATCCGATGAGGTGCCGATCGATCGCGGCTATCTCGGCTACGGCAAGGACGAGTTTCCCTACGACAACGGCGCGATTTTATGCGGTTTTGGCAAGTCGGCGTGCAAGGAAAAGGCGGACATGAGCGCGTGCATTCCGTTGCCCAAAGACGGCGGCCCAACCCAGGTGCGACTCTCGGCAGCGCGAATCGGCGACCTTCCGTCCGACGGGAACGGGGACGCAAAGTCGCTGACGGGCGCCGAGTTTGAAGTCGTCGCAAATTGAGCCGCAGACAGTCCGCACGCTTCAGGGTGCGGAAAGTGCCATCGTTCAGTCGAGAGAGTCGGCGCGTTCGGCCGCGATGACCTGGACCAGCGCGAACAGCCACCGGGCGTGCCCGTTCATCATTTGCAGGCTGGTGAGCTCTTTTTCGGATTCTGGCGCGAAATAGCCGGTGCCCAGGTTGGCGATCGGAACGCCGGCGTCGAGGAACGGATCGACGCCGGTGCCGCCGCGAATCGGCATGATTGGGCCGTCGACATCGACCGCTTCGGCGGCCTTGCGCGGCAGGGAAACGAGCTCGGGTCGGTGGACCAGCCGTGGCGCCATGTTCGCGTACTGCTGGGTCACGACGATACTGGCGGTGTCGGGCAACAAGGACTCGACGTGTGATTCGCGGCTCTCGCGGCCTTCGAGCAAGAAGTCGCGGATGCGGATGTCCAGCACGCATTGGCCGCCGTTGGAGGCAGCGCGATACGGGTTTGTGTAGCCCTCGTGTCCCTCGGACGCTTCGGCAGCGACCGGGAAATTCACGTCGTCGTCGAGGAGCGCGTTGACGTAGTCCAGCGTCGCCCAGATGGATGCAGCAGCGGAACCGTTGACCGGATTGTCGGCGTCGGCCACTTCCCAGGAGGCCCCGCGGCGCACATGTGGCTCAACGATCGCAGCGACGGCTTCCCGCACAGCGGCCAGCGCCTGCTGTTCATCCGTCTCGCCGACCGAACGGATCGCCAACTGGAGTTGCGCATCGCAGTCGCGGAGGGTGTCGCTTTCGAAACGCACCGGCACGACGGCGGTGGGGGCCAGACCTGTGCCGGCGAGAACTTCGAGGATCTCCGCGGCGAATCGCGTCGCGGCGCGGTACCCCTCGGCCTTCGCGGTGCACCCGTGCGTGTTCACGCCGCCAAGAGAAACGACGACCTGGTGGGACTCGTCGGTCGGCCAGTCCAACCCGCCGGTTGCTGGCGCTTCAAAGACGACCCGCGCGTGCGAGGCGTTGAAGTTCTCGAGGTTGATTTCGAACGGCAGAATTCCGTCGATCGTGTAGCCGAAGTCGACGTGTCGGGCAGACAGCGTCTTGGCGAGGCCTTCAACGGCTTGCATTCGCCCGACTTCTTCGTCCGGGCGCCCGATCAGGAGCAGCGGCGGGTGGGCGGCGGTCGGGTTGGCGGCCAACAAGCGCGCCAGAGTCATCAAGTGGGTCAACCCGAGTTTGTCATCGAGCCCAAACGGCGCAGTGCCCGTGCCGAACACGATGTCGTGACCGACGAACGGCGCGACGGCCGGGTACGTTTCGACGTCGACGCAAAGCTTGGCGTTTTCGGGATACGGAACGCGGTCGCCCGCCCATTTCCTGGTGAGGTTGAGCGACGGCACAGCCAAGCTGCCTCGCGCTGTGTCCAGGTGCACCATCATCGCGATGGGCGCTTGCCGCTGTCCGCCGCGGCGGCCGGCAAATGTGGCGATTACGTTGGCGAATTCATCGCGCTCAACGGTCGCCCCGAGCTCGCCGAAGAAGGCCGCGAGGTCATCCGCGAGAACGCCCTGCCCTGGAGTCGACGGGATCGAAGCCGAACGTTCGTCGCTAGCGCTGTCGATCGCGACGACGCGCTGCAGGTGCTCGAACGACCACGCCGAAATCGTCGCGTCAGATTGAGCGGGTACGACGTGCACGTCGGTCATGGTTGCTCCCAAATCGCTGTTCCACGTTGCGTTTATGCCGAAAGGCTGCGGCGTGTTTTCCGCTGGTGGGCCAGGCGCGCGGAGGGTAGCGACGGCGACGGTGTCGCGCAATCCGTTGGGCGTGTATACGGTGGCGGCATGAGTCACCGAAAGCCCGATATCACCTCGAAACTCCAGCGCGCGTGGCTGCGACGTCTCGCCGGTGAGTGGCGCGAGGCGAATGAAGACCGCTTCGAAGGCGGCCTGCGCGCGCCCGCGTTTCGCATCGAATCGGTCGACGGGAGGCTCGGAAGTTGGAACAGCGCGACGCGCACCATCTCGATCGCCGCTGAGCACATCTGGCAACACCGCTGGTGCGATGTCGTGGCGACGTTGCAGCACGAAATGGCGCACCAGTACGTCGATGAACGCCTCGGGGGCGACGCCCGGCCGCACGGAGAGCGATTTGACTACGCTTGTCGTCTGCTCGGGATCGATTCGGCAGCAAGCGGAAGGCCTGTCGCTGGCGATGACACCACGAATCGGGTGCTGGCCCGGATCCGCAAGCTGCTCGCGCTGGCAGAGTCCGACAATCGCCATGAAGCTGAAGCCGCCATGGCCGCCGCAAACACGTTGTTGCTGCGTTACAACCTCGAGCTCCCCGAGAAGGGGGAGGTCGGCTCCTATCGACATCGCGTCGTCGGTCGAAGCGGCGCCGCCCTGCCGCTCGCGTGGAAGCTGATCGCGGGCATCCTGTCGGAGTTTTTCTTCGTCGAATGCATCTGGGTTCAGACGTACAACGCCCGCCGCGACCGGTCAGAGAGGCAATTGGAGCTGCTGGGCACGCCCACAAACCTTGAGCTCGCGGCCTACGTGCACGATTTCTTGCACGGCGAAGTGCAGCGGCTGTGGCAAGGGGCGCAGCACACCATCGCCGGTGGTCGCGGCCGCAAACGGGAATACATCGCCGGGGTCCTCATGGGCTTCACCCACCGCCTCCGCCAAGAGCGCGTGGTCAATGGCGAGCGCGGCTTGGTTTGGGTGGGAGATGCGGACCTGGATGGCTTTGTGCGCGAGCGATTTCCGCGCCTGCGAACGCTGTCAGGTGCCGGGGTGAGGCGAACGCGCGCGCATGAAGCGGGGCGAGCTGCCGGCAAGCGCCTGACGATTCGAAAGCCTGTCAACGAACGAAGCAACCGTGGCCGTCTCCTGCCCGGCTGATCAGCGCTACGGGCATTTGCCGTTCGATTTCAGCGCGGCGCCCTGCGAAGCGGCCACGCAGAGGTTGCTGTACGTCTTGCCGTTACAACCGCACACCGGTTTGTAGATCATCGGGCACATCGGCGGCCCGAGCGGCGCGCACACGCCCTTTTTGCCGCAAGAGCCGAGCGGGCCGGTGCAGTACTGGCCTTTGAGGCAGGTGTTCTTGCCGCCGATCACGCAGCCGCCAGGGGCCGGGGGCGTGCAGGTGCCCATGATGTTGGGGGCTTTGCACTTGGCGTCGCAGCCGCAGGCCGTCGCGCCGGTGCAGGTCCCGCCACCGCATTGCGCGTCGGTCCAGCATTTGCCCTTCGGCAGATTGGTCACGGTCATGCAGATGCCGGCCTTGAACGGGCCGAAGAAACACACCTGGCCCTTCTTGCAGTTGGCGTCCACCTTGCAGCATCCCGGCTGCGATGGCGCGGCGCACGTGCCCGGTTTGTCAGGCGCGAAACATGCGGCGCCGCACGGGCATACGCTGGCCCCGGAGCATTTCGCCCCGCCGCACTGAGCGTCGCTCCAGCACTCTCCCTTCTTCAACTGTGTCGGGTCTTTGCAGCGGCTCTTGGTCATGCCGATCGCGGGGCCGCAGACCAGCGGCGCTTTGCAGTCCTTGTTGGACGCACAGCAGCCGGGTGCGACAGGCGCGCATGTGCCCTGGTTCTTGATGTTGGTGCCGGCCGATCCCGCCATGCACGCGTTGCCATGCGTGGTGCCGTCGCAGCCGCAGACCGGCTTGTAGATCTTGTTGCAGCCTTGCGGTTTGGGCTGACAGCTGCCCGCGCCTGAGCAGCCGAGGAGCAGCTTGCAGTAGTTGCCGGCCCCACAATCGGTGTCCTTGATGCCGGGCACACCGATCGAGCAAACCTTGGGCAGAATCCCGCCGCACGTTCCCGGTTTGTCGGGGACGATGCACTTGGCGTTGCACGGACAGGCAGAGGCGCCGTTGCAGGTCTTGCCGCCGCATTGCGCCGCGGTCCAGCACTGGCCTTTGCCCAACTTGGTGACGTCCTTGCACACGCCGTTTCCGGTCGCGCCGCTGACGCAAACCATGCCCTTGCTCTTGCAGTCGGTGTCGACCTTGCAGCAGCCGGGCGTGGTGGTGCCGCAGCCGGGGATCGGCTTGAATTCGCACTGTCCCGAGTTGGGGTTGCAGGCGCCCTTCTTGCACTTGTCTTTGCTCTTGCAGAGCTTGGGCGCGCCCGGTTTGCACACCGAACCGGGACCACCGGGCACCGCCTGGCACGTATCGCCGGTCGAGCAGGCGTTTCCGTCGTCGCAGGCAGACCCGGGCGGCAGCGGTTTGAACACGCATGTCCCGTTTGCCTTGTCGCACTCATCGGACGTGCAGGCGTTGCCGTCATTGCACACCTTGCCGCCGCAGGTCGGGCCGGGGGCCTCACACTTGCCGGGTTTGTCCGCGATGATGCACTGCGCACCGCATGGACAGATGATGGCGCCGATGCATTTGTTGCCGCCGCACTGAGCCGACGTCCAACACTGACCAGGCTTCAGAGGCGTGATCGCCTTGCAGACTTTGTTCTTTCCGGTGCCGGCACAGACGCCGCCTTTGCACTGGC
>CAZLMW010000065.1:36885-43374 GCA_964560875.1 uncultured Enterobacteriaceae bacterium
CCGCCAGAGGAGGCCCCTGCATCCGAAGCGCCACTGCTTGAAGTCGCGCCGCCGTCGCTGAGCTGTGCTGTGTCCTTGCCGCCGCCACCAGCGTCGGTCGCCACGTCGGCCACACCGATCGAGCCAGGATCCGTTGTTCCGCCTGCGCATCCGGCAAACGTCATGGACGCGGCAGCGATGGTGACAGTGACTGTCAGCCAATTGGTGTTTGGGGTCGCGAACAAGACGGTCGATAGGCGCATCGGAAACTCCTCCCTCGTGCAGGCGCGCGGACTATAGCAATTCCCGCCCGCTGCTGCCGCAGTCGAGACACGTTTCAAACACGGCTCAAGACGGTCGATCCGGTCGCCTGGTAGTTGGCTGCGAGGTCGATTCAGGTTCCCTGCCGGCCACGCCGACGGATTCCTCGTTTTTCCTTGGCCTTATCGAAGGCGGTCGGCTTATTGACCTCGGGAATCGGCCACGCGAACCGCTGCGCGAGCTTGCCAGGCGGCCACCCCGTGAAGCGCGGCACGGTGTTCATCTCGCGATCATATTGCGCTTGCGTGATCACCTTGTAGTGCAACATTCGCGTCAGGATTTGCAGCACGCGCCGTTGGTACCAGGGCTTGTAGACCTGGGCGCGGAAGGCGAAGTCGGCGCATCGCGGGCACGGCTTGATGGAGCCCAGGAACGCGGCCTCCAGTGGGGTGAGTCGCGACGGTGACTTGTCGAAGTAGTGCTTCGCCGCCCGCTTGACGCCGTACATCTTCGGGCCGAATTCCACCGCGTTGGTGTAGATCTCGAGAATCCGGGCTTTCTTCACGTTGCGCTCCATCGCCCAGACGATGAGGAGCTCCTCGAACTTGCGCGCCAGGAACTTGCTGCGCGTCATGTAGAGGTTCTTCACCAGTTGTTGGGTAAGTGTCGAACCACCATAGACAAACCGTCCATAGTGCAGATCGAGCCGTACCGCCCGATTGAGCAGGAATTCGTTCAGTCCGCGGTGGGCCCAGAACGAGCCGTCCTCGGTCGTTGTCATCGCATAAGGCACCCAGCGCGGCATCTCACCGAGCGACGTCCACGACCCCGATCCCGGCCCGATTTCGACCTTTTCGAGCGTCTTGCCATCCTCGTTGACCTTGCGCGTAAAGCGCTGCGACATCTCGCCGACATCGACGCGTCCCAGCGATGTCACGCGGCAGTGTTTGTCGTTGAGCTGAAACGCCAACTCGGAAAACCAGGGGTGGGCGACGTTGATCTGCAAGTCGAGCCACCAGTCCACGGTTCCGACCGCTTGGATGTCGCCAATTGTCGGCAGTAGCGTGCGCGGAATCGACCTGGCGGCGGCCGCGCAGTCCTGCCGTGGCATCGCGATATGGAAGTCGACAACCGGCGCGTGGCGTAGGCGATGAACCCGCGCACGGGTTGCGATCGCGAAGTCTCCGATGGACACGCGGCCCAGGGCGATATCGATCGCGCGCGGTCGCGTTGTCGCGTCGATCTGCCAGTCGGTTTCGATGCTGAGGTCTGTGATGGGCCCGGGCGCGAATCGCCACCAGTCGATGCCGATGCCGGTTGCCTGCAGATGCCCCTGTGCGTGGACCCCGCCGACACCGCCAAACATCGCCTCGCCGTCGAACCGCAGGCTGGCGTCCGGCGCGATTCCGACCGGCTCTTCCGCCGCCATGACGGGACCGAGGGCCTTGTCGAGGTCGAGCCGCCAGAGGATTCGCCCCGAGGATCCGGTTCGGTCGAGCGCGACCTCCAGGTTTCCGCCGCGTTCTTTGCCGACTTCGATGACCAATTCGGCCTCGACGGCGCTGGGGATCTCCGGCCGCGGGTCGACGCGTGCACGTTTGGCACGGACTCCCAATCGCCACGGATTGTCACCGGCGGCAACGAGCTCGAACACCGCGTCCTCGAGCAGCACGTGGGGGAACTCTTCAATGCGGTCAGCGAGGGTGACGAGTTGCGCGTCGAGATCGATGGCAAGCCGCTTGTGCAGCTGCTTGAGCGGCTTGACGAAGCGTTTTGTGTACGGCAGGTCGCGGCCCTTGAGACGTTGCGAACGCCTGGCGATGAGTTCGGCGCGCTCTTCGGTGGCGGTTGGCTTGGCCTTGGCGGGCTGCGGCGGCTCATATTCGTTGGCCATAGCGGCGAGCCGTGCCGCGATGGGTTGCTGCACGGACTTGCCGTCCTTGGCCTTGTCGGGAGCCGACTCCGCTGGGTCTTTGGCCGGCGGTTGTGCAGGCGTGGTCGCCGCCTTTTTGCGCAACACGTTGCGACGGTAGCGAGCGACGATCCCCTCCCACCGCCGCGCGGCTTTTGCAGCCTTGCGTATCAGTCGGCTGTTGCCGGTGTCGCGGGCCTCGCGCAGCTTCGCGTCCGCCCTGGCTTTGCGTTTCAGGTTGATCTCGAGCAGCTCCCGGGCCCTTTCCAGCGGCGTCCGGCTGGCCGACTTCGGGGTCTTTTTTGCTTTGGGCGCACGTCTCCGTCGGCCTCGACGCGCGTTCTTTCGGCGCTGCGCCCGCGCTTTCTTGCGCATATCGCGGCGGCTGAGAAGCGGAATGGGATTGGGCCAACCGGGGCGATTCGAGCCGGACCGTAGTCGCGCGTCTTCCTGACGTTTTTCAGCCGCAGCGACGCGGTGAGGCCAGCTCGCTGCCAACCGTCCGACCAATGGAATCGTCGGGGTCAGCGCGTGATCAGCGGCCACACTGGCAACCAAACCTTCGGCACGAACGCGAATCATCGGCGCTGCGAGCTTACGGATCGCTTCAAGCGGTGCCTCGACCTTCACGGATCGTGCTCGAGAGCGCACAGCGCCTTGTCCGATGCTGGCCGCGCCGTCGATCAGCCGCAACTCGACGCGGTCGCCGCCCATGGCGAGCAGCTTTCGGGCCTCGACGCGCGCGATTTCGACCTTTCCGCCCGGTGCGCTCGCCATCTTGAGGAGCCATTGGGGGAGGCGCTGTTTCGGGTTGTCGCGCAGCCAGTTGGCGGGGTGCACCATCACGTTTGTCGCGACTGCCGTGAGCACGCCGGTCAAGGTCACGGAGAAGCGTCCGATCTCCGCCGCTGGATCGTCGCCCACGAGAGCGCGAACGCGCGTCAGGTAGGGGCCCGTAGCCCGCGTCCAGCCGCCACCGCCCACTTCGACCGCGTCCGTGCCGGTCAATTCGGCGACGGCGTCGGGGAGCGCGTACCGCAGGGGCACGTTGGCTTGCAGGCTCACCCATGGCGTGCCGTCTTCAGCGGGTTGAACCTTGCCGCGCCAATGTGTTTGAACCGGAGAGAGCAGGCTCGCCGAAGCGGTGCCCTGGCCCGACGGGTCGATGGTCACGTCGATATCCCGGACGGCGACCCCTTCCGGCGCGGCGGCCGCGTACTTGCCGATCACATCGACGCGCACCACGCCGCCGACTACCTGGACCGCTGGCCAAGGAGCCTTGGATGTCTTCTTGCTGCTGGACCGTCGCGCGCCGCGTGCTCTGCGCAGGTTCTGGCGCACGACGCGGGCCCATCGGTTCAACTCGCGCGCCTGGCCGTCGACAACGCGCGTGTGCAGGCGCGGTTGATGGACGGCGACGGTGTCCGGGCGACGCTTCCCGGCGAACGCCTTGGTCGGCGAGATGTGGGCTTCGATCCGGTCGATCGCGAACGCTTCGGTGTCATCGACGCGCAACGCCTTGAGCTTGCGAACGGTCAAGGTGCCGAACGGCGAGATGGAGACATCGCCGACCTCAACACGCAGTCCAGCGACGGCGCCGGTCGTGATCAGCTTGTCGCGCACCTTGCCGGCGGCCCACTTCGACGCGCCGAGCACGCCTGCAACGAACGCCAGGGCCAACACAAGCACGATAATCCGTACGCGTTTGTTCACGAGCCGGTGTTCTCCGTCAGGGGCTCAAAGCGGACGCGAATCGGCGCCCATGCTTCATTTGGCGTGGATATAGGCGTCGCCCGAAGCAGCGTCGATGCCGCCGCTGAGTTCGAGTGCGTCCTTGTCGTCGGGATCGTCGGTGATCCAGGTCTTGCCATCGCCATATGCGCTGGCGTCGGGCTTCGTGTAGGTGTCCTTACCGCCAATGTCCACGAAGAATCCATACGATGGGATGTGCTTGTAATTCCCGCACGAACCCGGGCCGCCGTCGTAATCGGTCGCCCAGCCGATCGATTTGTTGGTCGTGGATTCGTACTTGTCGTCGCCGCCGTTGTCGACAAACAGGCCGTGGCCGTGGCACTTGGCGGCGCCCATCGCCCGTGATTTGCCGCGGTAGGTGTCGTTTCCGGACTCATCGACGACGAGCGCGCTGCTGAAGTCATGCCCGCAGCCGATGGTGCAATTGATCGGCTTGGTGTCGCCGTTGTAGGCGTCATCGCCGCCCTCGTCGAAGAGCATCCCGATGGCGAAATGAGCGGCGGCCCCCTGCGCGTAGAACAGCCCGTCATAACGATCGTTTCCGCCGCCGTCGGCGAGGATCCCGGTGCCCATCCAGTAGCCGGTGCCCTGCGTGAATGTGGAGCCGATGTAGCGGTCAGCCCCGGCTTTGTCGCGGAGCAGCGCGATTCCCCCGCTGCGGTGCGTTTTGGTCTTGTCGCGCCGGACGCCGAAAGCCGTGCCCTGGCACAGCGAGCCGTTTGCCTTCTTCGGGGTCTGCGGGGAGTCGAAGATGAGCACTTCGTCCACGACGCACTCGTACTTGTCGTCGCCGTTGCGGTCGTAGAGCAGCGCGATCGAGCTCATCCACCCGAACGCCTGCGACGACTGGAACGCGCGATAGCTGTCCTTGCCGCCGCCGTCGTGCAGGATGGCGATCCCGACGAACGCTGCGGCCTGGCTGCCGGATTCAGCGGTGTACGTGTCGTCGCCTCCATCGTCCCAGAGCACGCCGACGCCGAAGTTGGCGTATCCCTGGCTCATCCGCAGCGACCGATAGGTGTCATTGCTCGCCCCGAGGTCCACGAGCAAGCCGTATCCGAGCCGTCCGGCGCCCTGCCGATTGCGCTTGGAGAGACTCGCGGGCTGCAGCCACTCCTTGAACTTCTGGCGGCCATCGGCGTCGCCCGGGAGCATGCCTTTGGCGGGCGCGGGAGCTGCTTCGGGGTATGCGTATGTGTCGTCGCCATCCAAGTCGACCAACACCGACGCCGGGTTCTTCACGCTCGTGTTCGCGCCGGCACGGATTCGGTACGTGTCGTTGCCGCCGGTGTCCAAGACGAGCAGCAGGTCGCCCTTCAGCTTGCCGGTTGGTTCGTAGACGTCGTCGCCGCCGCCGCGAATCACCACGGTCCCGTACGGCGTCGTGAACGTGAAATCAAAGGCCTTGTCGGTCGCCGCGGAGAGCAGGTCTGTTTCATCGAGCGCCTGCAGCAACCGACCGCCGCCCTCGAACAGCTTGTCGTATCCGCTGGCCAGCACGAACACGTCCGAGTCGGCCTTGTTGTCGGGGTCGACGTAGCCTTGTTGCGGCAACCAGAGCCCGACGCCGCTGTTGAACCAGGAGTTGTAGCGCTTGGGGTGGCCGGCCTTGGCCAGGAACTCGTCGCGCAGAGGGATCGCGGCGAGCGCACCGAGCAGGATCTTGGCGGCGACCTCCTGGACGGCCTTCGGAACCGATTTGGCGGCGGCGCGGGCGGCTTTTTCGTCGAATTCCCCGCCTCCCTGGATGTGCAGCGCGCGCAACGCTTCGACCAGCGGTTCGGCGGCGTCGGGGAGGACGAACAGGCCCCCGACGTTCACCTTGACCCCGAGTCCCGCCGCAGCGTCAGCGAGCGCGCTCGTCATCGGGTGATCGGATGAGACCGCGGCGTCCGCGCCGGCGTAGAGGTTTGTTGCCCAGCACGCACCGAGCCCGGAGAGGTCGGCTTGCACCGGATGGAAGTGGGCGAGCCGCTGCGGATCCTTGCCGATGTTGCCGCCGTAGCCGTCGTAGATGGCCTTGGGGATACCGACGTCGGCGACCGTGCAGGGCTTGCGAGTTGGGCTACCGGTGGAGTCCGCGACGCGGCACTTCACGCCTGACAGGAGCTTGCCGTAGAGATCGTCCGCGCCCGCTTTCCGGGGGCACTTGTTCGGGCGGTGGGGGACGAACGCCTGGGATTTGGGCCACGGTTTGGCCGGCGCGGGAGCTGTGCCGGCGTCCGATGCTTTCGTGGTGTCAGCGGCGGCGATGTCGGTCGAACCGGCGGCGTCTGCGGGCCCGATGTCGGCGATCGCGTCGGACTCGGCGTCTGCGGCCGGACTCGCCGGTTCCGCGTCATCGCTGCACGCCGGCATGGACGACAGCGCCAATGCGCAGAGGAGGCGGGCAGTAACGGCGTGGCGGCGGGACATCGGCGCGCAATACTACCAGCGCACCCAGCGGGGAAACAGTGTGGTGCGGCCTGCAGAGAACAGACTGCTAGCAGACTGCGTCGTAAATCGTGTCGGTCATCGTGGGGGACGTAAGTGCAGTCTGCCGCGCGGAGCGCGAATTTGGGGTGAGGCCGGAAAAATGACACTTT
>CAZLMW010000066.1:0-40000 GCA_964560875.1 uncultured Enterobacteriaceae bacterium
ACTCCGAGTTGTCTACTCAACGGCGCGTTGCGAATCCCATCGGCCGCCAGCAAGAGGAGGCGGCCTGAGGCGGTGAGTTTCTACTTAGCATCCACCGCCTGCGGCGACCACGGTGAACGAAACTGACGTCGGTATTCGGCAGAAGGAGGCGGCCTGAGGTGGTGAGTTTCTACTTAGGATGGTGCTGTGCCATTCCATCATGTTTTCATTATGTTCCAGCCTAAGTGACCGGCATTACGCTTAGCCTGGGTCTGCGCAACCCGGACAAATTCGGCTTCGTGACCGCTTTTTCGCCGCCTCACGCTGAGCGATGGCCCGCAACGCCGGGGCTCCGGCGCTCAAGGTGGTAGACGACTCGCTTTGTTTGGCGAACTCGGGCGGGGCGGTTTGCAGCCTGTCGCCTGCGTGGCAACATCCCGCGCAGACGCACGCACATTGGTCGGAGTGTTTATGTCGTCGGGAGCACAGCGCTATTGTCCGGCATGCGGTTTGCACACCGACGATGCGCATTGCCCCGACGACGGCGTCGCCACCGTTGTACGTACGCGCCTGGATGCGGACGCGACCCAAGTCCATGATGGCGACATCGTCGCAGGCCGGTACCGGGTCAACGGGGTGCTCGGCCGCGGCGGTTTTGGCGCTGTCTACTCGGCTGAACACACCGGAACGCAACAGCAAGTCGCGCTCAAGATGATGCTGACCGGCGACGAGGTCGAAGACGACGAGATCCGCCGTTTCTACCGCGAAGCCCAGATCACCGCGAGCCTGCGTCACCCCAACACGGTGCGTGTTTTCGATGTCGGCCAGACCGACGCGGGGGCCTTGTTCATCGCGATGGAGATGCTGCGCGGGCAGACGCTCGAACAGCTGCTCAAGGATCGGCGTGGCGCGGGCGGCGCACTGTCGGAGAACGAGGCCATCGATATCGCGGTTCCCGTGCTCCGCAGTCTCCATGAAGCCCACAAGAAAGGCCTGGTTCACCGCGACCTGAAGCCCGCCAACATCATGCTCAACCAGCTTGAGGACGATGAGGAAGATGACGACGACGACGAAGGCCCCGTCGTCAAAGTGCTCGATTTTGGCATCGCGCGCCCGCAGGAAAGCTCGTTGACCGGCGCAGGAACCGCCCTCGGCACACCGGCGTTCATGTCGCCCGAACAGTGCCGGGGCGCGGGGATCGACAACCGCAGCGACCTGTATTCGCTTGGCGTAATTCTGTTCAAATGCGTCACTGGTGTCCCGCCATTCGATGACCGCAGCGCCTTGACCATCATGTTCAAGCACCTGCACGAGCCGCCGCCGGATATCGCGACGCTCGCCGACTCCAACCTGTCCGAAGGGTTTTGCGAAGTCGTCATGCGCGCCCTGGCCAAGGATGCTGAAGACCGGTTCCGCACCGCCCGCGACATGCGCAAGGCGCTTGAGAATGTGAAGGCCGGCCGCCCGCTGGGTGACCTGACAGCGCGGTACCAGGCATCGAGCGCGATGATCCCTGCGGCCGATCCCGACTCGGATCGGCTGGCGTCAGGCGGCGTTACGGTCCATGCACATTCGGCAGCCGCGCGCCAAGGCGGGCCGGCCAGCGATTCAATCGCGGTCGATGGCGCCAGCGTAGACGCCGCGACCCAAGCGTTCGACGTGAGTGAAGAGATCGAAGTCGCCGAGACCGTCGCGGCCACCGCGATCGGCGATTCGGCCGAGGCTCCGACGACGATCTCCCCGGCCTCGAGTGGAGGCGCCCGGTCGGACGTGCAAGCCAACGTCGCGACCGTTGCCGTGGCGGCCCCGAGCGCCGCTGCGCTGCAAGCCGCCGCCGCTGCTCCGGCTGCCGCGCCGGCCAACGGCAACAGGGTCGGCGTCATCATTGCCGTCGTCGCCCTCGCAGCCGCGGTTGGCATCGGTGTGATGATCGGTGGCGGAGACCGAGGCGCGATCGCCGATTCTGCCGCCAAGCCCGCCGCAGCTGCCGCCGCCAGCCCCGCCGCCGCCAGCCCCGCTGCTGCCCAACCCGCCGCCGCTGCCCAACCCGCCGCCGCTGCCCAGCCCGGGGCCAAAGCTCCCGCCGCTCCACCCGCCACGCCGCCATCAGCCCAACCGGCGGCCACCGCTGCCAAACTTGCAGCCGATGCAGGCTCAACCGAAGCCGACGCGGGGGCACCCGCCGGCGAGGCCAACAAGGCCGCCGCTCCGCCCGTCGCGAAGCCGGCGCCCAAAACGAAGGCGGCCCCAAAGGCTGCCAAACCCAAGCGCCGCGCCAAACGCGCGTCGACCGCCCGCAAGGCGAAGAAACCGGCTGCGGCCCGCAAGGCGAAGAAGAAGGATGAGAAGGTTCAACGTTTCTTTGTCGACTGAGCGCCGCGCGACTGAGCGTGTGCTGGTGACCGCAGCGACCGTCCTGGTCGTGGCGCTGCAGCTTTTTGCGGCGCCGGTCCAGGCCGCCAACACTGCCAAGGCGTCCGTCATCTCCGAGCAAGCGATGAAGCTTCACCTCGCCGGCCAATTCGCGGCCGCCGAGGCGCTGTTTCGTGAGGCGTACAAGCTCGATCCCGTCGATGGCTACCTGTACAGCGCCGCCCGCGCCGCCCACAAAGCTGGCCATCTCAACGCTGCCAAAGCCGACTATCAAAAGCTCATCGAGACCTCGACCAACTCGCAGTTCTCCGTCAAGGCCAAGTTCCACCTCGAAGCGATCAACAAAGCACAAGCCGCAAAGCCGGATCCCGCCAGGGAAGCCGCCGCCAGGGAGGCCGCCGCCGCCAAAGAAGCCGCCGCAGCACAAGCCGCCGCTGACGGGAAAGCGGCCGCTGCCAAGGAAGCCGCTGCCAAGGCTGAAGCCGCCAACAAGGCCCAAGCGGCCAAAGACGCGGACGCCGCGAAGAAAGCGGCCGCCGCCAGGAAAGCCGCAGCGTCCAAGGCCGCAGCGCCCGGAATCGGTGGCGGCGCGGCGACCGGGAGCAGCACCAATCCGGTCGCGCTGGGCGCCGTCGGCCTGGGCGTGGTCGGTCTGGGCGCAGCGGGCGCGATGTTGGCGATGTGGTCGTCGGAGAGCGCCGAGCTCGAAGACCTCAAAGGCGCCGACGACAAGTACCAGGGCACCAAGGCCGAGATCAACGACCGCATCAGCTCCATCAACGGCAAGCTCATTGGTGTATACGTCGCTGGCGGTGTCGGCCTCGTGGCCGCTGGCATCGGCGGCTACCTGCTGTTCAGCGGTGGCGGCGACGACGTGGCGCTGCTCCCGACCGGTCACGGCGCGATGTTGCGTGTGCGGTTCTGATCCCCAGCTGGGACCTCGTTGATGGTCGACACCACCCGCACCTCGCCGCGTCTGCTGACGGCCGTTGCCGTTCCTGCCCAGACCACCTGGCGGCTGCACGTGATGGGCGCTAGCGACGCGTTGCACGAAGGTTCCATCTACCAACTCGAACCCGGCGACTGGATAATCGGCCGCGGCCCGACCGAAGGCGTCAACGCGCTCGCGTTCGACGACTCCACGATGTCGCGCGACCACGTGCAGCTTCGCGTCAAGGGCGGCGGAAACCCCGTGCAGGTGACCGATCTTGAGAGCCGCAATGGCACCTTCCTCGGCGGCCGGCGGCTGCGATCCGCGCGGGCTGGTGACGGC
This sequence comes from uncultured Enterobacteriaceae bacterium, assembly GCA_964560875.1. Lineage (GTDB taxonomy): Bacteria > Myxococcota_A > UBA9042 > UBA9042 > UBA9042 > CAZLMW01. The sequence continues at coordinate 3,626 of CAZLMW010000066.1, forward strand.
GCCGTCCTGCGGGCGGGCGACATGGTCGCCGTGTTGGAATCCGACAACGGCCGCCACTGTGACCACTCCGAATCCAGCGCCAACGTCCCAGGCCGGTCCGCGGCTTCCCGTGAGATCCGCGGCGAACTCGCCCTCGCGACCCGCGACGCCCTCGCGGTCTTGCTGATTGGCCCCACAGGTTCGGGCAAGGAGTTCGCGGCGACCGAGCTGCATCGGTTGTCCAAGCGTGGGGGCCGCCTGGTGCGCGTCAACGTCGCGGCGATCCCCGCCAATCTCTTCGAATCCGAGCTCTTCGGCCACGTCAAAGGGGCGTTTTCGGGCGCAAACGAGGCGCGGCCCGGGCGCATTCGGGAAGCTGACCGTGGGACGCTCGTGCTCGACGAGATCGGGGAGTTGCCCCTTGAGTTGCAGCCCAAGTTGCTGCGTGCGCTCGAAGAAGGTGTCATTCGTCCGGTCGGCGGCAGCCGCGACATTCCCGTGGACGTTCGCTTCTGCGCGTCGACAAACGCCGACCTCGAAGCGCTGGTCCAAGCGGGGCGATTCCGCGCCGACCTGGCCGCCCGCCTCCAGACACACCTGGTCCGACTACCCGCCATCGTGGCCCGCAAACCGGATCTGGTTGAGCTGGCCAACTCCGTTCATCCGCTCACGTCCCGCGGCCGCGCCAAACCGTGGCAAGACGCGCTCACCGCCGACGCTCTTGAGGCCTTGCTGCTGCACAAGTGGGACTACAACCTGCGCGAGCTCAAAGCCGCCCTCGTTCGGGCCGGCAGCTGGGAATCGGGCGGTCGTATCGGCTTGGATGCGCTGCCCGAATCCGTCTTGACGCAGGCCCGCAAGCGCGTGACGAGCCCGCCCGAGGCCAAGGTGGCAACCGATCCGATGCCAACCCAGCGCGCCCGTCGCAACCGGCCCGATCCCGACGAGCTGCACCAGGCTTTGCGACGGCATCGGGGCAACGTCGAGTCGATCGCCCGTGAGTACGGTGTCTATCGCCGGCAGGTCTACCGTTGGCTGCGGTACGCGGGCATCGAGCGCGACCAGGTGGATCGGTACCGCCGATGACCGGTCCTATGCGACTTCCCCGCGTCGTGAGCCGGACGCGTCACGCCTACGCGGCGGTCGTCCTGGTGGCCGAGCCAGCGCTGCGCCAAGTCAGTGAAAAGGCGCTGCGGCGCGCGCGCTACCGTTGCATCGTGGTCGAGCGCGCCGGACAGGCTGCCAAGGCATTGCGCGAACAGGCGGCGCGTCTCATCGTCGTCGATCCCGCGATTTGCCGCTCCGAGGCGATCGGCCAGCTCGTCGGCGACCTGCAGCTGTTGGGCATGACCGCGCCTTCGATCGTTGTCGTCGGTGATGACGGCGCCGGGCCCTACTTCGGCGCGGACGTGCCCGAGTTCAACGCGCCGCACCCGGTCACGGTTCGTGCCCTCGACTCCGCCATCGCCGCCGCGCAATGGCACGGTCTTCGCCCGCCGGACAGCGAGGACTGGGCGTCGACACAACCCCAAGGAGAAAACGCGCGCACCGCCGGGTACACGGCGTTCAGCTCCCGAACCAAGCCGGTGAATCCGTCATCGGCCGCCGAGAAGGCTCCGCGCGCCGGCAAGCCGCGGTTCAAGCGCACGTTGTCGTTTTCGGCCAAGAGCACGCAGACGGTCCCGACCATCGCTCCTGAAGCCATCGCGAATGATTTCAGCGAGACGCGACCAGAGGCGTCCGAACCGGTTCACACGCCGAGAAAAGGCGACATCACAGGACAGAAGCGGCCCGGACCCATCCACGTCGCCACCACCGAAGACATCGACGGCGAGTCCGACGACGACCAGGCCAACCGCACGGCGAAGATGCCCGCGCTCTCGACCGACAGCGGGTTGATGCCGTCTGTGCTCGTCGGTTCGTACCTGCTTGTCGGTGTCCTCGGACGGGGCGGGGCGGCGACGGTCTACCGCGCCCACGACATGGATGCGCGTCGCGATGTCGCGCTCAAGGTGCTCGATCGCGGCAGCAAATCGCCGGACGGCGGGCTCCGCTTTCGACAGGAGCTCGAGATCTGCGGCGAGCTGCGCCACCCCAACATCGTGCGAACCCACACCTTCGGCGAGTGGAACGAACACGTCTTCTACAGCATGGAGTTGCTCGAAGGAGCCGACCTCGCGTCGATGCTTGAAGATGCGGGCGGCCCGCTCGACGTCGCGAGCGTCGTGGCGTGGATGATCCAGGCCTGCGCCGGGCTCGAGCAAGCGCACAAACAGGGCGTGGTGCACCGTGACGTGAAGCCCCACAACCTCTTCGTTGCGGTCGACGGCACGGTCAAAGTCATGGATTTTGGCATCGCGCGGCGGCAGGACCTCGGGCTCACCGACACGGGCGACACGCGCATTCTTGGCACGCCGATGTACCTGGCACCCGAGCGGCTTTCCGGCGCCCGGTCGGTCGATCATCGCACGGACATCTACGCCCTTGGTGCGTCGATGTATCACCTGTTGACCGACGATGTTCCCTTCGACCTGACCGACATCGCGAGCCTCATTGGGACAATCCTGCACGGCGTCATCGAGCCGCCTTCGACAATCAATGGCGGGATCCCGGCAGCGCTCGACGCGGTGATTCTGCGCGCGATGGCTCGTCAGCCCAGCGATCGATACGACGACTGCGCCCAGCTCGGAGAGGCGCTGAAAAGGGCGCTCTCTTAGTCCGCACCGCATTCGTGTCTCCGCTTTATTGCCGCGCCGCATGTTGGCACACTAGCGCCCGGATCAAGGCCACATGACGAATTCGCCCAAAACACCGAACCGGCGCGCCACGCGAGGCCGGGCGGCGTCACCGCTCGTCACACCTGCCGCTCACTGCGCGCTCGTCCTCTCGGTCCATGACGTGCTTCGTGAGCTCGCTGTCGAGCGGCTCGAGCTGGCCCGTTACCGGGTCGTCACGGTCGCCAACGCCGGGCAAGCAGCGCGCTTGCTTCGGTCTGACGCCGTCGCTCTGTTGGTCGTGGACGACGCCGTTTGTGTTTCGCAAGGCATCAACCGGTTGGTCGCAGACGTCCAATTGCTCGGCCTTGTCGCGCCCGCCATCGTCGTCATGGGAGGTCCGCGGGATGGGCCGTCGCAATTCGGCAAGGACGTTGCTTCGATCGCGGTTGCTCGTCCGGTCAGCGCGGCCCATCTCGACGCCGGCATCGCGGCAGCGCAGCTGTACGGACTCGATCTGGTCGACCGCTCCAAGAAGGCGGAGACCCTGGACCTGCTCGGCGCCAACACATACCGGTACTCCACGGTTTCCAGCGACGAGGGCCTTGCCGCACTGCCCGCCAATGCGTTCTCCGCCACCGACTCGGCGCCGCCCGCGATCCCATCGGAGCAACCGCCCGCCGCGCCCGCCAAGAAGAAAGAGCGCGTGGGCCGGTTCGCGACCACATTGTCGTTTCGTCCCAGCGATGTCGCTTCCGCCCCCAGCCCCGAGGCCGTCATCGAGCTGCCCCCCGACAGCGTTGAGCCGGTCGAGCTCTTCGCAACCGCAACAGCTGGCAGCGGCGACATCGACGACTTCAGCGAGACGACGGAGATGCCCGCAATAGCAACGGAACACGAGGGCATGCCGTCGGTAATTGTCGGCGATTACCTGCTCACAGGTGTCCTCGGCCGCGGCGGTGCGGCGACCGTTTACCGGGCGATTCACACCGAAACGAACCAGCCCGTGGCGCTCAAGGTGCTCGATCGCGGAACGTCGGTGAAGCAGGCCGGATCGCGCTTTCGGCAAGAGATGGAGATCTGCCGCCAGCTCAACCATCCCAACATCGTGAGCACCTACTCGATCGGCACCTGGAACGAGCACAGCTTCTACAGCATGGAGCTGATGAACGGCCGCGACCTGTCCGAGATCCTGCGCGACGAGGACCGGCCGCTGTCCCTGTCGCGCGTCACCGATTGGATCTTCCAGGCCTGCGACGGGCTCGCCGCAGCGCACGACGCCGATGTCATTCACCGCGACGTGAAGCCCGAGAACCTCTTCCTGACCGACGCCGGCGTCATCAAGATCATGGACTTTGGAATCGCGCGCCGGCAGTCCATGTCGCTCACGGAAACGAACGACAAGACGGTCCTCGGTACGCCCATCTACATGCCGCCCGAGCGCCTGAGCAACAAGCGTCTGGTGACCGAGCGCACCGACGTCTATTCGGTAGGCGCGTCGATGTATCACCTGCTCACCAACGACGTGCCATTCGACCTGACAGACCTGACCACGCTGCTCTTTTCGATCGTCGAAGGCACGATCGCGCCGCCGTCATCGCTGGTTCCGTCCATACCGAAGTCCGTTGATGCCGTGATTCTCCGGGCAATGGCGCGCAAGCCGACCGACCGCTATCCGAACTGCCGCGCATTCGCTCGCGACCTACGCCGCGCGGTCGCCCGTTAGCACACATAGCCTTCATGAGCGGTGGGTTGGCGCCGCGGGCCGGCCGCTTTTGGTCGTTCGGTGTGGAAATTCTCCCACCCGTGCCCAGCTTGTCGTTGGCGTCCCGTGCGCTTCACCGAACCAACCACTCCGTCTCAGAGCGCGTCTTGAGGGCGCCGGTCGAGGTCTGTCGTGCCCGCTGTCGTGCCGTCGGTATGCGTTCATTGCGGCGGTCAGAGCGACGGCGGGACGTTCTGCTGTAGCGGCTGCGAAGCGGTCTATCACGCGTTGCACGAGGCCGGTCTGGCCGGTTGGTATGCGCTAAGACAGCGCGATCCCGACGCCCGCATGGGGCAACGTCCTGTCGTCGACGAACATCGCGATTGGGCCTATCTCGACACCGACGCCGCGCGCAGCGAACACGCCCGGCGCCGCGGAAAAGGGTTCGCCTGGAACCTCGCCATCGGTGGTATGACCTGCCTTGCGTGCGCGTGGCTCATCGAACAGGTCGTGCGTCGCTTCGACGGTGTGGCGGACGTGCGCGTGGATTTCAGCCGTCGCACGTTGTCGCTGGTGGTTGCGCGCGACGTTGACCTGGCCCCGATCGCGCGCGAGCTCGCCGGCTTTGGGTACGCGTTGGGTGTGTCTGCCGAAGACGTCGCCCCCGCCCGCCGCCGCGAGCTTGCCGATGTTGCGGTCGCCGGTGCCCTGGCCGCCAACGCGATGCTCATGGCTGTGCCTGCATACGCGGGGCTCGTCGATGGGTTCTTTGCGACGCTCTTCGCCTGGGTCGGTGCGCTCCTCGGCACCGCGGCGTTGTTCGGTCCTGGCCGGTCCTTGCTCGTCGGCGGGTGGAATCTGCTGCGCTCGCGGCGTTTGGGGCTCGATGTGCCGATCGCCGCGGGACTCGTCGCGGCGTGGCTCTTGTCCGCCTCTCGGATCGCTGGCGGCGCGACCGATGGCATCTATTTCGACTCGCTCGCGATGCTGGTGTTCACGCTGCGGGCCGGTCGGCTCGTGCGCGATACGGCCACCGACAACGCGTTGCGGGCCGCCGCCAACCTCGCCGCACGCCTTCCCGAACGCGTGGCGGTTTGGCGCGGCGAACGCTTCGAACGCATCGCACCGCAAGAGCTCCGCGCCGGCGACAGGGTCCGCATCGAACGCGGCCAGGCCTTGTCGTTCTCCGGACGCCTGCTGACCGGCGCCGACGTTGATCTCGCCGTCGTCGATGGCGAAAGCCGGCCCCGACACGTCCCCGCAGGCGCGCTTCTCGATCCCGGTGCGCGTGCGGTCGATTCGGCGTTGTTCGTCGAAGTCATCGATCCCACCTGTCGCGCAACGGATGTGACCGATCCCACCACCGACGCGGTCAGCGCCGTGTTCGGCCGGCGGTTCGCCATCGTGGTCGCGTCTGTCGCGGTCGGCGCTGGGCTCGTGTGGGCCGTCATGGCCGACCTGGAAAGCGCCGCTGCGGTCGCCATGAGCGTGCTCATCGTGGCTTGCCCGTGTGGCGTCGCGCTCGCTCGCCCGCTTGTCATCGCGCGCACCCTGGCGGTCAGCGGCCAAGTCGGCGTCTGGGTGCGCGATCCCGGCGTCCTGGAACGCCTCGGCGACATCGACCGCGCCATGCTCGACAAGACCGGCACGCTCACCGCCGGCAGACCGCGCGTCGTCGATGAGCGGTGGACCCTGCGCGGCTCCGAAAAAGACGCTGTCATCGCGGCCGTGGTCGCGGTCGAAAGCGCCGCCCGTCACCCCCTCGGTCAGGCGATCGCCAGCCATTTCGCCAGCGACACGGCAGTTGCCGCAGGCGTCACGGGCCACCAACGAAAGGACCTGGAGCAGCGTTGCATCCAGCCGGTCGCCGACGTCCATGAACTCGGCAACGGCATCGCCGGCTCGTGGCGCGGCCGCACCGTCCTGGTAACCAGCTGCGATGGCCTCGCGGCGCTCGATCTCGCGCTCCCATTCGCGCTTCAGCGTTTCGCCGATCGATACGCCGGCAGCGGCGAAACCGTGGTCTGCATCGTCGCGGATCGACCCCACGCCGATCGACTCAGCTCCGATGCATCCAGCTCCGATGTATCCAGCTCCGATGCATCCAGCTCCGATGCATCCAGCGCCGATGCATCCAGCTCCGATGCATCCAGCGCCAATCCATCCAATCGCGCTGTTGCCGCCGTCCTCGCTTTGACCGATTCGCTCCGCCCCGGCGCCGCCGCCGCCGTCTCATCGCTCGCCGCTCGCGGCATCACCTCGACCCTGCTGAGCGGCGACCATCGTCCAGCCGTGCGCGAAGTGGCCGCGTCCGTCGGCGTGCCGGCATTCATCGCCTCCGCCGGCCCCCTCCACAAGGCCCGCGAGGTCGCCATCGCCCCCGCCCGAACCCTCGTGGTCGGTGACGGCTTCAACGATCTACCTGCCCTCCGCGCCGCAGCAGCCTCCATCACGTTCGAAGACGCCGCGCCCGCCGCGATCGCCACCGCTGATGTGGTGCTCGCCGGTGGTGGCCTCCCCGCGATCGATCGCCTCCTCGACTTGGCCGCCGCATCACGCCGCGCAACGACCATCGCCGTGGCCTGGGCTGTGACCTACAACGCGGTCGGGATCGGGCTCGCCGCGACCGGCCATATCACGCCGCTGCTCGCCGCCATCTTGATGCCCGTCAGCTCGCTCACGGTCGGCCTCGTGGCGGTCCTCGTCACCGGCGCCGGCGTGCAATCGCGACCAATTCACAGCGTCGATGTTGAAAGCCGCGGCGACCGACCCAGCTTTCGCCGTGGCGAAGCTCTTCACCTTCCCTCGTCCCTGCCGACTCCGCCCGAGAGCCGGCATTCACCAGCTGCACTGTCCCGCAGTCTCATTTCGGACACCAAACCATGACGATCGTCGCTGCCCTGCTGCCGTTATCCCTGTTGCTCGCCGGCCTCGCGGTCGTTGCGTTCAAGTGGGCCGCGCGCGATGGCCAGTTCGACGACCTCGATCGCGCCGCTGCAACCCCGCTGCTGGCCGACATGGACGAGACCCCTGCTCAACCCCAGACGACGGAGAACGCATGAACGCGAACGTCGAAACCTTCCGCTACGACGACGGCATCGTCCGCGGTTTCGCTTGGTTCACGGTGCTGTGGGCCATTGTCGGCATGCTCGCTGGCCTCGTGCTCGCGCTACAGCTTGCCTGGTGGCCCGCCAACGGCGGCATCGAGTTCATCACGTTCGGTCGCCTGCGCCCGCTGCACACCAACGCGGTCATCTTCGCGTTCTGCGGCAACGCCATCTTCGCCGGCATGTACTACTCGACGCAGCGATTGCTCCGGGCGCGCATGTTCAGCGACGCGTTGTCGAAGATTCACCTGTGGGGCTGGCAGCTCATCATCGTCGCCGCCGCGCTGACGATTCCCGCCGGGATCACGACCGGCAAGGAGTACGCCGAGCTCGAGTGGCCGATCGACATCGCCATCACGCTCGTCTGGGTCGTCTTCGCCATCAACTTCTTCGGCACCATCGTCAAGCGCCGCGAAAAGCACCTCTACGTCGCCATCTGGTTCTACATAGCGACCATCGTGACCATCGCGGTGTTGCACATCGTCAACTCGCTCGGCCTGCCAGTCAGCCTCTTCAAGAGCTACTCGATCTACGCCGGCGTCCAGGACGCCATGGTCCAGTGGTGGTACGGCCACAACGCCGTCGCCTTCTTCCTGACCACGCCCTTCCTCGGGCTGATGTACTACTTCATGCCCAAGGCGGCCGAGCGCCCCGTCTACTCGTATCGGCTGTCGATCATCCACTTCTGGGCGCTGGTTTTCCTCTACATCTGGGCCGGCCCTCACCACCTGCTCTACACGGCCATCCCCGAATGGGCCCAGACCCTCGGTATGGCGTTTTCCTTGATGCTCATCGCCCCGAGCTGGGGCGGCATGCTCAACGGCCTGCTCACCCTCCGCGGCGCGTGGGACAAGCTGCGCACCGACCCGGTCATCAAGTTCATGGTCGTGTCGATCACCTTCTACGGTGTCGCGACGTTCGAAGGCCCGATGCTCAGCATCAAGAGCCTCAACCTGCTCAGCCACTACACCGACTGGACCATCGCCCACGTCCACGGCGGCGCGCTCGGCTGGAACGGCTTCATGGCGTTTGGCGTCCTCTACTGGCTGATTCCCCGGCTGTACGGCCGCGAGCTGCATAGCGTCAAGCTGGCCAACCTGCACTTCTGGGCGGGCGTTCTCGGCATCGCGATCTACGCCGTGTCGATGTGGTCGGCGGGTATCACGCAAGGCCTGATGTGGTTTGCTTTCAACGAAGAAGGCGCGCTGCAGTACCCCAACTTCATGGAGACCATCACCAAGTTGCAGCCCTTCTACTGGCTGCGCTTCTTCGGCGGCACGCTCTACCTCGGCGGTGTCCTGGTCGGCGCTTACAACCTCGTGATGACCGCCAGGGGCGCCGAGCCGCTCCCCGACACCGAAGCTTCCGCCCCCGCGCTCACCAACGACGGCCACGAATCCAAGACCTGGCACGGTCGCCTCGAAGGCAAACCGCTGCTTTTCACGGTCCTGTCCCTGGTCGCCATCCTGGTCGGCACCATCGTCGAGTTCGTGCCGATGATCGCCATCGAGTCCAACGTCCCGTCCATCGCCGCGGTGCAGCCCTACACGCCACTCGAGCTCGAAGGTCGCGACATCTACATCCGCGAGGGCTGCTACAACTGCCACAGCCAGATGGTCCGACCGATGCGTGCAGAGACCGAGCGCTATGGCGAATACAGCAAGGCGGGCGAGTTCGTTTACGACCACCCCTTCCAGTTCGGCAGCCGTCGCATCGGCCCCGATTTGCACCGTGTCGGCGGCAAGTATCCGCACCTGTGGCACGTCAACCACATGCGGGATCCACGCTCGACCACGCCCGACTCCATCATGCCGGCCTATCCGTGGCTGCTCGAAGACGAGCTGAACACCTCGCTGACGTCCGACAAGGTGGCCGCGATGCGCAAAATAGGCGTTCCCTACACCGACGCGGACGTGTCCGGCGCCGATGCCGCGCGCGACAAACAGGCCGCCGCCATCGCCGCTGACCTCAAGGAAAACGGCGTCGACGGCATGAAGACCAAGGAGATCACCGCGCTGATCGCGTACCTGCAGCGCTTGGGCAAGGACGCGACCGGCAAAAATGAAAAGTCCGCCGGCAAGACGCCCAGCTCGGCCGGAATCGACGTATCCGCGGCCAGCGCTGTGAAGGGAGGCAACCGATGATCGCCGATATCCTGCGCCACGCCGACCTCACGATGGGGCCGATCGTTGCGCTGCTGGTCTTCGTGGGCGTGTTTGTGGTCGTTGTCGGCCGCACCCTGTCTTCCGCTCGCAACGAGACCTACGACCTGATGACCAACCTGCCGCTGGACGACGCGTCCGGCAAAGGGGGACGCACCGATGGCTAAGTACACCGACGAGCTGCGCGACCATTCCTTCGATGGCATTCAGGAGTACGACAACCCGCTGCCCACGTGGTGGCTATGGCTGTTCTACGTGACCATCGCCTTCGCGGTCGTGTACGTGCCGTATACCCACCTGACCGAAGGCAAGCTGCTCGTCGACGAGTACGCCGTCGAGATGGCCGAAGCCGAGAAGAAATACGGCAGCCAGAAGATCGAATGGGACGCCGCCGCGCTCGCCGAGCGGTGCAAGACCGACGCGTGGAAAGAGACGGCCAACGCCGACTACAAGACCCACTGCGTCGCCTGTCACCGCGCAGATGGCGGCGGCCTCGTGGGACCCGCGTTCACCGACGACAAATACATCCACGGCGGCTCGCTCGTCGACATCGCCAACACCATCACGGTCGGCGTCCCCGCCAAGGGCATGATCGCCTGGAAGAAGGTGCTCAAGCAGGACCAGATCCGCGACTTGACCTGCCTTGTGCGCGACTTCCGAGGCAAGAAAGCCGAAAACCCCAAGGCCCCGCAAGGCGAGAAATACACGGGGGACTAGAGGCCGACCTGACCAGTCGCCCGACCCACCGCACGGCAGATGAGCGCACCGACTCCAATTCCCGCAGGTCCCCGCGACCGTCCGTCGACGATGGACGAGCACGGTGACCGCATTCACATCTATCCGCGGCAGCTCTTCGGGCGCTGGCTGAAGCGACGCACGGTCGTCAACCTGGTGCTGATGGCCGTCTATTTCGGCTTGCCGTGGCTCACGGTGGGCGGCAACCAGGCGGTGCTCTTCGACATCCCGCGCCGCAAGATGGCGCTCTTCGGCCTCGTCCTGTGGCCGCAAGACACGGTGCTGCTCTGGCTTTTCCTGTTCACAGCGCTGGTCGGGATCTTCTTTTTCACGGCGCTCTTCGGGCGGGTCTGGTGCGGCTGGGCGTGCCCCCAAACCGTGTTCATGGAAGGCGTCTTCCGTCACATCGAGCGGTGGATCGAAGGCAGACCAGCGGCTCGTCGCAAGCGTGACGCCGGCCCGTGGACGCTCGACAAGGCGTGGCGCAAAGGCCTCAAACACGCCGTCTTTCTGCTCATTGCTGCGCATGTGGCCAACACCTTCCTGTGCTATTTCGCCGGCACCGACCGCGTCCTCGACATGACGACCTCATCGCCGTCCCAGGCGCCCGCGTGGTTTGGCTTCATGGCCGGAATCACCGCCGTCTTCTATTTCGATTTTGCGTGGTTTCGCGAGCAGCTGTGCACCATGGCCTGCCCCTACGGACGCTGGCAGTCGGTGCTCATCGATCGTCACAGCTTGCTGGTTGGCTACGACGAAAAACGCGGCGAAGGCCGGGCGCGGATGGGGGTGCGTCGCGCGGCGGCCAAGGCCGAAGAAGCTACCGGCGCGAGCGGTCAGACTTTCGGCGATTGCGTGGACTGTTCCCTCTGTGTGCAGGTTTGCCCTACCGGCATCGACATCCGCGACGGGCTGCAGCTCGAGTGTGTGGGCTGCACCGCCTGCATCGACGCCTGCGACGCCGTGATGACCAAGGTCGGCAAACCCGAGGGCCTGATTCGCTACGCCAGCCTCGCCGCCCTCGACGGCGAGAGACGACGCCTGGTGCGGCCGCGGTCGATCATCTACGGGGTCGTAATGGTGCTCGCCGCCGGTCTGTTCGTGGCCAAGCTCGCGACTCGGGCAGATATCGAGGTGCAGGTTGTCCGCGCCCAGCGCAACGCGGTCCAAATGGTCGGCGACGAGGTGCTCAATCACTTCCGCGCCAAGCTCGTCAACAAGTCCGACGAGCCGATCAAGGTCAAGGTCGACGTGCCCGGCGAGCGCGTTGCGGTGCCGCTCAACCCCTGGCCCGTGCCCGCGGCATCCGCGGTGACGATGGAGATCTTCGTCAAGCGGCCCAAGTCCGCGTTCGGCGCCGATGTCGAGCGGGTGAAGATGCTGTTTTCGGTCGACGCAAAGCCGGTCCACGACGCCGAGGTGCCCCTGCTGGGCCCCGGCATGCGTCATTGAGGTGAGGTGAACATGGACGTTTCAGTACCCGCGACAACCGGCCAGCGCCCAAGCGACGTCTGGTTTGCGCGCCTGTTGATCGGCTCGATTCTCGGCACAGTGGTGGTCGTCCACGCCGTCGCGCTCTTCTCCTTCACCGGCGCCACGGGCGATATCGAGCGGGCTGACTACTACGAACACGGCGAGGCGTTCGACGGCGAGCTGGCGATGCGCGCCGCTGCTGCGACCGGGCTTTCAGTGACGTGTTCGGCGTCTGGCAGCTGCGCGGTCACGGTGGCCCACCAAGCAGACCTCGATGGCGAGGCGACTTTGACCCTGCAACGGGCCGATGACGCGTCGTTGGACCGCACGATTGCGATTACGCGCGGAAGCGACGGACGTTGGACGGCTCAAGCGGGCGCGTTGAAGAGCGGTTGGTGGCGCGTTCGGGTCGCGACGAACGGCTCGACCAAGCGCGCATGGAACGACCGGATCCGCGTGAGGAAGGCCCCGTGATCGAGGTCGCCGCGTTCGGTGGAGCGGTTGTCGCCGGCCTTGTCGGCAGCGGGCATTGCGCGGCGATGTGCGGCCCGTTCGCGGCGTGGGCGGGGGCACCGGATAGGCGCCCCGTTCGGTCGACCACCGCGTACCAGGTCGGCCGGTTGTTGACCTATTTGTCGATCGGCGTCGTCGCCGGCGTCGCAGGCCAGGCGTTTGGTGACGTCGCGTCGCTCGGTGCAGCGCGCGGGGTCGCCGCCGTTGTCGCCGCGCTTGTCTTGCTGGTGGCCGGCATCAGCCAGCTGTGGCCGCGCAAACCATCGTCGAGACCCTCGCTTACCGGTCGCGTTGTCGGCGCGCTGGTGAAGCTGGCCGGTGACGCGGGGCCCGTGGGCGGCCCGTTGCTGCTCGGCGCCGCCGCCGGCTTGTTGCCCTGTGGAATGTTGTGGGCCTTCGCGCTCGCGGCCGCCGCGACCCTCGACATCGGCGCGTCCGTCGGCGTGATGGCCGGTCTGTGGCTCGGATCGTTGCCTGCGCTCGTGGCCGTCGCCGCCGCGGCTGGCTGGTTGCGGGGTAAAGTCGCGTTGCACGGTCGCAAAGCCGTCGGCTGGGCCCTCATCGCGCTCGCGGTCTTCAGCCTCGTGCAGCGCTGGCCCGAACCCGAAAAGCCCGCCGCCTCCTGCCCGCACCAAGCTCGGTAGCACGCCGGGCTGGGTGCGGATCATTCGAGTCGGGCTGCCTGAGGAACCGAGGAAGGTGCAACGCACCGTCTTTCAGCGGAGAGCCGTCGGCTCGCTTTCGGTGATGCTGCCCGAGCACGCCGCTAACGCGTCGTGCCGGTTGGTTCGGAGACCGAGTCGGCGGCCGCGGCCGATGGCGGACTCGGAAATGGCGGAAGGCGGATTTTCGGACCTCGGACGGCAGCAAAGCGCTGGGGCGCGTGGGTCGGGAGCCCATTGGGATTCGACCCGAGGCCCCGGGGACGGTGGCGTGGTGCGAACGGGCGGATGGAAGGCGCGTCGCTTGCTGGCCGGAAGCTCTGAGGGCTGCGGAAGGGGGGGCTCCAACCAACAAACGGAGGGCCCCATGGCGGACTACGACAACAACATCGAGATCAGCGCCCGTCAGCCCGGCCCAGCACAGCAATCGAGGTCCAGCACGGTGTAGGTGGGGCTGCGTAGCAGTCACGCCGGCCGGATCCCGAACGGGATCCGGGGCAGAAGGTGCCGGCGGCGATGCGGCTGTACCAGGACCAAGCGGTGCGGGCAGCAGGGTCGGCAGCGCTGAATCTCCGCGAGGGCAACGGACGGCGGGGGCGTGAGCGGAAGCGGTACTTCCAGGTCGCGTATGCGTCGGCCTGTGAAGCGAAGACCGCGGTGCGGATCGCGGTGCGGGTCAACGCCGTCGACAAGCAGGCTGGCGAGCGTGCGTTGGCGCTGCTGGATCGGACTGCTGCCCTGACGTGGGGGCTCTGGCGCGGAAGGTCGTAAATGGCCATCGGCCCGTAGAAATCGTCTCTACGGGCCGATCACGGCTCGAAGGTATTGATACCGCACACGACGGCCAGGGCGCGCTGATCCTCCGCGAGACCATCGGCACCGGCGGCATGGGCACAGTGGACGCCGCCACCCAACGCTCACTGGGCCGCGAAGTCGCCGTCAAACGCGCCCACCAGGAGCGCCCCGATCTCGCCGCAACCCTCGTCGCCGAGGCCACCATCACCGGCCAACTGCAGCACCCCAACGTGGTGCCGGTCTACGATCTTGCCCGCGGTGCCGACGGACTGCCCGTGCTGGTCATGAAACGCGTCGAGGGCCGCACATGGCGCTCTCTGCTGCGCGAACGACCCGACCGCGACGCCGCCGACTACCAACGGTGGTTGCATGCCCAGATCCGCGTGCTGATGCAGGTCAGCAACGCCGTCCATTTCGCCCACAGCCGCGGCTTCGTGCACCGCGACCTCAAGCCCGAAAACGTCATGCTGGGCGGCTTTGGCGAAGCGCGACGACGCGATGATCACCATGGCCCACGCCGAAATCCGCGCCGGCCGCATCGAGATCGCCGACCGCCTTGTCTCCGAGCTAGACGACCCACCAACAGACCTCGTCGACGCCCTCGCCGCCCTCCGCGACGCCCTCGCCCAAAGCGCACAGGAGCTCGACGACCTGCGGCACTTCCGCGACCAGTACGACATGGACGCCGGCAGCGACAACCGCAAAGCCATCCTGCGCACAGTCGGCATCGTCTACACGGTATCCGCGCTCGGCGTCGCCACCGCAGAACGGCTCGGCAAATTCGTCGTGACCAACGCCCACCTGCTCTCATCGGCGCTCGCGTTCCTCGTCTTTCTGCTCGTGACCGGCTTGATGGGCCGCAACCAGCTGCGCGCGACCCGCCTCAACCGCGCCGCCTACCTCATCTTCGTGTCGGTCGCCGCGCTCATCGTGCTCGTTCGCGTCGCCTACCTGGCCAGCGATACCCCGGTCGCCGCAGGACTGTCCGTCGATCTCGTGCTCTACGCGATGGCCGCCGCCGCCGAAGCCGCCGTCCTCGACCGTCGCATGTGGGTCGGTGCGTTCGTCTTCGTGCTCGGCGCCGTCGTGTCGTTCTTGTGGCCGCATTGGGCGCTGTTCACGGTCGGCGCGACCATCGGCGTGGCGGTCGGCGTGATGGACCTCGTGCTCCACGGCCCGGCGCGACGCGATCCGCATGGGCGCGGTTAGCCTCATGCCGGTCACCTATGGTGTAAAGGTTTGGTTTTCCAATCAAATTCATGCGAACGGGCGAAGCCCCGGGGCTGAAGGCCCGGGCTCAGTTGAGCAAGCCCGCCTCCGCGGGCTCCGCCGCGAACTCCACCAGCAGCGGCTGCCTACCCACGTTTGTCGGCATCTGGTGCACCCACATGCGCCGCACCGAATCCGCCATGCGGACCGCAACGCCGAGCCCTCGAAGGAGGGCTTGCTCAACTGAGGCCCCGGCTTCAGCCGGGGTCGTAAAGTGACCGGCACTATGGCTAGCCTCGGTTGGCCCTGACAGATTACCGCACAGGCGTCAGCTTCCCGCGCCGCAGCACCGGGATCTTCAAGAGCCCTTCCATTGTCGGGGCGGTCATCACCGTCGGCGGCCGGGGCAGGGCAAGCGCGCGTCTTCTGCGTTCCTCGGCCTCGCGCCGGATCTCGGCATGCCGTTTGCGCATCAACTCCCGCCGCGCCATCGCCCGTTTGCGTGCCTCTGCGGCCCTCTTGCTCGCCTCGCGCTGCTCCGCCTTGTTGAGCTTCTGACGCCGGGCCAGCTCGTCGACATCCTCGACGCTCAGCCCGGAAAAATGCCGCGCCGGGAGCACCCTGTTGTTGCCATGGAGCGTATCCTGCCACTCGAAATACGTGGCGATATCGCAGGCATCGAGCCCAAAGTCGCCCTTTTCGTTGAAGAACGGCTTGCCTTCCTTGCACCGTTTGCGCGCGTGGCCGGGGCCCATTTCACGTTTATCCCGCTTGTCGGCCAGCATCAGCATCCGCGTGCCCATTCGCCCGGTGATGACCTGCCGGTCGCGTCGCGTGCCGAAGATCGAGCGCCCTGTAAACGAGTTCGGTCCCATCTTGCCGCCCAGCAGGTGCATCATCGTCGGCGCGACGTCGGTGCTGCCGCTGACAACCTTCACCTTGGTCGGCAGGTCGTGTCGCGGGTCCCAAATCATCAGCGGGATCGGCGCGAAGGCTCCCTGCCAGCCCTCCTTGAAGAGAATCCTCCGCGCCCCCGGCGTGCGGATCAGCGCGTGATCGGACGTGATGACCCACATGGTCATGTCGGCGCGCTTGGGGTCGAGCAGGAACCGGCCGGTCTTGCCGAGCTCGCGGTCGGTGCAGAAGAACGCCGCGAGCTGCTTCTTGGACGCATCGTCATCGGGCACGTCGGCGATGGCCTTGCCGGTCGCGGTTACCTTGGCCGGCAGCTCGCAGGTCGCGGGGTCATGCATCCCGGGTTCATGCGCGTCGCCGGTGATGTACACGACCAGGAATGGGCGCCCGTCCTTTTCGCGCAGCTTCTCCAGCCGGAGCACCTGCCATTGGATGTACTGCGCGAGCGTATCGTCGTGTACGCCCCAGGCGTTTTCAGCGCGGCCCGGAAGTGTCCTTCGAATCTCGCCGCGGCCGTGAATCTCGTCGAAGCCGTGGGTCAGCATGAAGTACTCGATGCCGGTGACGGTCTTCTCGGTGGGCATCACGAAGAGCGTCCGATAACCGCGCGCCCGCAAGACGTCGGGCAGGCATGTCATCGGGGTTTGGCCGTCGATCTCCTCGCCGATGCCAAGGTCGCTGGGATGCCGAGACGGATGAATCGAACACAACGTCGCGACGAGGCCGTTCACGGTGGGTGAAGCCGTGTTGTAGAAGCTGTGGACCGTTGTCATGCGCTTGGCGAGGCTGTCGAGCTCGTTCATCAAGCCCTCGTATTGGCCGCTGAGCGTCGACAGGAAGTGGCCGCTGCCCGACTCGATGAGGGTCAAGACGACGTTGGGAGAGTCGGGCGCGTTTTCCCGCAGCGGATGGGGCACGTCGGGCTCGCCGAGGCCAAATCGCAGCAACGGGAACGGCGCCTCGGGTGAGCTGTGGTCGGGCACGAAGCCGGCTTTCTTCCAGCGCTCGTAACGCCCGGCCGGCACCTTCGCGAACGCGTTGGCGTGACGGGAAACGCAATAGGGGCTGTCCCCGGCGCAGATCGGGCCGCCGACGAAGTCCTGGTACTGCTGGGCGAAGTTGACCTCGGGGATGATGGCAGGGTCATGGGCGTCCGGTGGCGCGTTGATCGCTGGCGTGATGACGAGGTGCAGGACGAATCCACCGACCGCGACAGGGGCCGCGAACAGGAGCACCGCAAACCAGCGAGGCAGCGCTTTGTGGACGACGTCGACGCGGCTGTTGATGTCGCGAATCAGCGCGATCGAGGCCGTCGCGATGGTGCCGCCGAGGATCGCGAGAAGGATGAGGCCGCGCGTGTCCAATGTGACCGGCGCCACGGCTGCGTCTGCGTACAGAAACCCTTCCGCGGTGAAGTGGCATTGGCCGAGGTAGCAATACGTGAAGTCCGCTGCACGCACGACGAAGACCGCGGCCATCAAGGCAACAAGCGGCAGGTACCACAGCGACCACTTTGGCCACCGATGGATGACGCTGTGCGGCCGCAAGAGCAAGCCGACGCCGCGACCGATGAGCACCGCGCCCCAGCCGATACCGAGGTCCGAGATGACGCCGCGCCACGCCTCGGGGCGCGTGAAGAAGGCGGCGATGGTGTCGGGGGCAGTGAGCGTGATCTCGCCCAGCGCGACCCATGTCCCGGCCCGCCAGAGCCAAAGCAGGACGATGAGGGTCACCGCCGCGCCGAAGGGCAGCAGCAGGTTGGTCTGAGCCCACGCGATATCGACGGCGCGTTTGACGAAAGACGTCGCCTGGTCGGGTGCTGATTCGGGAGTCTGGTCGTGCATTCAGGGCAGGAATCGTCGCGACAGCTATTTGGCGGAAACACGCCTGGAACGATTGCCGTTCTAGAGGCCCCAGGACGGGCGATAAGTGCTGGCAGGTATATCAACAGGGGGGTGGGGGTAAAACGGCTTAGAACGAGCCTGGACGGCCCTGGCGGGCATATCGGTCCGAAAACTGGCCCCGCAACGCACGTGGTAGCCTCCAACTCCGATGCGCGCGTTCATGCCTATTCTTGTCGCCTTTTTCCTCGCGTTGACCGCGTGCAACAAGCCGCCGGTCGCGAGTTCGAAGTCCGGCGGCAACTGCAGACCCCGCACTGCGCCGACCGGCGACGCTGGCGAACCCGTGGCTTCCCTCTCTGCAAGTTGGCTACGCGCCAACCTCAAGCCGGCGACGATTCAAACATTCGACACCTACTGCGCATCATTGCCCGATCCGGTGGCCACCGTCGCCGAACTCCCGGTCACGCGAGCGATGGCGTGCGACGAGCTCATGCGCCTTGCGCCCGCCGGACTCCCCGCCGATGCGTCGGAGCGCCAGTCGATTCTCAACCGCGTTGTCGGCTTCCTCGCCGATGGCCTGCGCGTGCAGTCTGCCGTGGAGCTGGCCGGCCTCGTCACCGCCGTCAACGACAAGACCGACGCGGTCGTCCGTCAAAAGCGCGAGGCCCATGTCGACCAGGCCACCTACGAAAGCGAGATCGCCAAGCGCTGGTTGTCTCCAGCCGCCCATCGCTGGCGGTGGTTCCGCATCACAGGCCTGCGCGCCATCGCCCGCAACAAGGGCGCCGCGGACATTGCCGACGCCGACATCGAAGCGCGCTACGACCGCGACCCGTCCGCGATGACAGACGGCGACGGCAACCCCCTCGAATTCGAACAAGCGCGACCCTTTCTGCGCGACATCATGGCCAACGAGCGCTTGCGCGAAGAGTCGCGGCGCGAGATGCGGCAGCTGCTCGACAACATCGACGTGCAGTGGCAACTGACCGCGCCGGCCAACCAGCCAACACGCTGAATTCCCCCACCTGAGCTGCGCGGAATTCCGCATTGAAACAGCGATGCGCGGGAACACCTTAATGCCGGGCAGCGTCGACTTTGCGTGTCGGCCCATGAACGCAGGGTCGGGCAACCGCGTGTTTGATGCGTCTAGCAGACTGCGCCGTAAGTCGTGTCGGTCATCGTGGGGGACCTGGCTGCAGTCTGCAGCGCGGAGCGCGAATTTGGGGTGAGGCCGGAAAAATGACACTTTTTTCGGTCGAGGGGGCGGTTTCAGCCCCCTTGCAAACAACGAGCACCTGCGCCGAGGCGAAGCTTTGGCGCCGTCTGCGAGCGTGGTCTTTCATTGCAGCGCTCGCTGGCCTCGCCGCCGCGTGTGGCGAGCCAACCGCCGTCGAGCGTTTTGCCGAGGACGTCGCGCCCGTTCTCGAAAACCGCTGCGCGTCCACTACCTGCCATGGTGTCGCCGAAGACGCCGAAGAGCGCGGCGAGCACATCGACTGGTCGCTGTTTTTCGTCCGCGTTGATCGCGACGGCAAGCTGACCGACGTCGCAGCGGCGATGAAGGCGGCGCTCCGGGCGCGTGCAGGCGAGCCGGATCCGGCGTTCACCCGCCTGCTGCGAAAGCCGCTTGGTGTCGTCTTTGGCGGCCTGCCACACCACGGCCGGGATAACTTCTACAGCCCCGAAGACCCGGCTTACGTGGCGGTCGCACAGTGGCTCGAGTCGGTCGCCGATGACGTGCCCGAAAAGCACCTGACACCGGATGAGCAGCTCTTCGCCGACACCGCCCAACCCGCGCTCGATGCGGCGATGTGCGGCAACGCGAACTGCCATGGACCGCGCGCGCCCGTCCCGTTTCGACTCGATCCCGGGATCGGCGGCAAGCGCTCGCGTTCGGCGATCCTGGCGAACTACGAAACCTCCCTGGCGATGATCAGCCTCGACGGGTCGCCGGAGCGGTCGCGCGTCGTCGTCAAAGGTCTGCCTGTCACGATGGGCGGCATCGCACACAAGGGCGGCAACGATGGGCTGTTCACCGGCCTGGGTGACCCGCGCGCCAAGGCGCTGCTGACCTGGATTTGCGCCGAACAGAAGACGCGAACCGGTGTGGCATGCGCTTCCAAGCCCGGCACCAAGGCACCCGCGGAGCAAACGAATCGATCGATCGATCTTTTCTTCGTGCAAGGAGCGCTGGGGGCGCGCGATGCGTTCGATCTCGACGCGTGGATGCCGGGAACGCAGGTTTGGCGCGGCCGTCTCGACACCAAGACCGCACAACTCGCCGACGCGAAGTCGTGGACGCCCGCAGCATCCGATGCGCGTGATCCGGCTGTGTCGCTCGACGGCACCTTTGTCGTCTACAGCCAGCGCGATGACGTCAAACACGGCCATGCGATCTGGCGACGGAGCCTTGGCGGCGGCGATCCGGTGCGGCTGACGGAGCCCGGGACGCGCATCAAGGGTGTGCTCGCGACCGACCGCGATCCAGCTGTCGCGCCGGACGGTCGCATCTGGTTTGTGTCGACCCGCGCCCGCCAACGAGCCGATTCGCGCCCCGTCGACGCCGAGCTGTTCGTCATCAATGGCGACGGCAAAGGGCTGCAGCGCCGCACATTTACGCCGCACATCGAACGCAAGCCCATCTTCTTGCGGTCCGGCGACGAGAACGGCGGCGAGATCGCGTTCGTTGCGCTGCGAGACGTCTTCGACGGTGGCGCCCGCGCGCATCCGTTCCGCTTTCCGCCCGATATGTCGACCGAATACCACCAGCACTTCGGCGTCACGCCGCTCGAAAACCTCTTCTGGGACATGCGCGAGCTCCCCGACGGGCGCTACGTCGCCATCGCCGCAGACCTCGCGGGCAAGTGGCGAGGCGGCCAGCTGGTCATCTTCGACCGCAACTTCGGCCCCGAGCTGCGCGCGGACCACGGCGACCTCCCACTCTCGCTGCCGGCCTACAGCGCGCCCATGCAGCGGCTCGACGAGAAGGCCAAACCTCGCGGCTTAACCGGGCGTATGTGGCGCGATCCTGTCGTGCTCGCAGATGGGCGCTTGCTCGCCGCAACGGTGGATGGGCCCCTGGACCTCGGCGCATCGACCGGCACGCACTGTCCGCACTTGGTCATCGCTCGCATCGACGAACTCCCCGGAGGCGATGGGGCTGCGCTGGGACCCGTCACCGCGATCAGCCAGTCGCCGGGCATTTGCCGCCGCGATCCCGAACCGGTCCGAGCGCGATGGACACACGCATCCGGCAAGGGCAGCCCCAAACCCGCAAAGCCGGCGCTCCTCTACCACCAGGGTCTGCCCATGATCGACGCCGTGCTCGCCAACCTCGAGCCGACCGGCCTCAAGAAACCGCGGCCCGACATTCGCGGCGTGCGCGTCATCGAAGCCCTTCGCCACACGGCCAACCCGCCGGCGACCAGCGGTTCGGCGAGTTACGGCGATCCCACCCACCGCCACACCGGTCGCGTGCTGGGGGAGCTCGCGTTGGCAGCCGACGGGTCGTTTCAGGTCGAGGTCCCACCCGGCACGCCGTTTCGCCTGCAGGCCCTTGACGCGGAGAACATGGCGGTCGGCGTCGCCCACAACCGCTGGTTCTACATCGAGGCGGGCCAGGTCATGCGCCAGGGCGTCGCTCACCAGCGTTCCGCCGACTACGACGGGGCCTGCGCGGGCTGCCACGGCGCGGCAGACGGCGACAAGAACCACGCGTTCTCCGACGTCGACGCGGTAACCACCGCATCCCTCACCCTGAGCCGCTACGAAAACGGCGACCCACGGCGGCCCAAACCGCCGGTCGTGCTCGGCGACAAGACGCGAACCGCCGTCGACTACAAGCGGGACATCGGGCCGCTGCTGGACAAGCGCTGCACAACATCGGGCTGTCACTCCGGCGCCAAACCCGCAGCCGGATTGCGCCTCGACGCCGCCGACACCAGCGCCGCGAAGACCTCCTACAAGGGCCTCATCCGCCGCGGATTCGGGTCCAAAGGCGGCCGTGTCTACATCGACCTCGCCTACGGCACCGCGCGCGGCAGCCTCCTGGCCGAACGCATCATGGGCAAAGAGCTCGACGCGCCCGCTGTGGTCGCCGGCAAAGCGCCCCATCCGCAGGCCGCGCCGCTGACCGTCAAGGAACGCGCGCTGGTCTTCCGGTGGCTCGATCTCGGCGCCCCGTGGGACGTCGATGGGGGCCAACCATGACCGCGCTGCGCTGCCGAGAATCGATCCCCGATCGCCCACGGTTACGGCGGTTGTCGGGCCCATCGCTCGCCACCCCGTCGCTCACAATCCGGTCGCTCACAATCCGGTCGCTCACAATCCGGTCGCTCACAATCCGGTCACTCACAATCCGGTCGCTCACCGTCCTGTTGTTCGCCAGCCTGTTGATGGCCTCGACCCCAGGCTGTGTCGCTGATCCCGGCCACCAACCGCCCCCCGGCACGCTCAACGCCGACCAGTTTCGGGTCATCCAACCCGTGCTCGAACGCGGCTGCGCCAACCCGACATGCCATGGCAACGCTGAACGTCCCTGGCGCATCTACGCGCGCCACATGCACCGCGCCGATGCCGCCGCTACGTGGTCGGACGCGCCCCTGACCGACGCTGAGCTGACCGCCAACGCCACCTGGACGATGCCGTTCATCAAGCACGCCGATCCCGACGGCTCCGAGCTCGTTCGCAAACCCCTGCATCCCTCGGCAGGCGGCTCTCCCCACGTCGGTGGAGCCCAATACCGCGACCGCGACGACCCCGATTTCGCCGCGCTCCGTGCCTGGGTCGCCGACTGCGTGGAGCTGGTGCGATGAAGCGCTTTGTCTCGCGTGCAATTCGGGCGCTCCTGCTCACCTTGGCGGCGGCGAGCTTGTGCCTGGCCACCGGGTGCGCCCACGTCCAGCCCTGGCAGCGCGGTCGCCTGCAGCGACCGTGTATGAAAGCGACGCATGGCCCTCTACGGACCGCCGCTGATGCCCACGTTCACGAGACCCGCGAGTCAATGTCGGGCGCAGAAGGCGGTGGAGGCACATCGTGCGGCTGCAACTGACCGTCGCCCGGGTGTTTGCCGGTGTGCTCGCCGGGTTGGTCATGGCCAGCCCCAACGCCCACGCGCGCGGCCCCGGCGAGATCGCGACCCGCGTCGACCGCTACGAGGACGGCTGGATCAAGGTGACCAAGGGCGGGTTGCGCGGCTCGGCCAAGGCCACCAAGCAGACGACCGTAAGCGCGCAGTACAACATCGACGTGCTCTCCGGAGCGACGCCCGTCCTTGTCACCGACGTCGTCAGCACCGCCACGTCCTTCGTCGAAACCCGCCACGACGCGGCGTTCGACGCCAAACACGAGCTCTCCACGACCGCCTCCGTCAACGCCACAGGCCGCGTGAGCACCGAGTCGGACTTTCGCAGCTTCGGCCTGTCTCTCGGCGGGCAAGTCGAGCTCATGAAGCGTCACGCCACCGCCGCCATCACGTTCTCGGCCGGCTCCCATCGCGCCTGGCGCAAGGGGGACACGAGCAACGCCGCTGACTCGGCCACATTCGGCCTGGCCGTCTCCTGGGCCCACCTCCTCAACGCCGACACCGAGCTCACTGTGCTCGCCGAAACCCGCTACGCCAGCTGCGCCGCACACCTTGGCTGCGACGCCAATCCCTACCGCTACGTGCCCACGTTCACCGCCGCGCACGGTTGGGTCGCCGTCACCGAAAGACACCCCGACAAGCGCGGCCGCGGCGCTGTCGGCTTGCGTCTACGTCGCTACCTGGGCGGTGGATTCGGCCTGCACGTCGGCGCTCGCGGCTACCGGGACTCGTGGCAGATGACCGGCTACACGCTCGACAGCACCGTCGCGCACGACAGCTTCGGAGGCCGCCTTGTCCTGCGCGCCAACGCCCGCTGGTCCCAGCAATCTGCCGCGTCCTTTTATCGGTCCCGGTACGTCACCACATCCGACTCCACCGCCGCGTGGCGCACCGCCGATCGCGAAGTCACGGGCCTGCAGGCGCTCTATCTCGGAGCCAGCGGCGCCTGGACGGTCGGCAAAGTCGGTCCGTTCGGAGCGGTCGCCATCTCGGCCCGCCTGCGCCGCATGGACTTCACGTATCCCGACTACAGCCCCATGCCCAAACGCGACGCCTGGCTCGTCGGGGGAGGCGTCGATGCCGCGTTTTGATGCACGCAACGATCGTGTCGCAGCGATGGTCTTGGCTCTCGTCCTGGCTCTCGTCCTGGCTCTCGTCTTGTCTCTCGGCGCCTGCGTGGCTGAGCAGCCGGCGGACGACGACAGCCCCATCCTCTTTGACTGCGAGCTCGGTGAAATCGACAAGGCAGGCGCCTTCAAACCGCTGCAAGACGGCGCGCGGGTCGAGCTGATCGTCGGCTTCCAGGGCTTCTTGTTCATGGAACTGGCGGTCCGGGCCAAAGGTGATGTGCCCGATGTCACCCGCGCCGCGTTCAGCGTCCGCGCCGAGGAACGTAACCCCGTCGGCACCATGAAAAACCGCGTCAAGCTCGCGCCCGATGGCGACGCGATGCGGACCGACAAGCTCGTCATCTTCCTCAACCCGGCCCAGGTTGGCATGTGGAAGGGCCGGGAAGCCGTGCTCGCCGCCAAGCTCCAGGACGACACCCGCAAGTGCGTCACTGTGGTCCAGGTCGATCTCGTCGACGACGACGCCTGCATCCATGTCGACGACGACAAACCGATCTGCCCGAGCCCGAAATGAACCACGCGTCGCGCAGCAATCCGTTTTCCGCTGGGCTGGCCGTCCTGGTCGCGCTGTGTGCTGGTCTGGTCGTGTCATGTGGCCCCCCTGAACCCGTCACGGATGTCGAGCAACCGCGCCACCTCCAGGTCGGATCCAACCCTTTCGGCGCCGGGCATCCCCAGTTCGTCGCCCAGCCGAATCGACCCCGACCGTCCGACATCGCCGTGTCCGCCGACGGCAAGCGCGCGTGGGTCCCCCTGCAGGGCAGCATCGACAAGCCCGGCAACCAGGTCGCCGTCCTGGACCTCGATGACGGGACCGTGCTCGACCGCGTCACCACCTGCTCCAGCCCATCGGGCGTGGCGCTCCATCCCGACGGCGACCTGGCCGTCACGACATGCCGCTACAGCAACCACCTCGCGGTCATCGCGACGAGCGACCACAAGGTCCTGCACAAGCCCGCCGCGGACTTCTACATGGTCCGCGCCGCGTTCACTCCCGACGGCGGATCCCTGTGGCTCACCAACCGCTGGCGCGACGCGGTCTACCGCTGGGACGTCGACGCCCGCAGCGACGGCTTGCACATCGCCAAACGCCACAAACCGATCGCCGTGGGCACCAACCCGCGCGACCTCGCCATCACCCCGAATGGACGCACAGTCGCCGTCGCGTCGGTCACCGGCATGACCGTGTCTCTGGTCGACGCCAAGGCCCACATCGAGACCCATCGCATCGCGGTCGGTGCACCCGCCGCTGACGTGGCGCTGGACGATGACCGCGCCTACGTCGCCACGTTGTCACGGGCAACCCATCACCGTGCACACGCTGGCCCCGACACCGATGGCGACGGAAAACCCGGCGACGGAACGCCCAACATCAACTTCCAGGACCTGCAAAACGAGCTCGCCGTCTACCGGCTCAGCGACGGCAAAGAGCTCTTCCGCTACACGTCCGACAGCATCTGCTGCCGCGATTATCGCGACGTTCACCCCGCCGATATCGCCCGCGGCGGCGACCTGCTTCCCCCCAAGTCGACCTGGATCGTTGCAGGCGCGCTGCCCGAACAGCTCATCCTCGCCCCCCATGCCGGGTCCAAGGCGCTGTTTGTGACCTACGCGGGCTCCAACGAGCTGCAGCGCTTCACCGTCGACAAGGCCACCGGCGCCCTCACAGCCGGACCCACGTGGCCGACCCCGGGTCACAATCCGCGCGCCCTCGCCCTCGCCGCCGGACGACTCGCCGTTGTTCACACCCTCGCAGGCAGCGTCTCGATGCTCGATCCAGGCACCGGCAAGGCCGGCAAGACCATCACCCTCCAGACCGCCGGCGCACCCGCCTATCCCGCCACCGACGTCGAGCTCGGCGAGCTCGTCAACCACGTCACCGCGCCGTTTTCGGTCGACGGCGACCAGACCTGCGCCCACTGCCATCGCGACGGCGGCAACATCGACAAGGCGTTTTCGATGCCGCTGACCCGCTACCCTGGCGTCGGCTTGCGGATGACCATGGCGTACCGCGCCGCCTTCGACACCCGACCGTGGTTTTTCGAGTCGGCGATGGACGAGGACAACTTCAAGCCCGTCATCAACGAGTTCGCGCGCATCGAGAACTTCTGCTGCCACGACTACACGCTCTTTTCCGGCGGCGCGCCCGGCGATTGCAGCGTCGATCCCCCCGCTCAATGCACCGCGTCCAGCCCCTACTCGCCCGACGGCGTCGTGGCGACGCGACCCGCAGACATGACCTACGCCCACCCGCGACCGACCCCACACCCCTCGCGCGATCGCTTCTTCAAAGCCGCCGCCAAGTCGCTCATCGGCCGCCGCTGGTCGTTTGGCGATGGGCTCTATTTCGAAGACCCCGTGACCGACGAACGCCTGCCTATCGCGTTGGATTTCGACGGCATCACGCGCGCGCTCGGCCTCTTCTTGATGGCTCGCCCGCGCCTGCTCCCCAACCCCAACCCGGCCGACACGACACCGGCCGTTCGTGGTCGCGCGATCTTCGAGTCAGCGGCAACCGGTTGCGCTACCTGCCACCCAGCGCCGTCTTTCGCGGTCAGCAGCGAGGTCAATCCGCTCGGTGTGCCCATCCGCATGCCCCCGGTCGTCAGCCCCTTGCGCGACGACAAGGACCGCAACCTCGACCTGATGGCGGGCGGCTTCGCTCAAGCTTTTCCCAAGGCCGAACAAGACACCTGCGAAGACGTCTGCTCCAAGGAACAATGCGCCAAGGACCCCAACTCGTGCGATCACCTGCGGCGCGTCTTCCTCGGCGCCCCGACCCTGCGCGGCATCTGGGATCGGGCCCGCTCGATGCTTCATCACGGCGAGGCACAAGGGCTGCGCGAGGTCCTTTGCACCCCCGGACATCCCGCGCTGCGAAACGGCGAAGTTGGCCGCAACGAACGCGATGGCGTACCCGACACCCACGGCGGCACCAGCCACCTCAAGCCGCAGCAAATCCGCGACCTGGAAGCCTATGTGCTCTCGCTCTGAAGCGTTTGATTGGCGCGTTTGGCGCTAACCCGGTGGTGGCAAGGGCGGGCTACTTCGCGAGCGCGGCGGCGACGGCGGCCTTGATCTTGGCGACGTGACCGGCCTCGAAGCCGCCCAGCACCTCGGTCACCTTGCCCGTGCGGTCGACAACGTAGGTCGTAGGCATCTTCGCCACCTTGAGCTTGGACACCACCTTCTGATCGCGGTCCCACAGCCAGAGCAGCTCCCTGCTGAATCCCTTGGCGTGACGCTGCCCGGCGCCGCGGTCCTCGTCGACCCCCAACGCGACGACAATGAGCCCGCGCGTGCTGTTCTCGGCGGCCATCGATCCCCACGCTTTGAGGGCCTCTTCACACGGCTTGCACCAGCTGGCCCACACGTCGACCACGACGACTTTTCCGCGCAGGGAACGCAGCGAGAAGGCCTTGTCGTCATCGAGCCCCACGGCGTTGAAGTCCAGGATTGCGCCGACGTTGGTAGCGCTTGCGTCAAGGCCTTTCGCCTGTCCACCCGAACAGCCCCACGACGCGCAAACGGCGAAGACGATGGCAAGCGCAAGCGCGGCGGGCCTGCTTTCGGACGGGTTTGATCGGGTCATCGCAATCTCCACTGCGGGCTCGGGACCACGACATCAAGGACCGGCGCCGGCCAATTTCAAGGCACGGCGTCGCATCGCGCAAGGTCTTGTTTGTGAAGCGGGGTTGGTGACAGTGGGCGGCACGGGCCCGTTCTGACTCAGCTACGCAGCAGCAAGCACGAAGTCCACGCGGATTGAATCAAACGGCCACCGGCCGCTGCCGCTGACTCCGAACCGACCCTCATCCAACGCCGTATCGAATCGCGCACCGACGTGGCTAGGTTGAAGAACATGACGGCAGCGATCGCAGAAGCGGCAGGCGGCCTCGGCCTCTTCCTCGTGGGCATGGTCGTGATGACCGGCGGCATCCACGGGCTCGCCGGCCATTCCCTGCACCAATGGTTGCGGCGAGCGACCCGAAACCCGGCCAGTGGCGCGCTCACCGGCGCGGTGTCGACAGCTGTGCTGCAAAGCTCGAGCGCCACCACTGTGGCTGCTGTCAGCTTCGTCAGCGCGGGGTTGCTCACGTTTTCCGAGTCGCTCGGCATCGTCGTTGGCGCCAATGTGGGCACTACGATCACCGGTTGGATGGTCGCGCTGCTCGGCTTCAAGCTGAAGATCGGCGCCGCGGCGTTTCCCCTCGTCCTCATCGGCGTGCTCATGCGGCTGTTTGGTCGCGGCCGGCTGGCGAAACTCGGCATGTCCGTCGCCGGCTTTGGTGTGCTCTTTGTCGGTATCGGCACGATGCAGACGGGTATGGCGGGCCTGCAGACCGAGATCGACCCCACGACCCTTCCCCCCGACACCTGGGGCGGCCGCGCGCTGCTCGTCCTGGGCGGCATCGTCATCACGCTCGTCACGCAAAGCAGCAGTGCGGGCGTCGCCATGGCCATCACCGCCATCGCCTCGGGCGCCATCGCTTTTCACCAGGGCGCCGCGCTTGTGGTCGGCATGGACATCGGCACGACGGCAACCGCCGCGATGGCCGCGCTCGGCGCTCAACGGTCCGCTCGCCGCACCGGTCTGTCCCACGTCGTCTACAACCTGCTGACCGGCGCGATGGCGTACCTGCTCATCCCCGTCTACACCGCTGCGCTCGCCTGGCTCGCCCCCTCCTGGCTGACCACCACCGCGGAGCTCGGCCTTGTCGCCTTCCACACCGTCTTCAACCTTGTCGGCGTGATGGTCGTCCTGCCGTTTGTCGGCCCGTTCTCGACGCTGATGTACCGGGTCGTCGCGCCAACCGCGCGCGCCTATCACCTGCATCGTTCGCTCGCCTCGACGCCCGAGGCCGCCACAACCGCCGCCCGCGGCGCGCTTGGACGCCTCACCCTGCACCTCATCGCCGATGTCCGCAGCGCTCTCACCGATGCCCGCCTCGATGGCGTCGTCGATCATGCCCGCAACGGCCTGCACGAGATTCACACCTTCCTCGGCGTCGTCGACAACAGCGACTGGTCAAGCAGCGGGGGCGGCGCCAGGACGCTTTGGCCAACCGTGCTGCACGCGTACGACCACATCGACCGTCTGCTCGATAGCTGGACCGAAGCGACCGCCATGCCCGATGCGGTTTTCGACCCCCACCTCGACGACGTGCGTGCGTCGCTGATCGCCGCGCTCGATGGCAGCGAAGCCGTCGGAATCGAGCGCTTGGTGCAGCGACTGGGCGATGTGCGCGACGCACTCGACGACGGTCGGCATGCCTTTCGGGCGCGAACGCTCGACGCCTCATCCACCGGCTTGATCCCCGCTGACCAGGCCTTGCAGCTGCTCGATGCTTACCGCTGGTTGCGTCGGCTCGTGCGCCATCTCTTCGCGTCCGCGCGCTTCACGCTGACCGATTCGCCGCCCGCAGTCCGCCAAGCGACATTGCAAGCGGTCTCGCAGGGAGCGCAGCTGGTGCCGTTTGCCAGCGCCGTGGCTGTTCCGCTCTCAGAACGCCCAGCCGACCGATAGCTCCAGGTAGACGCTCGACTGCGCGAGCCCATCGGTGATCTCGTCGAGGTCTTTTTTCGCCTTGATCTTGTCGTCTTCATCGAACTGGCCGGTGAATGACACGGTCGAGTCGTCCATGCCCGCAAGAGCCTCGCGCCAGCCCGCCAGGACCGACAGGCGGAATCCTCCGTAGGCTCGCAGCGCATAGCCCACCCCGCCGACCGCGATCGGGATCATTCCCGCGCGGCTGTAGGTCAGTGAGTTGCCGCTGGTGTCCGTCCCCGTGGCGTTGAGCGTGGTCGCAGATACCCCGAGGCCCGCTTCGAGCAGCAATGAATGGCGCCCCATCGGCAGGTAGCGGCCGCGCACCAGAAACGTGTTGATGCTCGCCGCCGCCGTCGCGCTCACGGACCCTTCGTTCTGCGACTGCTCGGCGCTGTTGAGCCCCAGCCCCACGATCGCCTCGACGTTCTTGCGCGGTCTCACAACGCCCGAGACGCTGAACAGACTGGCCGGTCCAAGCAGGCCGAGGTCCAACCCGAACATGCCGCTGGGACCTTGCGGGGGGGGCAGGGGGGCCAATCGGCGGACCGACCGGAACAGGCTGCGGCATGGGCATGGTCGTCTGGGCCGCGGCAATCGCCGGCACGAAAAGCGCCGCAGCGACGCAGACAGCGACGAGCCGTCCCACCATCGGGAGGGCGCCAGGGGAGCGCGCGTCAACGCGAGCGGCCGTACAAGTAGTCATCGAGGACCTCGTGAAAATGAGCGATTGGTGTCTCTTCGTTGTGCAGCAAAAGTCGCCGTTCGTCAGCCCCCGCCGCGTTGGCGACCCCGCGCCCGAGCTGCATGGTGGCCAGCAAGTCGGCGCGGGCCATGGCTCCCGACTCGCCGCTGGGACCGAGCGCCTCGGCGGCGTTGAAGAAACGGCGTTGCAGCGGCGGATGGCCACCGGCGTCGGCGGCGAGCGACCACTCGTCGAACAACACCTGCCCGACATCGCGCGCTTGCGGCCGATGACGAACGATCATGGCGCGGGTCGGATGGCGGGTGATCGACACGTTCGGAAAGATGGTTACCTGCGTCACATCCCACGTCTTCTCGCCGGCTGGTTCGATCGAAAAACGAATGCGGTGATGGGGGCCGAGCGGGTCGAAGACAACATCTGCAGGGTCGACAAGCGGGGCCAGCTCCGGGTGCAGGTGATCGAGGTGGTACGCCTCGTTGTGCATGTCGACGGACGTCTTCCAGTTGGCGTCGACGGCGATCGACGTGTCGCTGATCTGCGCCCATTGTTCGAGCTGCCAACCGCCAAGCACTCTGTCGGCGGGTCCAAGGAAGTCGGTCAGGTCTGGCGCGGCATCCGACCACGCAACCCACACAAATCCGTGTCGCACCGCGCAGGGCAGGGCCACCAGGTCACCGTGGTCCACCGTGCGCATCATCGCGGCGCGTCGTGGGATCGCGTCGAGTCGGCCGTCGAGTTGCCATCGCCAGCCGTGGACCGGGCACACGATCGCGCTGTCTTGGCACCCGTCGGCCGATTCGTCGCTGCACAGCTGCGCGCCGCGATGCCGACATGTATTCGCGAACGCCCGCACCTGCGCATCATCGCCGCGAACGATCAGCGCCTCGAAGGGCCCGTTGGCCAAGACCATCCGCTGTCCGGGGCTGGCCAATCGCGACGTGTGGGCAGCAAGCGTCCACACCCGAGGCCACAAATCCCGCCACTCCGCCGCCGCAAATTCCGCCGAGGTGTAGCGCCCAGCTGGGACTTCGCCGCGGGAACGGATACGCAGGTCGTCCAGGACGGAGTTGGCGTGCATCGGTCGATGGTCGAGCCCCGGCGGATCAAGCGCAACCTCCAACCGCGCGAACAGCCGTTTCTGCCGCAGAGTGACCTAACATGGTGGCGGGAGGCTCTTGACGCGATGCCACACGACGTACCCGGCTTGTCTGCGGACCACCCGCATCACGACCACCGCCGCACGCGGAGCCTCGGCAACGAACGCGCGCTGCTTTGGGCGCTCGGAATCAACGCCAGCTACCTCGGTGTCGAGGCGGCCGCCGGTTGGTGGACCGGCTCCTTGGCGCTGCTTTCCGACGCCGCCCACATGCTCAGCGACGTCGCCGCGCTCACCATCGCGTTTGTCGCCACACGCTTGGCCAACCTTGACGCCGCGCCCGATCGCACATTCGGCCTGCGCCGCGCCGAACCCGTCGGGGCCTTCATCAACGCGTTCGGGCTCATGTTCGCGTGCCTGTTCATCTTCGCCGAAGCGACCCAACGCCTGCTTTCCGAACCGCCCGCAATCGCCGCGGGTCCGGTTCTCGTCGTCGCGGTGATCGGCCTGCTCGTCAACCTGGGAAGCGCGTGGATGCTCGCGCGCGGCGATACAGACAACCTCAACATTCGCGGCGCCTTGCTGCACATGCTCGCCGACGCCCTCGGCTCGGTCGGCGCCATCGTCGCGGCGATCATGGTGATGTACGACATGGCTTGGGCCGATCCCGCCGTCAGCCTCGTCATCGGGGTGTTGGTCCTTTTCTCGGCCGGCAAGCTGCTGCGCGACTCGGGCCGCGTCTTGCTCGAGATGGCGCCGCCGACGATTGATGTAGCCGCGGTCGCCGACGCGCTGCGCGGCCTCGATGGCGTGCAGGATGTCCACGATCTGCACGTCTGGTCGCTCGACGGTGCCTACACGCTCATCACTGCTCACATCGTCGTCATCGATCAACGCCCGACCGAGCCGGTGCGCCTCGCCGCCGAACAGCTCTTGGAGCAGCGCTTTGGTGTCGAACACCACACCCTGCAGCTCGAGCGCGACAAACGATGTCCTGAAATCGCGCCCGCTTGAGCCGCCGCCGCATCACGTGGAGATGCGGGCAGCCTTGAGCGTCACGGTCGCCTTCGCCACGAGCGCCTCGTCCTCGCCGCCATAGACCCACGACTCGACCACGACGATCCGGTGGCCGGCCTGCAGGACCTTGGCATCGCAGCGCAACGTGGGGCCGAGAGCGGGTCGCAACATGTTGATCTTGAACTCGATGCTCAGCGGTCGGCGCCCCTGGGCAACAACGGTCCCGGCCGCACCACCCGCGGTATGGTCGGCGAGCGTGGCCAACGCGCCGGCGTGTACGTAGCCGTCCTGCTGCGTGTGCTCGGGGCAGACCATCATGGTTGTCGTCAGCGTCCCCTGGCCGACGTCCCTCACCTGCACTCCCATCGCCTTGACGAACGCCGCATCGTTGAAGATCTCCTCGATGAACGCGCGCCGCGGGTGGTCGCGCTTGCTCGGGCTCGGCCGAGGGGTTCGTTTTCGTTGCACACCGGCGAGGCGGTCGGCAACGCGCGGCAGGTCTTCGGGCTTGAAAGCGTCGCGTCCCTCGAGCACCGCCTGCACGTCATCGAGCCGGTCATGGCCCCAAATGAGCTCGCCCTGCACCGCACAAGTCGGCACGCCAAACACGCCGGCGCCGATCGCGGCCTTGGTGTTTTGAGTTAGCGCGATCTTGGCTTCGGCGGACCGCGTCTTCGCCAGCATCGCCGCGCCGTCCAGCCCGATCCCATCGAGCACTTCCGCCAACTGTTCAGGGTCGCCAATATCGCGTCCGAGCCCCCAACCCGCGCGCCAAATCGCCGCGATCACATCGGCCTGGCGGTCTCCGGCGACCAGCGGAAGGCTCAAGCGTAGAGCTTCGATACTGCGAAACGGGTGGCGGATGGGAAACGCAAACGGGACACCGAGCTTGGCGGCGATGCGCAGGCAGTCCTTGCCCACGAACGCGCGCTTGGCGGGAATCTCTGCGGGTCCGAGCTGGCCATGAGCCTGCAGCAAGCCGGCGAACACGACGGGAATCGGACGAATCGTGACGCCGCTTTGAGCCCACTTGCGCGTCGCCTGCCACCCGAAATAGGCGTAAGGCGAGATGAAATCGAAGTACAGGTCGACGACGCGACCACCGTCTTGTCGCGTTTTTGTTTCTGCGGGCGTTTTCGTTGATGCCGTCATGGGCGTCTCCGGATCGTTCGCGGCGACCATGCACCGTCGATGCCGCACGTTGTACACTGGCGCACATGGCACCTGTCGACCCCCGCAAACGCGTCGCGATTCACTACTGTCCCAAGTGCCGATGGCTGGCCCGCGCCGCCTGGGTCGCGCAAGAGCTGCTTGCCACGTTTGATTCCGAGCTCTCCGAAGTCGCGCTCGTGCCCAGCGAGGTGGCCGGGCGGTTCGATGTTCATGTAGGCGAGGTCGTCGTCTTTTCGCGCAAGGCCGAGGGCGGGTTCCTGCAGCCCAAGGACCTCAAGCAGCGGGTTCGCGACGCCGTGGCTCCGCAGCGCGACCTGGGCCACGCCGACAAGCCTCGGGACTAAGCTCAATGCCGGTCACTTAGGGCTAAGGTATTGATTTCTAAGCTAAGCCAAGCGAGCAAAGCAGAGCCCCGGGGCTTCAGCCGGGGTCGTTAAGTGACCGGCATTGGGACTAAGCTGGACTAAGCCGCGGGTTCAGCAGCTAAGCGTGAATGGCGTTTACTAAGTAAATGCGATTTACTGAAGCTTTTTGCGGAACGAAATCATCGTCAGCTTGTTCAGGCCGACCTTGCCGAGCGTGATGCGACCGGCCTTGCGCACCGACTGAACGCCCTTTTCGCGCTCGTTGAGGATCGTGCTCATCGATGCGAGTTGGCCTTTGGCCATCGCTTTGAACGCCGCTTTCGTCTTGGCGTCTGCGACCGGCCCGGGGTAGCTGGGCGAGCCCATCAATTGGTGCGTGCCCGGCAAGTCGAGCAGCGTGCCACCATGCGCCCGATCCGCCTCGACCAGCGCCGCGAGGTGCAGCAACGCCGCGACGTTGTACTCGAGCTTGGCCAACGCCGCGTCCGCCTCGGTGACGAGCTGTCTGGACGCCTTGAGCCGCGCATCGTTGCCAGGTGGCGCCATGATGACCTTGCCCGCATAACTACGAGCCACCCGCGCTTCGAGCAACCAGCGAACCACTGCGATCGACAGCGCTTCATCCGCACCTTCTCGCAGCGTCATCGCTTCGGCGACATCCCACGCACACGGATCGCCGGGCAGCGTCATGCCCGCCGCGATCGCCTTGGAACCGAGCAGCTTCGCAAACACCGTGACCCGCGAGATGTCCTTGCCGGCCGTGTCGAAGAACCGCAGCCCACATTGCACCTTGCCGTCGACCTGCGTGGCCTCGACCATCTTGGTGCCGTCTTTGCGGTGGATGCTGACCGGGCCTTTCTTGACGCCCATGTCGTACATCGTCTTGCGTTTCACGATCTCGGTGCCGGGGAAGTAAGCCACGTAGACGCCGTGACGTTTGCCATCGCGATCGGACCACGTCGCGGTCTTCTGGCCCTTGTCGTTGAGCGACGAGATGCGCAACTGACCGTCGACCAGCTTGCCCTCGCGGACCAGGTTGCCGCCGTCGTACCAGACGTATTTGTCGAGCTCGCCATTGGCGTCGTAGAGCTTCCACTCGCCGTGCTTGATGCCCTGTCGGTAGTGTCCGTCGGTCGCCGGTTTGCCGTCCTTGCGAAAGGTCTTCCAGCGGCCGTGCTTGACGTTGCGCAGCCACTCGCCTTCCCACGCGCGATGGCCTTCCTCGGAGTTGAGCCACGCCGGCCCCGTCTTGCGGCCGTTGTCATCGTAGGTCTTCATGAAGCGGGCTGTGCCGTTGGCGTACCAGCCCTGCCACTTGCCGAAGCGCTTGCCCTCTCTCCATTGGCCTTCGTCGATCTTCGAGCCGTTCTTGCGCAGCAGCGTCCAGACCCCGTCGCGCTCGCCGAGGATGTAGTGCCCGTGCAGCGACCGGCCCTCTTTGCAGCGGCTGCACGACCAGCTGACGACCGGGCCGACACGATCTTTGCGGCTATGGGTGCCGGGTTTGGCGCAGTAGACGATTTTCCCACGCGGTGGCGCCGCGCCATGAACGGTCGTGCCCGATGGGCAGCGCGCGCCCGAGTTGGGGCCGCCGACGCTGGCTGGTAGCGGTGGTCCAGGGGCGGCTGAGCATCCGGCAACGACGAGCGCCCCGATCGCCAAGAGCGGACCGAGCTGCCAGGCGATCGCGTGACTGTTTCCCATTTGTGCGACGCTTCTGCCGATCAAGGGGGCCTCCGTGCCGTGGACGTTCGCGGTGTTGTCCACCGATCCGGCAGCGGATTGCAAGGTGCCGTGTGCGGCTCGACCTTCTGGTAGTCTCGCTTCAACGGAGGCTTCATGACCGAGACGACCACCCGGCCCGAAGGCGTTGTCTACATCGCGACCTCGATCGATGGTTTCATCGCCCGCAAGGACGGCGCGATCGACTGGTTGATGGACAAGGAACCGACCGAAGACGAGATGAAGGAGGTCTTTGACGGCGACGCCGAGGACTACGGCTGGGCGGACTTCCTCGCCACAATCGACGCGATCGTGATGGGGCGCGCGACGTTTGAGCAGGTGATGGAGTTTGGCGTCTGGGCGTACGGCGACATCCCGCTCACGGTGCTCAGCCGCTCGATGAATGCGGTCCCGGCCGATTACGCGGACAAGGCGTCCGTCTCCGCGCTTTCGCCGACCGAGCTGTTCGACGAGCTCGGACGCAAGGGCTGCAACCGCGTCTATGTCGACGGCGGCGCGACCGTGCAGTCGTTCATCCGAGCGGGGCTTGTTGGCGAGCTTGTCGTCACGACGCTGCCCGTTCTCATCGGCGAAGGAATCTCCCTCTTCGGTCCGATCGACGCCGACATTCGTTGGCGGCACATCAAGACCGAGACGATGGACGGGATGGTCAAGAACACCTGGCGGCGCGCCGATCTCGAAGCGGAGTCGACGTGAAAGCC
>CAZLMW010000067.1:0-28625 GCA_964560875.1 uncultured Enterobacteriaceae bacterium
CGGATGGATGCGCTCAAGGGCCTGGATGCCGGTCTTCTCGTCGGTGCTGACGACGGTCAAGCGTTTCGGCCAGCGAGAGGACCGCTGGATCTGCCGTCCTGTCGCCCCTTCAGGGCTCAACCAAAACAGCCATTCTTTCCTGGGGTTGGCACCCCAGGCTACTTCCCTGCGCCGCTTTGCGGCTGAACACGACGACTATTCGAGCGCGTGCCGTGCCATGAGCAGCAGGTTGGCGCTGACGACCCCGGCCCACACGTACGCCTTGAACGATGGGGGTCCCCGCCACGTGCGGCGATCGAGACCGAAGACCCGCTTGAGAAACGAGATCCCGCCCTCGATCCCGGCGCGGAAGTTGCGCAGCCTCCTGTAGACCCAGCTGTTGCGCACCATCTCCGCGACTTGCAGACCGCGGCCTTTGGCGAAAGCCACGTCCTCGACGCCCGTCGCTTTGACCGATTCGAGATTGCTTCGAGACGCGAATCCGCCATCGAACGCGACCTGCTTGGGCAGTTCACCGAACACACGCTCATGACGCCGGATGCTATCGACAACGAGAGTCGAGTCCGATGGATTGCCCTCGAGCACCTGCGCATCGGTGAACAGCCCAGAGGGCCCCGAGGCCAGGAAGATCTTGTGCTCGTAATGGGTGTCGCGGTTGCCCTTGCGGATGATGTCCGTGTGCGGCTCGAAGATGGATACGAGCTTGTCGGTGGAAGGTACGCTCTCGCCGAGCAGCAACCTGCGCCGAGCCTGGTCGCCGCAGGTCTTAGAAGGCCTTCTGCCCGTAGAATCGTCTCTACGGGCCGATCACGGCTCGAAGCTATTGATACCGCACCCCACCATCAAAACGGCTCCAGGAGCCTCTGCAAGCCACGCAGGGGCATATGGCCTCAAAAAATGGCCCCGCGGACGCCCTCGGCGCGCCAAACCCGTCGTCCGTGAGATTCCGGTCATTCACCAAAAAGAAGGACCGCGCAGCAGCGGCGCCGGCGCGCTGCATTGCCTCATGAGGCAGCGGTGTTACCCGAGGTCTTGTTGCATTGCGCTGCCGTTGGTGCCAAATCGCTGACCCGTCCCACCACGCAACCAACGGAGCACAGACATGGCCGCCATCACCTTCAAGGGCAACGCAATCAGCACCGCCGGAAACCTGCCGGCAGTGGGCAGTGACGCCCCGGATTTCAACCTCACAACGACGTCGCTTCAGCAGGTCTCGTTGGCCACCTACGCTGGCAAGCAGGTGGTCCTGAACATCTTCCCCAGCGTCGATACCGGCATCTGTGCGGCCAGCGTTCGCCACTTCAACCAGGACGCGGCCGATAATGAGAACGTGACGGTCGTCAACGTTTCCTACGACCTGCCGTTCGCCCACAAGCGGTTTTGCGGCGCCGAAGGAATCGAGAACGTCACGTCGACCTCCGCGTTTCGCGATCCCGAGTTCGCCGCCAACTACGGCGTGCTGATGCTCGACGGACCGCTCGCTGGCTTGCTGTCCCGCGCGATCGTCGTGATCGATGGTGGCGGCAAGGTCACCTACACCGAGCAGGTTCCCGAAATCGTGCAGGAGCCCGACTACGCCGCCGCGCTCGCCGCACTCGGGTAGCCCCGGCCCGCTGTCCGACGGACCACCGTGCTATCGTCCCGCCCATGCGAGGGCAAACTGGGCGGAGCGAGCCTTGATCCACGGAACGGTAGCCAGCGGTTTCGAACCCGTGCGCGAGGTATTCGCCAGCCATTTCGCAAGGCTCGGCGAGGTGGGTGCGTCGGTTCATGTCATCCGCGACGGCGAGGCGGTGGTCGATCTCTGGGGTGGGATCGCCGACCAGGGGACCGGTGCGCCATGGAATCGCGACACGCTGGTCAATACCTTCAGCGTGACCAAGGGCGCCGTTGCCGTCGCGATGTTGCGCCTGGAGGATCGCGGCGAAATCGACCTGGACGAACCCGTCGCCGCGCGTTGGCCCGAGTTTGGCGCCAACGGCAAAGACGCAATCACGCTGCGCCAGATCCTCAACCATCGTTCGGGGTTGGTCGCGATCGACACGCCTCTGAGCCTCGATGACGTGCTCGCGTGGGATCCCGTCGACGCAGCGGTTATCGCCCAGGCGCCGCTATGGAAGCCCGGGACCAAGCAGGGCTACCACGCCGTCAGTTGGGGGATGCTGCTGCGCTGCATCGTGCCGCGGATCATCGGTCGAAGCATCGGCACCGCGCTCGCGGAGATCGCGGGCCCGTTGCAGGCCGATGTCTTCGTCGGGTTGCCGGAGGCCGAGCTGAGCCGATGCGCCGCACTCGTGCCGATGGGCGCAGTGCGTGGCGCCGGTTCCGTGGTCGGGGCGATGATGCGGGACGGAATCGACGGGCGTTTCTTCCGCAACAGCTTGCTGCGTCCACGCTCGCCCGGGGCGCGCGCTGTGGCCAATCCCAAGTCGCTCGGGGCGCTCGGGTTGACCAACTTCGACCAGCCGCGCGTGCGCATGGCCGAGCTCCCGTGGGCGAACCTGCACGCGTCTGCATGCGGTCTTGCGAGGCTGTACGCGCCGTTGGCAGGCGACGGCGAAGCGTTCGGTGTGCGCGTCGTGTCCGCTGAAGCCGCGCAGAGACCTCGGGAGCCGCAGACGTGGAGCGATGTCGACCTGACGCTCCGCAAGCCGGTGGGCTGGTCGCAGGGGTTTCTCAAGGAAGAGCCGACAATGTTCAGCCCCAACTCGACGTGGATGGGGCACTCGGGCACAGGCGGCGCCCTCGGGTACGCAGACCCGACCGCCCGCATCAGCTTCGGCTACACGATCAACAAGATGCGGCCCAACGTCCGCTCGCCCACTGCCCTTGAGCTCTCAAGAACCGTCTACGCCTGTCTCGGGACACCCGTGCGGTAGTTCCGCGGCGCCAGACCGAATCGCGAACTCACGCGTCTGTGCAACCCGACCGCACACCGGAAACAACCATGGAGACCGCGATGACAGTCGCCAAGACCCGCTCGACGACAAGGATGTGGACCATCGGGCTGCTGTCGCTAGCCGTGTTGTTACCGGCGTGCAAGGGCAAGAAGAAGCCGACCAAGCCCAGCCAGGCGATCGCCGCCCCCGATCCGACGATTCCGCACACGGGAGTCGCCGACGCGACGTCGGGCGACCCCGCCAAGGCACCGCTCGCGCCCGCGCCCGGCATACCTGTCTCCGCCCAACAGCCAACGCGACCGATCGCGGCCGCCAAACCGATGCCACGTCCAGCTCTGACCGAGGCCGACCTGCAGCGCCTGCCAAAGCTGGTTGTTCGGCGCGTTTTCGGCCGCTGTGAGACCGACGCCGAGTACCACAAGCGGCTGCGGATCCAGCAGTTGGCCCGTCGCGGTCGACCGTCCGCGTTTGGGCGCAAGGGAATCAAACGCCGCGCCCCCCGTCGCCCCCAACCGGAGAGCAAGCCGTTAGCCAG
Source organism: uncultured Enterobacteriaceae bacterium (assembly GCA_964560875.1). Classification (GTDB taxonomy): domain Bacteria; phylum Myxococcota_A; class UBA9042; order UBA9042; family UBA9042; genus CAZLMW01. Next base: position 3,436 of record CAZLMW010000067.1, read on the forward strand.
TCCGCGTCGCGTGGCGATGGCCAGGGCGGCGGAGAAGAAAGCGATCACGGGTCTGCTCGGCAGCGGCGGCGCCAGCGGCTTTGGCGGCGGCCGCGTTGGTGGCGGCGAAGGTGGCGCCGTGATCGGCGGTGGCTCGATTGGGCTGGGCAGCGGCGGCGTCGAGACCAAACGCACGCGCAGCCGCAAGAAGCGCCCGGGCAAGCTCAAGGACGGTGCAAGCAAGCGTGATCTCGTCGCCAAGGCGTTCGGAAAAGCCGGCCTCGACGCCCTCGACGCCAACAAGAACGCCGCGCAAGCCAAGGCCGAGTCCGAACCCGCGCCGGACCGCCCCGCTGAGCCCGCTGGCGGCGTCGCCGCGTTGCAAGAGGGCGATGAGGACGAAGCAGCAGCGCGGAGCCAGGGCTGGGGCGGGGCGACGTACCTGTCCAACGACGACACGATGAGCCTGTCGTCAGCCCAGCGCGTGCTCTATGCGATCGACCGCTTCATGCCCCTGCCGCTGCAGCACATTCGGCCCCACGAGATGCTCAACTACTTTTCGTTTCACACCGCGCCGGTGGCGGCCGGCAAAGACTTCTCGGTGCGCGGTGAGCTCGCCCCCAAGTCGGACGAGACGAACACCCACACACTCGCCCTCGCAGTCGCCGGTCGCGCGATGACGCCGGACACAAGGCGCCGGGCAAACCTCGCGTTCGTCATCGACCGCAGCGGCTCCATGCGCTCCGACGATCGGATGACCTACCTCAAGCGTGGTCTCACCAAGGCGCTCGATCAGCTCACCGAAGGCGACATCGTCCACCTCGTGCTGTTCGACAACCGGGTCTGCAACGCCGTCGAGAATTTCGTCGTCGGCCGCGACGATCGCCGCCAACTGCAGCGCGCTATCGATGGACTGCGCCCCCGCGGCGGCACCAACCTTCACCTCGGATTGACGCGCGGATATGACGTCGCGGACAAGGCCTGGCAGCCCGAATACACCAACCGCGTGGTGCTCATCACCGACGCCTTGACCAACAGCGGCGTCACCAACGAACGGATGATCGCGACCATCGGCAAGTTCTACGACAAGCATCGCATCCGGCTCTCCGGCGTCGGCGTGGGCCGCAGCTTCAACGACCGCCTGCTCGACCGCCTGACCGAACGCGGCAAGGGCGCCTATGTCTTTCTCGGCTCGGAGGCGGAGGTCGACGCGGTCTTCGGCTCGCGCTTCACATCGCTCATCGAAACCACCGCAATCGACGTACATTTTCGCCTCAAGCTCCCGATGTCCCTGCGCATGAAGGTCTTCTACGGGGAGGAGGCTTCCACGGTGAAAGCCGACGTGCAGGCCATTCACTACTTCGCCAATACCTCGCAGTTGTTCTTGCAGGACCTCGAAAGCCGCGGGCGAACGCTGTCACCCAGCGAAAAGATCACGCTCGACGTCGAGTACACCGATCCCGAGACCGCCGAAAAACGAAAGGAGAGCTTCCCGATGACCGTGCAGGCGCTGCGCAAAGCGGAAGCCAATGTACGCAAAGGACGCCTGGTGATGCGTTTTGTCGATGGCCTGGCCGAGATCGCCGCGCGCACCGGCTCGGGTCGCCGCCACTACCGCGAACATGGCTGGCTCGACGACGAGGCATGGCGCCTGTGCAAAGCCGGCGAAAAGGACCTCGAAAAGCTGTCAGAAGGCCTGGGCCGAGACCGCGAAGTGCGCCGTGTGAAGATGCTCTGGGATAAGTTCTGCCTGCGCTACGAGGAGCCGCGCGGCGCCAACCAGGACCGCCCCCTTGTCAGGCCTCGCCAGTTCGCGCCGCCTCCCGACAAGTGGCCGGGCGCCGGCGGTCGTTGATCGTATGCAAACGAGGCTGCATTGCTTGGTGTTGCGGCGGTTGCTAGTGTGGTCTGAATCACGCAACCCGGCACCATGGCTCGGTTTTTCTGCAATCACGTCGCGATCTCGATAGCGATTTCGGCAACGACTACGGTCGCGACTACGGTCGCCCTCGCGCTCGCATTCTCAAGCGGCTTGACCGGCTGTTCCGACGAGGATTCGGGCCCATCGTCTGACGGCGACGCGGATATCCTCGATGCTGGTGTCGCGCCTGACACCACTGTGCCCGAAACGGATGGCACTGCTGATTCCGACATCCCGTCCCGGGCCGCCGATGTGGTCCCGGCAAAGGCCCACGTTGTCGTCGTCCCGTCCACGCTCAACTTCGGCGCAATGAAGCTCGAAGAGAAGGCCACCCGCTCGTTCAAGGTCTTCAACAAGGGCGTCAAACCCGTTCGCATCGTCCAGATCGCGTTGAGCCCGCTCAGCAAGGTGAAGTCCGTCGACGTCAAGCCGGATTCCGTGCCGCACGAGATCGCACCCGGGGCCAGCACGGTCTTCAATGTGACGGTGCTGATGAGCAAGCCCGTCCCGGCTACCGACACAGAGATCGCCGGCATCATGCTGCATACGGTCGACCCCGACGACGCGTTCGCCGTGAAGATCGTGGCCAAACTCGCTACGGCCATCGTTTCGGTCCCGCAAGGTGTGGACTTCGGCGTGGCGGCTGCCGGGGCGAAGATCGAGCGACGGATCACCGTCGGCAACATCGGCGGCGGTCCGCTCAAGGTCACCAAGCTCGCCGTTTGGGGCGACACGCAGGGCGAGTTTCATGTCCAGCCTGCCCTTGTCATCCCCGGCACGTCGACGCCGACATCCGCGACATTGCAGCCCGGACAGCAAGCGGAGGCGGTCGCCACATTCACCAGCAAGTCGGCGACGGGTCAGGCGCTGGCTCAACTCCGCGTCCAGGTGGACGGGGCCGATGTCGGCGTCGCGGTCGTCTCGCTGCACGCCGTTCGCGCGGCCGCCGCGGCGTGCATACCGGTCTTGGTTCCCGACCAGGTCGACTTCGGCTTTGTGCCATGGGGCGGCAAGCGCATCGTCGAGGTCGTCGTGCAAAACGCCGGCCTCGGCACCTGCGTCTTCAAGCAGGCACTGATACGCGCGTGTCCGGCGTCTGCATTCGGTCCGCTCGCCGGTCCACCGACTTGCCAGGTCACGCAGCCGGTTAATCCGTCGTTTTCGATCGTCGGCACCTCGCCGTCGCTATTCTCGCTCGCCAGCGGCAAGTCGGGTCACATCAAAGTCGCGCTCGATGCGCCCCTGGACGCCGGCTTCTTCGCCGATCCCAAGGCGTTACAGAAGCGTTTTGGGTTCCTCGCGCTACGGTTCGCAGGCGGGTCTGGCGGCCCCGCCAACTGGTACCCGCACGATCCGACCGACGCGGCCAAGATCAAGACGTACAAACCAAACCTGGTCGCCACCGTCGGCAAGACCTACGTCCACGCATTCCCCGGCGCCGTTGACTTTGGCTTCGTTCCAAAGGGCTGCTCGTCGGCAAAAAAGGGCGTCAAGATCTTCTCGAGCGCCGGCGCTTCGGCGTGGCTGACTGCCGCCGAGCTACAGGGTTGCGGAGCCGCAATCCAAGCCACGTCCCCACCGATAACCGGGTCTGGCTTGGAGGTGCACCCGACCGTTCCTGTCCCGCGTTCCTGGGCGTTCTCGCCGTCCTTTCTCGGACCGTTTCAATGCACGGCCATCTTGCACACCGGCGTCTCCGGGACCTGCGTGGACGCAACCGGCAAGGACACCGGCAAGACCTGCATCAACAACAAGAGCTGCTACCCAAACGGGCTCTGCAAGGGCGTGTCTTTCAGCATCCCGCTCAGCGGCGTGGCGACCGCGACCAGCGATCGGACTGAGGTTTTCATCGTGCCCAAACGGCAGGTCGATGTGCTTGTCGTGGTCGACAACAGCCCCGGTATGATCGCTCACCAGCTCAACTTCGCCGCCAAAATGGCGACGCTCGTCAACGCCCTCGCGGTTGCCAACGTCGACTACCGAATCGGGATCACAACCACCGACATGAAGGGTGGATTGAAGGGTGCGTTGATGGCGCTCTCCGGCGCGCGCTGGATCGACAAGGCCACAAAACCCACGCCCGCTCTGGCCCTCAAGCAGCATCTCCAGCTCGGCAAAAACGGGTCCATGATCCCGCAGGGCCTCGCCGCAGCCCACGCTGCGTTGTCGATCAAGCACAGCTACAACAGCTGCGATTCCGGCGGCTGCACGCCCTGCAAGACGGACACGCACTGCGGCAACGGACAAGTTTGCACCGAGGTCGACGGTTCGAAGGCGTGCGGTGGCGCCAACAGGGGCTTCAGACGGTCGAGCGCCGATCTCGCCGTCATCTTCCTGTCCAGCGACGACGACAATTCGCCCGGCGTCGTGCAGTTCTACGGCAACTTCCTGCATTACGCCGTCCCCGCCGCGTCCAAGTCCGTCCCGGCACCTGGCGCAGCGACTGTCACCACCGGATATCCGCGCGTGACCGTGCACGCGATCGTCGGACCCAAACCCAAGGGCTGCGCCGAGCAGTACGGCCTTCGGTACGGAAAGATTGTCGACCTTGTCGGCGGCACCGTCGGCGATATCTGCAGCCAGTCGCACGGCCCCGGTCTTGCCGCAATCGCAAAGAACATCGTCGCCGCTACGACACGGGTAAAACTCAGCTCTGCAGTCAAGGCCTATTCACTGAAGGTGAAGGTCGGCGGCAAGCCGTGTGGACCCACAGGGCCAGGGACCTGGACGTTCGACAGCGCGACCTCGATCCTGCGGTTCGCGACAGCTCCAGGTGGTGCGTGCGCTCCCAAACCGGGCGACACCGTCGACATCAGCTACCAGCTATTCTGCAAGCCCTAGCCCGCCCTGGTCCGAGCTATTGCTCGGGGACAAACGCGGCGGATCGAACAGCGCCGCCGCCCTCGCCCGGCAGCTCGAAGATGAGATCGCCAGCGATGTCCGGGTACACGCCCCGCAGCTGGTCCGTGTCGCGAGGCGTCTCACCGCCGCGGAAGAACCATCCCTTGGCGCGCTGGACTCCCCCAGCGGCCATCACTGCATCGCGAACGTGCGCAGCGTAGGCCTCTCCGAAAAAAGCCAACCATGTGCGCGTTGGCGGCAACCCGGTGAAATCCGAATACGGCATCGGCACGTCTTCGGACGCGTCGTCGTAGCGGAGGCCGCGCTTGGCGATGACGCCGCGTTGCACGTAGGCGGCCGCGTAGAAAGCTCCGAGGCAATCGGTGAGCCCGTGGAACAGGTCGAGTGTGGCCGCGACCCACCGGTCGTCCTGGGCCAGCGCCCGTCCGTCGAATTCGAGCGACAGCCGCGAACACCGTCGCGAACCCTTGATTCCGGTCGGGAGCCCGCTGGGATAGGTGGCCCGCTGGTCGGGAAAAACGACCGATCCGCCGAAGCAGGGCGCTTGCCCGGTCCAGTACAGCGACCGGCCGAATTCGACGCCGATCAGGTCACGCCAGACAGCACCGAACGCGTTGGCGCCGCCCTCCTCCCACCGATGGGCGAACGGCTCGGAGTCCCCGTATCGCCGCGGCAGAGCTTCGGGGCAGTACGTCCGGATCGCGTCAACAACCGCCGCAACGGTCGCCGGTTGAGGAATCCGGCCGCCGAAGTACCACGCCAGGTTAACGACTCGAATACGGTCGACTGGCGTTGAGGCTTTGTACGATCGCTGCCGTCGCTTCGGCCATACCATCGCGTCGTCCTGGGGGTCGTAAACGGCGCCGTGAAACGTCTCCGCCAGCGCTTTGGCCGTGCGTTTCATGAGGGCGCGGTCGCTGGAACGCGCAGACGACGGCGCCGACAGCTCGACGATGAAGCGTGGCGCGAGGACCGCCTGTACGAGCTTGTCAGGCAGATCGTCCGTCTCGACCGCCTGCGGAGCATCGATTGTGAACACGGGGACCTGCGAATCGCCTGCCTTTCGGGTGACGACGACGTTCTGCTTCGGCCCGAATCCGCCGACGAGCGAATAAACAGGCCTGGTGTCCATCAAGGTGGCGACGGCCTCACCGTCGGGCCGGTCGTAACTGGCAACCAACAGATCCCAACTCACGTGAAATCTCTCCGAACGCTACGGGCAAAGCGGGTTGTTGTCGGCGCGCAATCCGATGACGAGCAGGTCTGGATTGGCCGGGTGGTGGACCATCTCGACCGCGCCGGGGACCTTGTGGTTGACCCACGTGAGCTTCTTGCCGGTCGCGCTTGCGTCGTACCGATAGATGTTCGTGCCGTAGCCGGAGATGCAGGTGCCAAACGCCCAGCGCACGACGTTTTTGTCCGCTGCGTCCGGCACGAGGTGCACGCCGTTGGTGATCGTCACGTCGTTGGCGGAAAGGTGGCCGATCGCCTTGGTGAAGCTCTTGCCGCCGTCGACCGAGCGCCAGATGTACTTGCCATTGGTCTTGCTGGGCATCTTCAAGCCCTCGGTGAGGTCGATCGCCATCGCCCAAACAACGTTGTCATCGACGGGCGAGAAGGCCGCGTTCATGCCGTGCGCGCATTGTTGTCCCGGCTTGGCTGCGACTCCCCAGCCCAGCACAGACTGGCGATGTCGCATCCGGGCCGCCAGCGTCACTGGTAATCCTTCACGAAGCGGTCTCTTTGCCGATGATCGCGACGAGCTCCGCACCGAAACGCCGCACGCGCTTGGGGCCCATGCCCTTGATCTCGAGCAGCTGCGCGATGTCGCGGGGCTTCTGTTTGGCGATCAGATCGAGCGTCTTGTTGCTGAACACCTGGTAGGGCTTCCAGCGCAGTTTCCGCGCGGCCGATGCGCGATATCGCCGCAGGGCGGCTTTGAGCCCCGTTGCAGCAGGGCGTCGTTTGGGAGCATCAGGATCGCGGGGCGGCCGCACGCGTTTGCCGGGCAGCCACAGGGTTGGGTATTTGCGGCCTTTGCGAACCAGGCGACCGGACTGCAGCAAGTCTTCGAGCGCATCGAGGACCGCGGATTCCGGCAGAGCCTTCAGGGCGCCATACAGCGGGTTTTGGGCCAGGCCCTTGCGCTTGACGGCCTTGGCGGTGCTGCCCCGCAGTCCCTTGGCGACCAGCTGTTTGCCGAGGGGTTTGGTCAGCGCCCCAATGAAGTCGATCATCCGCTGCAGATCGGCCTCGTCGACCTGCACCGACTTCGCGATGGCCGCTTTTTCACGCCGCGCCTCTTGCCGAGCACGGATCGCGTCCCGCGCCTCGCCGACCGCCGCGACCACGTCATCGGGCCGCTCGCACGCATCGCAACAGCCGCAGTCGGACCCCGTCTCGCCGGTGAAATAGCGCACGATGACCCGCTGCCGGCACACGCTCGCATAGACGTAGTCCTGCATGGCCTTCCAGCCAGCGAGCGCGCCTCCTGCCGGGTTCTTGCCCCGTAGCCGTGCGTGCGTAACCGCGTCGCCGGCCGAATACAGCAGCACGCAACGTGCCTCGGCGCCGTCGCGACCGGCTCGGCCAGCTTCCTGGTAGTACGCCGCGAGGCTGCCCGATGCGTTGGCGTGAATGACAAGGCGCACATCGGGTTGGTCGATTCCCATACCGAACGCGGTGGTGGCGACCAGGAGCGGTGTACGGCCGGACTCAAACGCGTTGGCGGCGTTGAGGCGGGCGCCGTCGCTGCGGCCTGCGTGGTAGTAGCCCGCTTTCAGCTTGGCCGCGCGCAGGGCCTTGTGCACAGCCTGCACCCGCTTACGAGTCGCGGCATAGATGATCGCCCTGCCAGCGCCAGGCTTGCCGTTCGAGCGGCCGATCCCGGCGTCTTTGACAAGCTCGACACACCGCGCCGTACGAACCTTGTCGCCGCTGCACAGCTGCACGCTGAAGCGCAGGTTCGGTCGCCGAAAATCGCCGCGAATGACGGTCGGGTCGACAAGTCCGAGCCGTTGAGCGACCTCGTCCATCACCTCACGGGTCGCCGTTGCGGTGAGCGCCATCACCGGCAAGCTGAGCTCCGTCTTCAGCACGTCGAGCGTCATGTAGTCGGGCCGAAAGTCGTGGCCCCATTCACTGACGCAGTGGGCCTCGTCGACCGCCGCCGCCGCGACATTGAGCCTTCGCAGCCAATCCCGAAAACGCGGCTGCTTAAGACGCTCCGGGCTCGCGTAGATCAGCGCCGCTTGCCGGGCCTGGTCGCGGTGGGCCGCCCGATCCGCCCACGCCTTCCCCGAATGCAACGCGATCGCGCCGATGCCTGCTTGCTCCAGCGCCGACACCTGGTCGTCCATCAAGGCGATGAGCGGGCTGATCACCAACGTTGGTCGACCCGTCTGCATGTGACGCACGACCGCGGGGACCTGGTAGCACAACGACTTGCCGCCGCCGGTCGGCAACACAACGACCGCATCGCGCCCGGCGAGGCCCGCTTCCATCGCCTGCTCCTGGCCAGGCCGAAACGTGGAGTAGCCAAAGACATCCGCCAGGACGCGCCCGGCAGGGTCTGCGTCGGTCGCACGTGCTTGCGGCGCTACGGTCACGGCCGGAGCCGCGTTGAAGAGGCCGAGTTGACGGGACATGGCCGGGTCAGTTGAAGCGGCCGCCCAAGCCGATGACGGCGCCACCAAGCGAGGACTGCGACACGTTGAGGTCGGCAAGATCGAGGATGTCCCGGTAGTCGAAAGCAGCCATCGCAAAAAACCGTGGCGTCAGGCGCAACGATGCCCCAAGGCGCGCGTGGTAATTCCATTGCCGGTTGATGTTGCCCAGCATGACGTCGAGGTTGACGACCCACATGCTGAGATTGACGCGGGTCCAGGTGCGCATGCCCTTGCCGTACATCGTCGTCACGCCGTTGCCGCGCGAAATGAGAAACGAGGGCTGGATTCCGAACGTCACGACGCGAGTGTGCCTCAAGCGGCCGGTGGACGCACGCGAGACCGGTTCACGAGATTCGGACAACCTTGAGGCTCGCGAGGACGCGCACCTCCCGCAAGACTCAAGGTGCCTTGACGCAGACCCCGGTCTTGCACGTGCCCTTGGTGGGGCCGGCCGAGCAGCTTGTCCCGTCCTTGGCGACGTCATGCGTGCAGCCGCCGGTCTTGGGATTGCAGCCGTCGACGGTGCACGGATTGCCGTCTCCGCACGCCTTGGCCTGGCCCACGCATGAGTTGCCCTGGCAGCGGTCGTTGGTCGTGCAGGTGTTGCCGTCGTTGCACCCGGTTTGCTCCGCCACGGTCTTATAAACGCACTTGCCGGTGCTCGGGTCGCAGGAATCGAGGGTGCAGGTGTTGTTGTCGCCGCATGGCGCGGCCGGGCCGGACACGCACACGCCCGCTTTGCACTTGTCGTTGAGGGTGCAGAGGTTGCCGTCGTCGCACTCGCCGTCGCTGACCTTGGTGAACACGCACTTGCCGGTCGCCGAGTCGCAGCTGTCGGACGTGCACTGTTGGCTGTCGAAACAAGCCTTGAGCTTGCCCGACGTGCACGTACCGTTGCTGCACGCGTCGTTGCTCGTGCAGGCGTTGTTGTCGTCGCAAGCGGGGCCCGTCGCGCCCTTGTGCTGGCAGCCGCCGGACTTGAGGCAGCTGTCGGTCGTGCACGCGTTGCCGTCGTCGCAAGCAGCGGCCTTGGACCCCGCGCACACGCCGCCCTTGCAGATGTCGGACGTGGTGCAGGTGTTGCCGTCATCGCAGGCGCCGCCGTCGACCGCGGTGGTCACGCAGCCGTTTGTGCCCTTGCATTCGTCGGTCGTGCACGGGTTGCCGTCATCGCATGGCAGGCCGACACCACCCCCGCAAGTCGTCTTGCCGCCGGTGGTCTTGCAGGAAGTGGCCTGGGTGCACGGATTGTTGTCATCGCAGACAACACCGTCTTTCATCGCCTCGCCGTAACAGCCGCTGAGCGCGTGGCAGAGGTCGAGCGTGCAGGCGTCGCCGTCGTCGCAGCCGATCTGGCCCTTGCCGACGCATTTACCGCCGGAGCAATGGTCCCCGGTCGTGCAGATGCTGCCGTCGTTGCACGGGTTGACGTTGGTCGCCTTGTGTTGGCATCCGGCGTTGTTGCCCGCCGGACTGCAGCTATCGGTGGTACACGCGGAGTCGTCGTCGCAGTTCTTGGCGAACCCGGACTTGCAGGTCGCCGCTTTGGCATCGCACGCGTCGGATCCCGTGCACGCGTTGCCGTCCTCGCACGCCGGCGATTCGCCCTTCTTGTACCAGCTGGCGTCCATCGCAAACGCCACACCCGCCTTGTTCGTCTGCGCGGTGTCGCCCGCCTTGCCGATGTTGTGAATCGCGCACACAAGCCGGTTCGCGCCGACCTTCATCGCCGGACCCAGCTCGATATCCAGCGTCTTCTTGTAGGCGTCGTTGTTCTTCTGCGTGGCGCCCACCAGCTTGTTGTTCAAGAAGCACTCGAAGCTGTTGTCCGCCGCGATCGTCAGCTTGCCACCGAGCGTCTCCGAGCCGGCCGGCACGTTGAAGTCGACCTGCATGTACGCCGTTGAGCTCTTGGTCGGATCGGGCGCCGGACCGTCGTGCCAGATCCAGTCACCGCCTGGCACGTTCGTCCAATCCTTCAGCCCGCTGACCTTCTTGGCCTTCTTCAGGTTCGTGGGTACAGGCAAGCCGCCGGGACCCGCCTTGGCCTGGCTGCTCATCAACACATTGGCGCTCGACCCCACCTTCGCTTGCTGCTGCTGACCGAACTTTCGCGGCTCGTTGGTGCAGCCCCCCGCCTTCTTGCACACATCATCGGTGCAGACGTTGCCATCGTTGCAGTCGGTCTTGGCCCCTCCCGTGCAGCTGCCGAGCTTGCATGCGTCGTCGAGCGTGCAGTCGTCGCCGTCATCGCACGCCCCGCTGTTGAGCTTGGTGTGAACGCAGCCGGTCTTGGACGTCGCCGAACACGCGTCCTTGGTGCACACGCTGCCGTCGCTGCAGTCCTTGCCGCCCGAACCCGCGCACTGGCCGGCGTTGCAAGCGTCGTTGTTGGTGCAGGGGTTGCCGTCATCGCAAGCGCCGGTCTTGTTGGCGTGTGCGCAGCCGCCTTTGACCGAGCAGGTGTCGATCGTGCAGTCGTTGCCGTCGCCGCAGCTCACCTTCTGGCCGGGTTTGCATTTGCCACCACCGCACGCGTCCCCGGCGGTGCAGGCGTCGCCGTCGCTGCATGGCCCGGTGTGAGGCAGGTTGTAGCAGCCGTTGAGCTGGTCGCAGGCGTCGATGGTGCACGCGTTACCGTCGCTGCAGTTCTTCGCCCCGGCGCTGCGGCACTTGCCCTTCGAACACGCATCCGGCCCGGTGCAGACGTTGCCGTCATCGCACGTCTTGGTGCCGAGATCGATGTACTGGCAGCCCACCCCCAACTTGCAGCTGTCCGCCGTGCACACGTTGCCATCGTTGCAGACCACCGCTTTTCCGGCCTTGCACGCGCCGCTCACGCAACGATCCGGCGCCGTACAAGGCTCGCCATCGCTGCACTTGTTCTTGTTGTCGGCCTTGTTCCAGCAGCCGAACTTGGCGTTGCAGCCGTCATCGGTGCACGGCTTGTTGTCCGAGCAGTTGATCGCCTTGCCCGACCGGCACTTACCGCCCTTACACACGTCGTTCTTGGTGCACACCGACCCGTCGCTGCACCCGCCACCACGCGGCTTGAACGTGCACCCCTTCGACGTCAGGCAGCTGTCGTTGGTGCACACGTTGCCGTCGTTGCACTTCTTGCCCTTGCCCTTGCACGAGCCGTTGCTGCACCTGTCGCCGACCGTGCAGTGGTTGCCGTCGTTGCACGGTTTGGCCGGTGTGGGCTTATGCCAGCAGCCGGTCTTGGCGTGGCAGCCGTCGAACGTGCAGGTGTTCTTGTCGTTGCAATCGCGCGCCTGGCCGACGCATTTGCCCAGGATGCAGAGGTCTTTGAACTTGCCGGTCTGCTTGAGGTAGGCGCGGTGCACGGTGCACTTATTGCCGTCGTCGCACTCGAGCGGCTTTTCGACCTTCCTGGGCGGATACTTGCAGCTGCCGGTCGCCTGGTCGCACGTATCTTCGGTGCAGACGTTGTTGTCGTCGCAGTCGGTCTTGGTCTTGGGCACGCACAACCCGGCCTTGCACGCGTCGCCGAATGTGCACAGGTCGCCGTCGTCGCACGCGATGCCGTCCACGCCGGGCACGTGAACGCACTTATCGGCCGCCTTGTCGCAGGAGTCGACGGTGCACGCGTCCTCGTCGTCGCAGCCGTTGGCGAACTCCGCGATGCACTTCCCCTTCTTGCAGACGTCGCTGATCGTGCAGCCGACACCGTCATCGCAGGGACCGGTTTCGTTGCCGGCGATGTACGAACACTTGCCGTTGCTCTTGTCGCAGAGGATCGCCTGGCAGGCGCCGCCATCGGCACACGGGCTCGACTTGCCGGGCTGACAGGTCGATTTGCCGGCCGAGACAAGGCACTTATCACCGCTTGTGCAGACGTTTCCGTCGCTGCACTTGGTGCCGTTGGTCGCGGGCCCGTGCAGGCACTTGCCGGTCTTGGCGTCGCAGCCGTCGATGGTGCAGGCGTCGTTGTCGTTGCAGTTCTTCTTGACCTTGTGGCCGCACTTGCCGCCCTTGCACACGTCGCCGGACGTGCACTTGTCGTCGTCGTTGCAGGCGATGCCGTCGGACGCCGGCGTGTAGCTGCAGGTGCCCTTGCCCGAAAGGCAAGCGTCGGCCGTACACGGGTCGTTGTCGTCGCAGATCTTGCCGTCCTTGGGCGAGCAGAATCCGTTTATGCAAACATCGTCGAGCGTGCACGCGTTACCATCGCTGCAGAACTTGCCCTCGTTGGCGGGTTTGTAGACACATTTGCCGGTCACCTTGTTGCAGGTGCCGGAAAAACAACTCGTGCTCGATACGCAGCCGGGCTGCTTGCCCCCGATGCACTTGCCCTTGATGCACCGATCGCCGCCGGTGCAGGCGTTTCCGTCGTTGCACGGGGTGTTATTCGTCGCCCATTTCTTGGTGCATTTGCCGGTCTTGCCGTTGCATCCATCGATTGTGCACGGGTTGCTGTCGTTGCACTTCTTGGACAGGCCGGTCGCCTTGCACACGCCGCCGACGCACAGGTCGAGCGTGGTGCACTTGTTGCCGTCATTGCACGCCTGGCCGCTCAGCTTCGTGTAGGAGCACTTGCCCGTCACCACATTGCACCGGTCCAAGGTGCACACGGTGTTGTCGTTGCAGACCTTCTTCTTGCCGCTAGCCGCGCACTTTCCGCCCTTACAGCGGTCGGCGAGGGTGCACGCATTGCCGTCCTGGCAGGGGCCCGGAATCGGCGTGTGCAGGCAACCGACGAGCGGCTTGCACGAGTCCTTGGTGCACGGGTTGTTGTCGTTGCACGCAAGCTTCGGACCGGCTTTGCAGACGCCGGTGCCGCAAACGTCGCCGTGGCTGCACTTGGACCCGTCGGCGTCGCAGGGCATGCCGTTGTTGGCTGGTGTGGCCTCGCAGACGCCGGTCTTGGGCGAGCAGGCGAACTTGGCGCAGGTCGTGTCCTTGGACTTGTCGCACGTGACGAGACTTGAGCTGTTGACCTTGCAGGTGTGCGTCGCCAGCTCGCAGAACAACGTCCCATTGCAGGGGTTACCGTCGTCCTGTTTGGCGCAATCGGCGTTCTTCTGACACGCGCAAACCGGCTTGCCGCTCGCGCCGCCCTCGCTGACACACTTGCCGTCCTTGCACTGGTCGGTGGTGCAGATGTTGCCGTCCTCGCACGTGGCGGTGTTGTTGGCGTTGAGGCACTTGCCGTTGCTCTTTTCGCAGCTGTCGTCCGTGCACGGGTTGAAGTCGTCGCAGCTGAGCAGGGCCCCAGCTTGGCAGACTCCCTTTTTGCAGCGATCGCCGTGGGTGCACTTGGCGCCGTCTTCGCACAACAGGCCGTCCACAGCCGCAGTCTTGGCGCACTTGCCGGTCAGCGGCACGCACTTGTCGACCGTGCAGATCTCGCCGTCGTCGCACACGACCTTCTTGCCGGGCACGCACTTGCCGCCCTTGCAGGCGTCGCCCGTGGTGCACTTGTTGCCGTCCTCGCACGTGCCGGCGTTGGCTTTGAACAGGCACGCACCGTTGGCGGGGGAACACGAATCGTCCGTACACGCGAGGCTGTCGTCGCATAGCTTCTTGGTGCCCGGCGCGCATTTTCCGTCGACACAGGCGTCACCGAGCGTGCATTTGTCGCCGTCTTCGCAACCCGCACCGGAGTGATTGGGGTGCTGGCATAGGCCGGTCAGCTTGTCGCAGATGTCCAGCGTGCATGGGTTGGCGTCGTCGCACGTCTGTTTCTTGCCCACGCAGTCGCCCTTGGGCGTGCAGGCGTCGTTGGTCGTGCACTTGTTGCCGTCGCTGCACGTTGCTGTGCCCGGATCGACCGTGTGCTTGCAGTTGCCCTTGGCGTCGCAGCCATCGATCGTGCAGACCTTGCCGTCGTCGCAGGACTTGGTCGCCTTGCCCGAACAGGTGCCGTCCTTGCACGCGTCGCCGAGCGTGCACCCGTCGCCGTCGTCGCAGGAACCCACGATAAAGGTCGCCGTGCAGCCCTTGGACAGGTCGGTGACGAGCGTTGGATCGCAGAAGTTGTCGGTGCACGGGTTGGCGTCGTCGCAATCGACCGTGGGTGCCGCCTTGCAGGTGCCAGCGACGCACTTATCGCCCTGGGTGCACTTATCGCCGTCCTCGCACGCGCCGTCGTTGTGGGCATTGAGGCAGCCTTTCGCGGGATCGCAGGTGTCGTCGGTGCAGGGGTTGTTGTCGTCGCAGTCGTCGGTGGAGCCGGCCTTGCAGAGGCCATCTTTGCAAGCGTCGTCCTTGGTGCAGACCGACTCGTCGTCACAGGGTCCGTCGAGCAAGGTCAAGGTGCACCCCCCAGTCGGCAGGTCGCAGGCGTTTTTCGTGCAGAACAGGCCGTCTTCGCAGCTCTTGGCCTTGCCAGTCACACACTTGGCGTCGATGCAGGTGTCTCCGATCGTGCACAGGTTGCCGTCCTCGCACGGGATACTGGCGGGGGTCGAAACGCAGGCGCTGCCGCTGCCGGGCACGTCGAGGCGGCTCGGATCGCAGATATCGTTGGTGCACGGGTTGCCGTCGTCGCAATAGCCTTCGTCGGTCTTGCCGTCGCAGTCGTTGTCCTTGCCGTCGCAGATCTCCTTCTTCGGCACACACCCGGGGATCAGGTCAGGAACGCAGACCCACAACGTCCCGTTGGCGCCGTTCTGCTTCTTGCACAGCCAGCCCGGCGCGCACCCATCGCCACACGGCTTGGCGCACACCTTTTCGCCATCAGGCCCCAGGACACAGATCCCGCTGGGACAGTCGTCATCGGTCTCGCAAGGACAGTTTTCCGTGCCCTTGCAGATGCTGCCGAGGTCGCCAGTTGTGTCCTGCTGCGCCGGGATCACCGGGCCGCTGGTCAGCTCATCGCCGCATCCCGTCGCGAATAGACCGATAGCGAACAACGCAACGATGGGGAGGCGAACGGCGGCAGGCACGACGATACAATGTCTCAAGAACGCTCCGGGGGGGGCGATACGTAGCGAGGATTATGCGCTTTGCCGCGCGTCAGACAAAGCGGCAATCCCGGTAGATAAGCGGATCGATGACCTTCGCCGTCGCCGTGCGGGGTGGGCGTGTTTTCGCACTGGTCGGTCAAGCTCGATCGATCCAAGATCGCACCGCAGGAGGATGCGATGGCGGCGATCAAGCTGCTGGTCAACGGCACGACGCGGACGGTCGACGTCGATCCGAAGACGCCGCTGCTCTGGGTTTTGCGCGACAACCTCCAGCTGACGGGGACGCGCTATTCGTGCGGCATCGGGGTGTGCGGGGCGTGCATGGTCCTCGTCGACGGCAAGCCCGAGCAAGCCGCACGACCTTGTCGGGCGGTCGCTTCGGTTGCGGTCACCGCGCCGATTGGGTGGTTGAAGCGGCGCAGATCGCCAAGGCCGCCGGCGCCCCGGTGCAGGTGTTCTGGACCCGCGAAGACGACACCAAGGGCGGTCATCATCGCCCGTTCAGCCGCCACCTGTTGTCAGGCGGGCTCGGTCCTGCCTCAAACGGCGCCAGCAAGCCCATCACGGTGTTCTCTCACGTGGTCTTGTCGCCCTCCATCAGCGGTCAGGCGAGCGGCAAGAACAGCGGCTTGGATTGGAGCGCGGTCAAAGGCGTCTATGACATGCCGTACGCGTTCGCCAACAAGTACGCCGGCTATGTGCGAGCCAACACGCCAGTGCCGATCACCTGGTGGCGCTCAGTCCACCTGTCGCAAAACCCGTTCACCAACGAGTGTTTCCTCGACGAGCTCTGCCATGCCGCCGGCCGCGATCCGTTGGCGGTGCGTCTCGAGTTGATGAGCACGGGGTCACGGCTGCGAGCCGCGCTGCAAAAAGCTGCGTCGGCAGCTGGCTGGGGCAAGAAGCTTCCCGCGAAAGAAGGCCTGGGACTGGCGTGTGTCAGCGGGTACGGCAGCCACATCGGTATGGTCGCGCACGTCAAGGTTGGCAGCGACAACGTGGTCACGGTCAAACGTGTCACCGCCGCCGTCGGCTCCGGCAACGGCTTGATCACGCCCCATGTTGGTAGCGCCGTTGAGTGTAGCCGTTAACGCACTGTCGAGCAGCGGCATCTCCAGTTGAATCAATCGCGTCGCACCGCGCCGCTGTTGAGCACCGAAGCTGGAGCTCCCGATGGCCAAAAACCGCGCAACCAAGGTCAGATTCGACGACGCTCGGCACCTCTTGCTGCGCACCGGCTGGGGCCCCGAACCTGCCCACATCGATGCCCTCGTCGGCCTGACACGCCAGCAAGCTGTTCGCAAACTCATCAATGGCCTGCGCGACGCCCCTCATCGGCCCCTGCCGGGCTGGCGTCGCGAACTCCCACCACCCCGGCGTGAGATCCGCGCCGACAAGCGCGCGTTCAAGAAGAAAGTACGCACCATGGCCAAGGAGCTGCGCGCTTGGTGGCTGGCCGAGATGATCACCACGCCGTCGCCGCTCACCGAGAAGCTGACCGTGTTTTGGCACGGTCACTTCACCTCGAGCCTCCGGGTTGTGCGCTGGGCGCCCGCGATGCTCCAGCAGAACCTCCTGCTGCGCCGCGAAGGAACGCGCGACTTCAGAGCCCTGCTACGCGGCGTCCTGCGCGATCCCGCCATGCTGCGGTACCTCGACAACCACCAAAATCGCGTCGGCAAACCCAACGAAAACCTCGCCATGCATCCCGAACTTGCGCCCCTTCGCCCTCTCTGGCGCCGCGGTGAGCTGGCCTGGGTGCTCGGGCTCGGATACGACAACCCCAACCGCAGCCACTTCAAATCCGGCGACATCTGGTGCGCGGCCGATCCGCAGGTGCGGGCCCTCGAAAAGGGCTGGTTGTCCCGCGCCCTATACGGCCACCAGGTCTCCGGCAGCCCGGCCGACGGTCTGCTCTTTGGGGCCGCCCATGCCGGACCGTTCACCGGGGGCAGAGGGCTCGTATTGCGTGGCGATCGACGGGCAGTGGCGACTCGACGCTGGTTGTGACCTGGTCGGAGTTTGGGCGCCGCGCCGCAGAAAACGGCAGCGCTGGCACGGATCACGGCACCGCCGCGCCCCACCTTGTCACCGGCGGTCGGGTTCGCGGCGGGTTGTTTGGACAGCAGCCGTCGCTGCCACAACTCGACCGCGGTGACCTGCGCTACTCGATGGATTTTCGGCGGCTTTACGCGAGCATTCTGGCCGATTGGTGGCGCCTCGACGCGGGCCTGATCGTGCCCGGTCACAAGCCGCTGGGGCTCGTCGCTTGAGCCTGCTACTTCGCCAAACCCTGCTACTTCGCCAACTCTGCTACTTCGACAACGTTGCTACTTCGACAAAAGGGCCGTCAGATCTTCGAGGATCGTCTTGGGGTGGTTGTACATGTCAAAGCCGATCTGGAACGTCGAATACCAGTAGCGCCACGTGCCGGCCGGGTCGAGAATGACCGTGATCCGCGACGCGTTGGACTGGCTCTTCTTCTTCGCGGCGCCGTAGTACAGCGCGAGCTCTCGCTCCACGTCGCTCCACAGCGCGAACTTGAACTTCTCGTGGCTCTTGAACTTGGCGTTCTTAGCCGGCGTATCAAACGAACAGCCGATGACCTGCACGCCGAGCTTTTCGAACTTCTCTTGACGGTCGCGGAACCCGCAACCCTCAGCCGTTCAGCCAAACGAGGACGCGGCTGGATAAAACCAGATCACCGTCCACTTGCCCTTGAGGGCGGCTGGCCCCACCGCTGCGCCGGATGAATCGACGACCTTCACAAATGACGGCAGTCCCTTACCGGCGGGCGCCGTCTGGGCCGTCACCGCGACGTTCGGGTTGACCCACGTCGAACCGCTGTCAGGCCCACCAGAGCCAGCATCTGCGGTCGCCGTGCCAGCATCGAGCGCGCCGCCAGCATCGAGCGCGCCGCCAGCATCGATCGCTCTGGCCGCATCCGTGCCGCCACCGGTCAAACCCGCGTCGCCGCTGCCAGAAATGGTCGCAGTGTCGGTCGTTGCCGCCGAATCCTGGCCGGTCGCGCCGCCCAAATCGGAGCCACCGGTCGCAGCCGGCGCCGTTGAACCGCCGCCGCCGCAGCCAAGAATCGAAAACGTCGACGCAAGCGTGGCGGCCAAAGCGCAAGCGAGAACGGGTCGTGTAGTCAGGAACATGCGCGCAACGTAGCATAGCCAAACGCCAACGTGGTCGACCGACACACCTTCGCACAAGGCCGGATTATCAACCGGCGAACGCGCCGCTATCAGCCCCCAAATGACACCGTCCGAAGCCGATCCCCTGCCGCCACCCGAACGCCGGTCCGCCGTCGAAAAAGCGTCCGCCGTCGAAAAAGCGTCCGCCGTCGAAAAAGCGTCCGTTCCGGGACCGCGCGTCGTCGCCGCCATGACCGTCCTGTCATCGGTCGCCCTCGTGGCTTGGATGATCGCGCCCGCCGTACAGCGTCAAGGTCTTTCTGCCGGCGCCTGGGTGCTCATCGTCGCGGCGGTCGTCATCATCTCCGCGATCGGTGGACTGGCCATCTACCTCGTCGAAAACGTCGTCGGCTCCACCCGGCGGACATTCATCGCGGCCGCAGCGCTAGGCGGAATTGGCGCGTTTCTGATTCACGATCACCTCTACTTCATCCACCTCGGCACGCACTTTGACGGCAACGAAGCGCGCGTGGCGTTCGATGCCCTGTTCAATGGGGAGATCGGCCTGCCGTGGGCCGTTATCGCCCGGCTCGGCGCCGGTGTGGCGGTCTGGGCGCTGCTCGCTCCCGCCGCGGTTTGGTTGCTCGGCCGCGTCCGGGCCCTCGACGGAAGCCTGGTCATCAGCGGGGGCGTTCAAATCGCTGTGCTTGCCGCTATCGCCGTCCTGGTGGCCATGCGTGCCGCGTGGGTCCCGCCCCATGATCCCGCCGCCGTCGCCGTCGCCAAGCTGCTGCCGTGGGAACGCATGAGCGAACGCGCCGCCGTCAACGCCGACATGGACGCCGCCAAGGACGACACCGCGCTACCGCTTGTCTTCTCCGACCGCACCGAGCTGAAACAGATCCGCACCCTGAAGAAGGACCACGCCGCCATCGTCGCGCGTCCGTTCGCCGCCAAGCGCAAGCCGTCCATCCTCATCGTGCACGTCGAGTCGCTGCGCTCCGACAACCTCACCGCCGAACGCATGCCGCGCCTGTGGGCCGCCTCAAGACAATGCTGGCGGCTGCCCGACCACTTCTCAGGCGGCAACAACTCCGGCATCGGCACGTGGTCGCTTCTCAGCGGCCTGCAGTCCTACTACTTCCAGCCATCGCGCACCGCCGAGCTCGGCCCCCTGCCGCTCGACGTGCTCGGCAAACTCGGTTACCGGCGTAAAGCCTGGTTTTCCAAGGATTTGCGGCTCTGGGACAAGATCTTCCAGCGCAACTTCGAAGGCCACGTGGACGACTTTTTCTGCGCAGCCGGAACAGGTGGCGGCGACCAGGTGGCGGACGAAAACAAGCTGCTCACGACCTTCATCGACGAGCTTCGCGCCGACAAAGACCCGCGCCCGCGCTTTGATTACCTCGTCCTCTTCGCGCCCCACTACCAGTACTACTACCCGCCCCGATTCGCCCGCCATGAGCCGACGCTCGACCTCGGCTACACGATCACATGCGGATTCGCCGAGGACCAGAAGCAACACGCCGACAAGATCCGCAACCGCTACCGAAACGCCGTCGCCTTCGCCGATCACCAGCTCGGCGAGGTGTTCCACGCGCTCAAGGCAGCGGGGCGCCTCGACACCACCGCCGTCATCGTTTCGGGCGACCACGGCGAGGAATTCTGGGAGAAAGGCCGCTTTGGCCACAGCTACGGCCTCAACGACGAGCAAATCCACGTGGCAAGCGCCGTATGCCTGCCCGGAGCGCAGACGATCACGACACGCTACCGGTACACATCGCACGCCGACTTCATGCCGACCCTCTTCGACCACATGGGCGTTACGCCAGCCTGGGCCGACTTCATGAACGGCAAATCGCTGCTGCGCTACGAACCCGACCGCGACTACGCGCTCGTCGGCCACGGGGTCCTCAACGACGCCGAAAACCACGAGTACGTCGTCATCTCCGAGGGCATCAAGGTGCGCTTCGACAATTTCGGCCGTCGTGCGGTCAAGGCCGTGATGACCCAGGGCGACGAGCCCATTGCGACGCCCGATGGACGCCAGACACGTCGCCTCCTTCAGCGCGCGCTTATGGCGAAAACGCTGGGCAACAGACCGATCGGCAGCAGCGATCCCGTCGCCCTCCAACGCCTCACTGGCTTGCCGCGCAGCGAGCTCATCGCCGAGGTGGTCGACCTGCGAGCCGCCGTGGACCGCTTCGCCGCACCGCCCCGCGCCTTGCTGCCCGACGACGCACCGCCACCGGCGCGCATCGATCCCAGCGGGCTCGTCGACAAGGACTACCGGCTGCTCGCGCACGACGCGACCGGCAAGGTGACCGGCGTTAGCGGCGTGCGACTTGCCGGCAAGGGGCGATTCGCAGAGGCCTCGACACCCAGCTGGCATCGTTGGCGCATCGCCGCGGACGGCGCGCTGTGGATTCACGACATCCACAACCAGGCTGTTGCGCGCTTCGTCGGTGGGCCCGACGGACCGGTTGGACGTACACACGACGGCCATGGCGTCTCGCTCCGCCCCGGCAAGGCGGCCGATGAAAAACCGCACGAGCGCTTCTGGCCGCCCGAATGGCGAGCAGAACCCGTCACGATGGCCGACCTCATAGGCAAGACCTGGAACTACCGGTTTTACCACCCCAACCTGGTCTACAACGGCGGCCGCCACCTGCGTTTCGACACGCTCGGCGAGGACCACGGGGAGTTCCGGCTCGGCCGCACCGACAACTGGCGAACGTGGAATATCCACGGCGGCGTGCTGCGTATCTACGACAAGACCGGCGCGTTCGTGGCGCGACTCTCGTGGGCACCGATGGGCAACACGCTGGTCGGCAAGACGACGCGCGGGGATTGGTTCGTGCTCCAAGCGCGGGTTGAGCGTCCTGCCGACACCGTGCACGAACGCTTCTTTGACCGCGGCCTCATCGTCGACAAGCCGGTGGACAAAGACCTCGTCGGGCGCGTGTTCGCCTACGAATACCTGCTGCCATCCGGCTATCGAATGGGGTTCCGCGACATCACGTTTGGACCGGCCGGCAAATTCGCCGATGGCGGCTCACGGTTCTGGCACAGGTGGGCGATTGAAGGCGGGCAGCTCGCGCTGTTCAACCAGGACGGCGTGCGCGTCTGTACGTTTAAGTATTCGCGCGCACGCGGGCTGTTTGTCGGCTGGGGCTATGACGGCGACGTGCTCTCGCTCCAGGCCAGGGACGTCGCCAACGAAGCCGCAGATCAGCGCGCGCCGTAGGGCTTGATCGGCGTCGGAGCTTCGTCGATGAGGCCCGCGACCAGTCCGCCGATCTCCTCGGCCTCGAGCCGCCGCTTCTTATCGACCGTCGCGCCGGGACGCCAGCCGTCGTTGAGCACGATTTGGCCGCCCTGGATCTCGAAGACTCGACCGCTGACATGAGCCGAGCTCGCGCTCGCCAGCCACACGACCAACGGCGCGATATTGGCCGGATCGAAGACGTCGAAGCCCTCGTCAGGCGCCTTCATCATCGCGCCGAACGGGCCCTCGGTCATGCGAGTGCGCGCCGCCGGAGCGATGGCGTTTGCGGTGACTCCGTAGCGGCCCAGTTCGGCAGCTTGAACCACCGTCAGACCCGCGATTGCCGCCTTGGCCGCGCTGTAAGCCGACTGGCCGACGCTGCCGAGCAGCCCTGCGCCCGAGCTCGTGTTGATGATGCGCGCGTCGACCGTCTCGCCCGCTTTGGCTTGCGCTCGCCAATGCGCGGCGGCGTGGCGGCTGACACAGAAATGGCCCCGCAGGTGCACCCGGGTAACCGCGTCCCACTCCTCCACGCTGCATGAGACGAACATCCTGTCGCGCACGAATCCGGCGTTGTTGACGACCGCATCGACGCGCCCGAAGGCCTCGATCGCCTGGGCGACGAGCTTTCCAGACGCTTCCCAGTCGGCGATATCCGCGCCGTTGGCGATCGCCTGTCCGCCCGCGGCCTTGATCGCGTCCACAACTTCCTGCGCAGGACCCGAAGCGGCGTCGCGGCCGTCGTTGGTGACGCCGAGATCGTTGACGACAACACGCGCCCCCGCTGCAGCGAGCGCCTCGGCGTGCGCGCGACCGATGCCGCGGCCCGCTCCCGTTACGATGACAACGCGGCCGTCGCAGATGCCCATTCCTTGCTCCTTTCTGAGTGATTACTGGTCGGCTTGCGCCGCGCGTAGAAACGCCGGCCATTCGCCACCGCCGTCGACGACCAGCGACGCGCCGGTGATGTAGCTGGACACGCCCGACGCCAGGTAGACGATGGCCCCCGCGACGTCGTCGGTCGTCGCCATACGTCCCATCGGAACGGTGGCGGCGACGCGCGCGATGCCCTCTTCGTCGCCGTAGTGCGCAAGCGATTTCTCCGTCCTGACAAGCCCCGCAGTAACGCAATTGACTCGGACTTTGGGCGCCCACTCGACCGCCTGGCTTCGCGCGAGGTTGATCAGCCCGGCCTTGGCGGCGCCATACGCGGCGGTCCCCGGCGAGGCGCGCGTTCCGCTGACCGACGTCACGTGCACGATGCGTCCGCCCTCTGCTTGCAGCTGCATGATCGCGTTGGCGCGCTGCGACAGGACCATCGGCGCAACCAGGTTGAGCGCCACGATGGCTTCGGAGAATCGTGGCGATGCCTTCGCCGCGGGCACGTATGGCGAACCACCTGCGTTATTGACGAGCATGTCCAGCCGTCCAAACCGCACCACGATGTCGTTCATCATCGCGTCGGTCGCCTCGTGATCGCGCACGTCGGCGGCGATGTACAGCGCCTCGCGACCGCCAGCCGAGATCGGCTGTTGAGGCTCCTTGCGACCACAAACCACGACATCTGCGCCGGCTTCAAGCAACACCTCGGCGGTCCGCTTACCGATCCCACTCGTGCCGCCGGTGATCAGCGCGACCTGGCCGTCAAAACGCAGCGTCATTGCACCGACTCCGAGCCCGCGACCGCGAAGTCCATCGTGCCCTGAAGCACAACCGCGCCGTCTTGATTGGTGCACTGCACAGCGACCTGCAGCCGCGGCTGCGTCGTCCCATCGGGCAGCTGCACGTCCGTCGTTCCGGTGATTTCGCCGTCGATCGTCAACGTATCGCCCGGCCAGACCGGGGCCCGCCAACGAACCCAGCTCTTGCGAACCCTCTCCGGGCCCAGCCAGTCGCTCGCCCACGCGCACATCGCGCCCGCCGGATACATACCGACCACGATCGGCGCCGGCATCCCAGCCGCCTTCGCGAACGGCTCGTCGTGGTGCATCGGCTCAAAATCACCCGAAGCGCCCTGGTAGATCACGACATCGGTGCGCGAAATCGGGCCCAATACACGCGGCGCCGGCTTGGTCATCGAGGCGTCAGCCATCTTTGGTCTCCCCATCACCACCGGCGGGTTTGGCGGTCTCCACCGCGGTCATCTTGGCCCGCGCCACGAGCGTTCCCGCCGCGTCCCGGTAGTCGGTCACCATCTCGACAAACGTCAGCGACCCGCCCCGCCGTCCCTGCTTTTCGAAGATCCGGTCGATGCGCGACTGCGCATTCAGCACATCCCCGTCGCGCGGCGGCGGTCCGAAGAATTCGTACTCCTGCGACGCGTGCATCCCCCGCGCCTTGCTCATCTGCACCGTCGACCACGGGTTGGCGCCTTGCCGGCCGCGCTCCCAGTGAAACATCGACGTGAGGAACGTGGCCGGAACCACCGGACGCTCGCCGCCGTGATGGTCGGGATGCTCCGCGGCGATGGCGCGGCTGAACTCGGCGATCTTGCCGCGCTCGATATGCACCTGGAAGGGCACGCCCACATTGCCTTCCGCTCTCTTGTCGACCATCGAATCGCCCTCTCTCGTTTTTCAGGCCCGTTGCGAGCTGACCGCGAGGATCTCGCCGGTCATGTACGACGCATAGTCGCTGGCGAGAAAGACAATGACGTTGGCGACTTCCCAGGGCGCCGCGGCACGCCCGAACGCCTCGCGCGAGGTGAGCTCGTTGAGCAGCTCTTCGGTGGTGACCTTGGCCAGGAAGGGGTGCATGGCGAGGCTCGGCGCGACCGCATTGATACGAATCCCATGATCGGCAGCCTCCACCGCCGCGCAGCGCGTTAGCGCCATCACACCCGCCTTGGCCGCGGCGTAGTGGCTCTGCCCCTTCTGGGCCCGCCAGCCGAGCACCGACGCGTTGTTGACGATCGCCCCCTTGCCGCGCGGAGTCATGTGCTGAAGCGCCGCCCGCATGCAGCGCATTGTCCCGGTAAGCGTCACGTCGAGCACGTGGTTCCACTGCGCGTCGCTCATATCGGCGAGGTTGGCTGTGCCGCCGAGTCCAGCGTTGTTGATCAGCACGTCGATGCCACCTGTCTGCGCCGCCGCAAACGCAAACATCGCGTCGACCTGTCCCTGCACGGTGACGTCGCAGATGCAGGTTTGAGGACGCGTACCGGTGATTTCGGCCAGGCGATCTGCCGATTCGCCGACACGACGCGCGTGCCGGTCGCTCAAGATGACGGTCGCCCCCTCTTCGGCGCACCGGCGGGCCGTTGCAAACCCGATCCCGGTCCCCGCAGCGGCGGTGACGAGCACATTTTTGCCCGCGAGCAGGTTATGGCCCTCGGGATAGGCCGGCAGTGTTTTGCTCATAGTTGGGTTTTGCTCATAGTTGGGTTTTGCTCATAGTTGGGTTTTGCTCATAGTTGGGTTT
>CAZLMW010000067.1:28725-42251 GCA_964560875.1 uncultured Enterobacteriaceae bacterium
TGCTCATAGTTGGGTCTTGCTCATGGTTGATTCCGGGGCTTGAGCGGGAAGGTGTCGCGCGGTTGGACAAATTCAGCGCCTTCGCGGCAGGCCGAGCCCCCGTTGGGCGATGATGTTGCGCTGGATTTCGCTTGTTCCCGCATAGATCGTGTCGGCCCGCGAGAACAAGAAGAGGCGCTGCAGAATCGACAATTCGCCGCTCTCGAGGCGCGCGCTCTGTTCGCCGATGACGTCCATCGCAAGCTCGCCCAGGCTCTTATGCCACTCCGACCACAGCAGCTTGTTGACGATCGCGCCGCGCGCGGGCTTGCCCGATTCCCGTAGCGTCCGCAGCGCCAACAAACGCTGACTGCGCAGACCGGCCCAGGCCTTCGCGATGCGGTCGGCGATCGCGGGATTGTCGATGCGCCCATTTGCCCTGGCGGCCGCGATCACCGCTTCGAGCTCACGTTCAAAGCCGATCTGCTGGCCGAGGGTCGAGACGCCGCGTTCGTGCTTGAGCGTCGCCATGGCCGCCTTCCAGCCGTCGCCGGGACGTCCCACGATATTGTCGCGCGCCGTCGTAGCGCCCTCGAAGAAGACCTCGCAGAACTCGGACTTGCCCGTCATCTGGTCGATCGGCTTGATGGTGATGCCCGGCTGGTCCATCGGCACGAGGATGTAGGACAGGCCGCGATGTTTGGCGGCGTCGGCGTCGGTTCGGCAGAGCACAAAGCACCACTGGGCCCACGCCGCGTGGCTCGTCCAGACCTTTTGGCCGTCGATGCGCCAGGTATCACCGTCGAGCACGGCGCGGGTGCGAACTCCCGCGAGATCGGAGCCGGCTTCCGGTTCGGAGTAGCCCTGGCACCACAGCACCTCAGCGCGCCGAATCGGGGGCAGAAAGCGGCGCTTCTGTTCGTCGGTGCCCAGCTCGATAAGGGTCGGACCGAGCAACGTTTCGCCGATATGGCCAAGCCGACCGGGACCTCCGGCGCGCGCATATTCCTCGTGCCAGATGAGCTGCTGCGGGATGGAGAGCCCGCGTCCGCCGTGTTCTGTCGGCCAGCTTGTGCACGTCCAGCCACCGTCGGCGAGTTTGCGTTCCCACGCCTCGCGCAGCGGCAGCATATCCTCCATCTCGTCGCCGGGCCCGCCGCGGCCGTGCAAGACGGTGAACTCCCCGACGAGGTTGGCTTTCATCCAAGCGCAGACCTCGTCGCGAAACGCCTCATCTGCGGGTGAAAAGCCGATGTGCATGCGAAGTTCCCCGGAAAATCGGGCTCAGAGAGAGGTCGCGACGCCAGCGGCCGCACGGAGTCGGGCTGGGATCGAGGTTCGGTCGCGGAACAGGCGCCGCGTGGTCTCGGCGCGCTTGAACAGCAGGTGGCAGTCGTGTTCCCAGGTGAACCCGATACCGCCGTGAACCTGGATCGCGGTGCCGGCGTTGAAGAACGCTGCGTCGCCGCACACCTGGCTGGCGATGACCGCCGCCTCGTCGCGTTCGCCTTTGTCGTTGTCGATGGTCCACGCCGCATACCACGCCGCCGATCGCGCCAACTCCACCTGCACGAGCATGTCCGCACAGTGATGCTGGACCGCCTGGAAGCTGCCGATGGGCACCCCGAACTGCTTGCGATCGATCGCGTACGAAACGCTCATCTGCAGGCATCGTTCCGCGAGTCCGGTCTGCGCGCAGGCCATCGCCGCATGGGCCATATTGCCGAGCAGCCGCGTGACGTTGCCGTTTTCAAAGGGGCGTTTGGCTGCCTCTTCAGCGGACACATCGGCCAGCCGCCATGACGCATCGAGAGGTTGGGCTGGAACGATCTCGGAGCCGGCGGTCTCGAGCAAGAGCGCGCCCTCGTTGCCGGCATAGACCACGACATCGGCGCCGTCCGCGAAAGGCACGCTGCGCAGCACATCCGCCCCGTCGCGTTCGTCGATGGAAAACGTTGCGCGCTGTGATCCTGCGCAAAGCCCGGGGAGCCAACGCTCCTTGGCGGTCTCGTCGGCGAAGCGGTCGATCGCGGCCACCGCAAGCTGGTGAAAGAGGACCGGTCCGTCGATCAACCACATGCCGAGCACTTCAGCGCACAGGCAAGCGTCCAGCCAGCCGGCGCCCTGGCCACCCCAGCGCTCCTCGGCCGCGATTCCGAGCACGCCCACGTCACCGAGCAGCGTCCAGAGCTCGTCGTCGACACCCGACCGGGTCGCCAGGCCTTTGCGGACCAAGGCGCCGCCGCCCATGTCGTCGACGAGGCGGCCCAGACCCTCGAGGAAGGCCTGTTGATCTTCGTCTGGTTGAAAGTGCATCGCGGCTCAGGCCGGTACGAGGCGCACCGGGATCTCCTTGTAGCCGTTGATGAAGTTGCTGCGCAGCCGACGCACGTCACCGGCCAACTCGACCGACTTATAGCGTTTGGCCAGCTCCTCGAACATCACCTTGATCTCAAGCCGCGCCAGCGATGCGCCCAAGCAGAAGTGCTCGCCGACGCCAAACGCCAGGTGGTCGTTGGGCGAGCGCGCGAGATCGAACGTGAAGGGGTCGTCGAAGATCGCCTCATCGCGGTTGGCCGAAGGGTAGATCATGCAGATCTTCTCGTTTTCCTTGATCAGCTGACCACGGATTTCGACGTCGCGCGTCGCCGTGCGGCGGAAGTACATGACGGGGGTCACCCAGCGCACGATCTCCTCGGTGCCGGTCGTCATGAGATCGGGATCCTCACGCAGCTTCGCGTACTGATCGGGGTTGTCGAGCAGCGCCAACATGCCGCCGCTGATCGCGTTGCGCGTGGTCTCGTTGCCGGCCACGGCGAGCAGCAGAAAGAAGCTATCGAACTCCATCTCCGTGAGCTTCTCGCCGTCGATCTCGGCGTTCATCAATACGCGCACGAGGTCATCGCCGCGTTCGCCAGCCCGCGATTCCGCCAGTGTGTTGGCGTACATCCACACCTCCATCGCGGCCATGCGGGCGTCTTCGATGGTGGTTTGGAATTCGGGGTCGTCAAAGCCGATGAGGCGGTTGCTCCAGTCGAACAACATCCCGCGGTCCTCCTGCGGCACCCCGATCAAATCGGCGATCACCTGCAGCGGAAGCTCGGCGGCGACCTCGCGCACGAAGTCGATCGTGCCCTTCTCAGCAGCCAATGCCGTCGCACGGACGAGGATCGCGTTCACCCGCTCGCGGACCTTTGGCTCCATCGCGCGGACCATCCGGGGCGTGAACCCGGTGCGCACGAGGTTGCGGAACTTGCGGTGCTGCGGCGGGTCCATGTTGACCATCAGCATGCGGATGTTGTCCAGGTCCTGCTGCTCGTAGTCTTCGATGTTGGTGCCGCCTCGCCAGCTGCTGAACGTCCCGGGGTCTTTCGAGATCCGCACGACGTCTTCGTGGCGCGTGATCGCCCAGTAGCCGCCGTGGGGCTCGTCCTGGAAGTAGACGGGGCACTCGGCCCGCAGCTTCTGCCAGCTCTCGTGGGGCACACCCGCGAGGTAGGTGTCGGGGCTGAAGACGTCGACGTCGAGCTTGTAGCTCTTGCCCGGTGCTGTGGTTGTGGTTGCGGCGGTTGCGGCGGCGGATTCGGCCATCGTGTCCTCGCTTGTGGTTGGTTGCGTCGTTGGTGCGGCGTATCAGAGCCCGAGACCGGCCAGTCGCGCAATGGTGCTGCGGCATTCATCGACCATCGCGTTGACCAGCTCGCCCGCGCCGATCGGCTTGTTCATCCGGCCGACGATCTGGCCGACCGGGTTGGGGACCATCCGCGCCGCATCGGATTCAGGGTTGTCCTCGGCGTGCGTGCGCATGCGTTGGACGGCATCGGCGATCAGCATGAAATGCAGCGGCATGGGCAGCGGATCGGGGTTGGCTTTGGCGGACCAGGCTTGCGTCCACGGCGTCTTCAATTGTCGGGCCGGTTTGCCGGTCAACGCCTTGGACCGAACGGTGTCACGGCTGCCCGCAGCGAGCAGGGCGTTCTTGATGAAGTCCGGCTCGGCGCTGTCGGTCGTCGTCAACCACACCGAACCGCACCACGCGCCTTCGGCCCCAAGCGCCAACGCCGCAGCGAGCTGTCGTCCGCTTCCCACACCGCCAGCTGCCAGCACATGGGCGCGACCCGCGACGGCGTCGACGACATCGGGGACGTTGACGAACGTACTGACATCTCCGCAATGACCGCCCGCTTCCGTGCCCTGCGCGATGATCACATCAACACCGGCGGAGATTTGTTTGAGCGCGTGGCGCGGACTGCCCGACAGCGCGCCGACGAGGACACCTTGGTCATGGGCACGGGCGATCACGTCTTCGGGCGGCGGCCCGAGCGCGTTGGCGAGCAGCTTGATCGGCCGCTTCAGGACCATGTCGACCTGCGGCATCGTGCGCTCGCGCGTCCACTGGATCAGGGTTTCGGTGGGCGTGGCGTCGGCGGGCAGGGCCGGGACACCGTGGTCGGCCAGCACCTTGTCGACAAAAGCGCGATGGGCGGCGGGAATCATCGCCTCGAGCCCATCCTTGGTGATGTCCTGGCCCTTGCCGACGTGGACGGCGGGCATCACCACGTCGGCTCCGTAAGACCGGCCGTCGATGTTGGCGTCGATGTAGTCGAGGATCTCATCGAGCTCGTGCAGCTGCCAGCCGATCGCACCAAGCACACCGAGCCCGCCCGCCTTGCTCACCGCGATCACGACGTCAGGCGACCGGGAGAACGCGAAGATGGGCACCTCGATGCCGAGTTTCTTGCAAAGTTCGTTCACGTCTTGCTCCGACAGAAGGACGCTGGGGTGGGGTGCGCCGAACCGCGATCACGCCGCGGGTTTGACGTAGAACTGTTTGCACCACTTGCGGAATTTGCCGATCGGTCCGTCGCCGTCGCACAGCACGGGCGGGTCCATGTAGACCTTGTTTTCCCAAATCGGGATGTCCTGCTCGAGCTGCCGTTCGATCTCGGCGATGTAGGCGCGGCCGATGCCCTCGGTGACCGAAGCGCCGCCGACCTTCTTGACCAGGAACGAAAAACGCACGTCGACGTGTTCGCCCTCGATCGCGGTGCAAGACGACACCAGCAACGTCTCGACGATGCCGCGAAAACGCGTGGTGGTGAACCCGAACCCGTAGCAGTGCACGTCGATCTCGCCCTCGACATCCATGCCGTGAGCGCGCGAAATGGTCGGGCTCTGTACGTGCAAGAGGTGACCATGCTGCGTCGCCGTGCTTGCCGGCAGGTTCTGGGTGCCGTGCAAGTAATGAAAGTGTGCTGAATCGACAGCGTTCTCGGCCATCTCCTGGTTGTGGGTACGGATCTTCCAGCGGCGGGTCTTGAAGTCGGTCCACGCGTCGTCGGTCACTTCGGGAACAGCCGGCACTTCCCACTGCGGCTCCAGGCCGTCGGGGTGGTGCCAGACGAGAACGAGACCGTTCACATCCCGCGTGTGCCAGGCGCGCATGCGAGCGAGCTTGGGGATCTTCTTGGCGTACGGGATCTCGGCGCAGGAGCCGTCACCCTTGAATTTCCAGGCGTGGAACGGGCAGCGGACGGTTTCCCCCTCCACAGTGCCGCCATGGCCGAGGTGGGCGCCAAGGTGGGCGCAGAACGCATCGAGCACCTTGGCTTCGCCCGATTCGGTGCGGAACAGGACGAGATCTTTGCCGAAGTATTTCAGCGGGAGGACCTGGCCGACCTCGAGTTCGTGCGACCAGGCCACCTGGAACCAGCCGATCGGGAAGGGATGGAAGGGAAATCGTGGGGACATGGCGGCAGCTCCGGATGTGGGCGTTGGCCGGCGGCGGTGAAAACGAAGGGCATGGCGGACGAGTGTATTTCCGTCCCGTCCAGCCGCCTTCGTCGCCTGCGTTGTGGTGTTCAAATGCGGTTCAATGGTCGTTTTTAGAACCTGTTCTAGTCACTGTAGCCGGTCGACTCGGAGCTTTCAACGGCTGGCGGGAACAAGTTGCGAAGGTGGGGAGCGCGCGCATCATGCGGCGAGGATGCGGACGTTTGTTCTGGTTTGGCTTGTTGCGCTCACGGCGATCGCCGGGTGTGGTGGTGTCGAGCCTGTTCGCACCACCAAGCCGGTGACCGGTCCAACGGTGCGCGACCGCGACAGGGCGGTGAAGGACTCGGCGATCACGCGGATGCTTGCAGGTCACGAGCAGCCCAAGCGACCCACGATCCCCGGCTACAAGCTCCTGCGCGAGGCGGAGGACGCCGTCGACCGATTGGGCCGGATCATCCGCTTGGTGAAGAGCCGGATGCGGTCGGCGGCGACCGTTCGCGACGTCGGCAAGTTGCGCTGCCTGACCGATGACCTCGAAGCGCTGAGCAAACTTCACAAAAGCAGCGAGAAATCGGTGCTTGAGCTGGAACGGGCGTTGCGCGAGCGGGACCGCTCAAAGGCCGAAGGTTCGTGGCTGAAAGTGCGCGTCGCCGACATGCAGGCGCGCGAGTACGTCCACAAGCGGTGCGAAGGACGAATGCATGTCGAGGTCCACATCGTGTCGCCTCGCGGTAAGACGATTCGCAAGTCGTCGAGCACCGGCGGCAAGTGACCCGGCCCCCGTCGCAACCCATCGAGCATCGAAGAAAAAGCCCACGGCGGGCCACGCGGTGCGGGGATTGACGCACAGGCACCTTGCGAGCCAGCATCGCAGCCCCCTCGACAGGGTCATGGCTCGATTGGAGTGTGCAATGGCGAAGTTTTGCGCGGAATGCGGCGCTAACCTGAAACCCGGCGCGAAGTTCTGCTCGGAATGCGGAGCGAAGACCCCGGCTGCGGCGCCCGCTCCCCAACCGGCCCCTCCCGTCGCCGAAGAGCCGCCCCCGGCCCCCGCTGCTGAAGCACCGCCGCCCGCACCCGAGCCGCCTCCCGCGCCCGCGAACAAGGCCAAGGAAGAAGCCCCTGCGCCCACAGCCGCGCCGAAGGCCGAATCGTCGGGCAAGGGTCACTACCAGGACCCGATCGCGGCGATGCTCGCCAGCGACGACGATGACGACGACGACGACCATCTCGCCATGCCCGACGATGATGGTGAGCCGGCCAAGCGCGAAGTGCCGTTCGGCCTGATTTCGTTGGGTGGCCTCGCGCTGCTCATTCTGGTTGGTATGGCCTACATCGGCAGCAACGACGAGCTCAGCCAGCGCTTCAAGTGCAACGTCCTGGGCGACAAAGCCGCCTGCGTGACCGAGGACGACAAGCTGTTCGCTATCGAGCAGCAGGAGAAGCGCGAAGAGATCGAGCTGATGCAGCACCACTACGGCGGCTTTGACCTCAGCTTCACGCCCGAGAAGGACGCATCGTTCACGCTCAAGCAGACCCGCTACGAGGAGAACCGCCTCGACTTCATCAAGCGCATCCGCGAGGGCGACGGCGACAAGCGCGTCCGCAAGACGGTCAAAGTGGGCGAGTACAAGGAAAAGAAGAGCAACGAGGGCGAGATCAAGGGCATCGTGACGTTCAAGCAGTCCGCCCAGCCGCCGACTTTCAAGCCGGAGCAGGGCAAGGAGCTCGTCTTGCCGTTGACGCTCTCGGATCTGCCGCTGCTCGAGCGTGAACAGGTCGAAGCTCAAAACCCCGAAAAGCGCCTGTCTGCCGAGGACGTCATCAAGCTGCAGAAGATGGCCGACAACCCCGAGCGTGACGAGGATGGCAACATCATCAAAGAGAAGAAGATGCGCATCAAGACGGTGGCGTTGTCCACGTGGATCTACGAGATCGCCATCGACGCCGTCGGTTTCGAGCCGCGCAGCATTCTTTTCTACGAAGCTCCTCTGCCGCCAGACCTCGACGCCAAGAAGTTGGAAGAAGAAGGGGTGACGCTGCGTCCGTTCAAGCGCCGCCCGGACGGTCGGTTCGTGATCGCCAACGCGTCGTTCGACCTGCTGCCCAAGCCCAAGACGATCCAGACGCGCTACATCCAGGTGCTCAAAGAGCTGCACTGCTTGCGCAAGAGCAAGGAATACGAAGGCAAATCCGAGCAGGGTAAGGCCGACGCGGAAGCGCTCATCTGGGAACAGAAGGCGTTCAACAAGGTGCTGCAGGAGATTGCGCACAAGAACGACGAGGACCCTGAGTTCATCGAGCTCAAGAACAAAGAGTTCACCGGCTACCAGTGTCCCAAGCCGGTCGTCGAGCAGGCCCGCTGAGCGGGTCGAGCACGGTAGGGTTCGCCCAAACGCGCGTCCAAGCGGCGCAAAGCTTGTCGATCCACGGGTTTACGGTAGCCTGACGGCGTGTGCGCAGGGCTCACAATGCACAATCGACGGGGCGCGATCGCGGCGATGGCCGTGTTGGTATGCCTCGTCTCCCCGCCGGCCGATGCGGCGCAGGCACCCGTTTCCGCGACCTCTGTTGTCGCCGAGACCGCGGTGGATGCGGCCGCCGAAGCCGAGCCGGCGCGCTATGTCCTGACGCCATGGTCGACCACGATCGCGGGGTTTGACGCGCTGCACGCGGCGGCGCGACGCGGACGGGTCGCACGTGCGCAGGCCCTTGCGGCGGAGTTGGCCCGCGGTGCAACGCAGGTCGATGCAAAGACAGCGATCGCGTACGAGGTGGTCGTCGCTTGCCGACGGGCGCGCAAACGAAGCTGCGAGCGGGCCGCCTGGAAAGCGCTGAGCAGCGACGGTCCGATGCGCGATGACGCCGCGATCTCCCTGGCTGACATCGCGCTCAAGCAGCGCAAGCTCAAGGCGGTGGTCGAGCACTTGGCCAAGGCCCCCGCGTGGCGCGCCGAACGGAGCCGAGTGGCGTTGCGGGCGGCCGAGATGGCGCTTGATCGCGGCGATGTGGCGATGGGCTCGACGCTCTTGCGGTGGGTTGATTCCCGGGCATTGTCGCGGGCACAGCGGGCGCGGCGGTCCCTGCTCGAAGGCGACGTGTTGCGCCGCGGCACTCCCCAGCCGGACCCTGCGCGCATTGAGGCGGCCGCCGCGGCGTATCGAAAAGCGTGGCGCAACGGCCGCGGTGACACCGACGATCGGGCGCTCGAACGACTGGCGGCGATCGGATCGCTTCCCGCACCGCGCCAACGCGTCGAACGAATCGCGACCGCGAGGTTGCCGCGCAAACGACGGGCGCGACGCAAGGAGATGCGTCTGCGTCTGCGTCGTATCGAGTCCATTGCGTCCGGAGTTGCCGGGCTTGCCACGTACGGTCGCGGCGTCATGCTCGCCAAGGTGCGCAAGCGCCGGGCCCACGCCGTCGGTGAGCTCAAACGCGTCCTCGCTGAAGCCCGTAACCCGGCGCTGCTGCACCACACGCGCTATCGGCTCGGCGATGTCCAGGGGCGCCTCGGCCGCGACAAAGAAGCCGTCGTGACCCTCGAGCCGCTGCTCAAGCTGGACGTCGACGCGGAGCTGGCCACGCGTGTTCGATGGCGGCTGTTCCGGCTCTACCGCGCGCTGCGCCGAACGCTGGACGCCGACCGCATGTTGGCCGAAGT
Organism: uncultured Enterobacteriaceae bacterium; assembly: GCA_964560875.1. GTDB lineage: Bacteria > Myxococcota_A > UBA9042 > UBA9042 > UBA9042 > CAZLMW01. The sequence continues at coordinate 38,144 of CAZLMW010000067.1, forward strand.
GGTGGCGCGCAAATCCACCGCCCGCTACGCGCTGGCTGCCACGTGGGAGCTCGCATGGCGCAGGTTTCGTGTCGGCGACGTGACGGAGAGCCTCCGGTTGCTGGATCGGATGGCGCAGACGACGCCGGCCGGAGCGCTCGATGGAAAGCAGCCGTGGCGCGCGCGCATCGATTACTGGCGGGCCCGCTGCCACGACCGGCTGGGACATGAAGGCGCCGCCGTGGGGCTGCTGGCCGCTGTCGCCGAGCGCTTCCCGCAGACCTACTATGGTCTCATCGCCAGCGATCGACTTCGGTCGATGCGCAAACCTGGTCCGCTGCCCGTCCCGCCGCGGCGCGCCCAAGCCGCTGACCCAACATCGCAGGAAGGCCCACACCTTGAGTCGCTGCGCATCGCCCGCCATCCGCGGCTGGCGTCCGCCGTGATCCTCGCGCGCGGCGGTCATCTGCTCGCCGCTCGCCGAGCGCTCCGGGCGCAGCTGCACGCGGCGATTCCGCGCGACGGCGTTCACCTGCTCGCCGTGCTCTACCACAAGACCGGACGCACACGGGCCGCGTTTGCGGTGTTGCGTCGGCACGCCCGTCGAGCCGCGCAACCCGATGCCGCGACCGCTGCCGTGTGGCGGGTGGCCTTCGCGACTCCCTACTCCGGACTGTTCGCCCGGGCCGCCCGTGAAGCCGGCGTGCCGCGTGCGCTGCTCTACGCGGTGGCACGGCACGAGAGCCATTTCATCCCCACCGCACAGTCGGCGGCCGGCGCAGTGGGGCTGCTGCAGCTCTTGCCGTCCGTCGCCGCCCGCATCGCCGGCCTCTACAGCCTCCGCGTCCGCAAAGCCTGGGCGCTGCGAACGCCGACCTACAACCTGCGCATCGGCGCGCGTTACCTCGCCCAGCTGAGCAGCTACCTGCGAGGCAACCACGCGCTCGTATTCGCGGCCTACAACGCCGGCCCATACGCAGTGCAACGGTGGCTGCTTCGCTCGGGCGAGACCGCTACCGACGTCTTCGTCGAGTCCATCCCCTATTCGCAGGCTCGTCACTACGCGCGAGGCGTCCTCGCCACGGCGCACGCCTATGCCTGGCTCCACCCCGAATGGGGCGAGCACGGCGCGATCCTGGCTGGACGCCGGACCAGCACGCCGTCGCGACTGGGCCCGTTCATGGTGCCGCCCGGTCCCGACGGCCAGACCGCATCCACCGCTGGTTCGTCGCGGCTTGCGGTCGCGGCACCAGCCCGCTAAAGAGCCAACTCCTCCATCTTTCGGGAAGCTGTCGTGGCCCAACCTGCCACCATCGCGGTGCTGCCGCTGCAAGTCGCCAACCAGATCGCGGCCGGAGAGGTCGTCGAGCGGCCGGCGTCCGTCGTCAAGGAGCTCGTCGAGAACGCGCTGGATGCCGGTGCGACCCGCATCGAAGTCAGGCTCCGCGACGGCGGTCGCGAACAGATCCGAATCGTCGACAACGGCCACGGCATCGCGGCCGAACAGGCGCAGTTGGCGTTCCAGCGCCACGCAACATCAAAGATTCGTTGCGCCGACGACCTGCTGCGTGTGGCGAGCTACGGGTTTCGGGGCGAGGCGCTCGCGTCGATTGCGTCCGTCGCACACGTGACAATGCGCACCCGAACCGCTGCCCAGGAGCTCGGTGTCGAGGTCAAGGGCGACGGCACCGGCACGTTCGTGACAAAGCCTGTCGCCGCCCCCGTCGGCACCGATCTCAGCATCGATGACCTGTTCGCCACTGTCCCGGCGCGTCGGGCCTTCCTACGAACCGCCGCGACCGAGCTTGGCCACGTCATCCGCTGGCTCGACGCCCAGGCGCTGGCGAGACCGTCGCTGCACCTTTCGTTGCATCACAACGACCGTCGCGTCCACGTCTACGATCCGCGCCCCAACCTATTTGAACGCGCCAAACAAGTCCTCGGCGGCGATGTCGCTCCCCGCCTGCACGAAGTCTGCGGCGACGGCGACTACAGCATCCAAGGCGCCATGGCCGAGCCGTCCCTGCACCGCGGCAGCGCATCTGGCCTGACCGTCCTGGTCGACGGGCGACCTGTCAGCGATCGAACCGTGGCCCACGCTGCGCGCCAAGCTTACGGCAACCGACTGCCTGCCCGCCGCCACCCTGTCGGCGTGATCGCACTGTCTTGTCCGGCTGCGACGGTCGACGTGAACGTCCATCCGATGAAAACCGAAGTGCGTTTCCTGTCCAAGCCCGCCGTTCACGCCGCTGTGTCCGAGGCCGTCGAAGCCATGCTCGACACCGGCGCCTGGCTCGCCGCCGACGACATGCACGTGCCCGTCACCCGCAAACCCGCCCGTCCTCGCCGTCCGCCGTCCGGTCGCGCCCCGCTCGACAGCGGCGACTTGTTCGGCTCGCGCTCCCACCCTTCGCCGACGAGTCGCCCGCCCAGACCGCCCACATCTGCTCGCCGGCCCCAGCCTTCCGAGCCGCGATCCGCTCACGACCCGTCGTCAGCTGCGCCGTCACACGTTGCGACACCCGGCGGCGGCGTCCCAATCACGTCACAGGTGGCGTTCATGGCAGGCGACGTCCCGATCGAGGGCCGCGCTACCGGCACTGTCGATGGCCGGTTCTTGCTGATCACCGGCAACGACGGCCTGCACGCCGTTGATATCCAAGCTGCCGCGGCCGCGCTGGGTCCCGCTGACGGGCGCCGCGCTTCATCCCGCCTCATGATCCCGGTGCTCGTCCGCCTCGGCGCCCCGCTCATCAAGTCCGTAGTGGCCGAATCCGCTGTGCTCGCTCGCGCGGGTCTCGAAGTCGCCGCCTCGCCCGAAGGCGGCCTGCTGGTGCGCGCGGTCCCTGTCGGAATGCCACGCAGCGCAGCCGAGGGCGTGATTCGTGCCGTCGCCGGCGGCTTGTTGGGTGGCTGGCAGGGGCTGGAGGCCAGCGATCGCAACGCACGTATCGACGCCGCGATCGCGCAGCAGTGCCCGTCGTCGGCCGCACCGATGTCGATCGTCTCGAGACTCGACGGCGCACAACTGCCAGCGGCGACCCCCGACGGGCGTCCGATCGTCGTGAGTCGCGACGTAGCCGCCATCCAGAGTTGGTTTTCCCGGTGACACCACGTCCGCGCATCGCCGCCATCGTTGGACCGACCGCCTCGGGCAAGACATCGCTGGCCGTCGCCCTCCGCGCTGCCGGTCTGCCGATCGAAGCCGTCGGTTGCGACGCGTCGCAGCTCTACCGTGGCCTCGACGCCGCAACCGCCAAACCCAGCGCCGAAGAGCGCGCCGCCGTCGTCCATCATCTCGTCGATGTTGTCGCGCCGACGGAGATTGTCGATGCGGCCCGTTTCGCCCGCCTCGCCGATGCCGCGATCGTCGATATCGCCAGGCGCGGCGCTTGGCCCGTCCTGGTCGGCGGAACCGGCCTCTACTACCGCGCTGTTGTCCGCGGCCTCGCCGATATCCCGCCCGTACCGACCGCGGTCCGCAACGACCTGGCTCATCAGTGGCGAGAACACGGGCCAGCCGCGATGCATGAACAGCTCACCGCCGTCGATCCCGACTACGCCGCGATCACGCCTGCGGAAAACCGGCAGCGCGTCCTGCGCGCCCTCGAAGTACACGCCGCGACCGGCACGCCATTTTCCACGTTTCACGACGCCCACCGCTCCGCTCCTCCCCGCTACGACGCCCTCACAATTGTCCTCGATCCGCCTCGCGACACCTATCGAAAACGCCTCGAAAGACGCGCCGCCGCGATGATCCCCGCCCTCATTGACGAAGCCAGGCAGCTCGCGGCAGCCGGCATCGGCCCCGATCACCACGCGACGCAAGCGCTCGGATACCGCGAAGCTCTCGCCATGATCGCCAGCGACTCCGTCGACCGCGAAACGCTCACCACGTCGCTGATCCGCGGCCACAAGAAATACGCCAAGCGCCAACGCACCTGGTTTCGCAAGATCGCCAACGCACACGTCGTCGACGCCGCCGATCCGACCGAGCCCGGCTCTTTGGAATCGGTCGCAGCAGCGCTCTCCGCGTTTTTCAACGGTTGATGGCTCCACACGGCCAGCGCCGCGCACGCCGCTATCCGGGCCCCGGCAGCAACGACAGAGCCCTTCCGATGTGCAGGAC
>CAZLMW010000068.1:0-21899 GCA_964560875.1 uncultured Enterobacteriaceae bacterium
TGGTACAGCAGGCGTGTCGCGAACGGGAACGCGAACGGGAGCGGGAGCGGGAGCGCGCGCTCAGGATGCGCGCAGGCCAACCAACGTGTCCAGCGGCTGCGCCCCGCAAACAAATGGCAGACCGCAAACAAGGGCGATCGCCGCGAGAACGGGGTGTTAGAGGCCGGCGCGAGGCATCTGCGCACGCTACCGCGAAGCAACCGCCGATCGCTGTTGAACATTTCCCAACAACGCGCGAATTCTGCTTGCATCCTCGCTTGGTAACCGCAACTCTCCGCGCCCTCGTGACCTCTTTGCGGCCCCGACCGCAAAGACCCCAAACAGCAGCCAGAACACCGCCATGAAAAGCCACCTGCTCTGCCTTTTAGCCGTTGCCGCCCTGCTCGGTGCCTGCGCCGGCCTGCCCGACACAGAGCCGCGCAACAGCACGTCTTCGTCGACCGTCGGCGGCAAAGCTTCGACCTACAACGCAGGCATCGACGCCAACGCCGACGTCCTGGGGCCCCTGCCCGATGCCGTTTCTTCGGGCGGTGGTACGTCCAGCTCATCGGGCGGCACGTCCGGTGCGACATCCGGTGGCACGTCTGGTGGCACGTCTGGCAGCAGCAGCGGCTCAACGAGCGGCGGTACGACCAGCGGTGGCACGACCAGCGGGGGCACGAGCGGTTCGGGAAGCTCCGGCGCAGACGCAACCTCGAGCTCGAGTGGAGCGGACGCGGGTTCGACGTCGGGCTCGGGATCCGGGTCCAGCGGCGCGGACGTCGGTTCAAGCAGCGGTTCCGGTTCGGGATCGGGCTCCAGTGGCGCGGACGCGGGCTCCAGCAGCGGGTCGAGCTCCGGCACCACGAGCAGCTCCGGTAGCTCCAGCGGGACGACCCAGCCGACCTGGCCCAACGGCAAGCTCGCGCTCGAATCTGCGTTTTCACCCGACGGCAAGGCCGTGAAGCTCCGGTTCAACAAGCCGACCGACGTCGCGACCGCCGCGAAGGCCAGCGCTTACTCGATCCGTGCGACCGACAACTCGACGGTGCCGGTGACCAACGCCAAGGCCGACAAGGACAAGCCCTTCGTGCTGCTGACGCTCGATCCGAACACAAAGATCAACAGCCAGCTCAGCTACACGGTCACGGTCAAACCAACCCTGAAGTCGTTCGACGGCGAGTCGCTCAACACCGCCAAACGCAAGGCGAAGATCAAGCGCACGGTCTACCTGCACCTGATGTTCCACCAGCACCAGCCGACGTACGAAGACCCCATCGCCGGTCAGCTGACGTCCCCGTGGGTCCGCAAGCACGCCACCAAGGACTACTACGACATGATGAGCGTGCTGCTGCCCTACCCGAACGTGCACCTGTCGATGAACCTGACGACGGTGCTGCTCAAACAGCTCGACATCTACTACGTCAAACGCATGGCGCCGTACGTCGACACCAAGAAGAACACGGTCGACGCCAAGGCGTTCCTCGCCAAGTGGAAGGGCCGCACCGACCCGTGGATCGACCTGCTGCTCGAGCCGACGCCGACCGCGAAAACGGCAACAGAGAAGCAAATCGGCCTGCTCTACGCCGATCCGTGGTCCTGCGTTTCGACCGCGCCCGTGCTGATGAAGCGCTTTCCGGACTACGAGAAGATCCGCAACAAGAACCCGGCCACGCTGACGCAGCAGGACTACCTCGGCCTGAAGATCTGGTTCGAGCTCGCGTGGATGGACCCCGACTTCCTGCACGGCCCGGTCAAGCTCGCCAGCGGCGACACCATCGACCTGACCGACATCATCGACGCCAAGGCCGACGGCACATTCCACCTCAAGGTCCCGCTGTCCGAGAAGCTGGCCAACCGCATCGTCGCCGAGGAGTACAAGATCATGGCGGCCACGGTGCCGATCCATAAGCAGATGGCCTACCTGCCGGAGAAGGGCGCCAAGGGCCAGAAAACCGGCCAGGTCGAGATCACGACGACGCCTTTCTACCACCCGATCCTGCCGCTGATTCATGACACCAACCTGATGGGCCCGGGCCAACCGTTCGATCCCAAGCCTGCAAACAAGTTCAGCTATCCGCAGGACGCCAGCGCGCAGGTCGGCCGCGCCGTCGCGTATTTCGAGGACGTCTTCGGCTTCAAACCCACCGGTATGTGGCCCGGCGAGGGCTCGGTGGCCGAAGAGGTCATCAAGCACTTCGTCGACCACGGCATCAAGTGGGTCGCGACCGACCAGCAGGTCATGAACAAGTCGGGCCACAACCCCGGCGGCGCGCCCAACACGGCGTTTAAGGTCGACGTCGACACGAAGTACGGCAGCGACGGCAGCAACGCGGACGAGCTCGCGGTCTTCTTCCGCAACACCCAGCAATCCAACGATATCGGCTTCAAGTACCAGGGCCTGACCGGCGACCAGGCGTCCAACGACCTGATCAACAACGTCCTCAACCAGGCGCCGGGATTTGGCGCGCCGGACCGGGTCATCACGCTCATCCTCGACGGCGAGAACGCGTGGGAGACATTCAGCAAAGAGCACGACGGCAAGGGCTTCTTCCACAAGCTCTACAGCAAGCTCGAGGTGCTGCAGGCGCAGGGCGAGATCATCACGGTCACCGGCAGCGAGTACCTGATGGGCAACCCGGCCCGCGACGTGCCCGCGCATCCGGTGTTCAAGCAAAAGGAGCTCGAGCCGCTCTTCCCCGGCTCGTGGATCGGCGGCAACTTCAACATCTGGATCGGCGAAGGCGAGGAGAACCAGGGCTGGGCCTACCTGCTCACGGCTCGCCAAGACCTCGCCAAGTCCGGTCTCAAGCAGCCCGACCCGTATGTGCACCTCAAGGACCTCAAGGCCGGTACCGTCGCCTACGAGACGTGGATCGCGTTCGACGAGATGTACGGCGCCGAGGGCAGCGACTGGTTTTGGTGGTACGGCGCGGACATGACCAGCCCGAGCAACGACGACACGCCCTTTGACCAGGCTTTCCGCACCCACCTCGCCGGCGTCTACAAGCACATGAACGCGGCGCTGAAGGTGCAGGGCAAAAAGGAGATCCCGATGCCGCAGTTCAAGCCGATCATCCAGGCGGCCGAACAGCTGCCTGCGGCCGATCTCGACCCCAAACCGCTCATTGACGGCAAGCTGCTGCCCAACGAGAGCGAGTGGATCACCGACGGCGGCTTCTTCTTCGACAGCGACACCGCCGACGCGCAGGCCAACCCCGAGGACTGGATCGCCGTCGTCTACTACGGCTTCACGGACGAAGGGCTGTGGATCGGCACCCAACACAACTTCGACCTGTGGGGCAAGTCGCAGTCGGCGCTTTCGCTGTACCTGGGCGTCAAGCACATCGTCGACAAGAAGACCGGCCAGACCAAGGTCGAAAGCGGCTTCAACAAGGCGCGCGATGGCAAGTCGCTCGGGCTCACGGACGGGGCACAGCGCGAGCTCCACGTGCGGTTCAAGCTCAACGGCGGCGCCAAGGTCGAGCTGCGCAAGTCCGACGGCAAGTCGCAGTGGGAAAAAATCACGCCCACGACGTTCAACGGCAAGCTCGGCGGGCCCGTCAAGGGCGGCAAGCTGATCGAGCTGTTCGTGCCGTTCAAGGACCTCGGCGTCGTCAAGGGCGACCCGATCCAGCTCCGTGCGGCGTTTTGGAACAACAACAAGGTCGAGGATATCGCGCCCAACCAGGGCCCCAAGCAGCTGTCCGAGGACCCGACCAACGCGGTCTTCGTCAAGTTCACCTGCGACGTGTCCGAAAAGGAGCTCGCCGTCGATACGTTCGGCTGGATCGAGAACAAACCGCCGCCCAAGGGCAAGGGCATTGTCTACATTGCCGGCAACCACCCCAAGCTGGGCATGAAGACCAAGTGGAACCCCAACAAGATCGCGTTGCGCGACGACGGCAAAGAAGGCGACGCGAAGGCCGGCGACAACGTCTGGACGCGCGTCATCGACTTCGCCCGCGGTTCGACCATCAAGTACAAGTACACGGTCGGGCTGCCCAAGGATGAGGGCAAATGGGGCGGCACCGAGGAGTTTCCGCTGACCGAGCGCGGGCTGAACATCAGCAAAGACCCGAAGGTGGTGAAGATGACGGTGGCCGACGTGTTCGCCGACCGTCCGCAGCCCTCGGGCACCGCCGCCAAGAAGACCAAGATCTCGGAACACACCAAGTGAGTTGCGCTACATGAATCACGACCTTCGCCCCATCCCGGCACTTCGGGCTGTTGTGCTCGCGACCGGCCTGCTGATCGCCCTCGCGCTGCTTGGGGCCTGCTCCTCCGAGGCAGCCGACACGCCCGCACCGACAACGGTCGACCCGTTCCTGACCTGCGGCGCTGCTGACGCCAAACCGGTGTATTCGGCGCACCCAATCGGCGAGCTCAAGTCGATGAACATCGGCTGCCAGGGCAAAGAAGGCCCGCTCGTGGTGCTGCTGCACGGCTTCCCCGACTTCGCGTACGGGTGGGAGTCCGTCGCCAAGGAGCTCAGCGGCAAACACATCGTCGTTGCGCCCGACCAACGCGGCTACAACACGACCTGGGGACCGGACAACAAGGACGTCGCCGCCTACAAGATCGACAAGCTCGTCGGCGACATCAAGGCGCTGGTGACACGGCTGACCGACGCCAAAGATGGCCTGGGCAAAGCCGGTGAGACCATCATCGTCGGCCACGACTGGGGCGGCGCCGTCGCTTGGACTTTTGCGCACAAGCACGCGGAATTGACCGGCAAGCTGGTCATCGTCAACGGCCCGCACCCCGACACGTTCATCCGCGAGTACAACAACAACCCCAAGCAGAAGGACGCGTCGAGCTACATGGCGCTGTTCAACACGCCCGGGACCGAGAATTTCCTCAAATCGAACAACCACAAGGCGCTCATCGACGCGTTTGGCAAGGCGCTCACAGACGCGCAGAAGGACGTCTACCGCAAGCTCTTCGCGGCCAGCGACCTCGTGAAGATGCTCAACTGGTATCGCGCCAACCTCGACACCGACAAGGGCACCATCGCGGCGTCGAACATCACCATCGACGTACCGACGCTCGTGGCCTGGGGAATGAAGGACACCGCGCTGCTTCCGGGCAACCTGGACGGGCTCGATAAGTACGTGAAAACGCTGACTGTTCAGAAGTTCGAAAAGGCCACGCACTGGGTCCCGCACGAACAACCCGAGGCGGTCGCCAAGGCCATCGCCGACTTCGCCGCCGGCCTGCCTATCGCGCCGACAGCGACCGAGAAATAGGCCGTGTCGGGCGTTATGGCCTGGACGATCGGCATTGGGGTTAGCCTCGCGGGCGCCGATTGCCGGAACGACCGCCGCTACGACGGCCCCGACCCGAACGCGACTGACCCGAACGCGACTGGCCGCCCCGACCCTGGCCACCACGACCCTGGCCACCCCGACCCTGGCCACCACGACCCTGGCCACCACGACCCTGGCCACCCCGTCCCTGGCCGCTCCGTCGCTGCGGGCGTTTGCGGGGCGGCGACTTGCTGTCGAGGTCGGTCATCGGCGGCGGCGACGCATTGGACGGCAACGGGTTGTCGGTCGCACGGTCGAGGTGCTTGCGGATCAGGCGCTCGATATCGGCGAGATAGGGCTGCTCCTCGACATCGCAGAACGACATGGCGATGCCAGATGCACCAGCGCGCGCGGTGCGGCCGATGCGGTGCACGTAGGTCTCGGCGATGTTGGGCAGGTCGAAGTTGATGACGTGCGTGACGCCTTCCACGTCGATGCCGCGCGCCGCGATGTCGGTCGCCACGAGCGCTTGCAGACGGCCGGCCTTGAACTGCGCGAGCGCCCGGGTTCGTGCGCCTTGTGACTTGTTGCCGTGGATGGCGGCGGACGCGATACCGGACTTCTCGAGGAACTGCGCGATGCGGTTGGCGCCGTGTTTGGTGCGGCTGAAGACGAGGGCGCGCAGCATTTCGTGGGACTGGATCAGCGACGCGAGCAGCTTGCGTTTGTTGGACTTGTCGACGAAGTAGACGCGCTGATCGATGCGTTCGGCAGGGGCAGAAACGGGCGTCACGGACACGGACACGGGGTCGTGCAGCAGCGTCTCTCCGAGCGCGCGGATGGCCGGTGGCATGGTCGCCGAGAAGAGCATGGTCTGCTTCTTGTTGGGCAGCGCCGCGATGATGCGTTTGACGTCGGGCAGAAAGCCCATGTCGAGCATCCGGTCGGCCTCGTCGAGCACGAACACGCTGACGTTTTTCAGGTTGATGTGGCGGCGGCTGTGCAGGTCGAGCAGGCGGCCGGGTGTGGCGACCAGGATGTCGACGCCCTGCTGCAGCTCGCGGATCTGCGGTTTCTCGTTGACGCCGCCGAAGATGACGGTGTGCCAGATCTCGTCGAGGTGCTTGGCGTAGATGCCGATGTTCTCGCCGATCTGCGCCGCCAACTCACGCGTGGGCGTCACGACGAGCGCGCGGATCTCGGCTTCCTCGGTCACGGAGTCGTTGATGCGTTGCAACAGCGGCAAAGAGAAGGCCGCGGTCTTGCCGGTGCCGGTCTGGGCGATGCCAACGATGTCACGGCCTTGCAGCGCAGGTGGGATCGCGTCGCGCTGAATCGGCGTCGGCTCTGTGTAGCCAGCATCCGCGATGGCGCGCAGGAATGGTTTGGCGAGGCCGAGGGAGTCGAAGGTCGGGGATGGTTCGTTCAAAACGTTTCTCCACGCGGGGCGCCGCGTATGGGGCGGGCGCTGTACGCGATCAGGGCACAAAAGGACAGCAAAACCGCAAAGAATGCTGTCTGGGTCGTCGCTTCTTCGCGCCCGTGACCGTGCAGCTGACGAGCCCGTTCCCGGATCTCAAGCGGGCCGGCCGCGGCGGCTCAAGAAGACGTACAGGGCGCCGAGCAACGCGACGACCAGGCAGGCGCCCAGCTGCGCCCACGCCCACAGGATCACCCCGGGTTCGAGCACGGCGCGGTTGGGGTCAGCAGGATCGTAGAACACCTTGACCTTGTCTCCGACGCGCCGAGACGCGGTCGGATCGCCCTGCCCGCCCGCGAAACGGACGCGGCGGCTGCTGTAGTAGCGGCCGTTGGTCTTGAACTCGTAGATGAAATGTGTCTCGTAGCGATCGGGGTTGCGCGACATGAGCGAGCGCTGCGACAGCGTGATCTTGCCCGCGACCGATGGCCACGATTGAGCGGCGGTGTCAGCGGCGATTCGTTGCCCGATGTAGGCGCCGAGCCCAAGTCCGCTCAAGCTCAGCACCACGCCTATCACCTGCGCCCGGATGCGGCTCCTGCGGTGACGCGCGGCGATCTCGAGCGCCCGTTGGTGGGCCATCGCGCCGGGAGCGTCGCTGTCGTCAACCTCGACCGCGACCTCGACCTCGGCGGACGCTTCGACTGAATGGGGCGCAGTTTGGCCGGCTTCGGGATCGGGGGCGCGCCTCAAAGCTGCGCGACGCTCCAACTCCTCCCAGGGAAAGGGCACATAGCGGCGCGTCACGCCGGAAACCGCTTTTTCTTCGGCCTCGCAGGCGTCCGTCGCCGCTATTTGCCCGAGCTTTCCGACTCCGACGGACACGACGTTGCGAGCACGCGGCTTGGCGCGCCGGGGTGACACCTTGCGCTTGCCTGCTTTCTTGCGCTTGTTGTGCGGCTTTACCACGATGGCCGTCCTTCCCGCCCCAACGAGGACTCAGATGGGTTTTTTCAGCAAGCTGTTTTCGAGCAAGCCAAAGGTCATGCCCACGCACCTGACCGTCGACAACTTCGACGACGAGGTCGTCAACGGCGAACTACCATATGTCGTCGACTTCTGGGGACCCGGCTGCCCGCCATGCCAGCAGCTCGAGGGCATCATCATCAGCCTCGCCACCGAATACGACGGGCGCGTGAAGTTTGGCGAGGTCAACGTGCACGACGCGATGGCGGTGGCAAAGCGGTTCGACGTGATGGCCACGCCAACCGTGCTGTTCTTCAAGGGCGGCAAGATGGTGGAACGCGTCGTCGGCTTCAAAGGCAGCCTGTACCACCGCGAGATCATCGAAGAAGACCTCCTCGACGCGTGATCGGGTCGTCTCACAGCCGTCGCGTCGGGAGCTACGCCTTGTTGAATCACCTGGCGAAGCTGTTGGTGTTTTGTTCGCTGTGGTGTGCGTGTTCGTCGCCAGCAGACGACGGCGGAGCCAAGATCGACTCGGGCGATGCAACCGTCGGTACCGACGACGGCAACGACGGAAGCGGGTGCACCTGAGCGTTCCGTCGTTGTACCTGATCGTGAGCTCGTCGCCGCGCATCGAAGCCGTGGTCAACGTAAGCGTGCGTTGCCCGGCTTCTCCGCGAGCTTCACTTTGTTGCCGTCGCGTTTGTAAGGGAAGGGGAAGGCAGTCTGTCCCCGACAGAGAACCGAGTCTCGCCCCAACCCCAACGCCGGCAACCCATAAATGCCTTCCCCTGTTGGGTCCTTCCCCCTTGATCCGAGGCGCCGTCTGCCAAGACAGACCCTCAATCATTGAGTCGACCCAGCGCAGCGGCGAAAAAGAGAGGATCCCTCCGGGGAGACCCTGGGTGCCGCCTCGGGTGTGAGGCGACACTGAGTCGGGCTACTTCGGCCAGCTGCACTTGGACTTGCCGCACTGGTACTTGGCTACCCAAGCCTTCGGGGCAACCTTCTCAAAGCACGCGTAATCGTAGCAGTTCGCGGCCGCCAACTTGGCGCCAACGCTCTTGCACTCGGCATGTTTCAAGCAAAGGGCGGCCTCGTCGCTGCACGTGGCTGTAGCGCACGACAGGTCGGTGCAGTTGTGCTTGACGTAGCACGCCACCAATACCTCGATGAACGCCGCACCAGCGCACGCTTTGTCGGCCGCGCAGGCCTTGATTTCGGGCTGGCAGGTCGCCGCTGTGCACTTCGTCGTGACGACGCCGCAATCCTGCCCGCAGTTGAGCGGGTGTTCCTTGTCGGGGTCGCACACGCCGTTGCCGCAGCCTGAGACCTTGGAGCAGTCGATGGAGCAGTTGCTCGCGTCCTCGCCCACGTCGCACTTGAAGTCGCCGCACTTTGGGGGCTGTCCGCAGTCCTTGGGGCACGTCAGCGTTGTCTCGGGCGCGATGCACTTGCCGTCCCCGCAGCCCTTCAAGCAGAGCGTGGCATAGTCCGGACAGCAGTCCTTGTACTGCGCGCAGCTGCCGTCGCATTGGCATTTGGCGCCCTTGTTGTATTTGCCGCAGCGGTTGACACAACTGGAAGTGGACTGCCCATCGGGCAAGACGATGCCGTCGCTGCCACCGGCGTCTGGCTTCGGCCCGGAATCGGGAGCGGTCGTCGAGTCCGGCGCGCCGATGATCTCGGGTTGGACGGTCATGTCGGGCGTCCAAGTGCCATCGGGCGACACCAAACTGTCGGGCCACGTGGTGCCGTCGGGTGTCCAGGTGGCATCGGCGATGGCGTGCGTGTCCGGATCGGTCGCCGTATCGAGGTGGTCGCCACCGCCGTCTTTTTGACTGGCGTGCGTGGCGTCTTCTGCCGCGTCGAGCCCAGTATCGACGCCGGACTTGGCATCGCTCGCGCCGCCATCAACAACGTCGGCCGCGGCCGTTGCGTCATTGTCGGTCACGTCGTCAAGCGCATCGGTCGCAACGTCGCCTTCGGGCGCAGCTGCCTGCGGGATGTCGACCGTGCACGCGCCCAACGACAAGGCCGCCAGGACAGCCAAGTGCGAAGTCTGCAGGTTGCGAGCACGACGGAGACTCAAAACCGGACCTCGAGCGCTGCGGACCGCGGGGACGTGAGAAGCAAGCTCACTTTGGGTTTGTCTGGCTCGGGATGCAAAACGATCAAAGCTGCGCCCACCGCGGCGATCAGCACACCGGTCGTGAGGACCGCTCCGCCGCTGAGCAGGTCCGCCTCGATGCGCTTGGCTTCGTCTTTTTGGGCCAACGTCGATGCGTTCTTGCCGTCCAACGACGCTTCGAGGTCCGATTTGCGTCCAAACGCGCCGGCGTAGCTGTAGATGCCGTACACCATCACGGCGACACCTGCACCGCCGCCGATATAGCCGAGCAAGCGCATGGTCGCGGCCTTTTCGGCGGGGGTCGCGGGCTTTTTCACCACGGCGACAGGTTTGGTGGCCGCGCCTTCGGCCTTTTTGTCCGACGGGTCTTTCTTGACGACGGACGGCGTCTTTTCAGCGCCAGCGGGAGGCTTGTCCGACACCGTTGCCGTTGAGCCCGATGACGTCCGGCCTTCTTGTTTCAGCTGGTCTGCGGCCTCGCGTTCAAGCCGCAGCGCGCTGAATTGTGCCTGCACCTTCGGCCGCAGCTTGTGGTCTTTGGGCGCCGCCCGCAGGAACATCAAGTAGTTGTCGTGTGCTTCGCCGAGTTGGCCGCCGAGGTGCTGACAACGCGCCGCGCTGTAGAGGTAGTTCAGGTTGCTCGCGTCGATGTCGTAGGCCTTGAGGTACATCTTCGCGGCGAGCGCAAATTTGCCGTCCCGCGCCCGGCTTCGGGCCATCTTGGCGAGCTCGATAGCCTGCTTCTTCTTCTCGGCCACATCGTCGCTGGACTCGGCGTAGACCGGTGCGGGCGCGTTCACGGAGACGCCGCCAACCACGCCAAGCGCGATGGCCGCCAGTGACAAAGACGCCGCGAACCGCCTGAATGCCTGCGCTCGGCTGCAGGTCGCCCCTGCTCGGCTATAGGTCAATCGTGCCGTCGTCGCTCGACGGAGCGGGTTTGGGCGGCTTCTTGCGCCGGGCTGGCTTGGCGGGTCGTTTCCGTGCACGACTCCGTTTTCGCGCGACTCGCGGTTTTTTTCCAGAAGATGGCGCCGGTTTTGCGGCTGGCTGCGGCGCGGGCGTCGGTTCTGCGGGCTTCACGACCGCCTCTTTTGAAGCGCCTGCGCTGTCCGGAGAGTCGCTGGCGGCGTCGCCTCCGGTGCCGCCTGCGTCTTGGCCCACAGGAGCGGGATTGGGCGCAACCACTGGCGCATTGGCCGCTGGTGCCGCTGCGGGTATGCCACTGTCTGCGGTCGGCGCGGGCTTGGCCGACTCCTTGGCGGGGCTCTCGACCTCGGCGGAAGCGGCGGACGTCTCGACGTCCTTGTCGCCGCCTCCGATCGCGATCGCGCTGATGATAGCGGCGATCACACCCGCGCCGATCCCGATGAACAGCCCCCTCTTCGACGAGCCGGCGTCCGTTCCATCCGGGGCGCCACCCGCATCTGCGCCCCCCCCACCTGCGCCCATGGCCGTCGCGGCGGCAAACGTGCCCGATGAACCGGACGGCAGCGCGATCGTCTTGTCCGAGGAATCGGCCACCAGGGCCATCAGCTGAGGAGAAACAGCGCCGTCGAGCGCCACCGTCGCGTCGGCGTCCGGCGTGGGCAGCGGGACGGGCTCTTCGGGGTCGATCGTGTCGGCCTGGGCGAGCGCCGCGGCGCCGCCGTCGATCGCAACCAGGTCCACCGCGAGGGTGTCGGCCGACTGGGCGTCTTCGCCACCGGTGGTGCGAATCGCAGAGCGAACATGCGCGACCTTTGTCGCATCGCCGCCACCATCGGCCAGGCCGGTGCCGATGAGCGTGCCATCGCCATCCTTCGCCAGCGCGTTGCGCACAGCGGATGGTGTGGCCGTCGACTCGTCCTTGATGTCTTGCATCAGCTCCGCGAGCGCGTCGCCGATCGGCGTTGTGTGGTTGCGCAGCCCATCGAGCGCCTTGCTACGCTGCGTCGACGCGAGCTTGGGGTCCTTCTTCTTGTCGGGCATCCCCTTGGGCAGCCCCTGCGCCGACGAGTAGCGGACATCGACCAGCGCATCGCGCATCGCGTTGGCGTCAGCGAACCGGTCAGCCGGGTCGCGGGCGAGACCGCGCATGATTACCGCCGACAGGGCTTCGGACACGGTCGTTCGCTCCTGGCCGGCGGCGGGCGTCGGGTTGGTGTTGCACCGCATGAAAGCGAGCGCGTACGGATCGCGATGCTTGAACGGCAGCTCTCCGACGACGGCCCTGTAGAGGATGAGCGACAAGGCGTACAGGTCGCTGCGCCCGTCAAGATCCTGGCCCATCACCTGCTCGGGGCTCATGTACGCCGGCGTGCCGAGCGCTGTCCCGTCCGCCGTGAGGTCTGAATCGGTGGTCCGCGCGATGCCAAAATCGAGCACTTTGACGACCGTGTGATCGTCGCCCTTGGTGGCCAGCATGATGTTGGCCGGCTTGAGGTCGCGGTGGACGAGGCCAGCTTTGTGCGCTTCGGCCAGGCTCTGCAAGATCGGCAGCGCGGTGTCGATCGCCTGGTCGTCGGCCATGGTCTTGTTGGCGTCGGTGAGCCGTTTCAGCACCGCCTCGAGGGTCGGGCCGCGCAGCATCTCCATGGCCATGAACAGCGCGCCGTCTGCGGCTTTGCCGACGTCGAAGACGCGGACCGTGTGCAGGTCGGTCAGGCGCGCCGTGATCCGGGCCTCGCGGAAGAAGCGCGCCTCGACATCATCGGTGCTGGACTTCGGATCAACTGCGAGGACCTTGATCGCCAGCGCCTGGCCGGTCATCTCGTGCTCGGCCGAATACACAGCACCAAAGCCACCGCGACCGAGCGTGCCGGTGATGCGATAGCGGCCGGCGATGACGTCGCCTTCCTTCAAAGACAGGCCGAGAGGGCTCATGGATGCGTTTACGGCTCGAAAAACATGACGGAAATGCGGTTGCGACCGCGAATGTGCCGCGCGCCGTCGATTCAAGCAAGGACACGGCCGTTGTGGAGTCCGGCCGGCGATGCGTCAGTACTTCCAGAGCGTCTCTTTCTCGCCGAGTCGCAGCGCAGCCCAGCGGCCGAGGACGAAGAGCATATCGCTGAGCCGATTGACGTACGGCAGGACGAGGTCGGCGATGGGTTCGATGGTCGACAGTGTGCAGATGCGGCGTTCCGCGCGGCGACAGACGGTCCGAGCCAGGTGAAGCGTCGCGCCGACAGGTCCACCGCCGGGGAGGATGAAGCTGTGCAGCGCTGGCAGCTCCGCGTTCCAGGTCTCGATACGTTCCTCGAGCCACGCCACGTCGGCTTCGGTTACGCAGGGGTGGCTGTCGCGACGGTCTTCCGCGCGGGTGGCGAGGCTCGCGCCGAGGTTGAAAAGCACTTGTTGCACTTGCTCGAGCGCCGCATCGATGCGCTCCTGGGCGTCCGCGTCCACATTCGTTGCGCAGTTGCGTTCCCGCACCAATCCGATGCACGCGTTGAGCTCATCGACGGTTCCGTACGCCTCGATGCGCACATCGTCCTTGGGCACCCGACCGCCGCCAACAAGCCCGGTTTCCCCCCGGTCACCGGTCTTGGTGTAGATCCTGTTCAAGCTGACCATCGGACCATCCTCGCAGTCGTCGTGAAAAAACGGCAAGATTCCAAGACATTAGGATCCTTCAGCCGGAAATCGGCGCGACGTGGATCCCCGCTGTCTCCTCGCCGGGCGCCGACGATCGCGAAAATGCGCGCCAAAATCACCCCTTTGTGCCGCATCTGCTCAACAATGCTCTTGTCATCCGGTCCAAGTGCACGCAGATTCCGCGCCGCTTGCTGGTCGTGCTTGGGTCGACCGAGGGGCGAGGTGGAGAACGAGCGCGCCGACACCGCGCGCTGACGGGAGGCTGAGATGGCAATCAGCGACTGGGACGACGAGTGGGAGGATGACCTCCCCGACATCGACGGCGACGAAGAAGAAGAAGAAGACGATGACGAAGACGCTCCCGAAGAGCTGAATTTCGACGACTCGGACTACCGGCACCTCGATTTCTACGACGACGACGAAGATATCGACGACGACGACGACGACGACGACGGCGACGACGACCACGACGCGGAAGGAGAAAGCGGCGAGGACGCCGGCACGTTGCGAAGCGGGGACGACGTCGACGAAGACGACGCGATCGAAGGCCTTGCCCTCAACCTCGGCGACGACGACGAAGAGGACGACGCGGACGAAGACGACGCCGCCGAGGACGAGCTGGCGCTGGTTCGCAAGCTTATGGGGCTGGGCGCCGACGACGACGACAAACTCGACGACATCGATGGACCCGATATGGGCGCGCTCGACGGAATCGACTTCGACGACTGGTAGGCGGTAGACTCCGGGGCGTCCGGAGGCCCCATGACCGCTCTTTCCGCCGCCACGGCGCGGCTGCGCGTTGCCGCGTGCTGCCTGCTTATCGCCCCAATCCTCGCTTCATGCGCCCAGGACCTCGGGCTCATCGACCGCGTCCAGCCAGGCGCGATCCACAAGTCCGTGTTTGCGGGCCACTGGTATTTCCAGCGAACGGTTGTCGATGCACCGTTCACGGTCGGCTGGACGTTCGTGGGCGAAGCGGAAGAGACCGACCGCATCCACTGGAAGATCGAGCAGGACAAGCTCATCGCGTACCGGGTGTACGACTTCATCCAGGGCACGGATCTCGCCTACAAGGACGCCGCCAAACCGGGCGAAAACGTGACCGGGCAGCCCGTCGCCATCTACCCGATCGTCAAACATCTCGACGTGATGCGCGAGTACGCGCCATCGACCGGCGAGCAGACCAACGTGCTTGTCGAAAACGACGAAGACCTGCCCTGGTACCAGCGCGACTACGTCCGCGTGGACTGGGCGAAAAACGAGGGCGTCAACTTCAACTTCCCGGTCGATTCGGTGGCGATGAAGCCGGTCGACCACGTGATCCTCGATCCATCCGACCCCGACGCGTTCACGATGGGCTGGCGGTCATCGGAAGCCACAAACGGCACCGGCTGGTCCGAGTCGCGCGACCCTGTCCGCCATCGCGAGACGAAATCGGCCGACTACATCGACTTCGTGACCAAGGTGCACGCGACACCCGAGGTCATCGACGAGTGGGACCCGTGGTGGGGCCCGATGTCGTGGCCGCTCTGCTGGTTCTACTTCAACGAGGACTGCAAGGCCGCCGAGATCAAGATCCGCACGTCGATCATGAAGGTGCCCGCCGACGAGACATACCGGCCGCTCAAGTACCCCGACAACTACATCCTGCGCGACGACAAGGGCGCACCGATCCGCGCGGTCGAAGTGGCGGAGGTCAAGACCACCAAGGACGGCGACTTCGACCTCGACAACCTCGACGGCAAGGGCGTCGCGCGGGTGACCAAAACGGACATCGAGGCCGCCAAGAAGGCCGGCAAACCCGCGCCCGACGCCAACGTGGTGCGCATCCCGATGTTCGACAAGTTCGGCTACTTCCGGACCGAGCGCTACGGCTACGACGACAAGTACGGCGAGGTCGAAAGCGCGCGGCCGCTGCACATCGCGCGCCACGATATCTGGGAAAAACACGTCGACGACGCCGGCAAACCCATCCCCTACGACAAGCGCACGCCCAAACCGATCGTGTATTGGCTGGGCCAGGGATTCGATCCCCAGCTCGTGGAGACGGCCAAGGCGGCTGGAAAAGCGTGGGACAGGACGTTCCGCGAGGTCGTGGCGGCCGCCCAGGGCAAGAAAGCGGCCGACTTGGCGCCCATGTTCGTGGTCAAGGAGAACACGCTGGCGTTCGACGCGGACGGCAAGGTGACCGACCGCGGTCAGCGTGTGGGCGACATCCGCTACTCGCTGCTGAGCCTGGTCAATGAGCCGACACGCGCCGGGCTGCTCGGCTACGGTCCCACAGCCATGGACCCGCTGAGCGGCAAGATCCTCTCCGGTCACGCGCACATCTATGCCGGCCCGCTGAAGGTGTTTGCCACCAACGGACGCGACATCCTGCGGCTCGCACGAGGCGAACTGGACCCGGTCGACTACGGCCTCGGGCACGTATCGAGCGCGGAGGTCACGCAACGACTCAAGCGATTCGCGCCCACGCCCAAGACAGACGCCAAGCAGGCCAAGGCAAAGGCCGCCAAGCAGCACGCCGACCACCAAAAGCGCGTCAAGGAGGCCCGCGACTTCGCCAAGCGATTCGCCACCAAGCAGCGCCGCAATTCGGTCAAGAGCATCAAGGACAAACTCAAGGTCCAGCCCGGTTGGTCACACAAGAAGGCGCAAAGGCTGCGCGGCAGCAAGCTTGAGGACCGGTTGATCACCAAGGACATGACGCTGCTCTTCGGGTCGGCCAAGGACAAGCAGGCGATGATGTCAGCCGCCGGCCCGAGAGCGCTCAGCAAAGGCCAAAAGGCGCGCGTTTCCCCCGCTAACTGGGCGTCACGCGCAGGCCGTCGGATGCTACGGGAGCGCCACAAGATGCTGGCCAAACGCAACATCTACCACGCCGCATTCGCGCAAGACGCGGTGTTGGGCCTCGCCGAAACGCTCAAGGACGTCAAAGACCCCGAGAAGGTCTGGCAGGCCATCTACCGCGATGTGTTCAAGTCGACCGCGCTGCATGAACTCGGCCACACGCTCGGTCTGCGGCACAACTTCGAGGCGAGCAGCGACGCGCTCAACTACCACGACTACTATTGGAAGATGCGCGGCCCCAACGGGTCGGCGATGGACCTGCCCAAGCTCAGCGACGGTCAGCTCAAGTCGGGCCTGCTGGACTACCGCTACAGTTCCATCATGGAGTACAGCAGCCGCTTCCACCACGACATCAAGGGTCTGGGCTACTACGACCGGGCCGCCATCGCCTTTGGTTATGCCGAGCTGGTCGAGGTCTTCGGCGACAAGGCGGCCGCCGCGCTCAAGAAGAGCAAGTGGTTTGGCATCACGCGCAACGAGGTCCAGTTCGCGCTGGGCACGATGACCACAGACGCCAAGAAGAAAGACGTCATCTACACCGACTACGAGTCCGGCGATGCGCGGCTGTTACTCGACTCGTTGTACCGTGGCGCCCTGCATTACACCCACATGCCGAAGATGTTTGGCGGAACGGCCAACCTCAGCGACCGCAAGTTCGTGCCTTACAGCCAGCTCGTCGCCGAGCGTTCGGGCGAAGCGAGCAAGGGCATCGGCGACCCGAAGGCGCGCAAGCTGTACGAGGTTCCGTATCGATTCTGCAGCGACGAGTACGAGATGGGCACGTCGACGTGCGCGATGTACGACGAGGGCGCCGATCCCTACGAGATGGTCCACGGCGCGATGAGCAAGTACCACGACTACTACTTCGTCAAAGCCTTCCGTCGCGACCGGACCAACTTCTTCATCTGGGACTACGACGGCCAAGTCTACTGGAACAACTTCATGCCGGTGCTCAACCAGTACCAGCACTGGGTCGACGCGGTGACCGACTACAGCGTGCTCGGTGGCGCCGGTCTGTTTGGCATCCTCGCCGACTACCGAGGTGTGGAGCTCGGACTGATGAAAGAGGGCGAAAACGTGCCGCTCTGGGAAGAGCATCCACTCGGCGGACTCGGCGCGACCGCCGGTATCAAGATGGGTCTGAACGCGCTCGCCCAGGTCGTCTCCACGCCCGATCCCGGTGGCTACTGCTACGACAAGGCGAAAAACCGCTACTACAAGGTCTTCACCGAGGCCACATCGCCGATTTGCAAGGGCGACTTCACGTGCCACAGCGACCTGGCGGACCCATCGCAAGATCCCAACTACGCCAGCGATTGTGTGAACTTGAACATCCCGCTCGGGCTGGGCCGACACGACGAGACGGTCTACGACGGTGAGACCGGCTACTACTACTACGAGCGACTGCGCTACATCGGCGCGTATTACGACAAGTGGAACGCCCTCGCCGTCTTGACCGACCCCGAGACAATGTTCATCGGCCAGGACGCCAGCCAGGCGCTCGCGAGCTACGTCATCTCGACGATGCTGTGGTTCCGGCCGCAGATCATGCGCTTTTTCGGCGCCCTGATTTCGGGTCGCAAGGACCAATTCGGCTGGAAGGTCGACGCGAGCGGTAAGACGCCCGCCATCAAGAAGACCGACCTCTTCCTCGAGGGAAACGCCCGCAAGAAGCACGACAGCTTGCCGTATATCGAGATGCCGGGGCTGTACAACCTGCGCCCGACAGCGATGTGGATGGGCATGGCGTGGTTCAACGCGGACTGGGACCAGTCGTTCAACCACGCCACGAAGGTCTGGGTGAAGGGCGCCGTTGACGCGGTCGACCCGGCCAAGTCCGCGACGGTCGTGTCGTTCGACAACCCGCTGGACCACCACACCTACCAGGCGTTGCAGATGTCCAACCCGGAGGTCTACAGCATCGGCATCGAGATGTTGAAGACGTGCGAGAAGGCGGCGGCCACCTGGAAGGGCGCTTCGCAGGACAACAAGTACGGCGCGCTGATCGACCTCGAATTCGCGGTGCAATTCCTCGAGCTGCTGCGCGGGTACCAGTCGCTGTATGGCCAGCTCATCTGGTAGCGGAAGGTCGGGCGATGTCCGTTGTTCGCGTCATTGCGGCGGTGTGCGAGCGCGAGGGCCGGTGGTTGATCGCCAAGCGACCCGCGGCCAAGCGCCACGGCGGCCTCTGGGAGTTTCCGGGCGGCAAGCTCGAGCCGGGTGAAAATGACGTTGACGCGGCCATCCGCGAGCTGCGCGAAGAGCTCGGGGTCGATGTCACGGCGGTCGGCGATGTGCTTGCCGAGATCGGTGACGCCGGCACGCCTTTCCTGATCGTATTCGCCGCCGTGTTGTTCGCCGGTGAGGCAGTCGCGCTGGAGCACGAGGAGCTGGCGTGGGTTGCGCCGCACGAGCTTCCCCAGTGGTCCCTGGCCCCATCGGACCGCCGCTTCGTGGAGCGTTGGTTGAGCCGGTGAAGCCTGGCTCCAAAGAGCGCCCGAAAACGGCCCACCGCTGTCCCGGCGCGCAACTGTCCCGGCCCGCAACTGTCCCGGCCCCCACTGTCCCGGTGCTGTCCCACCGTTGACCGCACGCATCCACCCGATACGTCCCAGTGGGACGTCACGAAACCGTCCCGGTGCGGCGCATGATTTCGGCGTTAGAAACCCGCCGCCGATTCGTCTATCTCTTTGAAATCAGGGCTATTACCTCCCGTCGGGAGGCCGTGGCACGGAACGTGAAGCGAATTCAAAGTCAACAACCCATCTACGAGCTGCGCCGCGCACACGGTTCGATGCGTTTGCGCACCCGCGGCCGAAACGGAGGACGACAATGACCAACCTGGACTGGACCGCGACAGACCGTCGGAGCTCGCCGTCGACGGCCGCCCTTGGATGGTGGTGCCGCCGCGCCGAGCGAGAGGGCCTCGAAGACCCGTCGCTCGCCAAGGGGCTCGATCAGATGCTCGATGTAGAGTTGCGCATCAACGCGCGGCTGCTCGCGACGCTGAACAAGGCCGACTTCAGCGCCAACGGGGCCCAGGCCCATCGATCGGTGGCCGAGGTGCTCGCCGCGGACGTGCTCGCCCACGCCTGTTTTCATCCTGTCGCGCGGCGGCGCTACGAGTCGATTTCCTTCCCCGAAGACGGCCCCCATTCCGTGCCGCTCGCCCAGGTGTTGGCCGACTTGCTCGCGGATATCATCGCTCTCAGCCGCATCGCGCCGCTGTGCGATCCGGCCGACCAGGATTGGGCGAAGGTCCCGTTCCCGGCGCGCCTCGCCTCGATTCACGAGCGCTGCGTTGCTGTCCGCGAGTTGTTGCCGGGCTGAAGGTTCAGCGGCCGAGCCGAGATTGACACCCAGCGCTCCAAACACATATCGACGCGTTACTACCTGAATTCGATTCGCGGGCCTCGATCGACAAACAACATCAATGCGTTGGCGACACGCAAGGCAAGCTCTTCCCCAGCGGTACCAGGTGCGTCGGCGCCACCAAGGTCGTCAACCAGACGTTCGTCTGCAAGAACGACATGTTCACCCACTCGGGCGGCAACTACGCGTGCAACGGCAAGTCGACCGCGTGCCCCGACGACGACAAGCTGCTCGCCTGGACCTCGTACGCGTGCAAGAAGGCGGCCGCCGGCGTCTGCAGAGCCGTTTTTCGAGGCCATATGCCCCTACGTGGCTCGCAGAAGCCCCTGGAGCGGTTTTGGGTGGGGGGTGCGGTATCAATACCTTCGAGCCGAGATCGGCCCGTAGAGACAATCCTACGGGCCGCGGCCTGTCCGGCTGACCGGCCCGATTGGAAGTCGCTGACTGAGCGATAGGCCGGCCGTCATGGGCGATTCGTCCCAAGTGCACACAACACGTATCCATCGCGCCGGCGTGGGCGCCGCCCTTGCCCTTGCGTTGTTGCTCGTCACGCTCGGATTGTGCGCAATTCAGGGACAGGCCCTGATCGGGCCGAGCTCGAGCGGCTGAATCGGTAGCGCCAGGCCGTTGGGGACCGGCTGCGATCTTTTCGGAGGTGTGTGCCAACGTGCGATCCGCTACACTTTTCGTCGCCCGCACAACGCCATGTCCAACGTGAGTCCCGCTCAGATGCACCTGCGTCCGCCCGTCTGTCTTCAGCATCTAGCTGGTGTCGTTGCGTTGATCGCCCTTGCGGCAGCATGTTCCGACGACGCCGATCCGGTCAGCTCGGACAAGGTCGCAGTCGACGTTACAAGCACGCCCTCCTGCTGGTGTGATCCCGCCAAAGACACGCCCTGCGCGACGAATCGATGCGACGCAGAGGGCAACTGCTCCATGGTCCCGCGGCCGAAAGGCACGCCATGCGACGATGGCAACCCGTGCAGCATCGGCGACCGCTGCGCGAGCGGGTCGTGTACCGCCGGAACCGTAAGCGGCTGCGAGTGCCAGCAAAGCGCCGACTGCAAGACTGACGGCGACGCGTGCACCGGAACCTTCTTTTGCGACAAGGCCGTGCTGCCGTGGTCCTGCCGCATCAAGCCGGGCACCAAGGTTGTCTGTGCAGCCTCCAACGACGCGTGCACCGAAGCGGGCTGCGACAGCAAGACGGGCAAGTGCACGATCACCAACAAGCCAACCGGAACGCTGTGCGACGACGGCAATTCGTGCACCGAAAAGGACCGATGCACCTCTGCGAAGGGCGGAAAAGCCCAGTGTACGGGCATCGACACGTGCTCCTGCTCGGTGGATGCCGACTGCACCGACGACACGCTTTGCAGCGCAGAGTTCTGCGACAAGAACACCAAGAAGTGCCGGATCAACCCGGCGCTGACCGTCAAATGCCCGACGGACAAGAACACGGCCTGCCTCAAGGCCGCGTGCATCCCGTCGACCGGGCTGTGCGAGATGACGGCGGCCGCGGCGAACACGGCCTGCGATGACGGTGACAAGTGCACCACTGGCGACATTTGCAAAGGTGGCGCGTGCAAGGGCGGCACCAACACGTGTTCGTGCAAGACAACGGCGGACTGCAGCAAGCTCGACGACGGCAACACGTGCAATGGGCTGATGTTCTGCAACAAGTCGAGCGGGACCTGCGAGCCCAACCCAGCGTCGATCGTCACGTGTCCGACGGTGACGGACACGGCCTGTGCGCTCAACGTCTGCCAGCCCAAGACCGGCAAGTGTGCCGCGACCGCTCGCGAGAAGGTGACGCTGCAGTGCACCAAGGGCCAGGCTGGAAGCGGCACAGGCGGCGCGCTCGTCTGCAAGTGGATTCTCAAAGTCGAGGGGCAACAAGGAGCACGAGGCCGACCAGGGCCCGTACCCGTGCAAAGACAGCGACCCATGCACAAGCGCGGAGGCGTGTACCGGCAAGACGTGCAAGGCGTCGGCCGTGACGTGCAAGTGCCAGACGAACGCCGACTGCGCAAAAGCGGACGATGGCGACCTCTGCAACGGCGTTTTCTACTGCGACAAGTCGCTCAAAGTGCCCGACTGCAAGCCAAACAAAGCGTCGGTGGTCTTCTGCACCAAGAAGAACGACCAGGCGTGCCTCGAGAACACATGCGATCCGAAGACGGGCAAATGTGGGCTCAAGCCTGAAAGTCTCGGCAAGGCGTGCGACGACGACAACGCCTGTACCGCGTTCGAGAAGTGCAACGCGGCGGGGGTGTGTTTCGGACCCAAGAAGACGTGCGACGACAAGAACCCGTGCACCGCGGATTCCTGCGACACGAAGCTGGGCTGTGTC
>CAZLMW010000068.1:21999-41683 GCA_964560875.1 uncultured Enterobacteriaceae bacterium
GGTCTTCTGGTACCTCGACGGTCACGGCAAAGTCCTGGTGAAGCACGTGACTGGGACGTCGGCGCAGGACGACCCTTCGGTCGGCGTTTCAGCCAACAGCAAGCTGTTTTTCGCGCGACGCAACCTGAAAAGCTCGCAACCGCGCATCGTGGCGGCGTGGCTGGATCTGGCGACGAAGACGTGGACCTACTGGAATCCGTGGTCGATACAATCGTCTTGGCAGCGTGTCCACGCTGGTGTCGCGATCGCGTCGTGGGACAAGAGCTTCATGTGGCGGGGGCTTACCTCATCGCCCACGTTCTCGACCAGCGTGGGGACCCACGAGATCGGCTCCAAAGCCCGACCGGGCGGGATCAGTCTCGGCGCCGGCCGCTTGGCGCGGACAGCGGTCGTCACGCCCGACAACGGCATCATCTTTGCCGGACACACCAACGTTGACGGCAAGCTGGAGCTGCGCAGGCCGTGGCTCGCCGTGGTCAGCGGAGACGTCAATGAACAGTCGCAGGCGACAATCCCCATCACCCAGGGCCGATGGGGCGCGGTTCACGGCATGCGCCGGTTGAAGGACGGTACGCTGATCCTGGCCGGGTACACGTCGAACAAGAGCAATAGCTGGGCGTGGCTCGCGCGTTCGAGCCGCTGGGGCAAGATCGACTGCAAGGCGACCGGCAAGTGCGCCGACAAGGGCGTCACCGGTTGCAGCGACAACAACCCGTGCACCCGCGACCTGTGCGATCCGGCGGGCGGCTGCCAACACATAGCCGGTAGCACGTTGAAGTGTTCGCGGCCCAACACCTGCTCGTCCGGCGGCAAGTGCATCAACGGCAAATGCATCGGGACGCCGCACGGGCGCTACCGCATGCAAGGCGGCGAGGGCAGCCACCACGAATCCGCGGGCTTGCTGCGGCGCAAGGACGGCACGGTATGGAACGTCTTTGGCCGCGGGAGCTATACGGGGCTGTGGATGATCAACAAGCACTGGCGCAACTTGACCAGCGGTCCCACCGGCGACTTCAGCAGCCAGACGATTCGGTGCCTGGGACACGTCGACGTGCGCTGCCACACGCGCGCCAACAATCGCTTTGTCTGTGTGGGCGGCGGCAAGAGCCTCTACAAGCTCGAGTCGTGGGCGCCCAAGAACAAACAGAACTCCAGCTACGTGTGCGGTTTTGGGCCCCAAACACTGCCGGCGACCGAATGGCAATACGAGATGAAGCCGGGTTGTTCGGGCTGCAAGGTGACCAGCACGGCCGCCGCCGAACACAGCACGGGGACGGTTTTTGCGATCGCCAAGCAGACCGGTTCCAACAACGCGATCGTGTTCACGCGGCTCGACAAGGCCAAACAACCGACTGCCAACACATCGTGGCACAAGCTGCCGCCGACCGTGACGGCGCCCCACGTCTACCTGCAGGACAAGGGGTATGACGTCCATCCGACCGCGTTCGTGGTTCGCAGTGACGCGTCGCTGGTGCTGGTCGGCAATGCCGTCGCCAAGGGCAAGTCGAGCGGCCTGGTCAAGCGCGTGGGCAACGACGGCAAGGTGCTCTGGACGCGCATCGTGCAGCCCGCGGTCGACAGCGGCTTGTACGCAATCGCGAGCCGTACGGACGAAGAATTCATCGCCGGCGGACATATGCGGGCCAACTCGCTCGCCTATCGCCATTGGCTCATCGCGCACGACAGCAACGGCAAGAAGCTGTGGGAGAAGACGCCGAGCAGCTACGACTCGGTGTCGATCCGCGGAATCCTGGTGGACAAGGCGGGGCTCGTGCTGGGCGGCGACGTCAAGACACCGAAGGGCAATTGGCTTTGGGCGAGCCGGCGCGACGTGGGTGGCGGCGTGGTGTGGGCGCGTGCCTACCAACCGCACAGTGGTCGCAAGGACGCCCACATGACACCCGGTGCCATCGTTGCCGCGATCGATGGCGGCACCCACATCGGCGGCAAGACCCTCAACGTGACCGGCACGAGCGGCCCGTCCAACCCGGCTCACTTGCGCATCGGGCCGTGGGGTGAGGTGGACTGCAGCACGCTCGGCAAGTGTGACGGCAAGAAGCTCGCCGATTGCGACGATGGCAAAGCGTGCACAGCCGACCTTTGCGACGCCAAGAAGGGCTGCGTCCACAAGCCCATCGCGGCGCCGGGGTGTTGATGCGACGGTGGGGATGGCTGCTTGTCGTCGCGACGGCGATGGCGGCGTGCAGCGACGAGCCCACGGCGGGCAGCGACTCCTCCAAGGCAATCGACGCCGGGACGGTCGCGCCGTGTGTCTGCGACAGTGAAAAAGACACGGCCTGCGTGCAGCATCGTTGTGACGCAACGGGTGTGTGCGTGCCCTATGCGCGGGCGCCCGGGACACCATGCGACGACGGCGACCCCTGCAGCGCCGGTGATGTCTGCGCCATCGTCGACGGAACCGGCACATGCAAAGCCGGCCCGCACAGCCGGTGTTCGTGTCTAGCAGACACCGACTGCACGGGCCAGGCAGACCCATGCGCGGGGACGATGGTGTGCGACAAGGTCGCGTTGCCGTGGCGGTGCGCCATCAAGGCCGGAAGTGCCATCCAGTGTCCTGACGGGGGCCCTTGCCAGGTCAATGCATGCGAGCCGAAGACAGGCAAATGCGCGACGACTCTTGCCGCGCCCGGAAGCGCTTGCGACGACGGGGACGCCTGCACCATCGGAGACGCCTGCAAGACGACAGGCGGCGCGAATCCATCGAGCACCTGCAGCGGATTGCCAGCGTGCGAATGCGCGACGGACAAGGACTGCGACAACGGCAACAAGTGCCGACAACGAATCTGCGACAAAACCGGGCACTGCAAGGTCGTGCCGAAGTCGGTGGTGCAATGCGGCACTTCCAACGTTCCGTGCCAGGTCCAGGCCTGCAGACCGTGGACCGGCGTCTGCAGCACCGTGGCGGCGCCAAGCGGACAGGCCTGCGACGACGGCGACAAATGCACGACGGGAGACGCCTGCGCGGGTGGCCAATGCGCGGCCGGCAAGAACACCTGCACATGCGCCGCCGACAAGGACTGCGCTGCGCTCGACGATGGCGACCTGTGCAATGGCGTTCCCGTCTGCAACAAGGCGTCGGGCACCTGCATCGCGAACAAGGCTTCGGTGGTGTCCTGCCCAACGGTCAACGACGTCGCGTGTGTGCACACAGCCTGCGCGCCCAAGACCGGCAAATGCACACCGATGGCGCGCGACGCGGTCACGCCAGCGTGCGTCACGACCAAACAGGCCGTGGGGCCGCCGCTGACCGTCTGCAAATGGGTGATCAAGAAGCCCAACGACCCGGTTCACGCCGATACGGGCCCCTATCCATGCGACGACAATGATCCATGCACCACCGGTGGAACGTGCGCCGGCAAGCTGTGCAAGGCCGCCGGGGTGACATGCAACTGCAAGACCGACGCAGACTGCGAGAAGGCCGACGATGGCGACCTGTGCAACGGCACCTGGTACTGCAATAAGGCGCTCAAGGTCGCCGATTGCACGTTCAACCCCGCGTCCAAGGTGTATTGCAGCCCCAAGGACGACACGACATGCCTGGCGGCGACCTGCAACCCGAAAACCGGCGCGTGTGCGCTGCAGCCACACAACACGGGCAAGGCCTGCGACGATGGCAACGCGTGCACGCACGGCAGCAAATGCCTCGCCAACGGCGCGTGTGTCGGCGCGAAGCTCGGCTGCAACGACGGCAACCCGTGCACAGCGGACAGCTGCACTCCCAAGGCTGGGTGCGCCCACAGCGTCGGAGCGGGCCTCTGCGACGACGGCGACCTCTGCACCGACAAGGACGTGTGCAGCAAAGGAACATGCACCGGTTCGCCGCGGGTCTGCGACGACGGAAACGACTGCACCTCGGACGCCTGCGACGACAAGACAGGTACCTGCGCCCTGACGAAGCTCGCCGACGGGAAGCTGTGCAATGCCGACGACAACGGCTGCACGGTCAACGACTCCTGCAAGGTCGGGGTCTGCATCGCCGGCGCGCAGCTGACCTGCACCAACAAGGTGGCGCCGTGTCAGGTGGCCAGCTGCCAGTCACTGAGCCCGCTGGACTTCAAGTGCGTCGCCGTCCTCGCGACCAACGGCACCGCGTGTCCCGACAAGAAGGGCTCCTGTCTCATCGGCGCCAGTTGTGAAGAAGGCGTCTGCCAGCCGGGCCAGGACAACGGACGCTTCTCGCTCACCCTCGCTCACCCTGGCCGCAACGCGAGGTTTACGGCCCTCGACCAACATCCCGACGGATGGCTAACCGCCGCGGGCCAGAGTTGGAGTGCGTCCAAGACCGATCAGCGCTGGTACGTCGTGCGCGTCACTCGCACCGCCGCCGTGAAGTGGCAATGGTCGCTTCCAACCGACGGCGTGAGCAGCCCGTGGCACGAGGCGCGTGGCGTCGTTGCACTGGCCGACACAACCGCGTGGATCGGCGGAACGGTAGTCGCCAAGGACAAGAAGATGCGTGCTCGAATCGCGCGTCTTTCTGCCAGCGGCAAGGTGCTCCAGACCCAGGACTTCGCGTCGCTCAAAGGGCACGACCTGCGTCTCATCAGGCTCAAGCGTGGTCCGCTCGACACGCTTTTCATCGTCGCGGTCGATGACGGGGACAGCAAAGCGGTCAACGGGACCACGCAGCTCTTCCGGCTTGACGCGACCGGCCAGCAGCTCTGGCGCCGCGACGGTCTGAGTGCGCACAAAGCGGCGTCCCCGGCGGTCGCGCTCTTCAGCAATGGCCATGTCTACCACCGCAGCTCGCAGCGAAACGCGACCACCAGTTCGGAACATGCGTTCTGGATGGAAGAGCAATCGGGCAAGAAGCTGCACACGACCGATTTTGGCGCCAGCACCTACACCTACACGGCCGACGCGGTCGCGGGGGCCGACCAGCACGCCTGGATCCTCTATGGCGGTGGGTCGAAACGGTCGACGTTTCTGGCGCGCGGACAAGCCGGCACGCAGCGGGCCAAGGAAGTCGCGCAGCAGCGGCGCGGGGTATGCGTCACAGGCTCAGCCGCTGGCGGTGTGTGGATCGCAGGTCATAGCGACGCCGACAATACGTCGTCCAATCGACGTCCGTGGCTGGCCCGCGTCGACCAACTCATGAACGTGCAGTGGCAACGCACCCTCGGCCTGCCCGTCGGCACATCCGGACGCATCAGCGATCTGGTCGAGCTCGCCGATGGAAACCTCGCGTGGACGGGTCACCAGACCGACGCAAACGGCACGAGCAAGGCGTGGCTCGCCGCTGCAAACGCGTGGGGAGACGTGGCCTGCGGGACCGGCGGCGCGTGCGAGACTGTCTTGTTGGGCGATTGTGACGACAACAAGCCGTGCACCCGCGATTTCTGCAACGCCGCGGTTGGCTGTCAGAACGTCGCCGACGACAAGTTCGAGTGCCCTGCGCCAACAACCTGTTCGGACAGCGGAACGTGTAGCAAGGGAACCTGCGTGGGCAGCGCGGCCGGGCGCTATCGCATCGCATCGATCAGCGGCGGCCCGCGCGTCGCAGGATTGACTCGTGTGGGCAGCGACTCCATCAAGGTGCTGGCCAAATCGCCCACCGCCAAGGGTCTGCTGGAGCAACGCACCTTTGTCACTGAGCGCGCCCGCGTCATCGGATCGCCCACATCGCGCCACAACGACCCATGCCCAGCGACCTGGGCTGACCACTACACGCCCCATCCCGGCGGTTTCGAGACACTGGCCGGCGACCAGCAGATCGGAGGTACGACACGGATGGTCTTCTGCGGCAACCAAAGCCACGCGCTCAACGGGTTCGCTGTCGCACTGGACGGCGGGTGCAGCAGCTGCGCGGGACACGGTCGAGACACCAGCGCGACGCCCACGGGCACGGTCTTCGGCGTCGGCTCTCAGCCGGGGTACAAGGGGGGCTCAGCCAGCTTCGTGCGGATCGATGTGGACCAGCTCGCGGCGGGCACCAAGGCCAAGTTCTCGCGTTGGCACGTGAGCAAGGCATCAACGCAGCTCGATCCGTACTGCGTCACGACTTTGAGCGACGCGACGAGCTTCGTCGGCGGCGAAGCCAAGGTCGGCGTCAAGACGTCGGGATGGCTCGCCCGTATGAGCCACGACGGCAAAGTCCACTGGCACGCCGTCTTGGCACCGAAGGGCTTGGCGGCGGCCAACGGGTCGATTCGCGAGCTCGCCCCCGTCAACGACAAGCTGGCCGTCGCGGTCGGCTTCAGCTGGGTCAACACATACGCGCGACGATCGTGGATGCTCGGTGTCACCGGCGACGGCAAGGTGATCTGGAACCGTTCCCCGACACATTGGGACGGCATCCTGCTCAATAACGTCGCGACCGTGGCCGGTGGATTCTTCATCTCAGGCGACCGACAGACCACCTCGGGTACACGGATCGTCGCAGCGCGAACCGGCCCGCAGGGCGAACCGGTTTGGCAACACACCTATGTCAGCGACACCAAGCTCGACACCTGGTCGGTGCGGGGCGTCGCGATTGGAGGGCTCGACGGCGGCTACTTCCTGGGCGCGACCACGGACAGCGCGGTGGCCAGCATGGTCGGCAAGGCGCTCCTGTACCGCATCGGCCCCTGGGGCGAAATCAGCTGCAAGACAGCGGGAGCCTGCAAGACCAAGGTGAGCACCGATTGCGACGATGGAAAGGCCTGCACAGCAGATCTCTGCGATCCGTCCACGGGCTGCGTGCACACCGCCCTGCCCGGCTGCCAGGGCTGAAAGGGGCGGGATAGATCGTTTCGCGGACCCGCGCGTCGTTGCGGCATGAAACACGCTCATCCCATCGGTGCCGCGACGGTCGCAGGTGCCCTCTTCACCGGTCTCTTCGCCATCCCGTCCACCGGCTTTGCCTGAGGCATGGTCGAGCTGCGCCGTGAGCGCACAGATGCCATCGCTTTCGTCGATTCAGAGGGCGAACGAACCGAGCTATCGACCCGACAACGCGACGTGTTCTGGGGCGGACTCAACTTCGCGTCGCAGCGCGCGATCCAAGTTGCCCCCGACGGCTCGACCTTGGCGTTCGTCGATCTCGGTTCCGGCGTCCTCCATGTCCGCGACAAGCAGCGGACGCTCTATTCGGTGCCCATCGCTATCGGCGGCGACGTTCGGTATTCGCCGGACACACGCTGGATCGCCGCCCAGGTTGCGCAAAGCCGTAAACGGCCGCTCGGTCAGCGCGCGGCCGGCGTCGTGATTGTCGATGCCACCACGGGACAAACGCAGCGCCATGTCGCCATGACCCGCGTTCGCTGGCTTGAGTGGATCGCCGATGGTCTTGTCGTCCTCCACAAAGACGGCAAGCGAGACGCCCTGACCCTCGTTGGCCACGACGGCTCGTTCCGCCGGCTGGTCACTTCACGAACAACGATTCGCCGTTTCGCCGCGTCTCCCCTCGCCAACACCATCGCCTGGTTCGCCGATCCGACACTACGCAACAAGCGACGCCGACCGGCCAAGCTCGTCGTGCGCCTGATGGACGTGAGCGAGCCGGAGTTGAAGCCGCGGGTGGTCGGCGAGACAAAAGGGTTCCGCAACAACGCCGAGATCGCCCCAGACGGGTCAACACTGGCATGGGCAGCGGCGGATGGCGTCTACCTGGCGGAAAACGGCGGCCTGCGCCTGCTCGAGAAGGGCAAAGGGATGCACAGCGTGTGGTTTTCCCGAGACGGCGCGCTCGCATGGGCCAATCGCAACCACATCGGTTACTTCCGCGATGGCACGGTCACCAAACACATCAGCCGCCGTCCGATACGCACAATGCGTCTGCGGCGCGACAAGCCTGGCGTGGTGTTCGTCGTTTCGCACAAGCTCCACACGTGGTCACCGGGCGACCGTGATTCCAAGCGCGTCGGTCAACCGGCGTCGGGTCACAAGCTGGTCAGCGGAGATCTGTTCGCGGGCGGCGTCGTGCTCTGGCAGACCAAGACGGTTCATTCGCGCCGCCGGCCATGGCGCAAATCCCGCCCATGGCGAAAGATGAAGCAGGTCAACGCCAAGCAGCGCCTTCTGCTGTAGGTCCGAAGGCTGTCCGTCGTGGGGACGGCAATTACTCGACGTTATGTCGAGTAATTTGGCCGAATATCGACACTTCGTTGAGTATTGCGTGTCGAACGCCACGTTTTCGTGCCTGTCGCAACCTGCTACGGTCGCGGCCATGAAGCCCAAACACCTGCGTATCCGCATCGAACAGTGCCTCGCGCTCTCGAAAGCCAGCAACTGTCCGCGCCGCAAATTCGGCGCACTGCTCGTCGATCCGACCCGCAACGTCATCCTCATGGACGGCTACAACGGCGGCCCGCGTGGAGGCGGCGAGCTCTGCGGTGGCGACGAATGCCTGCGCGACACAATGGGCGTCAAGTCCGGCACGCGGATGGAGATCGGCTGCCACCACGCCGAGATGAACGTCGTCTGCAACGCCGCAGCCGGAGGGGTTGCAGCCCGCGGCGCCTGGCTGATCGTGACCGGGGAGCCGTGCATGATGTGCGCGAAGATGATCCACCACGCGGGGATCACGCGCGTCATCGTGGTCGACGGCGGGTACGGCGGTGCGAACGGCGTGAAGTACCTGGAGCAGCACGGTGTGGAGATCCAGAAGACCGAAGGGCCGAAGGACCCGCGTGGTTGAGCGCGCGCGGGTGACAAGCGAAGGTTCGGAACCTGGCGTCGGAATGCAGCAGACGTAGGCCCCCGACCCTCCGGGATCCTCCACAGGGTTTCGTGCAACCCGTGGGCCCCGTCGCTGGTTCCTCCCCCGGCACTGCTCGGCGAGGCTCAAACGCCGCGCGCGAACAGCACCACCACCATGCAGCAGAGCGTACTGCTCCGCCGCGCGGACCTACCGCCGGCTTACACCGACGGCCCGCCCAACCAACACTGGTGATGCTCCGCCGGCTGTGCACCGCACCGCGAAGACCCCGACGCCGCTGCCGGGGCGTTCCCATTCACTACAAATCCCGTGCCAACCCCCGCGCTCCATAATTCCGCAGACTTACAATCCAGCCATCCCACACACCGCCCCTTCAAACCGCGAAGTGGGACCAAATCCACGCATTTCCGCGCCCTGCACAATCGGCGCGCCCGAGCAGTCGCGCGTTCAGTCAAACCCAACCCCCCCAAGATGGGACCACATGGGACCACTCAACGCACCACTGAACGCCTGCGACTGCCTGAAAACGGGACTTTGGAGTGGGACTTTGGGACCAGCGCACCCGCCCAAGCGCGCTAGACGCTCCAGGAGCCACTCAGTCGAGGAACTTCAGGTCCGCGGCGATCAGCCGGTGATCGGACGGAAAGCGCTTGTTCGGCCCGAATTTCTTCATATCGACCATCCACTTGGACACCGCGAGCTTCGGCCCCACGAAGATGTGATCGATCTGGTCTTTCGGCTCCCACACCGGCGCCTTGTCCGCGTTGTGAACCACGTCCTTGGCCGCCGATGCCGGGTACGCCTCACGCAGCGTCACGCCGTCCGCCTGGGCGGCCACGATGGTCTTGTACGCGTCGCGGTCGGGCTTGGCGTTGAAGTCGCCGACGATGATCGCGTGTTCGCGCAATGACTTGTCCTTTGGCAGGCGCCCCATGACCAGCGGTGCGCTGAGTTCCTGGCTCGGGCTGT
Source organism: uncultured Enterobacteriaceae bacterium (assembly GCA_964560875.1). Classification (GTDB taxonomy): domain Bacteria; phylum Myxococcota_A; class UBA9042; order UBA9042; family UBA9042; genus CAZLMW01. The sequence continues at coordinate 31,628 of CAZLMW010000068.1, forward strand.
TCGGGTCGAAATGCGTATTGGCCACGTAGAGTTTGCGACCGCTCCACTTGTCCTTGACCGTCGCCCACACGACCAGCCGAGAAAGGGTCGGTTTGCCTTTCAAGAAGCCCTCGGACAGCGGTTCGTCGGGCTTGGGTCCGAGCCAATACGTGCCGGAGTCGAGGACCTCGAAGCGGCTCTTGCGCAGGTAGATGACGGCGTCGGGATACGTCGAGAAGGACGCGTCGGTCGTGGTCGCCTGCCAGTACAGCGAAACGTAGACCGGGTGGGTCGCGACCATCAATCCGGGTTCGTCGCCGCCTTTCGTGCCAATCGCGAGCTCCCTGGGCACCAGCTCTTGAACGCCGAGAATATCCGCGTCGTACTCCTTGATGAGCGCCTGCAGGTGCGGGACGCGGTCCTTCCACGGGTCGTTTTCGGCCTTGGGACACATCGAACAGAGCACATTGAACGTCACGACGCGCAGGCGTGTGCCATCGTTGCCCGTCGCGTCGCCACCGTGGCGGATTTCCTCGTTGACGTCTCCCCCTCCGGTAACGTCGATCGGCGTATTGTCGGCGGCCGCGTCTTCGCCACATCCCAACGAGAGGAGCGTCGCGGCGGCGACCAGGGCGAGTGCACAGCAAGTGCGATGGCGTTCAAACATGATCATCCGTGACAATCGCCGCACAGGTCGACGGCGTAAATGGGTGGGAGGTGATGGTCGATCGCGGTCCATGTGCGGCCCCCGTCGGCACTCAGCCACAGGTTGCCGGTCGTCGATCCCATCGCGAGCACGTCGCCGGATGCGTCGATCGCGAAGGCGTGCCGGTAGACGATGTCCCATGCGCGGGTGGGCAGGCCGTCGGTCAGGAGCTCGAATGTCTTTCCGCCATCAGCGGTGTGGCTGACCACGAAGCGCCCGTCGGACGGTACGCGCTTGTCGTCTTTGACCGCCGGAACGAACCAGGCCTTGTCCGGATCGGCTGGATGCACGACGACGCCAAAGCCGAACGAGGATGGCTCGCCTTCGCACGATGACCACGTCTTGCCGTCGTCGCGGCTGACGAAGATGCCGTTGTGATGCTGACTCCAAAGCACGTCTGGCGCGGTCAGGCAGCGGACGATCCGGTGCGGGTCCTGGATACGCTGGTCGTTGCGACGCGACGGCGGCATGTACGCGGCGAACATCCCGTCGGCGGTCAATTCCCACGTCTCGCCGGCATCGCGGGTCTGCCACACGCCACCGCACGAAACGCCGACCGTCACGTGGTCGCTGTCCCGCGGATCAACAAGCACGCTGTGAATGCCCGGTTCGTCCGCGCCGCCGCCGAACCATTCGCTGCGTTCGGGTCGGTCCCAAAGCGCTTGGACAAGGTTCCATGTCGCGCCGTTGTCATCGCTGCGGAACAAACCGCCGGGGATCGTACCGGCCCACAGACGCCCGGGTCGATCAGCCCCGCCGGACTCGAGCGCCCAGATCGTGTCGACCGACGGTGTGTCGCCCCCTTTCGCCGGTGTCCCGTAGTACGAAACGGCGCCGGGATACGCAGGAGACGCGGCGCTCTTCCACGTCTGCAGGTCAGTCGAGTGGTGCAGCTTCGGCCCGAAATGGCCATGACGCAACGCAGCCCAGGTCGTGTTCGTGCGTTCGTCCCAAAGGCTTAGCGTGACGGGTTCCCCGACGAAAGCCTCGACAACCGTGGACCAGCCGCCCGATCCGCCGCGTCGCAGAACAAACAGACCCTTCCGAGTCGAAACCACCAGCGATCCGTTCATCGTTGCCCCTTCAGCTCGGCTGACCGTGGTCGAACCAGCTGTAGCACTATCCGCCCGAGAGCGCCTGCATGACCCACAGCTCGGCGTTTGGCGGGATGGCGTCGCTCAATCCGTTCCGGTCGCGCACGGCGTCACCGTCGACGAAGACAACGACGTGTTTGCGCAGACGGCCCTGCTCGTCCAGCACGTAGCTTCGTAACGTTGGCTGGCCGTCGAACACCGCGTCGAGGGCCTCGCGGACGGTTGTTGCCGTGACATCGCAGCTGGCGAAATCGACCACGCGGCGCAGGTTCGCCGTGAAATGTACCGACGCCATCAGGTTGGTTCGTTCGCGTCGATGACGTGCAGGCCGAGTTCTCGCAGGCGGCGTCCCAGGAACTGCGCGGCGGTGATCGATTCGTAGCGAACCACGCCGCCGGTCAAGACGACCGGGAGATGCCGCGGCGTGAGATCCGCAGACGGGTTTGGGTGTACGAAAAAGGGCATCGAAAAGCGTCGCTCGCGGCTGTCGTCGGGGTTGACCACGCGGTGGGTCGTGCTGCGCAGCATGCCGTTGGTGAGGTGCTGAATCATGTCGCCCGAATCGACGATGAACTGGCCCTTGAGCGCGTGGACCGGCAGCCATGACCCGTCGCGTTGCTGCAGCTGCAAGCCGCCGGCTGTTGCCTCGCACAAGATGGTGATGAAGTTGATGTCTTCGTGAGCCGCGGCCCGCACGGAAGCGGGCGATGCGTCGGCGGGCACCGGCGGGTAGTGAATCAGCCGCAAGATCGTGTCGCCGCCGTCCGCGAGACCGCCGAGCATGGCCGGATCCTCGCCGATGTAGGTCGAAATCGCTTCGAGCAGCAGCCCGGCGAGGTTGTCCAGGGCGCCATACAGCTCCCGCATCGTCGCGGCGAACGCGCTGACGTCATCGGGCCAGACATTCGGGCCGTACATCTTGTGCAGGCGGTGGTCGGCGGCGACGTCTCGCCCAACGTGGAAAAACTCCTTGAGATCGGGCGCGTCACTGTCTCGCGCGTGCTCGTCACCCAGCTTGGTGAAGCCGCGTTGTCCGCCGATGCCTGGGACGATGCAACGCGCTTTCTTGTCGCCGTCTTGCTCGAAAAAAGCGGCCGCTCGATCGTAGGACCGCTGCACCAACTCATCGTCGACGCCGTGGTCCTCGAGCGCGAAGAAGCCCACCTCGACGAGCGCGTCGCCCACCTTCGAGATGAACGCCTCCCGCTGCGCCCGGGTTCCGGACGTGAAGTCACGCAGGCTGACGACCGGGATGGTCTGGCTCACCGAGGCGTCGGTCACGTCGAATCAACCGCCGATGTAGTGGCCCTGCAGCGCCGCAGTCGCACGACGCATGACGCCGAGCAGCAGGTGGTAGGTCAGGTCGAGCTCGGTGCCATCGGGCGCCTCGCCGTGTACTGTCGTGGCATCCGCATCGACCACCACGTCAACGGAGCCGTCCCCGAACGCGTAGCGCCCGTCGTCGCGAGGCACCGACACAAAGGCGTTCCCCTCGAACCGACCGTGCACGGCGCCGCTGTCGTGGTCGACGAAAAAGCCGTCATGTTTGGGGTAGGTCTGCCACTCCTGGAGCGAGCCAAAGAAGCGCGGCTTGAGGATGTAGGGCCCCCCGAGATCGGGGCAGAAAGTGTCGCAGTTGCCGCATTCGTTGCAGAAATCCGCGAAGTTGCCGATCTGGTGCTTCTTGTTCGCGGCGATCTCGTCGGTGACCGCCACCTGCCAGCCACCATCGACGCGCCTGGCTTTCGTAACCGGCACCGTCGTCACATCGATCGAGTACGAGAAGTTGGCGTCGTTGGGGCACACCGGGATGCACAGATCGCACGTCAGGCAGTCGAACATCCACAGCTTGGTGCCCGGTTTGGGCGGCACTTTGTCGAGCTTTTCCTTCGCGTACGTGTTCTCCATATTCAGGCGCTGTCGGTAGGCGACCGAGTTGTCGATCTTGGCCTGCGTCAACGTCTCGCTATCGGCGCGATCCCACGCCGCAGCGTCGCGCCCACTGCTGGCGATGATGAAGCTGTCGACGTCGGTCACACCCGCTTTCTTGAAGGCCTTTTGCAGGTTCTTGAAGTACTTGAACGCTCGCTGGTAGCCGCCCTTCTTGAGCAGATCGGTCGACGACGTAATCGGCGTGAGGCCAAGCGCGACCGCGTCGGCGAAGTTGGCCGCGTTGATGCCAGCTGAGAACGAAATCTGCATCGCGTCGCCGAGCCGCTCGCGGAAATCGCAGGCCAGGTTCATCGACAACACGTGCAGCGGGTCGCCGGACAGGTACATGACCTTTTCGGATGCCGGGAAGACGTCACGGTGGTTCTCGACGATCAGCGTGTTGGTGAACTTGGCACCAAATCCGACCCCCTTGGCCAGCGCCTTGGCGCGCAAACGCTCGAGGATTCCGACCGCCTGGTCGTACTGCATGTCGTCGGTGAACGCTTTGTCCGGCACCACCAGCTCGGTGTATCCGAGATGGTCGTGCAGCAGGTGCCGCAGCCGCTCGGGGCCGAGCAGAGTCGGGTTCAGCTTGATGATGGTGCGCACACCGAGCTCGTCGATCAGGTGCTCACCGATGGCTTCGACTTCGCTGGGCGGGCAGCCGTGGAACGTCGACAACGTGACGGAGTCGGACAGCCGCGTCCGATACGGCAGGTCGCGCAGGTGCTTGTACTCGTCGGGGATCTCCTGGCGGAAGCGGTCGACGATCTCGGTCGCGTCGAGCATCCCGTCGATGAAGCCCTGGACCTTCGGGCTGCGGATGCCAGCGAGATCGTAGCCGACGGACATGTCGTAGACGGTGTCTTCGTCGCCAGGTGATAGCTCGATGAGGTCGCCGCCGTGCAGCGTGCTCTGGTGGATCAGCATATCGACGAGCATCGAGCCCTTCACATACTCCTCGAGCGATTGTTGGACCTTGAGCTCTTGGCTCCATTCGACGTTGAAGCCGAGGTTGGGCATATCGATGCAGGGCCGCGGCAGCTCGAGCGCGTCGTTGATCTGCACCGTTTTAAGCTCGATGACGCGGCAGCCAACGAGCCACGACATCACGATGTTCTGCGCCATCTGCGCGTGGGGGCCGGCGGCGGGGCCGAATGCGGTCGCGGTGCGAAGACCGTGAAAGCGGATCGAGAAATCGAGCCCGGCAGGCGTCTTGAAAAAGCGGCGTCGCGGCACGTCGAAGACAGAGTCCCGTGCCTTGAGACCTTCGTGCATGACGCCAATAAGCCGCGCAAACGGGAACGGTACGAGTTCAGCCACGATGCACCTGCCGGCTCCGAGAGCCTCTGAAAAAAGATCGTAAGGTTGCTAACGACCTCTTCATAAACGTAACGATGAACCCGATTTCGCGAGCATTCGCTGCCACAATCCTGACGCCTGTTCGCGCGCGACGGCGTATTCGCGTTCGAGGTCCACGCCGACCAGGACGCCACGATCGACGACGATTTTGCCGGCGACGATGACGGATTCGACCGCTGCAGCACTCATGCCGAAGAGAAAGTGTCCGCCGAGGTTGTCCGCGTGAAGGTCGGTGGGGGTCCGGTAGCGCAGCACCTGCAGATCGGCCGCCTGGCCAGCTTCGATGCGGCCGCCCGCTACGCCGAGGTGGTCGTACAACGTGGTTGCCGCGTTCGCGATCATCCCGAGAATCGCGCCGGGGGAGCAGGATGCGTCGGCTTCCATGCCGCGAAACCAAGCGCTCTTCGCCTCGCGATACATGTCGGCGCCAATGCCATCTGTACCGAGCATGACCGCCGGGTTTTCGGCCCAAAGCGGCGCGAACCCCACGCGGTTGTTCAGGTTGCTGCTCGGGTTGTGGGCGAGCTTGACCCCGGCGTGTTGCAGCGCGGCTCGCTCCGCTTCGGTCAGGTCAACGCAGTGGGCGAAGATGCTCTTGCCGTGCAGAAAGCCGCGCTGTTGGTACCGGGCGATGAGCTCGGCGCCGTAGCGTTGCCGAGTGAGCGTGCGGTCTGTCCCACCCTCGGCGACGTGAACATGCAGTCCCGTACCGGCGTCCTGGGCGGCCGTGCCGAGGCGGTCGAGCGTGTGGTCGCTGCAGGTGAACGACGCGTGCGCCCCGATGACCCCAGCGACGATGTCGTCGCGACCGTTTTCTGCACAAAATCGGGCGTTTTCGGCGATTCCCACCGCGGCAATGACCTCGCCGTCGCGGTCGGACGTCTCGTAGCAGAGCAACGCGCGGATGCCGATATCGCGGCACGCCTGCGCGATCACGTCGAGGCTGCCGTCGACGAAGCAAGGGCTGGCGTGATGGTCGATGAGGCCTGTTGTGCCGCACTTGAGCGCTTCGATCGCGCCGATTCGGGCCGACGCGCGCACGGACGGCTCATCGAGCGCGACGTCGAGCCGCCACCAGACCTTCTGCAGGATCTCGTGGAAGTCGCGGGGCGGTGCATCGCTCGTCGCGGGCATCCCGCGCGACAGGACCGAGTACAGGTGCGTATGGCCACAGACAAAGCCGGGCGCAAGGATCGCGCCGTCGAGATCGACCACACGTTCGCCATCTCGGGCCAACAGCGACTCGCCACGCTCGGCGATAGAGCTGCCCTCGATCCGTACGTCGCCGCGACCGATCGGGCCGGGCGAGGTCCACGAGTCGACCACGATGGCGTTGCGAAGTAGCATGGTGACATCCAAGACGCCGGGCAGTTTCGGCCATCGGTCACCACCAGCGCAAGAGGGCAGAGCGCCCCTTGGAGCCGAATGCAGATCGGCGAGTACCAAATCATCAACGGTCTCGCCCGCGGCGGCATGAGCGAGATCTTCGTCGCGCGCCACGTTGACGCGACGGACGGTGAACGCGTGATCGTCAAACGGCTGCTGCCGTCGGCCAGCGAACGTAAGGACATGCGCGACATGTTCCTGGACGAAGGGCGGATCACGGCGCTCTTCGATCATCCCCACGTCGTCGGCTGCTCACCGCCGGCCGAAGAAGACGGCAGCTGGTACCTCGTGATGGACTACGTCGAGGGGACCAACCTGGGCCGCCTGCTCAGCTACATCCACCATCTTGGCTTCGGCCTTCCGATCCCGCTCTGCGCGTACGTCATCGCGTGTATCGCCGCGGGCCTCGACCACGCGCATCGCATCGTGGACCCAGGCACCGGCGCTCCGTTGCGCATCATTCACCGCGATGTGTCGCCCGATAACATCCTCATCGGCGTGTCCGGCGAGGTGAAGATCACCGACTTCGGCATCGCGCACGGCCGCGGGCGGCGGACAAAGACCATGCACGGCGTGATCAAAGGCAAGTCTGGGTACATGTCCCCCGAACAGGCCAACGCCCATCCGTTGGATTGGCGCTCGGATCTGTTCAGCCTCGGAGTCGTCTTTCACGAGATGTTGACGCGGCAACCCCTCTACAGCGCCGACGCCGAATTCATGGCCATGCAAAGGATCGCGCGGGAACCAGCGCCCGCGCCGTCATCTCTTTTTGCCGATGTCCCCAGGGAATTGGACGGCATCGCGCTCAAGGCGCTTGAGAAGGACCCTGCCGATCGCTTTCAGAGCGGCGCGGCGATGGCCCATGCGCTCGTCGTCTGGCTGCGCAAATCGAGATTCTCCAACGCCAGCGCGATGTTCGCCGACTGGCTGGCCCAGCTCGCCGATCGCAGGTGATCACGGCCCGAATCCGCGGGCGTCGTTCACTTCCCAGGCGGCCGGCAGAATTTCTCCGCAGAGCAGGTCATCTTGGCGCCGCCCTGAGGCTGCGGGCAGTCCGCGTCCTTATCGCAGGCAGGCACGCACAGCTTTCCGTCCGGCGTCTGCGCGCAGGTACAGGACTTGGCCCCTTTCGGGCACTTGCCGCCGCAATCGCTGGCCTGTTTGCACGCGGTCGTGGGCGGTCCACCGGAGCTGCTTGGGCCCGATCCGCTCGATGAACCCGAACCGCCCGATGAACCCGATCCGCTCGACGAACCCGAACCGCTCGATGAACCCGAGCCGCCCGATGAACCCGAGCTGGTGTTGCTTGGATCGACACACTTGCCGTCGTAGCAGAATTCGTTGTCTGAGCAGTCGCCATTGCTCTTGCACGTCTTGGACGCATCGTTGTCCTGGCCGATGTCCGGCGCCAAGGTACCCGTGTCCGTGCCGCTCGAACCAATATCGCCCGTCCCGCCGCCGTCGGGGATTTCCAGCGCGTCGATCACCGGAACGGGGGCGCGGCAACCGAACCACGCCAGCACCATCAGCGCGACGAGGGCGTGAACGACGGCGTGCGTGCCAGCGGGCGATCGGCCGCCGCCCACAGACTCGCATGACTCAGGTTGTGCTCGCCGAGGGGACATGCCCTCCTCCCACGGCGCAAGCGTGCCAGATTCTCGGCCGCCGGTCGCAAAATCGACGTTCGGGCCGGTGGGCGGTATGGTCACAACGACGTGCGGATCACGCGAAACGACCGCGCCAGGAGACTTGAGAATGCGCACCGAATACCCCCTCATCGCGGTCGCCGTGATCGCGGTGCTCGGCTGCTCCCCCGCGGTTGACGAAGCGCCTGCGAGCGCGCCCTGCCCGGTTGGACAGGTGATCAATTGCACGTGCGAAGGTGGCGCCGCCGGCGAGAAGACATGCGGCGACGACAAGAAATTCGGTGATTGCGTCTGCCCCGATGCCGGGCCGACCGACGCCGGCGGCAAGAAGAAACCCGACGCGATCACGGCCGGCGACGCAGGGACGACCAAAGTAGAGGACGCCGGGACCACGGACGCCGGCCCGACAGCGAAGGACACAGCCGTCGCGGACATCGCGGCGGACGCTGGAAGTGACCCGGTCGACACCGCGCCGCCGGTGGAGCTTGCGGCGCACGTCACGACCGTGGCTGGCAACGGCAACGCGGCTTCGACCGACGGCGTCGGCGCGGCGGCATCCTTCAATCGGCCGCTTGGGCTCGCCGTCCACAAGGGCGTCGTGTACGTCAGCGATCACCAGACCAACCGGATCCGAAAGATCGCCGCGGACGGCACGGTTTCGACGCTGGCCGGCAGCGGCTACGGCCACGCCGACGGCAAGGGCAGCGCGGCCAAATTCCGCAAACCCGCGGGGATGACCGCCGACAGCTTGGGCAACATCTACGTGGCGGATCGAGACAGCCACCGCATCCGCAAGATCACGCCCGATGGCACGGTCACGACGATCGCTGGCGTCGGCTCGAAGGGATCGGGCGACGGCGACGCGCTCAAGGCCGGGTTCCAGGGCCCCGAGGATATCGCGGCGACCCCAGCCGCCGTCTTTTACGTGGCAGATACGCTGAACAGCCGCGTGCGGCGAATCGAGAACGGCAAGGTCAAGACGGTGGGCTCGCCGGCGTCCGGATTCGCAGACGGCACGTTCAACTCCGCGAAGTTTACGCTGCCAGCGGCCATCGCCGGCGGTCCCAAGGGCGACCTGTTCGTGGCAGACACGCTCAACAACGCCGTGCGGCACCTTCAAGTCGGACCCAAGAAGATCGTAACGCTCGCCGGCAAGGGCGTGCCCGGATCGGCCGATGGCAAGGGCAAGGCGGCAACGTTCAAGCTCCCGCGCGGCATCGCGGTCGGCGCGGACGGAACGGTCTACGTCGCCGATACCGGCAACCATCGGCTGCGGCGGGTCCTGGCGGACGGCACGGTCACCACGATCGCAGGCAGCAGTGCTGGCTTCAAGGACGCGACCGCCAACGGCGCGCTGTTCAACGAGCCGCGCGGCCTCGCGGTGGACCGCGATGCCAAGTACGCGACCGTCTACGTCGCTGACACGAAGAACCACCGCGTGCGCAAGTACTTCCTGGCGCCCAAATAGTCGCACGGCGCCATCTTCTAACCAGGGCCTGTCCCTGAATTGCGCACAATCCGACCGGTTTGTCGCTGGATTCTATTGCTGGTCCCGTAACAGTTTGAAATAACTACTCTCTCACCAGCTCCCCGGGGAGAGAGAAACCTATTTAGATCAGCGCCTTGTAGCACTGCTAAAGGCAGCTCAAATCCTCAGCCAGCACTCAATACAGCATAGCAACACTACAGCCGTGTAGTTGCGAAGCGTCTTCTCGTAGCCAGTGGCGAACCGCCGCGCCTGCTTGAACAGCGCGAATGTGCATTCGACGGCGCTGCGCGCCTTGTAGAGCTCAGCGTCGTGCGGCAGCGCGGTCTTGCGCACCGACTTGCTCGGGATCACCGCTTCGCAGTCCATCGAGGCAAGCTGCTCGCGGAGCGCGTTGCTATCGTGATCAACAGGGGCGTGGTCGAGTCCATCTCCCGGCGGCACGTCGACCGCATCCTAAAAGGG
>CAZLMW010000069.1:0-40642 GCA_964560875.1 uncultured Enterobacteriaceae bacterium
AGCGGGAGCGGGAGCGGGAGCGGGAGCGGGAGCGGGAGCGGGAGCGGAAGAGCGGGAGCGGGAGCGGGAGCGGAAGAGCGGATCGCCATTCTCGCCGCGCACATGTAGGCAGCAGGTTCCGAGTCGCCGCGTGAACCCGAGCTACGAGAGCATGCCCATGTAGCGCAGCAAGCGTTCGGTAACGCCGCGCAGCATGTCGGCGCCTCGGTCATCGCCACTCGTCTCGGCCGCTTCGATCGCTTCTCGGAGCGCATCGAGAGCTTCGGGCGCCCGATCTGCCTGGATGTAGAAGGCGACGAGCGCAGTCACGAGCACCAGGAACGCGAGGCGATCGCCCCGGTCCAGGGCAGCGACAGCTCCTTCGGCAAGAACCCGGATCACACCGCCGCACTCATCTTCGATCGAGACGTCGAGCGGCAGTCCAAGCCATGGATCGGGCTGCGCGCTGGTGTTTGTGGCGCGGCTCGCGGCCAGCAACGACGAGTCGGCGTGTGCGAGTGCGGCGTCGAAGTCACCGATTCGAACAGCGAACGCTGCGAGTCCGGCTTGCAGGTTGGCGAGCTCGGCGTAGGCCTGCATTTCGTCGGCGAGCCGCGCGGCTTCGATCATCGCCCGGACGGCTTGCACGCGTTGTCGACTCCTCAAAGAGAGTTGCGCCAGCGCGCACTGGGTCGCGTAGGCGATGAATGTCAGGCGATCGTCCGCGGGCAGCTGCAGGCGGGCGAGACCAGCGAGGCTCTTACGGAGCTCGTCGAGTTGCCCCTGCGTGCCGCACCAAGCGACGCGGCCGAGGTTGATCTCAGCGAGCAGAGAGTGCGGCAAATCCGACCCAAAGCTCTGGACGATCGCGTCGTTACGGGCCGCGTCCTGTTCGGCCTGCGGCAATCCCAGCATGGCGAGATGAGGCAGGCGTCGGGCCCGGATTGCGGCCTCGAGGGCGACGTCACCCATGTCCACGGCGGCAGCGAGCGCCTGGTCCGATGCGGTCAGAGCAGGCGTCGTCTCGCGCGCGGCGAGCGCGGTCTGGGCGATGAGCGCGAGCAGCTGCACATCGAGGCCAGGCGTGTCGAGCGAATGTCCGGCGATCAACTGGCGTGCGTAGGCCAGCCAACGCGAACGCTCTTGGACCTGCGACGAAAACGGCGGGACCGATTCGGCGACGGCGAGCATGGTGGCCGCTGCTGTCGCGGCGTCATCGGAACAAACGCCCGCCACGGTCTCGTCGTCGAGATCCTCGAGAAGGTCGGGCGGCAGATCGATCAGTGGACTGGCGGCGGTCATAGCGTCTGGGTTGAAGCGCCGCGACTTTAGCGGCTTTTGAGGCGTCTGCGAAGGCGTCAGGACGCCGATGTTGAAGGTCTGAACACAGACACATGTCGGTCGCAACCGGTCACCGCCATGGTGTCGAGCAGTGCAAGGTTTAGCGAATCGGGGATGGCGATTTCACCACCGTCCCCATGCACAACGACGCGCGACTGGGGTCCGACGAGTTGAACGGCCAGGTCCAACCACTTCGCGGGGGCGAACGTCGCGCGGGAGGTCGCGAGATCGAATCCCGGGCCGCGATACCGATTGTCCAGTGACGCCCGTATCACTTCAACACGACGCCCCACACCGATGTAGTCGGCGGCAACTTCGATAAAATCAGCGCGCTTGCGGCGCGGTTCCATCGCGACAAAATGGCTCTGCGACCAGAGGGCGGCCAGGACAAGCGTCTCCATCCCGGCGCCGGCGCCGACGTCGATGACGGTGTCGGGAGTGCCGCCCAGTGATGCGACCAGCTGGGCCACGGCCAACGTCTCGAAGACGTGATCGTGCAAGACGCGCTCGGATGTGTCGCTGCCGACGAGGTTTGTGCGGGCATTGAAGCGCTGCAGGATGTGCAGGAGGCGCGGCAACGCAACGGCGAGCTCCGCCGGCAACTCCACGTCGACCCGGGCCGCGATTGCGTCAAGATCAGCGCGCGTTGTCATGGAACAAGACGGTTCATCAGACGAGCTGGCATGGGTTCCGCCGCCGACCTACTGGCCCTCTTTGGGAGGAGCGGTGCGCGCGGCTTCAGCGTCTTCTTCGCGCATCTGCTTGAGCTCGGTCGCCGCCCCGTCGATCGCCTCGTTGAGCGCCTTCTTCCACGCCTCGCCCTGTTCGCCCGCGGCCTTGACCAGCTTGTCGCGCAGCTTCTCCGCGTCGGCGCGGCGGTTGGAGGCGGTGTAGATCATGGTGAGCAAGACGGCGGACTCCCGGGACGGGCGGCCTGTATCCATCACCTTCTCGAGCACCGAAACAGCGCCGTCGGCGTCGCCCAACTCGATCAGCGTGCCCGCGACCTGGTCGGCGGTCATCAGCCCTCGCTGCTGCACCCGGTCGATCAACTCGTTGGCCTCGCTGAGCTTGTTGGCCTGTTTGTAGGCGATGATCAGCAACACCGCCGACTGGGGATTGGTGCGTTCGGCCCTGACGATCGGCTCGAGCAATCCGATCGCGCGTTCGGTCTTTTTGTTCTGCAGGAGGAGTTGGGCGAGCAGCAACGATACGTCTTTGTCTGCACCCTTGTTCCGGAGCGCATCCAGCGCGGCGATCGCTTCGTTCGGCTTGCCGGCTTGGCGGAGCAAATCGGCCCGGAGCAGCGCCAAATCATCGTTCTCTGGGGCGTCGGCGTACGCTTTTTCGGCGACCTCAAGGCCGGCAGCGGGCGCCCCCATGGTGGCATGGGCCTTGACGATCGCGATGATGATGCGCGGATCTCCCTGGGCGGCCAGCGGCTGCAGCTTCTCCAACAGTTGCGGCGCTTTCTCCGCGGTCGACCAGAGCTTGGCCAGGATATCGGCGCACGCGGCATCGCGGTGGTTGTCCACGCCTTCGACAAGGAGGCGCTCGGCCCCTTCGACGTCGTTGCGGAGCATGAGCACCTGCGCCAGGCCGGCCCGTGCACCTGCGACGTTCGGGTCGAGCTGTAGAGCGCGCTGCAGGGCGGCCGCGGCTTCATCGAGTTTCGCGGCCTTCTTGGCTTCGGGCAGCGTCGCGACGCGGGACGCTTCGATCAGCCCTTTGCCTGCGTGAGCTTCAGGGAGATTGGGATGAGCGCGCAAGGCGGCGTCGATTTGCTGCCACGCCTTGAACGGTCGCTCCAGCTGGTTGAGCACATCGGCGAGGAAGACGCGTGCGATCGGATCGTCCTGCTTGGCGAGCGCGCCCGAGCAACGTTCGATGCCGCGATCGATCAGACCCTGGTCGAGTTCAATCACGCCGCGGGCGAACTCAGTCGCGTGTTCACCGGGAGCGATCTCGCGTGCCAGCGCAAGGAGCTTGTGCGCGTCGCCATACGACTTGTTCGCGCGCTTCACGTAGGCCTTTTGGATCAGCCACCACGCAGCCACCTGTGCCTCGGTGACTTTCTTGGGCTCCTTGATCGGTTTGAGCGGCGCGATGACGACCGCTCCCGATTGGACGCCGACACGCGTACGACTGAGCAACAGCGGGGTGGCGAGCGCAGCGCCGTCGGTGACGAAAACGGGCTTCTTTCCCTGGGCGCCGAGCATCGCCGCGGCCAACCACGCCACTTCGACGTCGTGTGCCGGCCGCGGTCTCGGTTTACCCAGGTCCTCGAGCAGCTCAGCGGCCGCGCGAACTCCGTGGCGTCGTGCACGCGTGGGCGACAACGGCACAAGGCGATCGGCAGCGACGTGTCCGTCGAACCACGACTTGAGGCCGGCGGCGTCCTTGGCCGCGAGCGCAGCCGCCTTCAGAGCCTCGTTGGACGCATCGGGCAGCACACCGAGGTCACCTTTGAGCGCGCTCAGCTTCGGACGCCATTGCACCGGCTTGGCCGCGGGTTCATCGACCGCATTCGATCCAGTTTTGGCCGCAGCGGCAACGTCATCGGGTTTGGTGCCGTCCTGACCGAGCACCATCCACGCGCCAACCGCCGCGATCGCCGCGACTCCCACAGCCGCCACGATGGTCATCCGACCCATCACCACCCCCCCAAGAATGACCGCAATCCGCCCGGATCGTCGGTGATCGCTGCGTCGACCGCGGCATGGACGCACATCGCCCAATGCTGCTCGCCGTTGACGACCCACGGTCGCACTGCAGCGCCAAAACCGCGCCAGGCCGACAGCAATTCCGGCGTCACCGTCCGCCCATGCACATGAACCGCCCCAAAACGATCGCCAACCAAACCGCCGAGCTCACCAAAGGCCGCCGCGACGGCAACCGGGTCGTTCCGATCGGCCATCGCAGAAAAATCCCAGTCGCGCTTTTCATGAACGATAGCAGCAAGTTCAAATGGCAACCCAGACGAAGCAAAGCGCACCAGGGCCGCCTTGGAAAACGACGAGATCACCCAGTTCTCGCTGCTGTCTTTGAGCCGAGATGCGACGCGTTCGGCCAGGTCGAGCGCCCGATCCGGGTCACCATCCGCGACCTTCAACTCCAGGTTGAGCAGCCCGCTCTGGCCCTGCAGCGACTCAATGACCTCATCGAGATGCGCGATCGTGCCGCGATGCCCCTCGCTGTCGACCAGGTCGATCGCCCGCAGCTCGCGCCAGGGAACCTCACCGATGGGGCGCGCGTCCCCTGTCCACGCGGCCAGCGACCCGTCATGAAACGCGATCAACTCGCCATCGCCGCACACCTGCACGTCGAATTCGACGCCGTCAGCGCCCTCGTTCCACGCGATATGAAGCGCTTCAACGGTGTTTTCAACAGCCAGCAACCGCGCGCCGCGGTGAGCGATGACGTCCATCAGGTATGTCGTGTGCGCTACGCGACGGCTTCGAAAGTCAGCAGCTCGGTCTGCAGCATCAGGAATGCGACGTGCATCGTGGCGAGCCGCTGCTGACGGTTGCGACATTTGTCTTCGAGCACTTCCCGCAGCGACTGGCTCGACATGAGCGCTGACAAAGCCTTCGTCTCGCGCGCCTGGAATCGCAAGGCTTCAACGCTGATTCGCGGATCGCGAGCCCGGTAATAGCGCCGGTCGAGATCGGGCTCAAAGTAGGGTTCGAGCAGCGAATACGTGAGCTTGGCGCGCACGCCTTCGGCGAGGGCGGACACGGGATCGATGTCGAGAGGAACAACATCCGCGGGCGCCGTGTCACCGTCGTAGAACTGAAATTCGGCTCCGTCCCATCCGAACGCGTCGATGAACTTGGCCCGGAACTGCTTTTCGAGCACCTGGTAGAGTTGAAACGGCTTGATGGTGTTCAGCCCGACCAGGGCGTCGCCCAGCCGGCCGCCGGTCTTTTCGATGTGCAGGACGGCCTCATCGATGTCGCGCTGGGTGATCAGGCCCTGCGCCAACAGGAATTCGCCGAGCATCTCGCTCTTCTGGTTGGAGACGACATGCTGCGGGCGGCCGCGGCGGAAGTAGATGAACTTCGCGGCGTCGTCAGCGCGCATTTCGAGGCAGCCGCTGACCCGATCGATGTAGAGATCGAAGATGAGACGCGGGAAATTCAGGCGCGATAGCCGCCCGGACCGCTTGGCGGGTGCGCGGTCGGGCACAATCTCGGCGAGCAGACCGCGCAGCTCGGTGATCTCTTCGAGCGGACGTGGGGCGCGGCCATCGACCTTGACGCGTACACCCGGGCCGATCGACCGGGCGCGGATCATGGCCTCGATGTTGCCGCGCTGCATCGGACCGAGCGACTCGCCATCGGGGCCAAACACGACATACGGTCCGCCTGCCTCGCCGGCGGCCCCGGTCGCTTCACTGTCGCTTGGACGGCGGGCAGCGTCGGCGCTTAGCGGGATCGGGCGCAGGCGCGATTCACTCAGCGGGCGCGGTTTCTCGGGTTCGGCGTCGATATCGGGTCGCGTGAAGTCTTTTTGGACGTCGAAATCGGGCGGCGCCGAGTCCTCGAACGTCTCCAACAAGCCGCGGCGGATCGCGTCGTCTCCGGCAAGGGCAGCGCGGGTGGGCACGACCAGCGCCGGATCGAGCGCGGCGGGCGCGGCGACACCAGTGGCGGCCGTGGGTGCCTGTACGCCGTCCGCCTCGTCGACAGAGCCCAGGTCGGCGCGCTCGTGGCGCATCGTCGTTGCGGCGGAGCGGTTGCCGTGATCGTCCGAGATGCGCTCGCTCTGCCGCTGCTGGTCACGGCGTCGCTTGATGGCGGCTGCCTGGCGCTGCACCTCTTCGGGCGAAAAGGCGACCGAATCCGCCTCTCCTGGCTGGCCAACCGAGCCGAGCGCAGACTTGCGCCGACGGGGTTCAGCGGGCTGTCCGGTCTCGTCGAAGAGCTCGGCAAGAAACGCCGCAAGGCTTCGGTTGGTGACCTGGATCTTCCACTCGAACAGCAGGTTGACGATGTCGTCATGGAGATCGAGCGCGGAGTCGTAGCGCTCGTCGTTGCTGCGCGACAGGGCCATCCGCAAAATCGCGCGCACGGCCTCTTCGATGTAGCTGTGCTTGCGGAACTTATGCTCGATGCGCGCGTCGCGGATGTTGACGAGCGTCTCGAGGTCCGTGCGACCGAGAAACAGGCGTTTGAGCGTGATCGACTCGTACAGGATGATGCCGAGCGAGAAGACATCGCTGCGGTGATCGAACTGTTGACCGGTCACCTGCTCGGGCGACATGTAGCCGAGCTTGCCCTTGAGCACACCAGCGCGGCTTTGCCCGTCGCGCTTGGCGCCGCCCATCGTTGCGCGAGCGACACCAAAGTCCATGACCTTGACCTCGCCAGCCTCCGAGATCAGCACGTTGGAAGGCGAAACGTCGCGGTGGATGATGTTCAGCGGGCGCCCACGGTGGTCCTTGGCGTTGTGCGCGTACGCCAGTCCCTTCGCCACTTCTGCGGCGACGAAAAGGCACAATTCGATCGGGAGCCGACGGCCGACCTGGGTTGCACGCGACAGGACTTTGAACAAGTCGTAGCCGGGCACGTACTCCATCGCGATGTAGTACTGGCCGTCGATCTCGCCGTTTTCGTAGGTCTGGACGATGTTGGTGTGCTGCAAGACCGCGCAGAGGCGGGCTTCCGCGAGCAGCATCTCGATGAACGTCTTGTTGGACGCGAAGGCGGGCAGGATCTTCTTGACGA
This sequence comes from uncultured Enterobacteriaceae bacterium, assembly GCA_964560875.1. Classification (GTDB taxonomy): domain Bacteria; phylum Myxococcota_A; class UBA9042; order UBA9042; family UBA9042; genus CAZLMW01. Next base: position 7,050 of record CAZLMW010000069.1, read on the forward strand.
CCAGGATCTTCTCGAAGCCACCGACGCCAGCGACACGAGCCTTCCAGACCTCGGCCATTCCGCCGACGCCAATCCTCTCGAGCAAGTCGAATCGACCGAACTGGTTGCTCACGTCGCGTTCACCGGCCTTGTGTCTGTGCCATCAGCGCGTGCGCTGCAGCTCATCCACGAATGCGTTTCCCGCGCGACACGCCTTTCGGTCGCCCGGGCGAGGATCGGTGGCGATGCGTTGCAGCTTCGCGCACAGCGGATCTTCGTTGCCCACCCGTTTGCAGGTCCTTGCGGCCAATTGACCGCAGGGATCGGAGCATCCAACCGTTGAGATCGCGATCGCAGCGATCAGGCCGAGCAAAACGGGCTGGGCAAGCACCCCGGCAACCGCGGCAATGCGCGCGAGAAGCCGCCCGATCATGGGGCCGCCTGTGACGCGGTGTCAACGTCGTCCGTTTTTGACCCAAGCGGCTCCCACGACACGATCTCGAGGCCGAAGCCACCGACGGCGCGCAGGCGCAGCGGCGAGTTGGTCAGCACATGAAGTTTGCCGAGCCCGAGCGCGCGCAGAATCTGAGCGCCGGTCCCGAACTCCTTGAAGTCCATCGGCGATCGCGCCGACCCGGGCCACGGCCGCCCAGCCGACCGTTCGACGTAGCCGCTGAGCACCGACGAGAGCGTGTCCGCGTCCTGGGGAACCGCGAGATGAACCAGCGCGCCGCGGCCTTCCTTGCTGATCCGCTCAAGCGCTAACGCCAGGTTGTGGCGACTGTGCGAGAGCGCGAACCCGAAAGCGTCGCTGAGCATGTTCTGGCGATGCACCCGCACCATCGTCGGCTCGTCGCGGTCGAACTCGCCAAGGGTCATCGCAACATGGACCGCATCGTCATGGCCGCTGCGGAACGTGCGCAGCGCGAATGTGCCCCACGGGGTCGGCAGCGAGCTGCGGGACTGCTCGACCACCATCGGCTCGCTCTTGACGCGGTGCTCGATGAGATCGGCGACGCTGACGACCTTGATGTCGTGCTTGGCGCCGAACGCGAGCAAGCTGTCGAGGCGCTGCATTGTGCCGTCATGTGCCATCACCTCGCAGATGACACCGGCCGACTGAAAGCCTGCGAGGCGGGCGAGATCGACGCTTCCTTCGGTTTGGCCCGAGCGGACCAAGACACCGCCGTTGCGGGCCCGAAGCGGAAAGACGTGTCCAGGAATCCGAAACTTGGACGGGTGCACGTCGTCGCCGAGGACTGTGAGGATGGTGTGCGCGCGATCGGCGGCAGAAACGCCACTCCCGGCGCAATCCGAAGCGTCGATACTCTCGGTAAATGCGGTGCCCAGCGGCGCTTGGTTGCGGTTGGCCATCGGCGCCACTTCGAGCTTGTCGAGCAGCGGTCCGTCGAGCGCGAGGCAGATCAGGCCGCGACCGTGCTCGACCATGAAGGCGATGGCATCGGGCGTCACAGCCTCGGCGGCGATGACCAGGTCACCTTCGTTTTCGCGATCTTCGTCGTCGACAAGGATGACCATTTTGCCGGCGCGAATGTCGTCGATGGCGTCGCTGATGGTGGCAATCTTCATGGCGTCAATCTGTTCAAAGGGACGTGAGTGGGAGTCGGTGCGCTGTTGCAGCCGGTCTCGGGACGGGTTGCGATTTCAGGGTTGCAGGCTTCGCAGCGGCCGCGCCCCGGAAGCGCGCTGGCCAGCGGCAAGGAATGTCTCGATCGCGGCGCGGGGAATCAAGCGGGTTTCGACCGCGACGCCAACTTCGGCGGTTTCGATGGCCGCCTCAAGCGCGGCTTCGACGTCGAACTGCTCGCCGGCCACAACGGCGTGCCCCTGTCCGGCGAGATCGGTGGCGATCCGCAAACGCAACAGTGCGCACTCGGCAGCCTTGAGCGCGCGATCGGTCGCCGCGATCGTGGCGATGACCGTGTGGCATTGCAGCACGCCGATCGTCCACTCGCGATCGGCCGGACCGGTGGGCGGCGTGAAATCCCCGCCGATTCCGGCGCGCAGTCGCGGATGGGCACGGGGCAGTAGAAGCGTCTCGAGCACATCGACATCGGCGACGTCGATCGCCTTGAGCAAGGCGGCTTCCACATCGGCAAGCGCGCCGTCGAACACGATCAGAAAGCGCGAAGGGTCGATGTCGCCGGCGTAGCGAACCGTGACAATGGCCTCTTTTACCAACGCATCGAGCGCAACGAGGCCGGACGGCACCGACCGCAGTTCAATCGCAGCGACGGTGTCCGTGATCGGATGGGCCATCGGTCGTTGTTTCGGTCCTCGGACAGCTCAGCCGGCGGCGGCCTCAGACGATCCGGAAGTAGCCGGCGAGGGTGCAGCGGCGCTGCTTTGTCCACGTCCGGGAGTTGGTGAGGCCTTCGCCCGTGGTGCCCGCGATCGTCCACGCCGTGTAGCCCTCGCCGCCCATGCCGAGACCGGCGTAGCTCGGCGCGTTCTTCACGAAGATGGACACGTTGACGAGCCGCGCCATCCGATCGAGGCGATCGATCGCCATCGAGTGCATGGTTGCGGTGTGGTTGAACCCGTGTTCGACGCGGATGGCCATCTGGATGGCCTGTTCCCAATCGGGGACCCGCACGAGCGGGACGATCGGTGACAGCATCTCGAGCTGAACAAAGGGATGGCTCTCGTCGACCTCGGCGAACGCGATGCGCACGTCGTCGGAAACCCGCACGCCGATCTCGCGCAACGTGACGGACGGGTTCTTGCCGACGAAGTTGCGATTCATGTGGTTGTCGACAACGAGCAGCTTCTCGAGCTTGTGGAGCTCGGCGCCCTTGACCTCGTAGGCCCCGTTGTCGCGCAGCTCGGCCTTGAACTTATCGGCGACCGAATCGACCACGATCATCTCTTTTTCGACGATGCAGACGATGTTGTTGTCGAGGCTTGCGCCCGCGATGATGTTACGTGCAGCCGCGGGCAGATCGGCGGTTTCGTCGACAACGGCCGGCGGATTGCCGGGACCAGCACAAACGGCGCGTTTGCCGGAATTCAGCGCGGCTTTCACCACGGCGCCGCCGCCGGTCACGGCAAGCAGACGCACGCCCGAGTGCTTCATCACGGCCTGGGCGGTCTTGATGGTCGGCTCGCGCACCATCGTCATCATGTTGTCGGGCGCACCGGCCTCGACGCATACGCGATTGAGGTTCTCCACGTACCAGGCGAGCGTGCGCTTGGCCGAGGGGTGCACGTTGAACACGACAGCGTTACCGCCGGCGATCATCGAGATGCCGTTGTTCAGGATCGTCTCGGTCGCGTTGGTGCAAGGAGTGATGCTGCCGATCACGCCGAGTGGCGCGTATTCGTCCAGCGTCAGGCCCGCGTCACCGGTGAGCGCGGACGGCTGCAAGATCTCCATACCAGGGGTCTTGTTTGCGACCAGCCGGTTCTTGTTGATCTTGTCGGCGACGCGGCCCAGTCCGGTCTCGTCGACCGCGCGGCGAGCCATCTCCTCGAGGTTGCGCAGCGTCCACTCACGCATGTTGTTGATAGCGCGCTGGCGCACGTGAACAGGCGTTTCTTTGAGCGCGTTGTAAGCGTCGTTGGCCGCCGAAACCGCGTCGTCGATCTCTTCGAAGATGCCGAAACGACCGGATCGGCTGCTGGGCACCGAGATCACGGGGCCGCCGCCATCGCGAAGGCGCTTGACCACCTCGGCGACGATCGCGTTGATTCGTACGTCATCCATGCGCGGCCTCCGGATTCAGATTACGACAGGGGAGTCCGCGGCGACTCACCCGCTGACGGACTTGTCGTAGACCAGCTCGCCGGACACCTCGACTGCGTCGACGACCGCCATGATGACGTGATCGACCGGGCGATTCTTGGTGACAGCGGTTTGCCGCGCCGCCGACCCGGCGCAGTAGAGGACCACTTCGCCGGTGCCAGCGTTCATCGCGTCGACCGCGACGATCACCTTGCCGGTGGGTTTCCACTTCGAGTCGAGATCGCGGACCAGCAGCATCCGGAGCCCTTCGAGTTCGGGCTCCTTGCGCGTGGCGACCACGGTGCCGATGACCTTTCCGAGCAGCATCGTCTTCCCGCTTCCCCAGCCTGCTGGGGCGCGCCGCATCGCAACACCGCAAGCCGCCCCGATCTCGGGACGGTGCCGTGACGCGACGAACGCGGTGGGTTGCTATTCCGGCGTCCTGCCGAGCGGCAGGGACACGTCCACGTTGGCGTGCGGGCGCGGAATCACGTGCACCGAGACGAGCTCGCCGACCCGTTCGGCCTGGCGCGCGCCGGCTTCGGTCGCGGCCTTAACAGCGGCGACGTCGCCACGAACGATCGCGGTAACGAAACCGCCACCGATCTTCTCGTATCCGACCAGTTCGACTTTGGCGGCTTTGACCATCGCGTCGGCGGCTTCGACCATCGCCGTAAAGCCGCGCGTCTCGATCAAGCCCAGGGCGTCTGCCATGGCTCAACTCCTTTAGTAGCGTCGTTAACCTTCGACGCCGGTGATGCTTTCGATCGCCGCGACGGCTGCCTGCGCCGCCGAGTCGATGTCGCTTTCGGGTCCGCTCATCCACAGCCGCCCGAAGGCGCCAAATGGGCGCACTTGCACGAGCTTGACGTTGGCCGCTTTTTCGGCCTCGTTCGCAGCAAACGCCACGTAGCCTGCGGGTTGGGTTTCGAGCAGAAAGAGGCTCTCGCCGGGCAGGATCAACATGCCGGCGGAGTTCCGGTTGATGACCTGAGCCTGGTAGGGCTCGATCGACCGGATGATCTGGTTTGTCGCCAGGCGCGGCTTGATGCGCGCGGTCTCGTCGACGCCGAGGAACTCGCACACCGCGTTTCCGGCGGCGACGACTTCGCCCTTGTCGTGGGCGTGGACTTCGAGCAGGCCGAACGCGCGCTCGACGACTTGGACGGCTGGAGCGACGCGGGCGGCCTTGAGCGCGGCGTCGGTGGCACGGTTGATGCCGATGCCGGGCGCCACTTCGATCCACAGACTCGCCATCTCGGGGAGCGGGAGGAAGCCGCGCGCCGTCTTGCCGGTGAACGACGCCAGCTGCGGCTGCAGGCTGTCGAGGAACGTGTAGCAGCGGAGCGTGATCGACATGGTTGGGTAGCCGTAGCGGAAAAGGGCCGGGAAGATGGCGCCATGAAGTTGTGCAGCGGGATTAGCATGACGCACGTCGGGCGTAAATAGCTCGGCGCCCAGACAAACGCGTTCGGACGTGACGCCAAGGCGCCGTCCGTGGGTTGCTTTACGGCAACCATCGTCGCCCCTAGAATCGGTGCTCCGCTCGGAGGGACACCTCCCCGCACTGCCCGCATGGGCGCGCATTGGGAGCTCGCATGATCACGTGTTTGCGCTGTGGCCGCGTCAACGATGGCCGCTATCGCTTCTGTCTTGGCTGTGGTGCCGCGTTGCCACAGCAGAAGCGACCGACAGCTGCACCGCCTCCGCCCGCGGCGCCACCGCCGCCGGGCCCGCCTCCCGGTCCGCCTCCGGCAGCCGCGGCTGACGTCCAACTTCCGGAGCGACGCACGCCCTCTCCGATGGCGCCGCCGCCACCACCGCCGATCGCCCCAGAACCGCCGGCTTTCCGCGCGCGCCAGCAGCCGCAGCCGGACGAAGACGACGTGGCAACGATGGCGATCGAGCCGGTCACCACGACGCCGCCCGGTACGCACGCGGCCCCCGAACCGCAACGCATCGTGGCGCGCCACACAGGTCCAGCTCGCGAGCCACCTGTCGGTCCACGGGGCACGAGCGTTCGCGCTCATGAACCACCGGCGCCATCAGCCGCTCCAGCCGCGCCTGCCGGCATCAACTGTACGAGCTGCGGCGCGCGCGTCCCCGATGGTCACGCGTTCTGCGGGGTTTGCGGCACACCGGTCACGACAGCGCCCAAGGCGGCGCCGGTCGCTCGGGCTGCTGACGTTGGACACCTGGCCTTGATCGACGATCTGGGCAGCGAATCGGTGCGCTACTCCCTGCAGGGCGGCGAAAACTACATCGGACGATCGGACTCGTGCGACGTTCCGTTCCCGCAGGACGGCCTGCTGGCCAGCAAACACTGTATGATCGACGCGGGCGAGACGCCGTTCCGCCTTCGCCCCGTCGACTTCTGCAACGGCACGTACCTTCGCATTTCTACACCGGTTGAACTGCAGCACGGCGATATCATCCGTGTCGGCCAGGAGGTGTTGCGGTTCGAGCGAATCGACGACATCGAGCCCGAGGTCAACCCGATCACCGGGTGGCCGGCTACGGTGGGGTGCCCGATTCCCCGCGGCGTCTGGGGGCGGCTGTGCCAGATCGGCATGGCGCGGCAGGTGGCAAACGCCTATCTGCTATCGCACCGAGACGTGTTCTTGGGGCGCGAGCGTGGCGACATTCTGTTCCCGAAGGACGGCTTTGTTTCCGGCTCCCACGCGGTCATTTCCGAGCGCGGCGGGCGCGTTTATCTCAAGGACCTCGGTAGCTCAAACGGTACATTCCTGCGCATCAAGCAAGAGATCGCCCTGCGCAACGGCGACTTGCTGCTTCTTGGCCGGAACCTGTTGCGGGTCCATGTAGGAGCTTCATGAGCACCGGAAAATACGGGCGCGTTTCCCAGAAGGCGCCGGGCAACAGCAAGGCGCCCAAGCGGCGCGCGGCACAGCGAACCGCGTTTGACATCCACGTCGGCGTCGCCACGAAACACCGGCTATTCGTCGGGCTGGTCGACAACATCAGCAGCGGCGGGCTGTTCATCGCGACGGACGAGGCGCTGCAGACCGGCGACAAGATCGAGGTGCGCTTTCGCATCCCGGACGTCGACCACGAGTTTCACAAGCAGGGCAAGGTCGTCTGGGTGCGGCCGTACGATGAGCTTGGCAACGATCGCAACACGCAGGCCGGCGCCGGCATCAAGATCCTCGATCTCTCCGAGGACGAGCAGCGCATGCTGAACACGTTCATCGCCAACCACGATCCGCTGTTTTTCGTTGACTGAGCCCTTCGGTACCAACCCAGCTACGCCATCAGACCTTCGCGGCGGAAGAAGCGTTCCGCTCGCAGCGTGACGAGATCGGGAAGCTCGATCGGCGCGGTGTGCGATCCACCCGGGATCACGCACAGGCGACCATTGGGCAGGGTGTCGGCGAGCTCACGGGACAGGCGCGCAGGGGTCCAATTGTCGCGGCTGCCGGCGAAGACAAGGACCGGTGCTTCGATGTGGCGCAGGTAGCCGCGTGTCGAGTGATCGGCCACCTTTTCGAGCAGCTGCAGGAAGATCACCGGGTCCATGCGGGCGAGGTGTTCGAGATAGGGGTCGAAGTCTTCGCGCTGAATCATCCGAAAGTTGAGTTCGGTCGCGATCGCGAACCAATAGGCCAGGTCGGTCGGGACGATGCTGCGCCACACGTCGCGGACGGCGTCGGGGCGGCCGAAAACGAGCTGTGAAACCACGGGCACGACCTTGGCCGCGGCCCCGCTATCGCGAAACGACAAGAGCGGTTTTTCGAACGCGCCGCACATCGGCAGCAGCGCCAGCACACGTTCGGGTTGCTGCCAGGCCGCCTCGAGGATGACCTGCACCCCCATCGAGTGGCCCCACAGCACGGCCTTGTCGATGCCGAGCGTGTCCAACACGAACCACGCGTCCGCTGCGAACTGTTCGATGCTGAGCGAGCGGGTGTCGGGCGGCGTCATGCTCAGCCCGTGGCCGCGATAGTGAAAGTGGACGACGCGGAACGTCTTTTCGAATTCGCGGCGGACGTAGCGCCAGATGAAGCCGTCGCAGCCGATGCCGTCGCAGAGAAGCATCGTCGGGCCGTCGGACATGCCGCAGATGCGGACGCTGAGATCGGTGCCGTCGGTGGTGCGCACGGTGCTGGTGTTCATGGGACGAGATCGTAGGGACGTTGGAGGCCGGCCGGCGCGCGGTCGGGCGGGTTGTTATTTGCGGGGTGGCAATGCGGCCCCGCGAGGCTTTGGCACGCTTTGCCGCAGGACTGCACGAAGCACGGCTCGAGCCCGCGCGATCGTGATGGGGGTGCCAGCGTCGCCCAAGCCGGCGCGATCGAGCAAGCGTGCGCGTTGCGTGACCGGGATTCCGCGAACCATCAGCACCGCGTGAGGCAAGCCGGTGTCGGCATGTTCCTCTGCGGTCATCTGGGCGAGGGCTGCAATGCGTTCTCGTTCAAGGCCAAGAAGGGCGAGCAGGCGCGCGTTGGCGAGGTTGCCCGCTTGCAGCTCGAACTCAGCGAGACGGACAAGAGGCAAACCTGCGTCGGTTTCGGCGCCAGCGTCGACCGAGAGTCCGCCGGGATCGTGGCGACCGTCGCCAAATGGACGGCTCGCGGCGAGCGACCAACGTTGTGCCGTGCGGGCATGGGCATGAGCGCCGGTGGCGTGCAACGCGGACGCGAGCGTGTCGAGGAGCGCGTGGGCCTCGTGACCACCGCGTGTGCCGAGGGCCGGCAGACCGATGCGAAGCGCGCGACGGGCGTCCTGACCCGACAGGTACACCGCGTAAGCCGCGTTGTTGCGCGCGTAACGATCGCCCGGGCGCCGTGCGAGCAGGTCGCCCGTGAGCTTGATGCCAGGTTTGCTGACGCCGAGCGCCGCCAGGTCGTCGAGCGCGCGGTTGATGAGCTCATCGCGGCGAGCCGCCGGCTGCACTCCGCGCACCAGCTCGGCCACCAACTGACGACCACGATGCAGCCCTGTTCCGTCGAGCGCCCAGCCACGCAGGGTGAGCCCGCCGATCCACTGCATTTGGCGGACGGGCGGCATCTCTGCGACCGCCTTCAGAAGCGCCGGTACACCCTTGGCATCTACGCCCATCGCGGCAGCGAGCGCGAGATCGTGCAGTTCTGTCACCGGCAAGCGCGCGACAGGGCGCCCGGCGATGCAGCCGGCGAGGGTTCCGCGCCGCTCGAGCCAGAGGGACGGACAGCGCCGAACGCCCTCCGGGGCGCCGTGGCGTGACGCCTTGTTGAGCGCCAATTTCGCCAACGCCGGGTGCGCGTGGCGGACGCCACAACGATGCAAAGCGAGCCAAGCGCGCCAGGGCTCGTCGTCGCGTCGCGCGATTGCAGCCACCCAGGCTTGCGCAAGATCGACGCGTCCTGCGGCGACCGCGACATCAACTGCACGGAGGGCGACGCGACGGCTCCGAACAGGGCCCGCCGCGGCCATCCGGGTGAGGACGCGCGGCGAATAGGCACGCACGAGCTCTTCGAACCGGTTCGCGTCGAGTGTCGCAACGCTCCCGGCCCGCACAACGCCGATCGCGTGGCTGGCCGGACTACCGGTGGCGGCCACGGCCTTGGCGAGCACAAGTGCGGCCGCGGGGCGACCGGCGAGCGCTAGCTGGCGCAGCGTGGCCCTTTGCCTTTCGTGTGGCGCCTTGGCCTGGCCCAATCGATCGGCGACCGCCATGTAGGTCCCCGCCGCGTCCAAGACTTCTTTGTCCGAGCCAACTGTGAGCGCGACCCGCATCCGCTGGCGCAACGTCACCGCGCTCGGCACCAGTCCGTCGGGCACCTTGCGCGCCGCCGTAAGCTTCTGGGCCAGCTGCGGATGGCCTTGGGTAACCAGCTCGCCAGCGACCAGGGAGGTGTCCGCGAGGCTCAAAGTTCGGGTCCAGTTCGCGACCAGCTTGGCGACCCGCTGCCAACGGTCCTCTTCGAGGCCGCCAGCGATGCTTGCGCCGGGCGTCGCTGACGACGCGGTCGACCTGTACAACGCGATCAACACCGTCGCGGTCGCGCGCGCGGCCTCGTACCGAGCGCTCAGCAGTCGGCCCCGGACCTGGACAAAGGGGGCGGGCCCGAGTGCCGCAGCTGCGCGTTTCGGCTCACCCCGACCGGCCCACATCAGCGCAACCTGCACGCGCAAGGACGGCAGATTGCGTGCTAACGCTTCGAGCCGCTCCCGCGCCCGACGTGCCGTCGCACCCAGTCGTGGTTGCTGCTCAGCGAGCACATCGATCGCGAACGCGACCCAAACCGGATCTGCCCGCATGTCGGCGCCCTCGGCGAACCATCGCGCGAGCAGGGGCCCGCCGCCGAGCCGCCGGATACGGTGAGCCGCGACCATGTAGCGCCGTGTGTGTTTGGCCTGGGCAACTTGGTGAGCGCGCCGCAACGTCGCCACTGCCGATGGGACGTCGCCGGCGTCAAGGTGCGCTTGGAGCAAGGCGCGCCACGTCGTGGCGTCTTTTTTGTCGGTGTCCAGCAGCCGTTCGAGAAGATCGATCAGGAGCGCAGATTGACCTGCACGCTGCAGGTTGGTGACGAGACAGGCGCTGGCGACCCGACGGGCGACATCGCTTCGCCGACCATCTTGCACGAGCAATCGACCGACGCTCCGACGCCACAGTTTCAACGCTCGTTCCGGCTGCTCCGCTCGCCACGCGATCGCGCCCTGCCGACAGAGGGTTTGGGCGTCCGTATCCCCGGAGGCGATCGCGAGCTTGCCAACCGCGGCGGCATCGCGGGCAAAACCGAGTCGATCGAGCTCGGAAGATGCGAGGGCGGCGGCTTGTCCACGGTCGAGCGCGCGACCCACGAAGAGTCGCGCGATGCCGAGAGCTTCGGTTCGAGAGGTTGGATCGCGACGGCTGAGCATCGCCTCGCGCAGAATACGAAAACGCTCTCGGCGACCGCGGCGACCGCTCGACGGCCGGGCGGCAGCGAGCACGTCTTCCGCCATTCTGCGGGCCTGCCGGGTTGCGCCGACTTCGCGCAGCCAACGAATCGCGTGGTGGGTGTTGATCCGGCCCCGATCACGCAGGCTGCGCACCGACGCGGCGACCTGCCGCCGCATGCCGAGGACCCCCGCGAGCTCCAGGCGGAAACGCTCGACGGCCCGGTCGGGGTTGAGAACGCCGCGAACCGCCGAATACAGCTCCACCAAACGTCCAGCCTGGCGCGCGCCGTTGAGCAAGCGCGCCAGGTGGCTTGTGCTTGGACCGAGCCGCATCAGCGCGCGGACGTGCTCATCGAATCCGTCGATGTCGACGTCGCGCAGCCGCTGCAAGATCAGGCTCAGACGCACTTCGACGTGGCCGCCGTGCCGCTTGACCGCCTCCTCGAGCAATGTCGCGGCGGCGGCATCCTGACCATGTTTTTCGAGCAGGCGCGCTGCCATCAGGTACTCGTGCGGCCGGCTGCGGTGCTGGTGGATCATTCGCTTGAGGACGCCGGTAGCCTGCGAGACGCGACCGGTATCCAGGAGCGCTCGGGCGTAGTGGCGAAGCATGGAGTGGCGGGTCACCCGGCCGTCGATCACCCGGTCGAAGACCTGCACGGCGAGCTCGTCAAAGCCATGGCGGGCGAGGCGCTCGCCCAGCTGCATGTGGCGTTCGCGGCTGATCTGCGCGCGTCGGGCCACGTCCATCAGGCGCTGTGCGCCGGGGTAGTCGCCGCGCTGTCGCGCACACTCCAGGCCGCGATCGATCGCGCGGCGGTAGACGCTCGATTGCGACGTCCGCACCAACTTCAGCGCGAGATCGAAGGTGACTTCGCAGAGGTTGGCTTCGTAGACGAGATCGAGCAGCCGCCGCTGATCGGTTCCCCGCAGCGACCGGGCGAGGATGCGATCGAGGGCCTTGCGGGCGCGATCGGGCCGCCCGAGGGAGAGCCAGGCAATGAGCTCTGCGCGGCCGTACTTGAGCGTGACGGACGGAGGTGGACGTCCGCCGCCGGGCTTGCGGCGATCGACGGTGCGCAGGTACTCCAGCACGAGGTCGGCGCCGCCGTCGCGGGCGGTACGTTCGAGTTGGGTGGCGCTGATCCGCGGCGATCGGCCGGCGGATCGGTGCATGACGCCGCGTGCCCTCCGCGGCAGCGCCGACTTCCACATGGCGGCCCCTGTCATACGCGCGAGACTGCGCTGCAACCAGCGTCGGCCCAGGGATTTGTAGGCTCCGGCGAGCAGGCGGTTGGCGACCTGCCAGGTCAGAGCCAAATCCGTCGCTTCGTGCAGCCCGCTGAGCCGCAGCCAGCGCGCGAGCACATGGGTGGACGCGCGCGGCAGCACGTCGCGCAGCAATCGCTCGTCATCGATATCGCGGCCCGCTGCATCAGCGGCTCGTTTCGCGCGGCGGTAGGCGGACAAAAGGGCGGCTGGTCGGTTGGATCGTGCTGCGATTCGGGCCAGCACGAAGTGACACTCCAGCGTTGCGAAGCTGCTCTGCGAGAGGATCTCGAGCGCGCTGCGAGCCGCTTGGTGCCAGGCGCTTCGACGCGTGCCGCGATCGCCGAGCGCGTAGACAAACTCGTCGCGCCAGCGCCGCAGCTGCAGATGCGACACGTCGACCTTCTTGGGCGCCGCGGCGGCTTCAGCGAGGCGACGGGCATAATCGCGAACCAAACGCTCGGTGCCCGGAGCCGGTCGCATCCGCTCGATCTCACCCAACGCGTGTTCGCGCAGCGATGCCAGCCGCGCTCGACCGGGAGCGTCTTTGGCCCGGCGCTGCCACTTCTGGGCGTCAGCGAGCCAGGTTCGCCGCCAAATCGTGGCCAGTTTCCAGGCGACCTCTGCTTTGTTGGTCGCCGCACCAAACGCCTCGTTGGCCATGCGCCGGGCGCCTCGAGCGTCACCCCGTTGCCGCAGCAGCTCAGCGCGGAGCACGAGGTCGAGCGGCTGGCGAGCCACCCCCGGACCATCGACCAGCGGCGCGGCGAGGGTCGGCAGCCGCGCTTGCAGCAACGCCTCGGCGAGCACCCGCTGCCCTGCCCTTGTCTTGAACCGGTCCGACGACTCCCGCGCGATCTCTTGCAGTCGCTTGCGCGGCTTGTCCGGCGACCCACGCGCCTGGTTGCGGGCCAGGGCGCGAACCCAGGCGACGAAATGCTCCTCCTGGGCCTTGTCGCGAGCACAGACCCCTTGCCACAAGCTGGCTACGAGGAGGCGATCACTGGCGACGTCCCGGGTCCCGATGACACGCCGGACGACCGGAATCGGCAGCTTCGCAGCCTCGAAACGCTGCACCCACGCGTCGCGCGGGCGTTTTCCACGACGGCGGCGCGCGATGAACCAAGCGGTCGCCCACACGGCGGGATCTTGCGCGTGTCGTGCAAGCAGCGTGTCCAAGGTCGCGCTGGCAACCTTCCACCGACTGTTGGCCGCAAGGTCGCGGACCACGTCGAGCTGCCACGCGAGGCGAGCGTGGGGTGGCCCCACGGGTGCGTATTTGTCGATGCGGGAGGCGGTGGGACGTGCGGCGTCAGCGGTCGCGACGACGATGCGCGCAGCGACATCGCAGGTTCGCGCCGTCTTGCATCCGCCGTCGGCCAATGGACCGACGAGCGCGAGAGCAAGCTTGGGTTGGCGTCGCGTCAAGGCGTGAAAAGCCGCCAAGCGTTCGACTTCTCGCAGCGCGTCCCGGTCGCCAGCGGCCGCGGTGACCGCGATGCGCTGATCGATCGCGGCGGCCTTCTTGATTCGGCCGGTGCGCCATAGCGCCACGCTCTCATAAGCCGAGACGTCTGCGGGATTGGCCCCGGCCCGACGTGCCCTCGCGAGTGCATCGAGCGCCTTGCTGTCGTCGCCTTTGCGCACGAGTCGCTCGAAACGACGCAGCCACACATCCTGGGTGTCCGGCAACGCGGCAGCAGGTGATGTGGCGGCGGACTTGGTCGGGCCGTTGGAGCGCGTTACGGGGGCCGAACATGACGCGACGACGGCGACCAACATCGCGACGGTCCACAGCGAGGTGGGGCGATCGCGTTGGCTGGTTGTCAGCTCGGATGGATTCATAACCTGGCGGGTCTGGCGGATTGGCTCCATCCACGGAACGCGCGACCGGTCCCGTCGATTCCGACGATCGCGATCATGCCGGATTCACGCCGCCCATGCACGACGCCGCCACGCCGAGAACCGAGGATCTGGGCAGGCGTCAGGGCGTTGCGTCGGGTTCGGGCGCGCTCAAGTCATCGCACCAGGGCTGAACTCCGGGTTCGGGCACGCCAAGTTCTCTTGCCAGGGTCGCGCAGCTGCGGCCCGCGCGCACGCCGTTGTAGAGCCATCGCTCGATCTTGGCCTGGCGTCGCGGCGTGCAGTCGGTCCGATTGCCGGGCATACAGTGCAGCAAGACCACGTCACGCAAGTCCTCTTCAGCGTCGCCGCCAGATACCTCGGTGGGATCGCGGCGCTGTCCGGTCGCGACCACGTAGGGTTGGGGGGTGTCGGCCGCTTCCTGGCGCAGCGATGCGACCTTTTCCGCGACCGCCGGTGCGGAGATCTTTTCGCCGATCAGCCACGTGGCGGTGACCAGTCCGACGGCGCCGAAGCCCGCCAAGCCGATCAGCATCCACCCAAAGCGCACGGCGTCGTCGCCGACAGAGCTCGCGCCTTTGCTCGCGTGGGGTGGGTACCGTTGCGCCTGGACGGTCTGCCATCCACGCCAGGCGACGATCGCCCCGCCGGTCAACACGACGAGCGACACCGCGGACATCACCGTGCGGACGGCTCGGAGCATCTGGCGGTTGGCGAGCGCGGCGTCGATCGTCGCGAGTTCTCGCCAGTCCGCGTACCAGGCCCCGGTCTTGACGGCGACGACGACCGCAAACGCGAACATGCCGATGCCGAGCATCAGCGATGAACTGCCGCCATCCTTGCCGTCGCCGCGTGTACCCATACCGCCATTTTCGACGCGCCCGCGCACCTGTGCAAGAACCGCGCGCCGCTTGCCGGTCCGGCGACGCGCCGCTATAGCGATCGTATGAACCAGGGCAACGGGATGCGTGTCGGTCAGGTCCTGCCCGACGGCTTGCGGCTTGTAGAAGCCGTGGGACGTGGCGGCATGGGCGAGGTGTGGCGCGCGTTCGATCCGGTGTTGCAGCGCGATGTTGCCGTCAAGATCCTGCACCCGCGACGTCCCGACGAAGATCCCGACGCGACCGACGAATTCGCGCGCCAACAACGCGAGGCCCGCGCCTGTGCGCGCGTCGTTCACCGCAACGTTGTGTCGATCTACGGGATCGGCGCGGTGGACGACCGGCCGTACATCGCGATGGAGTGGCTCGGCGGCGACACGCTTCGGGACGTGATCGACGGGCCCAGCACACCGACCTGGCGGGAGACACTCGGCTGGATCCGCGCGCTCATCAGCGCCGTTCAACACGCCCACGACAGCGGCGTCGTGCACTGCGATATCAAGCCGGCGAATGTGCTTCTTGAGCGGACCGCCGCAAGCGTTCGGCGTCCCAAATTGGTCGACTTCGGGATCGCTCGCGGCGCCAACCTCGCACATCGGCGACCGGTCCAGCACCGCGGCACCGACGGCTACCTGGCCCCCGAGACCGGGATCTCGCGGCCGAGCCCCGCCGGCGACCAATTCGCGCTCGCCGTGACGTTGCTGGAATTGCTCGCAGGAAGTCGCCCGACGCGACGCCATGGCATGCTGGAATTACCCCGCAAAAACGTGCTCACCGACCCCGTTTGCCACGTGTTCCGCCGCGCTTTGGCCGACGATCCTGCTGGCCGCTATTTCTCCGTCCAGGCGATGGGCGACGCGCTCCTGGCGGCGCTCGGACCGTCCGACCGACCCATCGTGTTGCTCGCAGGTGGAAGCGATCTCGACCAGCTCGACGATGACATGCGCATCGATGCAACGTGGCTCGCCGGTCTGCCACGGGGTCAGCTCCGCCGCGTGGCCCTCGCGATTATCGCCACAGCGCCCGCCGGCTTTCACGAAGCGTTGCAGCGAATCGCCGCGCTACCCCACAACTCAGCATTGGCAGACGTGCTCGACGACCTGCGCGCGGAAGGCTGGATCGAAGGGGGCCTTGGTGAATGGCGTCTCATCCAGCCAGCTCTGCGCGACGCCGTTCTCGACCCTCTCGGTGGCCGTATTCGCAGGGCCGTGACCCGCGCGGTGGCCGACGCGCTCGCCCGTGAGCCCGACCAGGGTTGGAAGCACGCCGCAGCCGTTCGTCTCTACATCGACACCGGTGACCTTGACCGCGCCGCCTCCCTTCTCGCTACCCAGGCCGAGTCCGCCACGACCGCGGTCCAGCGCGACCACGTTTTGCTTCAGCGTGTGACCCTGCTCGGTTCGCCGCGCCACGAAGACAGCTGGCTCCGAGCGCTCCTGCAACGCCTTGACTGGGTGCTCGCTTGCGGCTGGGCGAAAAAGGGAGCGACGATTCTACCCGACGTGCTCGAGGTCGCCTCCCGACTCGAGGTTGATCCGGGGTCCGATGCCGGCGTGCACATCGCGGCCTGCGACGCGTACCTGCGCTTGCTGCGCGGTGACGCCGATCGCGCGCTGTCTCGACTCGGCACGTTGAGCGGCGGACATGGAATCGGTCCCGCCCGGCACCTGGTCGCCCGAATCGCCGCGCTCAACGCGCTGAGCCGCCATCGTGAGGTGCTCGACCTGCCGGGCCTCGAGTCCATCGTCGAAGCCGCAGAGCCGGGTCCACTTGCCGCGATCGCCGCCAGCTTCTCTGCCAACGGTGACAGTGTCATGGCGAGGACCTTGTTGCGCAGGGCCCTCGCAGCGCAGCTCGACGCCGGTGACCGCCTCGGAGCGATGACGACGATGGTTCGGCTCGGCGAAACGTGGCTGGCCGCGGGGAGCTACAGCGAGGCGCTCGATGCGTGCATGGACGCCGAAGAGCTGTCCGATACGCTCGGTTCAACCCGCTGGACCGGGCGCACACGGGCATTGCGAGCTGAAGTGGCGCTTGCTCGCGGCGACACCATCTCGGCGATTCGGTTCATGGAAGGCGGCTGCAATGCGGCTCGTGAGCACGGGTGCAGCGCCGATCTCCGCGTGTACTCAGCGCGCGCCGATGCCATCGCGCGGCGTCTCGTACAACTCAGAGGCCCCGGAGCCATTCCGGCTTCAGCATTCGCTCATCCGCCATCGCCAGGACAGGGTCGATAAGCGCGAGGAGGCGGTCTCGGTCGCGGCTCAATTGTCCGCGCAGCGGCAGATAGTTGCTCGCGTGGTTGCTCGAAAACCGACACGCGGTGAGCTCGGCTCCGGCGATGATCGTGCGCAGCTCGGCCAGCATCTCGAACTTGCCCGGCAGCACGAATTCGCCGCGCTCCTGGGCTTCCCAAAGTGGCGTCCCAGGTACGACGGTCGTCGTCAACACGCCGCAAAACGGCGGGTCGATGGCGGTCAGCAAGCTCGCGGTCCTCTCATGCGGCGGCTTCGGCCTCGTCCAGCCCGACCCAATTCACGCTGCGTGTCCACAACTCCGCGGCGAGGGTCTCATCGGACGCGATCTTGCTGCAGGGCACGACCTTGCGCTCGTCGTAGTATTTGCCGGTCTCGCCTTCGACGTGAGCCGCACTGGCGCAGTGAAGGGTCGTCAACGCGCCCTCTTCGTTGGTGATCATGAACCACTTCATGACGCTGCGGAACGGCCACGGGACCCGGCGCCAAATGTCCGAAGCGACGACGCCAGGATGCAGCGAATAGACGCAGATCTTGCTGCCTCGTGCGGTCAAGCGGCGCGCAAGCTCGTTGCCGTGCAAGACATTGGCGAGCTTGCTCACCTCGTACTCGGGAAACCCGGTCGTTGTCGATGTCGGCTTCGTCAACGCATCGAAGTCGATCCCCTTGCAGCGCGCGTGTGCCCGGCTCGCCACGATGACCACGCGCGGCCGTTCGCTGGCTTCGAGCTTGTGCAGGAGGAGCTCGGTGAACAGGAAGTGGCCCAGGTGGTTGACGCCGAAGGTGATCTCGAAGCCGTCTTCGGTCTCGCCGCGCACGCCCGCGAGGCCCGCGTTGTTAATTAAGACGTGTAGCGGCAGATCCAGGCCGACAAATCGCGCCGCTGATGACCGCACAGATGCCAGGGATCCGAGGTCGAGCGCCAGGAACGTCAACTCGGCGTTCGGCACGTCTTCGCGGATCTCGTCCATCGCGGCCTGCGCCTTGTCTTTGCTGCGACACGCCATCACGACGTGGGCCCCGGCGCGGGCGAGCTCGAGCGCGGTCACTTTGCCGATGCCGGTGTTCGCTCCGGTCACCAAGCAGACGCGCCCGCTCATATCGCTGCTGACCGGGTATTTGCGTGCCATCGTCAACTCCACTGGTGGATGGGAACCGGCGCCGAGTTTGCCACCGTCGCGACATCCGTGCGAGGGTTGGCTGCAACCGCCCCCGAGCACCACGAACGCACGATGGAGCCGCCGATGCATAGCTTTGCGCACGTTCATCTTGACCGGCGACGTCACCTACGGATTGACCGACTTGGGCCTGATGACCGCCAAGGCAACGAGCAAGCGCGGACAACGGCAAGCCCAGGCAGCGTTTTCGGCGTGGCGCAAGGAGACGGGCCGGCCGATGGCGCACCTGTCGATGATCCTGGCGATGAGCGTGGATCGCCCCATGCCCGATTCACCCCATGAGGACGCGATGACCGACACCTCCATCAGTTTTGTTCGTTCGCTCTGCGCGGGCGTCATTGAACAAGACGTTCTGTTTCCGTTTCCAGCGCTCGAGAGCGACGCGAAAGAGACGTTGGAGATGACGATCGACGCCGTCCACGCGCTGCTGAAAGACCGCGCCGAAGACTTCCGCAAATGGGACGAAAAGGGCGAATTGCCGGCGGGTTTTGTCGACGAGCTGCGCCGATTCGGTCTGTTCGGGCTGATCATCCCCGAGGCCAACGGCGGCATGGGCATGGGCAACATGGCCTATTCGCGCACCCTGCAGGCCATCGCCAAACACGACGCGTCGATCGCCGTCACGGTCGGCGCGCATTCGAGCATCGGTATGCGCGGTTTGAAGCTCTTTGGCAGCGATGAACAGAAGGCGCGCTGGTACGACAAGCTGGCGACAGGCGAGATGATCGCGGCGTTCTGCCTGACCGAGCCCGGCGCCGGCTCCGATGCCGCGGCGATTCGCACAACCGCGGTCGAAGAGGACGACCACTACTTGCTCAATGGGCAGAAGATCTGGATCACCAACGGCGGGATCGCCGACTTCTTCACCGTCTTCGCCAAGACCGGCCACGCCGAACAGCGCGGCAAGCTGTCGGCGTTCATCGTCACCCGGGATATGGACGGCGTCAGCACCGGCCCACACGAAGACAAGATGGGTATCCGCAGCAGCTCAACCACGTCGGTCTACTTCGACAACGTCAAGGTGCCCAAGGACCACCTGCTCGGCGAGCGTGACCGCGGATTCAAGGTCGCGATGAACATCCTCAACTCGGGTCGCTCGGGCCTTGGCGGGGGCTGCGTGGGCGGCATGAAGCGCCTTATCAAGATGAGCGCCGACTATGCGACCGAGCGCGAGCAGTTTGGCCGGCCCATCGCCCAGTTCGGCCTCATCAAGCAGAAGGTTGGGCACATGGTGGTCGACTGTTATGCGACCGAAGCGGCAGTGACCGTCGTCGCGGCGCTTTCCGACCGCGGCTACGAGGACTACTCGGTCGAAGCTGCCATCGCGAAGGTGTTTGGAACCGAGGCGCTTTGGCGTACGGCGGACGAAGGTCTGCAGCTCGCGGGCGGCACCGGTTTCATGCGCGAAGTTCCGTGGGAGCGCATCGTTCGGGATAGCCGCATCAACCGCATCTTCGAAGGCACCAACGATATCCTCCGCCTTTTCATCGCCCTGACCGTGCTCAACGATGTCGGCCAGGATCTGCGCGAAATGGGCCGCTCGCTCAAGGGCATCTTCGACGATCCCATCAAGGGGTTTGGCGTGCTCTACGACTACGGCCGCAAGCGAGCCGAATGGGCCACGGGCTATGGCGAACTCGCGCTGACCAAGACCCACGTGACGCTGCAGCGAGAGGCCGAGTTGTTCGAGCAGATCACCCGCGATCTCGCCGCGATGGCCGACCGCATCCTGCGCAAACACGGCAAGGCCATCGTCAACATGCAGTTTGCGATGCGCCGGCTCGCCGACGTGATGATCGACATGTTCGTCTTCGCATGTGTGCTCGCGCGCGTGACCGCCTCCATCGAAAAGAACGGTGTCGCCAAGTCCGTTCACGAGCTCGACATCGCCCGTGTCTTCGCCGGGCAGGTTCGGGGCCGCACCGCTCGCAATTTCCGCAAGATCGACCACAACGACGACGAGCTCGTCAAGTCGCTGGCCGACCACGCGTTTGAGAGCGGCGGCTTCAGCTGGGACTCGATCTGATCGTTTTCTTGGACCCACGACACGGAGCCCACGTTGAAGACCATCCTCGTCACCGGCGCGACCGACGGCATCGGCAAACAGACCGCGATCGAGCTGGCCCGCCTCGGCCATCGCGTCCTTGTTCACGGCCGCAACGAAGCCAAGATCATGGACGCTGTCGCCGATGTCGCCGAGCACGCCGTCGAAGGGGCGCCGCCACAGGGTTTTAGGGCCGACTTCTCATCGCTACACGAGGTGCAAGCGCTTGCCGGACAGGTCGCGGGGGCGGTCGACGAGCTGGATGTCCTGCTCAACAACGCCGGCGTCTTCGCGACGGAACGACGTGAGAGCCACGACGGCTACGAGCTCACCCTCGCGGTCAATCACATCGCGCCGTTTCTGCTGACCCGCGAACTCTTGCCGGTCCTGCGCGGCGCCAAACACGCCCGGGTCGTCACGGTCGCGTCCGTAGCGCATACCCGCGGCGAAATCTGGTGGGACGATCCGCAGCTTTTCGCCTACGACGGCTACCGGGCGTACGGCCAGTCCAAGCTCGCAAACATCATGTTTTCCAACGCGCTGGCGCGCCGCGTTCGGGCCGATGGGATCACATCCAACAGCCTGCATCCGGGCGTCATCACGACCAAGCTGCTGCGGGCCGGATTCAACATGGACGGCGACTCCCTCGAGGCAGGCGCCCGAACGTCTGTCCACTGCGCATCGGACCCGCGGCTCGCCGACGTAACCGGCAAATATTTCAGCGATTCACGCCAGGTCGACCCGCTCGCCGACGCCCTCGACGAAGACGCGCAAGAGCGGCTGTGGACGCTGACCGAACGCTGGATCGCCGACGCGTTAACCTGACATTCCAACACCCCACTGAGTTCCCCCGGAGGCCCCCATGTACCGCCACATTCTCGCGTTTTTCGCGGTCATCTGTTTGCTCGCAGCCGCATCACCGGCCAGCGCCGTCATCATCGGCAAGGACAAGACCCTCGGCGCCGGAATCGGCTCGGGCAGCTTCGCCAACCAGGCGACGGGCAAGATGTACCTCAGCGAGACGCACGCCGTGCAGGCCTTCGTGGGGCTGTCGACCATCGGCATCCACGCCAACGCAGACTATGTGGTCGAGTTCGGCCAGATCATCGACAAGCCGTGGGGCCGGTTCTTCTGGGGCCTCGGCGCAGGAGTTGGCGCGGTCATGTACAGCAGCGGCGGCGCGACGGCGAACCTCTTTACGGTCAACGGCGTCGGCCAGGTGGGTTTTCACCTCAAGAAGCTGCCGATCGAGGCCATCGTTGACATCCGACCAACGTACTACCTCAACTCCGGCTCCTACCTGAACGCCTTTCAATACGGCTACGGCGGTGGCGCCGTCCGCTGGTATTTCTAAGCGAAGCCCGGGCCTGTCCCTGCATCGCGCACAATCCGCGTGAACTTGCCGGGCCCGATTGGAACTCGCTGACTGAGCGATAGCCCGGGTCGGGGCTCAGCGAACGCGGACACCCACAGCGACCTTGGGTCGTTTGCCAAGCTTCACGCGAACCTGGATGACCGGAGGTGGGCGACGCGCGGGCGGTTTGGCACATCCCTTTTTCGCACAAGGCCCGCAGCGTTGGGCGCATGGCCGGGGCCCTGCGACGGCAACGGCAGCTCGTGGCGGCGGCGGCACTTCCCACACACCGGCGATCCAGGTCCATTGTCGGCCCTGCCAGGTCCATCGCCCATCGATCCAGCGGGCGCTGGGTTCGGGTCGCGGCCCGGCGTTTTCGGTCAGGGGCGCGGGAGGCGGCCCGCTCGGTTTGCGCGCGTTGAGGACATAGCGACGCGCCTTGGACCACTCGCGGCGGGTTTGCCAGACCAATCGGCGCTCACGAGCCCGCACGATCGCTATACGCCGCTGTTCGGGTGTGCGCTGCACGATCCTGCGGACGCGGCGCCTCTTGACGCGTCGGTTTGCGTTTTCGCGGCGCCATTGCTCCTGTTCGCGGCGACGTTCTGCCCGCTTCTCGCGCAGGTAGGCGATGTACTCGGCCTCGGGCACGTCGGGTCGCAGCACGTAGTGTCGGGTGGTCAGCCGCGTGTTTCGCCAATCGATGACGCCGTCGCTCCAGACAACCAGCCGCAGACGCGCGCCGCGTCGCAGCGTCTTCACCTTGTCGGGCCGCGGCAAGCTGAAGACGAAATGGAGCAAACGCCTTCGGTGACGCGTGCCGCCATGGGCTTGTCGAGCGGGGACGAGCACAGCAGGGCCTTGGACGACGTCGGGTTGGGGCATCGGCTCGGGCGCAGCGGCGGGCCCCGGCATGGTCGGCCCTTGCACGACAGGGCCTTGTTCCGGTTCGTCGGCCGCGGCGATTTGTTCGGGCTCGGGCAACGCGCACCGACCGAGGTCCGCACGTGAGCGGGGGGCCATGTAGACCCGTTGACCGCGCGAACCCCGCACCGCCTGGTGGCCGACTCGGATGACCCCGCTGCGTACGCGTTTTCCGTCGAGCTCGAGCCGGTAGCGACCGCGAAATGGCCTGTCGGTCGCGATCCACGCGTCGAGCCCCTCGCCCCAACGTGCGCCTGTCGCGGTGTACGTCACCGAAAACGGCCCCTGGGCGCAGTCACGGCTGCTCCGAAACGTGTGCTGATCGAGGCGTTTGGCCTGCAACGAAGGCCCGCACGCTCCCAAGACGATGGCCATCGCCCCAACAATCACGACTCTCACCTCGACCTCCACGCAATCCCGCGCTGCGGCGAGATCGACGCGCGGACGTTGGGGTCTATTCAGTCCATTGGGGCCCGCTGGCTTTTGTGGCGGTCAGCGGAACACGCCCAACGCGTACAGCGCTCCGATCAGGGCGCCGATCAGCAACAAGCCCCCGCTGGCGGCCATCGCAACAAGAGCCGCGGTCGACGGTCCTTTCTTGCCCTTCGCCGACGCGGATGCGTGTGACTTCTCGCGCGTTTTGGCGGGTGTGGCGGGCTGGGCAGCAGCGGGCAGGCCGGATGCATGTTTGGGTTCGTCGGCGGGCAGCTCTTCCGCCGGTTTGGCCCGCGACCTGGGGGGCGATTGAGGCGCTGGCTCCGGCGGCGGGGCGGCTTGTGTCCGGGGCTGGCGCGGGTTCGATGCGCGTCCACGCGGCGGCCGACGTTCCTTCTTGCGGGTCGAATGGCGCTTTGGCGGCGCGTAGTCGTCTGGGAGGGCGTCGAGGGCCTGCGCCGTCTCCGCGTCGTCGGGGAGCTTCTTTTCACCCGAATCGAGCAGCTCGCCAAGCGCGGCGCGAGGCAATGGCAGGGCGTCGAGATCGATGTCGATCAGCGCGGTCGCGGCCTCGTCAGCAGGCGTCGGCGTCGCGGGCATGCGACGGCGCGGCAATCGCCCTTTGTCGTGACTTGCAAGCAGCGGCGTCGACAGCGAATCGGACAACTCGTCGATCGAAGGTGGTTTCGCGGCGGATGGAGGTTTGCCGAGCGCGCGGGTCGAAACGTCGTCTTCCTCGACCCCGCCCCGGGCCTCGCGCAGAAGCTTGTCGCGCGCGTTGCCAGTCTTGCGAAAGAGACCTTCGAGAGCCTTGCGCAGCTCGTCGGCGGACTGGAATCGGTCTTCGCGGCGGACGGCGATGGCGCGGTGCACCGTCCGGGCCAGGTCGGTGCTGATTTTGCCGCGGCTTGCCTTGAGAACGTCGGGTGGTCGGGTGTCGCGCTGCACCATCGCGACGTCCATCGCGCTGTCGCCGGGAAACGGCAAGTTGCCGGTCAGGCACACGTACATGATGACGCCAAGCCCGAAGAGGTCGCTGCGCCCGTCGAGCTCAAAGCCCTGGAGCTGCTCGGGGCTCATGTACTGCGGTGTGCCGAGCGCCACGCCGGTCTTGGTCAACTCGGAGTCTTCGGTCTGCGCGATCCCGAAATCGACGACCTTGATCATCTCGCGGCCGGCGCCGAGCTGCGCGTAGATGATGTTGGCGGGCTTGAGATCGCGGTGGACCAGGCCGGCATCGTGCGCTTCGGCGAGGCTGCGACAGACCGCGCAGCCGAGCTCGACAACGTCCGCCTCGGAGAACGCGGCGCCGTTTGCGTGAACGATCTCGACGCGATCGGCGAGGGTGTCACCCGGTAGAAATTCCATCGCGATGTAGGGCGTGCCGTTTTCGGTTCTGCCCACGTCGCTCACGCGCACCGTATGCGGATCGGACAGGCGCGCCGTGACGCTGGCTTCCCGCATGAATCGGACATAGGCCGGGTCGTCGGTGCCTTCGTAGGCCATCGTCAGGACCTTGATGGCGACCTTGTGCCCGGTCACGACGTGCTCGGCGGCGTACACGGCACCAAAAGCGCCGCGGCCGACGACTCTTTCGAGCCGGTAGCGATCTGCGATCACTTGCCCCGCGGACAGCCGTGCCATTCAGCCTTCCCCAATTCCGTACAAACCTATCGCGGCCACCTGGGGCAGGCAATCCGTGCAAGCCCGGTCACTCTTCGGGCGGCGGGTTGTTGAACCCAAAGCCATGAACGCGGGACAGCAACAACGCAGCGAGGCCGATGGCCGGCGCGTGACTGATCGCCGTGACGGTAAACGCGTTGGCGGGTTGGACAGCAGCGACGGCGGAAAGCACCGCGTACTCGGCAGGCAGCGGCGGCGGCTCAAGAATCACCGTCTCCAGCACCGTGACACCGCGCCCCTGCACCGTCGAAGCGCCAGCGTGGATCAATTCGTTGCCAGCACGTTCGCCCATTGAACCCCCGTTGAGCCGATGATCCCCCTGCCCAACCAGCACGACAACCCACCAAGACCGAAATCTCCGCCGCGCAGACTTCACAGGTGTCGCATGGGACCGTCTTCGACTACTTGAGGAATCGGCGCGCGTGCACCACCCTGCGCGCCGCGTCGATCGCTGGCGCTGAGATACTCTGTCGCCCCATCCCGAAGGAGAACCCTCAATGCGCTACCGACGCTTGGGACGGACCGGCCTCCGTGTGTCCGAACTGGCCGCCGGCACCATGGCTTTTGGCGGCGAGGCCGACGAGGCCACTTCCCGCGCGCTGTTCAACCGCTGCCGTGACGCGGGGATCAACTTCTTCGACTGCGCCAACATGTATGGCCGGGGCCGCGCCGAAACCATCTTGGGCAGACTGGTCGCCGATTGCCGCGACCAGGTCATCATCGCCACCAAGGCCTACTTCGCGATGGGCGACGGGCCCAACGATCGCGGCAGCAACCGCTACCACCTGACAAACGCGGTCGACGCGAGCCTGCGCCGGCTCGGGACCGATCGCATCGACGTCTTTTTCCTGCACCGCTACGACGACGACACCGACCTCGAAGACACGTTACGGACGCTCGACGACCTCGTGCGGGCCGGCAAGATCCTCTACCCCGCGGTCAGCAACTTCTCGGCATGGCAGGCCGAAAAAGCGCTCGGGATCGCGCAATGCCGCGGTTTCGCGCCAGTGACGTGCACGCAGCCGATGTACAACCTCGTCAAGCGCACCGCCGAGGTCGAGATCCTGCCGCAAGCAGCCGCTTCGGGCCTCGGCGTCTTCCCCTATTCACCGCTCGGTGGCGGTCTGCTCACGGGCAAATACGGTTCGTCCAGGAGACCCGCGAAGGGCCGGCTCGTCGACTACGAGCGCTACAAGATCCGCTACGGAAACCCCTCGGTGTACGAGGTCGCGGAAGCGTTCTGTGGCATCGCCGACGAGATGGGTGTCCACCCGGTCAGCCTCGCCATCGCCTGGGTCGGCAACCACCCGGCCGTGACAGCCCCGCTCATCGGCGCCCGCAACCTCGAGCAGCTCGAACCCGCGCTTGCCGCCGTCGACATCGACATGACGCCGCAACTCCGGGCCCGAATCAGCGCCCTTGGCCCGCAGCCACCATCGCCGACCGACCGCAACGACGAAGCCTTCGACCTCGATGACTTCGGCAAAAAGCGTCGAAACAAATAGCGCCGCGACGGGCTACTCCACCTGGGCCCACTTGCGGAGCGCTTCGCCGTGGGTCTTGAGCTCCGATAGCAGTTCAACGCGCGTCTCGTCGTTGTCTTTGCCGAGCTCGTCAGCCACTTCCTGCAGCCAGGCGTCGACGTAGCTGTTGCCATCTTGCTGCTTGGCGAACAGGCGATCGCGACAATGGGCGCGCCACCGCTGGCGGATCTCCTGCGTTGCGGTCCGGTAGTGATTGCGGGCGGCGAACCGAAAGACCATCTCGGCCAAACGCGGGTCCCGCCACGGCAGCTGTCGCGTCACCGCGTCGACGGGGTTGCGGCGAACGTCCTGCAGTCGCGCGCGCTCGGAGTCGTCGAGAAAACCGGCGTACAGCGCCTCTTCCGGGTCGTCGGGCGCAGGGTATTCGCCGTCGTAAACGTGCAGCGCCCGACCGCGCAACCCCTTGGCTGAGAGCAAAGCCGCGGCGCGCTTGTTGATGGTCGGCAAGTCGAGCTGGATACGCTCCTGGACCTCGTCGGTGAACATCGCGATGGGCGCGACGAAGGGATTCTTGTTGGCCCGCAATGACATCAGGCCCGGACGCGGCTCGCCAGGTTCGCGGTCGGCCATCTTGGTGAACACGGCGGCGCGCAGCTCCTCGGGCGGCATCTGCAGAAATGGTGTCGGGTCGAAGCGGAGGTCCCACGCGAGCACGGCCGGCGAACCCCTGGGAAGCGACGCGAGCGGCAAAATGACCGTTGTACACGCGAGTTCGGAGGGCGTCGTGGACGCTACGTACAGCGCCGGTTTGGGGGCCGCGGGATCGAGCTGGGCGAGCACGTGATTGCGATGTCGGAGCCGCAGCGACCAATCGATGATGCGCGGCGCGTTGTCGTGCAGCTTACGGACCAGGCCGATTGTGGCGTGCACATCGCTCGCGGCGTCATGCGCGGATTCGTGGAGGACGTCGTTGGCGGGCGCGAGCTGTTCGAGCTTGAACGATGGTTTGCCGTCGGCCCGGAGCGGGATGTTCAAGGCGCTGGGCCGCAAGGCGTGCACCGCGCGGATGGTGTCGATCGGGTCCCAGCGCGCGTTCGGGGCGCTCGACCAGCGGTAGGGTTCGCGAAGTGTCCGCCAGCAAAGAAAACGCGTCAGCTCGTGGTCGAAATCCATGCCGTTGTAGGCAACCGCCGTCGTCCCCGGCCGCTCGAGCTCGGCCATGAGGCGGTCGGCAAGCTCGGCCTCTTCGACCCCCTTGGCGGCAGTGCGCGGGCCGATGCCGTGGACGAAGGTTGCGTGCAGCGATGGCAAGCGGTCGGTTGGCGGGCGGCAAAGCAGCTCGAGAGGCGGCCCGATCGGCTTGAATTTGGCGTCGGTTCGTTGCCCGGCGACCTGCACGATGCGGCTTCGCTGAGGCTCGATTCCGTCGGTCTCATAGTCGTAGAAGAAGAACGTCTCGCGCGGAGCAGCAGGCATGGTCAGAGGGCGCGTCGCGTCAACGCCTAGTCTCGCTCGGTGCGGAGAACTGCCACGAATGCGTCTTGGGGGATCGCCACCGAGCCGACCTGTTTCATCCGCGCTTTGCCCTTCTTTTGCTTCTCGAGCAGCTTGCGTTTGCGGCTGATATCCCCGCCGTAGCACTTCGCCGTCACGTCTTTGCGGAACGCGTTGATGGTCGAGCGCGCGATGATTTTGCCACCGATTGCGCCCTGGATCGGGATCTTGAACATCTGCCGTGGGATCGCGTCGGCGAGCTTTTCGCAGTAGTGCAGCGCCCGCTCGCGCGCCTTGCCTTCGAAGACGAGGTAGGCCAGCGCGTCGACCTTCTCCTTGTTCACCAGGATGTCGACCTTGACGATCTTGCTCTTGCGGTAATCGAGCGGCTCCCAGTCGAACGAACCGTAACCTTGCGTCACTGTCTTGAGCCGGTCGTAGAAGTCGAACAGCACCTCGCCCAGCGGCATCTCGGACATCACCTCGATGCGGCCGACCGCGAGGTAGTTCATCGACAAATCGGCGGCGCGATGCTTGCTGCACAGGTCCATGACGGCCCCCATGTAGCGCTCGGGCACCATGATCGACGCCTTGATGAAGGGCTCCTGGACCGAGTCGATGTAGACGGGATCGGGCCAATAGCTCGGGTTGTCGACGTCGAGCTCATTGCCGTTCTTAAGCTGCAACTTGTAGAGCACCGATGGCGCCGAGAGGATCAGCGACATGCCGAACTCGCGCTGCAGACGCTCCTGCACGACGTCGAGGTGGAGCAGGCCGAGAAAGCCGCACCGGAAACCCAACCCGAGCGCCGCCGATGAGTCCTTTTCGTAGACGAGCGAAGGGTCGTTGAGGCTCAGCTTTTCGAGCGCGGCGGTCAGATCCTCGAAGTCGTCGCTGGCCATCGGGTAGATCGACGAGAAGACGACCGGACGAGCCTCTTTGTAGCCCTGGATCGGTTGCTCGGCGGGCCTCTCGACGTGCGTAATCGTGTCGCCGATCTTGATGCCGCGAATGCTCTTGATGCCGGCGATGACGTAGCCCACCGAGCCCGCGGTGAGCACCTTGATCGGGTTGCGGTTGATCTGGTGCAAGCCCAGCTCTTCGACCGCCGTGTCGAGCTCGGTGTACATCAGGCGGATCGCGTCGCCGGTCTTGAGCGTGCCGTCCACCACGCGAACCATCAGCACCACGCCGCGGTATTTGTCGTAGTACGCGTCGAAGACGAGCGCCTTGAGCGGAGCGTCCGGGTCACCTTCGGGAGCGGGCAGGCTTTCCACCACACCTTCGAGGACGTCTTCGATGCCGATGGCGTTCTTGGCGGAGATGGGGATGGCGGCGAATGGGTCCAGGCCGAGGTCCGCATCGATCTCTTCGCGCACCCGTTCGACGTCGGCGGCGGGAAGGTCGATCTTGTTGATGACGGGCAGCAGCTCGAGGTCGTGTTCGAGCGCGAGGTAGAGGTTGGCCATCGTCTGGGCCTCAACGCCCTGGCTCGCGTCGACGATGATGAGCGCGCCTTCGCAGGACATCAGGGCGCGACGAACCTCGTGGCTGAAGTCGACGTGGCCGGGCGTATCGATGAGGTTGAGCAGATAGGTCTGCCCGTCCCTGGCGGTGTACGACATCGTCATCGTGTTGGACTTGATGGTGATGCCGCGCTCGCGTTCGATGTCCATCGTATCGAGCACCTGGTCGGTCATCTCGCGTTCGGAGATGGCGCCGCAATGCTGGATAATCCGGTCGGCGAGCGTCGACTTGCCGTGGTCGATGTGAGCGATGATGCAGAAGTTGCGGGTGTGTTCCATGAGGCCACGTATCCGTGATGAGGCGGCGGAATCCTACGCGAGAAATCGGCCCCCGGAAACGCGTCGATTCAAATGAGCCGCATTCCGACCGACGGTCTCGTCTGCTACGGTCGCGCTTCCGTGACCGCATGACGCCACCGCCAGTTGATTGGAGAGCGAATGAGCCACGAGCCCGTCCAAACCAAGGATTACGCTCGGCAGGCCGCGCTGCTCGGCGATGAGTTGACCGACGCTGTCCTCGGCGCCATTCGAGGTGACAAACCCGTGCTCGGCAAGGCCGTGGCGCGGCAACGATGCCAAACTCATCGAACAGCTGCGGGTTTGGCGCAACCTCGGCAAAGACGGCAAGTACACGTTCGCGGCCGTGTCCGCCAACTCCAAGCTCGACACCCTGCAGGCGGCCTTGTTGGACGTGAAACTGCGACACCTGCCGGCTTTTCTCGACCGTCGCGCTGCGCTTGCAGGCCGTTATCTCCGTGGACTCACCGGCGTCGGCGACCTGGTCTTACCCAACGTCCATCCCCACGCTCGCCACGCCTGGCACCTTTTCGTCGTGCAGACCGACCATCGCGATAAACTCAAGGCCTGGTTGGCGCAACGCGGCACCGGTTGGAGCCTTCACTACCCGGTCGCGGCGACGGACCAACCCGGCATCGCCCCGCACCTGCGCGGTCAATCCTGCGCGATCGCAACACGCTGGGCCGCCCGCGTGCTGACATTGCCGCTTTCACACGAGCACGAGAACGCCGAGATCGATCGTCTGGCGTGGCGCTTCCAATCGCCGCCAGACGAGGGGTTGGGCATCGGCGGCGCGGCCAATGCATGGCGGACCGTTGCGCGGATGCGCGACTTCGGCAAAATCATCAAGGCGCACGCGCCGGACGCGACCGTGCTCAACCTTGTGGCGCCGCTCGGTGTGTCGACCCGGGCGCTGCTCGAAGCCGGTGTGACCACGATCGGCCTCTGCGAGCTTCCCGGCGTCACCGAACGCGCCCTGCTCGGCCCCAAAGCCTCAGATGGCCAACCGGGAGGCGGGCTGGCTTATGCGGGCTTCAACCACCAGGGTTTCTTCTGGGCGACCGATCATCGAACCCGGGCTGCGCTCGACGAAGCGACACGTGCCGGCAAGGTGGATGCGACGGTACTTGCCGAGATGGGCGGAGCGCCGCTGAAGTACTACTACGAGATATTCGACACCGGGGCCGGCGCACGGTTGGGGCGCGTTCGACGACCGGGACGTGCCGACGACCTGCAGGCGTTGTCCGAGAGCGCCGTTGCGCAGATGGCCGCGACCCCTGGACGGCAAGAGACAGCCGCCGACGAGCGCTCGACCCCGTGGTTTGAAGATGGCGTGGTCCCAGCGCTGGTCGCCTTGTGCGGCGGGCCTTCCTGGACGGCGTTTGCGAACATCCCACACCCGTCTCCGGGCGCCGAACCAATCCGGGGCATCTGCCGAGACCTCAACAGGTACCCGCACTTGGCCTTCAACGCTGCGATTTCATGCCGGTTGCTCGTCCGGTGCCGCCGCCAGAAGGCCCCTCGTTGGGCACGCAGTACCCGCCTTGTGGCGCGTTGGGCACAAACGTGTCGACGGGGGCCGTGTCTTCGGTCTTGCTGCTGTCGGCGGCGCCGCCATTGCCCGAGTCGGCCTCCGCTACCGTGGCCTGGAAGTCGCCATCTTCTTGTTCCGCGCCACAGGCCGCGATCGCCACGGCCGCAAGGAGCGCAACGAGGGTGTGCGTCGCTTTCGCACGGCGGAAATACAAGTGCGTCATCGAAGAGTCCTCCGGTTCAATTCTGCCTTCCCAAGCAAGTTATCGCACGCGGCGTGTCGGACAAGCGGTCGGCCGCTTCAGGTCATATTGCATGAACGCACAGG
Source organism: uncultured Enterobacteriaceae bacterium (assembly GCA_964560875.1). Taxonomy (GTDB): domain Bacteria; phylum Myxococcota_A; class UBA9042; order UBA9042; family UBA9042; genus CAZLMW01. Next base: position 38,210 of record CAZLMW010000069.1, read on the forward strand.
CGCGGCAGGCCACGGCGCAAGCTCCACGGTGCAAAGGGGTTGCGGCTGCCTAGCCTCAATTCACACGCACCGCCCACCGACACACCTTTGGTTCACCCGCGGGCGGCACCTTGAGGAGGCTTCGATGCGCGCAGATGCCCGTTTGGGGAGAGGTAAGGTCCGATTTGCCGCGATCCTTGTCGGGATCTTGATGGCCGGCCCGGCGAGCGGTTGCGCGGGCGATAACGGCGATGGCAACGACGGCGATGCCGGCCCAACAGACAGCGGTGCGATCGACGCAACCCACGACGACGCCGGATCTCAAGATGCCGGCCCCGCGGACACGGGCCCCGTGGATGTCGGTCCTGTCAACAACCCGCCGCTCGCGACCGACGACGAGGTCGACGCTTCGGGCAGCGGGTCGATGCTGATCACGGTGCTTTACAACGATGGTGATTACGACGGCGACAAGCTGACGATCGTGTCGGCCGACAAGCCCAAGCAGGGCACGTTGGAGATCGTGTACGGCCAGACGGTGCTCAAATACACGCCGACCAACCCGGGATTCGTAGGCACAGACGTCTTCGACTACACGGTCAGCGACGGCAAAGGCGGCAAAGACACGGCGACGATTCGGGTCCTCTACAAGACGGTACCCAAGATCAAGATCCTCAAGCCTTCAAATGGCGCCACGGCCGCGGGCGGCAGCGTGACGCTGGAATGGACCGCAAGCGGCTGCAAGCTGTCGAGCCCCAACGCGAACAAGAGCGGCTGCCACGTGCACCTGTACATCGACAACAAGTACGTCAAGGGCCTGTACAACACGGCGCCGGTGCCGATCACAAAGCTCGACAAGGGCAAGCACGCGCTGGCGCTAAGGGTCCACGTCAACGCCGGTGGCGATGCTCCGTGGAAGCCCGAAGTCTGGGATGCGATCAACGTCACAGTGCCCTAGACAGCCGGTCGTCTCATCAACCGCGCCGGAGAAGCGAAACATGCAGCACAACAACATGCACAAGTTCGTGGCATTGCTCGGGATAGCGGTGATGGTCATCGCCAGCTGTTCGGGTGATGACGACGGTGACAAGAAGAGCTTTGAGGCGACCGTCGCGCAGGCAGACAGCGGACCGGCGACCGACAGCGGCGCCACCGAGGCCGACATCGCCGCGGCTGTGGATTCCGGGCCCAAAGAGTACGCTTGCCCGGTCCGGAAGAAGTGCAACCGCGCTTACTGCGATCGGGTGTTGATCCCCGGCGGGACCTTCAAGATGGGGTCCGAGCATGGCCCGCGCGCCGACGCTCATTTTCCTGCTGGGGACGAACGGCCGATCCACGACGTCAAGCTGTCGCCCTATTGCATCGACAAGTACGAGACCACCCTCGAGCGGTACGAAGATTGTGTCGAAGCCGGATGGTGCTCGCCTCTCGGGCTGAAATTCGTCGAGAAAGCCGACAGCCACAAGACCGTTGTCAACCACTACCCGAAGTCCTGCTACAGCAACATGAACTCGTGCCGCCACCGCGCCGTCAACGCCAAGAACTACTTCCAGGCGCAGCACTACTGTGCGTGGCTGGGCAGTCGCCTATGTACCGAGGCGGAGTGGGAGCGCGCAGCCAACGGCCCCGGACCGGGCAAGCGGGAACATCCCTGGGGCAACACCAAGCCGACCAGCCAGGTCGTCAATATCCCGTCAACGGGGACCGGATACGTCGAAGAGGTGGACGACTATGCGGCCGGCCAGTCGCCCGAGGGCGTGTTCAACCTCGCAGGCAACGTCTACGAGTGGGTGCGTGACGCCTATCATCCCTACCAGCCGACACCGGACGGACAGCCGCTCCTCGACCCTGTCTATCCGCCCAAGACGGCCGACCAATACGTCGTCGCGCGCGGCAGCTGTTTCTTCACCGAACCCGCGCGCACGGTCAACGACAGGTCGAAGATGCATATCACCTTCGACTGGGGCTGAATTGGCATCCGGTGCTGCAGTTCGGCAGTCGAGAAATAGCTGGCCAACGGCCGTCCTCAGAGCGCCACGTTCCCCGTGTCACGGAACGATTCGCCACGCGCAGTGGACGGCGCCTCTACTACCAACATATGGAGCGCCTTGTATGACTGACGTCCCTGGCGCAGTCGCACGACACGATCAGCGTGTGTTGGCCGCGGCCAGGCCAGCATCCGTGATCTGCCACCAAACCCGGCGGGAGTCGTCCCGGTAACGTGAGACCAGAGCCTTATCGCCGTCACGTATCGACCAAAGCCGTGGCCGTCGCGATCTGCGCCCCAATAGTCACGTCTCCGCGCCATGTCATGTCTCCCGCATCATCGCCGCGTCGAGGTCCAACGCCACTGTGGCCATCAGATCGTCGTCGCTCAGCTCTGTCAACAGCGCCTCGCCGCCGCCCAGATCGGATCGGAGTTGTTCGGACGTGAGCGTCGCCGCACTCATCGGCAAT
>CAZLMW010000070.1:0-27725 GCA_964560875.1 uncultured Enterobacteriaceae bacterium
CAAGCTACTGCCTGCCGCCGCGTCGCGGCTGTCCCGAAGACGAACGCATTCCTTGCGGTTGGCACCCCAAGCTACTGCCTGCCGCCGCCTTGCGGCTTGCACCGTCGTAGTCAACCGACCTCTCCGGCAGCACATGGAACATGTTGTTTTCAGACGATTTTCGAAAACCTGCTGTCGCTCAGCGGTTGAAGCTGTACCCGAGCCCGGCCGTCAGGCCCGTTTCGCCGAGCATCGACCAGTCGACGAACGCCCGAAAACCGCCGGGCAGGGTAGCCGTGGCGCCGACGGCGACGGCGTAGTGGTCAACATCCTGGCCGCTCTTGTAGTTCGACTGCCCGTGCCAGTCTTCGCCGAAGTGCCAGTAAAACGGCGCGGCAAACAGGCGAACGCTCGCGTACGGCGTGAAGAAATCCGCGACCGTCCAGCCGGCGATCGCGCCGACGCGCAGGTCCGTGGCCAGGAATTCGTCCGCTTCATACGACTGATTCTGGCCGGGTTCGGGGCTCGTTGTCAGCTGCGACCACCCGATGGTCATCGTGCCGTTGATGAAGGGAACCCAGCCGGCCTGGGCCATCAAGGAACGGACGGCCTGCGCCGAAATCACCCAGCCGGAGTCGAGCCGATGATTGCCGAGCAGCCCACCCTTGAGATCGCTGTGCTGCGAGTCGTACAGGCGCCCATCGATCAGGCCGCCGCCCCACATTCGGATGTACCAGTTCTCGGTGAGCGCGAGGCCGACAGAGCCCATCGCGAGCCGCTGTTCGACCCGCATCGGAGTGTCGCCAACCTGCAGCCTTCCCGTGAACTGGTTGTAGGCCAGGGTCACGTCCATCGTGGTGGGCGGCCCGGCATTCGCGCCGGCCTGGGGGGCGGGAACCGTCGGACCGACGGCGGACCCGCAGCCTCAGGCACAGGCGTCGGTCGCGACGATCGAGACGGCGATAAGGGCTGCGATTGCGGCGAGGTGTTTCACGGTGGCTCCGGAGGGCTGGGTAACGCGTTTCGTCAGCAGTGACGGCGCCGCCAATCGAACGTTTCACATCTTGCAGCGCCGTTGATCGGCCCACGCGACATGTTCCCGCCATGCGGATTGGCCCAGGAGTGTGACAGCCCACGCCTCACGGTCGTCGCCAAAGCGCACGCCAAGGCCGTCGGCGAGCCGGTTCATGTACGAAAAGCACGCCACAACATTGACGATATCTGCCACGTCGCGGTCGCTCAGCCCGGCCTCGGTCAGCGCGTCGACGTGCGCGGCGGTGTTGCTGCGAGGCGCGATCGTGAGGCGAATGGTGTAGTCCAAAAGCGCCTCGTCGGCCGCATCGAGGGCCACGGAATGCCGGCCTCTGTCGGTCACATGGGCCGCGGCGGCGCGAATGGACTCGTAGTGATCGACAGCCGTTCCAGTTGCGTCGTTCGCGGCGCTCCACATCGCGCGCATGAGGTCGACCACAAACGATGTCGCGTCGCCGTCCCACAAATCACGCAGGAACCCCGCGTGCGACGCCGTTCAGTAAAAGCAGCCGTTGATGGCCGAAACGGTGCTCGCGATCAGCTCCTCGCGACGTCGGCCGAGCTGTGATCCGCCAAACGTGACCGCTGCGTTCATCTGCAGCACCGCCCGCATCGCATTCGCGTTGGGTTTGAGCGCCGACACGACGGCCGGAGTTGCTCGTCCGGCGTCGCGATAAGCGCGCGTAAGTCGGGTCAACGCAGGTGTCGCCTGGTCATCGGGCAGCTCGATCCATGCCATAGACATAGACTACAGCGGCAGTGGTCGCGGCGTCACGGGCGCACGAACTGCACAGCGACGGCTGCGCCAAGCACGACCATGCCGACCACGATGACGAAGAACCCGGCCGCGCCGCAGTAGCACAAGGCCATGACGCGTCGATAATCGGCTTCGGGGACGTCGTCGTTGTATTGGATCGGGTTCCAAAACCAGTCTTCGGGGAGCAGGCCCAGCGGCTTGAGCGACCGGTAGAGCTCGACGTGGTACCAGGCGCCGGTTGGCAGGCCGAACAGAAAACCCAGCGCGATCAACCAGAGGCCGGCCACTGCGAGCGTTTCCCACGGCAGCAAGAGCAGGGCGCCGAGGCCAACAACCGCCCCGACAAGCCCGACCACGACCAGCATTTCCAGCATGACTTCGCCTCGCTCGCGCCTATCAGAACGCCGCGCAGGGCGCGATTGTTTCACAAGATGCAGCGCGGCCAGGAGTTGGGACCGTGTGCCGGTTGTGAAACTACGTGTCGTTGAAACCGAAAACAGGCTCCTCCGTGGTAATCGGTTTGGCGGATCGAGGCGTTAGCAAGCCGTCGAGGCGCGGAGGAGCTCATGACAGGTGCGACCGCGACATCCGGTAGCGCTCATGAGGGCCAGCAACCCGGCACCGATTTCGCGCCCAGTCGCGGTTTCGTCGAGCCCTATGAGCGCGTCTTTGCCAACCTGCGCCGCGGCCACGCCACCGCTTCGGACGGGACCACGATCGTCTACGAAGTTGTCGGAAGCAACGATCCCAACGCCCCCGTACTCACGCTCGCTAACGGGCTCGGCGGGCGCCTGTACAGCTGGCTCAACCTGATCGACGAGCTCGGCGACACGTGCCGCTTCATCAGCTGGGACTACCGGGGCCTGTTCGATTCGGCCGCGCCGGACGACCCGCGCCGCCTGTCCATTGAGACCCACGCCGACGACCTCAAGAGCATCCTGGACGCCGAAAACGTTGGCGCCGCGCACCTTTTTGGCTGGTCCATGGGCGTGCAGGTCTGCCTGGAGTTCGCGATCCGCCACCCCGAACGCGCCGCCAGCCTCGTGCTCATCAACGGCACCTACGGCCAGGTGTTCTCGACCGCGTGGCAGCCGTTCTTTCCGATGCCGATTCCCCACACGGTCTTCCACGGGATGATCGAGTTCACGATCGACCACCCTCGCTTGCTCGCCGGTCTCGGTGCGGTTTTGCAGCGTCAGACCGAGGCGCTCTTCGCGGTTCGCAAGCGCCTGCTCGGCTTCCGACAGTCGCGCTTGACCCTCGGCCTGCGCCAGTACGTGCGCGACGTCTTTCGCAGCCGACCGGACAACTACCTGCGGCTCTTCCAGCAGCTCGACGCGCACTCGGCATATCACCTGCTCGGCGAGATTGCCGCTCCGACCACCGTCATCAGCGGCGGCTTGGACTACCTCACGCCCGCCCGGCAATCCAAGGCGATCGCAAGTCGAATTCCCGGAGCGCGGCATGTGGCCATCGCCCTTGGCACCCACTATGTGATGATCGAACGTCCAGCGACGGTGCTCGCGGCCGTTCGCGATCACTTTGGGCAGGCGCTTGGTATGGCGACAGCGGGAGCCTAGATGATCCCGTTGCGCGTCATCACGCCACTCGCGGTCGTCGCAGGGGCGGTCAGCGTTCTCTACGCCGCGCAACCTGCCGTCGATGCTGGCGTCGTCGCAAAGCTTGCGCCGCTTGTTGTAGACAAGGACATCGCGCCGGAAGGGCTCGCCGCGGCCATGGTCGATGTGCGCGTCGACGCCATCGTTCGCATTATGAAAGGCGGGCTGGACGCTCCTCTTCCCGGGGTGCTCGGCGGACCGCAGACAGGGCTGCGCTGGCGTCAATATGTCGACTTTTATGACGGTAGATTAGCATTCGCGCGCAAATACAGCGCCGAGGACGGGCTTGGGCCGGTCTACAACGACGACTCCTGCGGTGCTTGTCACGTGGCGCCAGCGCTCGGTGGGGGCGGGACGGACATGCGCCACGGCATCACCGTCCACGGGCCGAAAGAGACCGGTGGCGACGCGATGGGCGTCCGCAAATACGCGATCCCCGGTCACGCCAAGGAGAAACCCGAAGGCAAAATTGCGCGGCTGCGAACGCCTCCTTTGTTCGGGCTCGGTCTGCTGGACACGATCCCGGACGCCACCATCGACGCCAACGTCGATCCGGACGACAACGACGGTGACGGCATCAAAGGCCTGCGCGGCGTGCGCTGGGGGCCGAATCGCAAGCGCGGAACCACGCGTTTTGGTCAGAAAGCCAACGAGTGGAACCTCGAGAAGTTCGTTGCCGGCGCGTTCTTCGACGAGATGGGCATCACCAGCTTCGTGCGGCGCATGCCGGTGCAGGACCACGACGGCCTCAAGGATCCCGAGGGCAGCCGCGCCGACGTCGCACGTCTCGTCGCCTTCGTTCGCTACCTTGGGGCACCCGCCCGCGGAAAGATCGACCCCACCGTCAAGCGTGGGGAGACGGCGTTTCACACGTTGGGCTGCACCGGTTGTCACCGCCCGTCGCTTGGCAAGGTCAACGGCGCCTACACCGATCTGCTCCTGCACGACATGGGCGAGAAGCTCGACTCGGGCATCAAGGACGGCCTCGCGACAGGCAGCCACTGGCGAACGGCGCCGCTGTGGGGCCTCCGCCATCGAGCTCGCTACCTGCACGATGAGCGCGCGGCGGATTTCGACGCGGTCCTCGGCAACCATCTCGGTGAAGCGAAACGCGCCTCCGATGCCTATCGCAAGCTGTCCGCGGCGTCACGAGCCGACCTGCACGCGTTCCTGAAGTCGCTCTGATCGCGCCGCGGCGACCCGTGAGCTTCATTTCGCGGTCATCACGCAGCGGAATCCATACATCTCGTTGCCGATCGACTTGCCTTCGCGTGCCGCGAGGCGCAGGTCGCCGGTCTGGGAGCGCTTGAAGTTGCCGCCTCGAATCGAGCTCGCGCTGCCGGAACTCGGGCCCTGCGGATCGGTCTTCGGCGACTTCGCATAGTACTTGTTGTCGTAGCGGTCGGCGGTGAACTCCGAGACGCTGCCGGTCATGTCGAACACGCCGTAGACCGACTGGTCAGCCGGGTGTTTGCCGCGATGTCCAACCCACGCTGTGCCGCACGCCCAGCCGCTGTGAGGCGCCTTGCCGCGGTGAATGTACTCCTTGGTGCCACACACGGGCTCGTCTTCACCCCATGCGTAGGTCGGCGTCTTCTTGGCGCAGTCCGCGCCCCAAATCTCGCAACCACCGCGCGCGGCCTTGGACCACTCGGCTTCGGTCGGCAGGCGCTTGTTTTTCCACGCGCAGTACTTCGCCATCGCCTTGGGATGCACGCACTGAACCGGCGCATCCTTGCCCTTCGCCGTGACAGGGGTGTGATACTTGTTGCAGTTGCCGATGGTGCTGATCCCCATCGATGGACCGACGCAGACGTTGGCCTGGACGCACGCCCGCATCTCGTCCAGCGAGACCTCGTACTTGTCGATCCAATAGCCCTTGGACAACACGACCTCGTGCTGTGGGAGCTCTTCGGCGCTGCAGTGTTTGTCGAGCGCCGCGTTGCAGCCCATGTAGAAGCTGCCCGCCGGGACGTAGACCATGCCGGCCGGGTTGGCGACGCAGCTGCCCTTGATGCACGTGTTCGCCGGGCCACAAAGCAGGCCATTCTTGGCCGGGGTGTGCACGCAGCCGACCTTGGGGTCGCATCGATCGACCGTGCAGGGCTTTTGGTCATCGCAGCTGTCCGACTTCTTGCCCGCGCACTTGCCATCGGTGCCGCACGTCGTGTGCCCGAAAGGTGCGGCGCGTACGACGAACGGATGGTTCTTGGTGCCGTCATGGGCCATGCCCGCGATCGCGTAGCCGCCGTCCAACCACGAGGCGACCGGGCTATGAACGCCCAGGCTGAGCGAAAGCCCCGCCGCCGTGAATGGCAGCGGTTGCGCAACGCCGCCAAACGAGCTGATGGACACCGCGCCGAGTCGCCCGACTTTGCCCGGGTCTGCGCGGTGGCCGATGACGAGCCCGCCGGGAACGAGAGCGGCGCCACCGTAGATTGCGCCCTTTGGCTGGAGGCGTCCGATGCGTTGCCAGGCGATCTTTCCGTCGACGGAAACGCGCGCTGTCCACGACATCACGCGGCCGCCGACCGTGTGCATTCCGGTCGCGATGACATCCTTGCCGGCCGCGACCAGGCCCGTGACTTCGAGATCGCTCGCGGTTGGCACGGTCTTGACCGACGCGAGCTTGCCGGTCGATGTGACGTGGCCGATCAGCAAGTCTTCCGCCGGGCCGCTGGCGGCGGTGAGCGCGGCGGCGATGATGGCACCGCCGGTCTCACTCGGGACAAGTCGCGCGACGCCGTTGGGGGCGTCTGAAAGGATCGGATCCGTGCGCCACAGCTCCTTTCCAGCGGCGCTCACTGCTGCGACTCGCATTGAATTGGCCCAATAGGCAAGCAGTACATCGGTGCCGTTGTGCCGCGTGGCCGCGTCATGGCCGATGCTGTCCGCTGTTTCGAGGGCGCGGAAAGTCTGGGCAGCGCCGCCTGCGACATCGAGCCACCAGAGGTGCAGGACGGGGTATTGCGTCGCCTTCGCGCTGTGGCCGAGCAGCCAATAGCGGCCATCTTTGAGGCTGCCGGTTCGGATGGCGCCGAGGCCAGGTTTGGTCGTTCCCGATGGCGGTTTGGCGGGCAACGTGGCGCTGGCCATGACGTCGCCCACCGCGTCCAGTCGCGCGAATGCGTTGTCGAAGTCCCCGGTGCGGCCCGCGAGCAGCATCCCTCCTCCCGCCAGCGGCGCGATCGACGCGACGGCGCTCATGTTCGCCTTGACGGTCCGGCCAAAGAGCTTGGTCCTGGGCAGCGGCAGGCACGTCTTGCCCTTGCATTGACCGATGGTGATGCAGTCGCCACCCGGCTTGCAGAGCACCCCCGAGTACGACTTGTTCGAGCAGCCGGTGTCGCCATCGCACATGTCGATGGTGCACGCGACGCCGTCGTCGCAGGCCCCGTGCTTCTTGCCGAGGCACTTGCCCGCTTCCTTGCAGCTCGCGTCGCCCCATGGGTTCGTGCGGCCGTAGATCGGCTGGGTCGTACCGTTCTTCTTGCGGCTCTGTCCGACCACCCACAGCGCACCGGTCGGATCGATCGCGACATCGAGCAACCGCTCTTTCAGCCCGCCTTTTGTCGGCGCGCGCGCCCATGTCGGGTTGCCGAGGGTGTCCGCCCCGACCAGGTAAAGGCTGTTGGGCGTGATCGGGCTGTTGATCGAGCCCACGACCGCCAGGTGGCCGCTTGCTCGCTTGGCGATCGCCGTGAAGCGTGAAGGGATCGGGCTGGTGACGGAGCCGGCTGGGTCACCCAACGAGCTGAACGCCATGAATGAGCCGTGGATCGGCGCCTTGGGGATCGGCGCGCTTTCCTGTCCGATCGCGATCAGTCGGCCGCTCGCCAGGCGCGTCATGGCGGTGATTGCCCGGTTCGTCTTGCCTGCATAGGTGCGCTGCCAAAGTACCTTGCCGGCGTCGTCCATGCGGGCGATCCAGGCCTGGGTTCGCGCGGCAAGGCCTTTGCCGACCTGGATGGAACCGGCGGCGAACAGATGGGACTTGCCGTCGCGGATCACCGCGTTGAGGTTTGACGCCGTGGCGGTGTTGATGACACGCGTCCACTTCGCGGCGCCGAAAACGGTGGTCCGCCGCACGAGCGCCTTGCCGCCAGCCGCCAAAGTCCGGCCGACGATTGTGACGCCGCCGTCGCTGTGACCCACGAGCCCTTCGCCACGTTCGCCGCCGGCCGCGGGCTTCAGGTCGGCCTGCCAGCTCGTCTTCACCAGGTCGCCGCCAAAAAGCATGATCGACGCGTCGCCGTTGGCCGGCGCCTTGTTGATGATCACGGTCACCGTGATGCCGCTTTGGGTGATCATGTCTGGCACATCGGCGGACGCGGATTTGAGCGGCAGCAACGCCCCACCGAGCACCTTGGCGGTCTTGTCGAGCACGGCAACCGCCGCATAGTTGACCTTTGTTGCGCCTTTTCCGGTCGATGCAACGCCGCCCATGCCGACGATGCCGCCCTGCAGGACCGCGACGCTCTCAAAGCTGCCCGTGAGCCCCTTGATCGCCTTGTACTTCGGGTTGGTGTGCATGATCGCGTCGAGCGTTGGGCGCCGATAGAAATAGGCTTCGAACGCGCTGCCGTCGCATTTGCCCCCGACGCAAACACTGGCGAGCGTGCAGTCGTCGCCGTCGTCGCACTTGCCGCCATCGGGGGTCGCCAGCGGCGCGCATGTGAAGCCGTGCAGCCCCTGGGTGACGCACTGGACTTGCTGGCACTGCTTCACTTTCACGTCGCACACGACCTTGGGCCCCGCGATGCACTTGCCGTTGGTGTCGCAGCGGTCATTGACCGTGCAGCCGGTGTTGTCCGCGTTGCACACCGTGCCAACGGACTTGCTGTGATCGAACGAACAGGAGCCGGTCTTGCTGTCGCACGCGTCCACCGTGCAGTCGTTGCCGTCTTTGCAGTTGCTCGACTCGTGGGTGCAGCCCTTGAGCGGGTGGCAGACATCGAGCGTGCAGACGTCCTTGTCGTCGCACTTGAGCGCCTTACCGCTGCACTGACCGGTTGCGTCGCACGCCGTTGAGGTGGTGCACTTGCTGCCGTCGTCGCACGCGAGCCCGAGCTTCTGCGGCCGCATCCCGCACTTGCCTGTCTTTGGATCGCACGCGACTTTCAGGCACACGGTGTCGTCTTTCTTGCTGCAAAACACCTTGCTGGCCGGGTTGAACGTGCAATCGGCGACCTTGAGCGACTTGTTGCAGTAGTAGACGCCGTTGCACAGGTCGCCGTCGTCGGCTTTGGCGCAGTCGGCGTTGGTCGTGCACTTGCAGGTGATCGCCGCGGCCTTGCAGGTCTTGCCCTCGCAGACGTCACCGCTGCTACACGCGTTTGCGTCGTCGCACAGAAACGGCCCTTCGCCGGCGCTCTCGCCCTTTTTCTTCGCCGCGAAGGTGCAGGCGATGGGGCTGCCAACCTTGGTTGTGTCCGGCTTGCACACCTCTTTGACGTCCGCGCGCGCCCGCAGCTCGCATTTGCCCGTTGCGGCGTTGCAGACGGACTTCGCGCAGGCCGAATCTTTCACGACGCTGCACGTGATGAGGCTCGCGGGGTTGGGTGCGCATTTGCCGGCCACCTTGTCGCAGTAGAGGGTCCCGTTGCACTTGTCCCCGTCGTCGAATTTCGCGCAGTCGGCCGTGGTCTTGCAGGTGCACGTGAACGAGCCGCCCTGGCACACGCCGCCGAGGCAGTGGTCCTTGGTGGTACAGGCGTCATTGTCGTCGCACACCGTCGATGTCGGCGCCGCCTTGGGGGTGCAGAGCCCGGACTTGGCGTCGCAGGCGAGCACTGTGCATGAGCCGGCCTTGGACGGCGGGCACTTGACGATGGACGCCTTGTTCACGGCGCACTTGGCCGGCTTGGTGGCCTTGTCGCAGTACAACCCGCCGTTGCAGGCGTTGCTGTCGTCGAGCGGATCGCAGTCGGCGTTGGTCTGGCACGCGCAGGTGTTCGCGCCGCCGCTGCATTTGCCCGCCGTGCAGGTCTCGGACTGGGTGCACTTGTTGCCGTCGTCGCAGGCGAGGCCGTCGGGTTTGTCGACCGACTCGCAGGTGCCGTTCTTGGGTTCGCAGGTCGTGATCGAGCACGGCTCGTCGATGCCCTTGCAGTGGATCACCGTCGACGGCTTCACCGCGCACCGGTACGGGAACAGCGAGAGGTTGCAGAAGAGTGTGCCGTTGCAGAGGTCGCCGTCTTCCTGCCCCTTGCAGTCGGCGCTCGTTTTGCAGGTGCACAGGTTGGCTTTGCCGGCCTTGCAGGTGCCGTTTTCGCACTTGTCGTCGGGGCTGCAGGGATCGTCATCGACGCAGGGCGCGCCGTTGTTGCGGGGCTGCATCGCGCATTTGCCGGTCGCCGTGTCGCACGTGTTCACCGAACAGACCGAATCGTTCGCCGTGTCGCAGTCGCACGCCTTGTCCGCGCCGCCCGAGTCGGTCACCGGCACATCTGCCGCCGACGTATCATCGACATTGGCGCTGGTCTTGGACGTCCCAGACTCCGGATCTCCGCCCGAACAGCCGCCGCAGAGCCCCAACGCGAGCGCCGTAGCGGCCACGATCCACAGTCGCTTCATGCCAACCTCGATAGCTGAATCCGTTCGCAGGATACCATCGCCGCGCGGGCTTCGTTGAGGCGGTGGGTACCGAGGATCATCGACGCGCGTTTCCGCATCCGATCGTCATATGACGCGTTAGTACGTGGCCACTGAAAATTCTGGTGTCGCGTGTCGTGTAGATCGTTAGCTTTCTAAGCGAATCTGCCAGCCATCGTCTCCCCGCAAAACAGGACCGCCGTTTGAGCCCATCGCGTCATTTGGCGATGCGCGGGCCGTTGGGGCCGAAGAGGCGGCTCGCAAGCTCGGCCAACCAGGCATCTTCGGCGCTGTCCGACACCTGCAAGGTGCCCGTTTCGACTGCGTTGACCATGCGCTGAATCGGCTCGGTGAGCGTTTCGCCGGGCCATCCACCGCCGCGGATCAAGGTCTGGAGCAGCGTGGCATAAGCCGGGTCGGCGCCGGTCTTGGTCGCCCATGCTGTGACGGCCTGATCCAGCGCGGTTTCGCCGGGATTGGGTCGCTCGTCGCTGTTGGCAGGCCCCAGCCGGTTGATGCCATCGATCACGACCGCCTTGCGCTCCTTCAGCGGCAGGTCAGCCAGCGTTTCCGGCAGGATCGGGCGGCCGATGTAGATGTCCTGGGTGCCCATGCCGACCGGGAACTCGGTCCGCACGTCCAGCGGGTCGACGGGCAAGCCACCGACGAAGCGAACCGGCACGACCGGGGCGTTGGCGCGCAGGGCCATGTCGATGAAGGCGCTGCTCATCTTGGCGACGGGCGGCTGGCAGGAGAACGACCGGGTGCCTTCGACGTGGACCATCACCGATTTGCCCAGGCCCGGCGCGGCGCCGTTGGCGGTGGCTTGACCCTTCATCTCGGCTTCGAGTTCTCCGATGATGCGCGGCAACGACGAGCGATCTTTGCGGTCGAAAAACGCGATGATTCCCGGGTCCTTTACACCCGGCCACGTGAAGCAGTGAGCGATCAGGCGGCCCAGCCACGTCTTGCGGTGTTCGGCCTTGGCGAGCGTGACGGTGGGGACCCCGGCGAGGCCGGACGCGAGGATTGAAAAGAGCAACGACTCGACGCCGGTCTGGTGGTTGGCGCAATACAACGCGCTGCGGCCGGTGATCGCGCCGAAAGCGGCGGGATCCTCGAAGACAACCCGGCGCAGGAAGCGCTGCATGAGGGCGTAGTACACGTCTTCGACCGGCCAGCGTCCGCAGCCGAACCACCGGCTCCAGAACGCGCGGACTGGCGCCAGATCGAGCGACTCGGGGCCACTGTTGCGGACGACAACGGAGCCATCGTCGGCCGACACGTCGATCGGGAAACGGTTCAACGGTGCCGCGGCGGGCACGGTCCCGGGATGCACGTGGAGCAGCCGACCGATGTGCTCTTTGGCGGCGATTTCGGCGGGCTTTTCGGTGCCGTACAGGCTCGTGATGGTGCCGGGCAGCCAGCTGCTGATGGCGATGTCGTTGGGGTCGAGGCGCGTTATACCGTCGTCTGTCGTGGAGAGGCCGACCGCATGGACGGCTCGCCGGTCACGCAAGAAGGCGCGGCGCGATTGCGGGTCGGCGCGACCGAGTGGGCCCTTGGGAAAGAGCGCTTCGACCAGGCGGAACGAGCACCACACACCGGACTCGCCGATGAGCTGGACCGTGAACGCAACGAGCCGGGGGCCGAGCGTGCCATCGAAGCGCACTTCGCAACGCACATCGCCGCTCGTGGGAGCCGGACCGTAAACGTCGAGGGATTCGATGCGCGCGGGGTAGGCGACCACGTCGTCGGCGATGGCGTCCGACCAAAGGCTCAACCGGTCGTGCGGGATGGCGTGCGTGGCGCCGTCGAGCAGCCGTGGATGAAGCGCGTGGCCGGCGAGGTGGTCATCGCTGGCGTCGAGGATGGCCGAAGCGCCGGTGTCCGCGAAGACGAGCGACTTGAGCACCTGCAGGGCCGGGCCGTGAAAGAGGTCGCCGGATGCGTACGGGTCAGCCTGTTCGTCGCCTTTCAAGCTTCCGTCGGCCGCCGGTGAAGTCGGGAATCCGTAGCCGAAGACCACCTTGCCGGTCGCGAAGTCGCCTTCGTCGGTGAACAGGCGCACGCGAGCGACGTCTTGCGCCAGCGGATCAAGGCGAACCTCCGCACGGATGGCGGTCGGTTCTGTGACGGCGAGCCAGCGCTGTACGGCCACGTCGCGAACGCCGATGACAGTCCGTCCGGCGAAACGGTGGTCGGTTGCGGCGGCCTCGGCGATCCAGTCGGCCATCACCATCAGCGGCACGGCGGGGACGGTGAACGTCGGGCGGTGATCGGCGAGCCAGGCGTCGGTTGCCGGATCGACCACGGTGAGTGTCGCTGTATCGTGAGAAGCAGTGTCGTGAGAAGCAGTGTCGTGAGAAGGAGCCGCGAGCGTGCCGGCAGGACGACCGGTGAGCCGCATGCCGAGGTTGGATGCCTCGTAGATCCGCAGCCCATCGACCCAGAGCGAGGCTTTCGCAATCGCGTAAGCGCCCTCGTCGTCGCGGCCCTTCTCGGTGATCTCGAGGGTGCTGACGATGAGCTTGTTGTGCGGCCGGACCTGGCCCCGGTACTTCCACGACAGCGGCTTGCCGAGCTGGAGGGGTTCAAAACGCGCGCCTTCGATGCCCTCGTCCATGCCCTGGTGGAGCATGGCGAACTGCAGCAGGTGGATCATCGCCTCGATGCCGAGCGAGCCGGGCTGCACCGGATCCTGGAAGAAGTGGGCCTTGAAGAACCACTCGGAGACATCGACGTCCTTTTCGCCGCGGTACAAGCCGAGCCCGGCGTCGCCACCATCGGGGATGGCCACGGCGATTCGATCGAGCATGAGAAGAAATGGCGTCGGCAGCTTGGCATCGGCGTCAAACCACGGCGCGTCGCGGCGACCGAGATCTACGGCGCCGTCGGCGTCAATGTAATCGGCGCTTACATTGGTGATCTCGTTGGGGCGGTCGTGGTGAGCGCGTTGCACATCGCTGATCGGCAGGCCTTTTTGGGCGGCCAGCGCGGCGGCAGGGAAGAACCCGAACACCGTCTTCATGTCGTAGACGAGCTCATCGCCGAGCCGACATTCGACGTCGAAGCTCTCGATGATCATGCCGCCCGATTGGCTGACGTTGGTGATCTTGACGCGTGTGGCGAGCGTCCCGCAGTCGGGCAAGAGCTCCTTGTGCCAGGTCGCCGTGCCGTCGAGGTTGCGGAAGAAGAGATCCTGGGTCGTCGTCACCGCGCTGCCAACGAACGACGCGAGCCATCCGCACGGTTGCAGCGCCGCCTCGAGGAAGACGCAAAACGGCATGGTTGCGGCGCCATTGTCGGCGAAATACCAGGCGTCGGCGGGGACGTCGTATTCGAGCTCGACGACCGCTCCTGACGTGCAAGCGCCGATGTCACCGTTGATCTCGGTCACGCGGCTCATGAAGTGGTAGGGCGGTCCCGGCAGCCGCGCGACGCGGCGGGTGTCGTCGAAGACCTCGTACATCGGGCCGAACGCCTGGCTGGGTTTGCCCCATGCGCACGCAAGCAGCGATCGATAGCCGAAGTCGAAGCCGTCGATGCTGGCCACGGGTTTGCGCTCTTTGTATGCCTCGATGACCTTGGGCCACGGCAGGGCTGGGCGGGTTTGCTGAACCCATGTGCGGTCTTCGAGCGGCCAATCGGGCACAAGGCGCAGGCCGAGTCGGCGGCAATGAAAGGCCTTGAGGCCGTCCACCGTGCAGAGGATGTCGGCCCACAGGGTCGGGTACGGGCCGGATTCGAACTCGTCGACGAAGACCTCGTAGATGAGCTCTTTGCTCGACGGAAGCACCTGGCCCCGGCAGCGCAGGGGGTAGGTCACATCGGGCGCCACGGCAAAGCGCCACGCGTCGTTGTCAGTCGTGTAGCCGAGCGAGGTCAGGTAAACGGCCATCGCCTGCAAGCAGCCCTCGAACATCAGGGTGCCGGGCATGCAG
The DNA here is from genome assembly GCA_964560875.1 of uncultured Enterobacteriaceae bacterium. Classification (GTDB taxonomy): domain Bacteria; phylum Myxococcota_A; class UBA9042; order UBA9042; family UBA9042; genus CAZLMW01. The sequence goes on from CAZLMW010000070.1 coordinate 13,926, forward strand.
GGGTCGTTCTTGAAGTGGCCGTCGAAGAACCAGTCGCCCGGGGTGATCGTGTCGACGGCGCGCAGGTAGCCGCGGCCCCACGGCCCGCCGTCGCGGTCAATGTCGGTCACTCTTTCGAGTAGCCGCATCTTGCCGCCCGCGATGGTCGGTGTGCGGGTATGGGTCGCGGTGCGCTCGAATCCCGGGCCGAAACAGGCCAGCGCGTCGCCTTCGGTCCAGGCTTGGAGTTCGCCATCGGAGAGAGCCGTCTTGGTGCAGCGCATCAGCGCCGGATCGAGCCGTGGATCGGGTGTGTTTTCGCCGGTCTCGGGGGTCCAGAGGATGCCCTTGGATGCGGCGAGATCGGCGTCGCTGAAGAACCCGGCCTGGCCTTCACGGACGCTGAGGCGGACCTCGTCGCCGACCCGGCAGTCGTAGTGGAAGAAGAAGAGGCCGATATCGCCTTGCGAGGCGTGTCCGTCGCAGTGGATGTCGTAGCGGAGGGTCTCGCCGGGACGCGGCAGATCGCCGTGGTAGGTCAGGTCGCAGCCGAGCAGGCGGTAGACGCGCTCGCCCCGGTTGATGGCGTCGATGCCGAGCCACGAGATGAGCATCAGGTCAGCCTGGCCGGACTCGATCATGATGCCCGCAGGCATGCGCCCGTCGTGCATGTGCCAGGTGCCGTCGACGACGTCGGTTTCGGTCCAGATGGTGCCTTTGCCCATGGTGGCGGGTTCGGCGTCGAGGCCGATCACGCGGTCGGCGAGCAGCAACGGCGGCTCGGGCATGCGGACCTGGCGCTCGTAGCCATCCTGGCCTTTGAACGCGTCACCGTAGATGGAGCTGATCGCGCCGCTGGCGTGCACGAGGAGGTCCTCGCGACTGAACTTGGGGCCGGGGAATACAGCGGGTGCGGCGGCGGGTGCCGGTGTGGCCTGCGCGGGTTCGGGTAGGGGGTCGCGTGCGGATGTGGCCGGCGGTTTGAGTCGGTGTTCGGGTGCGGGTGCGGGTTTGGCGGCGGGTGCGGATTGCGGCTGCGGCGCGAGACCGGTTGGGAGCGGAAAGGGTTGCAGGGCGAGCTCGGGGGGGTGGACGCGGGCGTCGAGCAGGAGCTGGCCGGCTGCGGCGCGGAGGTGCAAGAAGCGGCGGTGGACCTCGCCTTGAGTGGCCATGAACTGGCGGTGGAGCTCGGCGACGTGGGCTTGGTGGGCGGCAGCGCGCGCGACGACAGCGGCAACGCCGGTGGTATGCGATGGCGTCCGCGGAGTCGGAGCAGGCGCGACGGGCGTTCGTGTCATGGGGGTCACGGTGTTGGCTTGCGGAGCCGCCGCGGCGATGGCGACGGACGCACGGGCCGGCGCATGGAACGGCGCGCCAGCTGCAATGGGTGTCGGGGTCGGCTTGGACGCGACTGCTCGCGGCGCCGTGGGCACTTGCCGGAGTTCGGGCGCGACGACGGGAACCAGCGCTGGTGCGGGCTGCATGACCTGGCCGGCTGCGGGTGGCACCAGGGGAGCAATGGCGACCGGGACGGGGGCGGGCAACGCGGGAAGGTTGATCGGGGCCGGGTGAGCCGGAATTGTGAGCACAGGGCCGGCGTCGGCGCCCGCGCTGGCGGGGCGGTGTAAGGCCGTCGGGCGCTTTGGAGCGACGAGGCCAACGGTGGCTTGCTGCCCGGCCATCCCTTGCAGTGACAGACCGACCGCTCGCGACCCACCTTCCTGGCTCAAGGCGAGGACGTTGCCGAGAACCTGCACGAGGCCCCAGGCGGCGTGTGCGCGCCCAAAACGTTTGGTGAGGGCATCGGCGGATACAACCGGCGAACCGTCGGCGTCGCCGCGCAAGAGGGCATAGATGACATCGCCATCGCGTTGCGCGTCTGCGGCTCGCTTGAGGACGAAGACGACGGCAGCGTCACCCTTGTCGCTGGTATCGCCGAGCGCCTCGGATGCCGCGCGGTGTACGGGTTCGACGCTGGCATCGACGGCGCCAACGACGGCCGTGTCGAGCTGCCCGGCTCGCAGGTGACGGATGGCGATTTGCAGCGCGCGAACGCCGCTGAGTTCTTCGGACGAGACGGTCAGGCTGGGGCCGCCGACGTCGAACTGGATGTTGAGCCGGTTCGCCGGGATGTTGGGCATGGTGCCGAGCACGCCGGCCGAACCGAGGACGGGCACGATCGCTTCGCGCGCGTCGCGGATCCACTCTTCGTCGACCACGCCGGCGTCGTTGGCCCACCCCGGCACGCGCCAGCGGGCGCCGTAACGAGCGACCTCGGGATCGCAGCCCATGCCCACGAAGATGCCGGCGCGGTCGCCGGAGACGTCGGGTCCATCAGCGACGGCGTCACGTGCGGCTTGCAGCATCAATAGCTGTTGCGCGAGCGTGTCCTGCAGGTCGCGAGGCGGGAAACGGACGCCCTTGAGCGCGACTCGAACCGCGTCGGCCCGACCCGAATAGCCGGCGCCGTCGTCGGATATGCGCTGCCACACGTCTGTGATGTCGGTGCCGTCGCCCACGATGGCGCCAAGGCCAACGATGGCGATGTCATCGGTCGGCAACGCGGCTGAAGGCGCGGCTTTGGCGATGTGGGAAGCGGCCGATTCGTCGTACGACTCGACGATCAGGTGGGCGTTGTTGCCGCCGAAGCCGAACGCGCTGACCGCGGCTCGACGAGGGCCGTCGCTGCCCCAATCTTCGGCCTCGCGCACGACGCGAAACGGTGATCCGTCCAGGGCCGCGATCGTGTCGTCCGCATGCAACGAAGGCGGCAAGCGCTTGTTGGCGAACGCGCCCAGCACTTTGAGCAGCCCAGCGACGCCGGCAGCGGTGATGAGGTGACCCATGTTCGACTTCAGTGAGCCGATCGGAACGTCGGAGCGGCCGGCGAAGACACGCCCCGTGCTCTCGATCTCCGCGGCGTCGCCCACCGCGGTCCCCGTCGCGTGGCACTCGATGTACGAGACATCGTCTGCGGTGAGCCCGGCCATCACGTAGGCGGCCCGAACAGCGCGCTCCTGGCCGTCGGCGGCCGGCGCGAGCAAGCCACCGGCGCGGCCGTCATTGGCGAGTCCGACGCCGCGGATCACCCCATGAATCCGGTCACCATCGCGCTGTGCGTCGGCGAGCCGTTTGAGCACGACGATGCCAGCGCCGCTGCCGGGAACGAGGCCGTCGGCCCCGCGGTGCAATGGTCGGCTCCTTCCGGTGCGCGACAACGCCTTGAGGGCGCAAAATCCAACGTGCAAAAACAGGTCGTCGGCTCGATTGACGGCGCCTGCGAGCATGACGTCGGCGCGGCCGTCGTGCAGGGCGTCGCAGGCGAGCTTGATGGCGTAAAGCGATGAAGCACACGCCGCATCGATGGCGTAGCTGGGCTGGCCGAGTCCGAGTCCCTGGGCCAGCAGGTGGGCGGGCAGGCCGGACATGAAGCGGTCTTCGGGCGTGGCTTCGCGACCGGGGGCGCCGCCGAGCAGGTCGGCAAACCACGTGTTTTCGGCGTAGCGGGCCATCGCTGACGAAGGAAACGACAGGTTGCCGATGACCGCGCCGGCCGCCGACACGTCGCTGATACCGGCGTCCTGCAGCGCGGCGCGACCGGTGTGCAAGAGCCATTGGAAGAGCGGATCGAGCGAGCGAACGAGACCCTCATCGAGCGCGAAGCCGGCCGGGTCAAACACGTCATCAAAACCCGTAACGTAGCCGCCGCGGTCCGACCAGGTCCGGTCCCGGGGATCGTCGGGGCTGCCGAGCACATGCCGGTTGGCGATGCCCCAGCGGTCGGGCGCGACGGCATCGAGCACGTCACGGCCATCGATGCAGACCTGCCACAGGTCTTCGGGGCTCAGGGCGCCGGGCAGCACACAGGCGCGGCCGACGATGGCGATCGGCGGGAAGGTCGGTTCAGTCACGGATATCCGCCGACGCCGGACGCGACGCCGGCAGCAGATGGGTTTGCACGCCGCCGAGGCTGGCGACGATGGCGCCGTCGGCCGCGCTGATCACGATCTCGGACACGCCGCGCGTCTTGCCGGCGGTCGTGCCGTGCAGCACGCAGCGCAGCGGGCCTTGAACGTCGTTGATGTCGCCGTAGACGTCGATCGCGCCAATGGATGTGGGCAGCGATGCGCCGCCAAGCGCGACCTCCGACCACAACAGCGCCGCTTGCAGCGCGCCGTCGAGCAGCGCCACGTCGAGCCGTCGTTTGTCGGCCGGCCAGTCGAGCATGTTGGTGCCGACCACCTCCGCAACGACTCCGTCTTCGGTGTGCGCGACCGAGCGCAGGACCTGGAAACTCGGGCCATGGAAGAGCACGCCGCCGTACACATCGGCCTTGCGCGGCTCGCCGTCGGGGGCGGAGGAGGCTTGCTTGGCTGCGCGAGGGGCGTCGGCCATCTCGGCTTCGGCGGTGTAGCGGACGGCTCCGCTGGCGTCGCGAAGCTCCAGGCCGATGACGGCGCCCTCGCTGTTGGAGAGCTGCTTGGACGCGAGCACGAAGCGGTCGCCGCTGCCGTGCCAGCCATCGAGGGTGATGCCTTTGCGGACCTGCAGCTCACGGAGGCGCACCAGGTGGAGATCGGGGCGCGTGGCTGTAGCTCCTCGTGCCAGCCAGTCGGCCGCCTGCATCGCGGGCACCACGGGAACACCGCGAACGGCGTGGTCGGCCAGATGTGGGTGGCTTGCGGCGCTGACGAGCACGTCGAAGCGAGCGCTTGGCCCGGAATCGGTCGTGATGAGAGACGCCCGCTTCGGGGCGCTGCCGATCACCAATTCCACGTCGTCGCCTGCGTCGCTGAGCACCTCGTCAACCAGCGCACGGGCGCCGACATCCAGCGGTATCAAGGCGACACCCGCTGCTTCGAAGTGGGCTTCGAGCGTCGCGGTCACCATGCCGCCGCGCCACGGGCCCCAGCCGATCGACCGGACCTTGCACGCTGGCCGCTGCGCCGCGAGCTGCCAAGCGACCTTGTTGAGGATCTCGTTGGCTGCCGCGTAGTCACACTGGCCGCTGTTGCCGACGCGCGCGGCGACCGACGAAAAGAGCACGATCAGCTTGACGGGATCGTCCGCCGTCGCCGCGAGCAGCGCGCGCAAACCACCGATCTTGGTCGAGACAACGCGGTCCCACTGCGCGTCGGTCTTGTTGGCGATGAGCTTGTCGGCCAACACGCCGGCGCCGTGGATCAGGCCATTGATGGGCCCCCACGTGGCGCGAACCGTGGTCATCGCGGCGCTGACGGCCTCGACGTCCTGGACATCGACGGAGATGTACATCGCCTCGCCACCGGCGGCTTCAATCGCGGCGATGGTGGCGCGAATCTCGCGGTTGGCGAGCACCCGAGAGACGGTTCGGCCGAGCTCTGCCGGCGCGACCTTTTTGCCCGAAGCGCGGGCGTCGTCGAGCAGCGCACGTTTGAGCCCCGCGTCATCGGTGATCCCGGCGCAGCAAGCGGGTTCATCGCCCAACTGGGTACGGCCCAACAAGGCGAGGCGAGGTGCCGTGGCTTCGGCCAGCGCAATCACGGTTGCAGCGGTCACGCCCCGCGCACCGCCGGAGACCACGACCACATCGCCGGGATTCAGCGCCCGTGCGGCACCGTCGACGTCCGACTCGACCGCAACGAGTGTCACGCGACCTGCCGGCGACAAGCCCACTTCGAGCTCGCCACCGCCACCGAGCAGCTCATCGGCGAGCATCGCGGCCACACCGGCCCGGGTGTGTCCGGCGCAGGCGACGTCGATGGCTTTCACCGTGGCGTCGGGCCACTCGAGGTTGGCGGTCTTCGCGAGCCCGGCCAGGCCGCCGAGCCATGCGTTGTCGCTACCGGACAGGCCAAAATCGCCACCGGTGTCCTGCACGACCACGGCGAGACCACCCTTGGACGCCATGGTCGCGGCGACGGCCCGCAGGTGCGTGAACACCCGTTTTTGAATGGCGAGCGCGTCGTCCACGCCATCGACGAGCGCCAGGCCGTCGAGCGCGATGACAGCGGTCGCGTCGTTGGGCGGCTGCGTGGTGACGCTGGCTCGGAAACCGCGATCGGTGAGCTCCGTGGCGAGCGCCGTCGCAAAACCGCGACCATCGTCCGTGATCCATAACGTGTCGGCGGCCCCGATGCCGGCGATCGCGAGGCCGGATGCCTTCGAGGCAACGGCGCGCACGGCGTAGCGGCCGATGCGGCTGGCGTCAGAGCTCGCGGCCGTTATCGATGCTCCTGCGTCGGTTGTAGGTGCTGTCGGAGCGGCGGGAGCAGCGCTTCCGTGCTGGCCGCTCAGGGCCTCGATGATCTCGCCGAGCGTCTGCAGCGACGCCATCTCGTTGGCGTCCACGTCGGGGGCGTCGGGAGCGCGCTCGGTCATCGACGCGAGGATCTCGACGCGCTTGATCGAGTCGATGCCGAGGTCGGCTTCGAGGCTCATGGATTCTTCGAGCATCTCGGCGGGGTAGCCGGTCTTTTCGGCCACGACCTCGAGCAGCAGCGCACGCACATCAACAGCGGGCGAACCAGCGGTCGCGGATGTGTCGGTCGCCATTGCGCCGGTGTTTGATGCGACGGCGCTTGCAGACGTCTGGGGCATGGCGCCGCGGACGGCGTCGACAATCTCACCGAGCGTGCGGAGCTCGGCCATCGCGGTGGTGTCGACCTCTGGCAAACCGGGCGCGGACTCGGTCACCGCGGCGAGAATCTCAACGCGCTTGATCGAGTCGATGCCAAGGTCTGCTTCGAGGTCCATCGACAGCTCAAGCATCTCTGCCGGGTAGCCGGTCTTTTCGGCCACGACTTCGAGCATGAGGGCCTGGACGTCAACCGAAACCGCGGTAGTTGCCGTCTCTGTTGCCGTTGCCGTTGCCGTTGCCGTCTCCGTCGCAGAATCCGTCGCCGTCGCTGCTGCTGTCTCTGTCGCCGTCGCCGTCGCCGTCGCCGAATCCGTCGCCGAATCCGTTGCTGTCGCCGCTATCGGGACAGGGAAAGGTGCCGGAGCGACAGCTACGGGAGCCGGAATGGCGGGTGGGGCGATGGCCGGCACGGACAATTGTCGCGCCTGCAGTGGCATAGACGGAGCCGCGGTGCCGGTGACCATAGCGGAAAGGCCGGCGAATGCGCGCTCGCTGTTGTCGAGGAACGCCATCTGCGCTTGCGTCATCATCGACTGCCACGCGGTGTGCGCCTGGGCGGTCTCGGTTTGGATCTGCTGGTACGCGGCGATCCACCCGTCCGTCCCGCCAGCTTGTGGTGCTGCGCCGGGTGTCGGGACGGCGACGGGAACCTGGACCTCTTTGACGACCTCTTTAACCACCTCGCGAACCTCGACCTGCGGGGCCTGCTCGGGGTTGGGGGCGGGCAGGGCTGCGGCGCCGCCCTTGGGCGGGTAGGGCTTGCCGTAGTTGGCGCCACAGATCGGCATCGCGAGCTTGGGACGAGCGGTCGCGGCGGGATCCACCGGCACCTCCACGTCGGCCCAGAGCGCGCGAAGATCGACCGTCAGACCGGCTGCAACGAGCTGGCCGAGCGCTTCGTGGAGGCTGTCGACGCCGTTTTTGCCCTTGCGATCCAGGGCGACGGCGACGTGTTCTTTGCCCTTGAGGATGCGACCGACAAGACCGCTGAGCACCGAACCGGGGCCCACCTCGACAAACGTGCGGGCACCGCCTTCCCACATGGCTTGAACCTGTTCGACAAAGCGCACCGGGCGCTTGATCTGCGCGCCGAGGATCTTGCGAATCGCAGCCGGCTTCGCGGCGTAGGGGGCGGCTTCGGAGTTGGCCCAGACCTCGGTATGCGGCTTCTTTACCTTGATCTTGGCCAGGTATTTGCCGAACGGAACGCTCGCGGCCGCGACGACCTCGCTGTGGAACGCGGTGGCAACGGGCAGCCGGCGGGCGCGGATCCTGCGCGACTTCAGGGCGGCTTCGATCGCGTCGATCCCCTCGACGCGGCCGGACAACACGACCTGCTTGGGGCTGTTGTGATTGGCGACGACCACGTCGATCCCGGTCTCTTCAAGGACGGCGCGCACTTTGTCGATATCGGCGACGACGGCGGTCATGGCGCCGGGATTGGCGGCGGCTTCGGCCATCAACTCACCGCGTTTGCGGGCGACCTGGAGCATCGTCTTGGCGTCGATCGCCCCGGCGGCGTGCAGCGCGGTGACCTCGCCAAAGCTGTGTCCGGCGGTGCAGTCGGCCTCGACGCCGACCTTTTTCATGAGCTCGAGGTACGACAGCGACGTGACGCCGATCGCGGGTTGCGCCCACTGGGTAGCGGTGAGCGTTTTTTGCTGCTCGACGCTGGCCTCGTCGCTGAACGTGGCGTCGGCGAAGACAACGTCGTGCAAGCGCTGGTCCGCATCGAGGTCGAGCCCTGCAGCCGTGTCCCACGGACCCAGCGCGGCTCGCCAGTTCATCGCGACGTCGGCACCCATGTGCAGGTATTGGCTGCCCTGACCCGGGAAGACGAACGCGGTCTTGCCGTCGGCCTTGCCCGCGCCGAACCAGATGCCGATCGGGCTGGACGCAGCGGCGTTTCCGGCGCCCTTGACCAGCTCAATGGCCTTGTCGAGTTTTGTCGCGAGGTCGGCTTCATCGGTAGCCACGATGGCGAGGCGGGCTGCGGCAGATGCGTCGAATGAGCCGGCGGTCGACCACGCGAGGTGGCGCAAAGAACCGGCGGCCGAGAGATCGCTGGCCTTGAGCGCTTGCAACTGATCGACGATGGCGGCGCCGTCAGCCCCCGACCAGACCACGAGCTCGGTGTTCGCGGTGCGTTTGCGCGCGGGTCGTGGCGCCGGACCTTCGTACTCTTCGAGCGTCAGGTGGAAGTTGCTGCCACCAAAGCCGAACGAGCTGACCGAAGCGCGGCGCGGATGATCGTCGCCACGAACCCACGGGCGAGCGCGGGTGTTGATGTTGAAAGGGCTCGTCTCGATATCGAGGCCCGGGTTGACCTGGTCGACCTTGATGGTGGGCGGCAAGACCTTGTGATGCAGCGCCATCACGGCCTTGAAGAGCCCCGCGGCGCCGGCTGCGGCCTTGGTGTGACCGATCTGCGACTTGACCGAACCGAGCGAACACCACTGCCGGCGCGGCCCGTCCACCGCCCCGAAGACCTGCCTGAGGCCCAGGAATTCCGCCTTGTCGCCCGCCTTGGTGCCGGTGCCATGGGCCTCGACGAGCTCAACTGTTTCGGGTCCGTAGCCGGCCTTTTCGTAGGCGCGACGCATCGCCTTGGCCTGTCCCTCGGGCAGCGGCGCATAGACGCTCTTGGCGCGGCCGTCGCTGCTCGAACCGATGCCTCGGAGCACCGCGTAGACCTTGTCGCCATCGCGTTCGGCGTCCTCGAGCCGCTTGAGCGCGACCATTCCGAGGCCCTCGCCAAGCATCGTGCCGTCCGCGCGATCCGAAAACGGCCGGCAATCTCCGGTCGGCGACAGGGCCGGCGTCTTCGAGAAGCACATGTACATGAAGATGTCGTTGAGGACGTCGACGCCGCCGGTCACGACCAGGTCTGAGTCGCCCAGGTAGAGCTCGCCGCAGGCCATCGACAGGGCCGAGAATGCGCTCGCGCACGCCGCATCGGTAACGCAGTTGGTGCCGCCAAGGTCGAGCCGGTTGGCGATCCGGCCCGCGACGACGTTGCCGAGCAGTCCGGGGAAGGTCGCTTCCTGCCACGGGGTGTAGTGGCTGGACATGCGGTCGCAGGCTTGCTGCACCTTGCTCTCGGGCAGTCCGGCTTCGCGCAAGGACTTGACCCAGATCGGCCGCTGCAGGCGCGCGACCATCGACCCGAGCAGCTCCTGGGCGGACGTGACGCCGAGGATGATGCTGATGGCGTCCTTGTTCATCGCCGAGAACTGGCCGTTGGTGGCGTCGTTGAGGACGCGCTGCGCGACAATCAGGGCGAGGAGCTGCGCGGTGTCGGTGGCCGGGACGATGCTCGGCGGCACGCCCCATCCCATCGGATCGAAATCGACGTGGGGCAGGAAGCCGCCGCGCTTGGCGTACGTCTTGTCGGGCGCGGAGGGGTCGGGGTCGTAGAAGTCTTCGATCAACCAGTGATGGGCCGGCACGTCGGAGATCAGGTCGCGACCGGCGAGGATGTCGTGCCAAAAACCGCGCTCGTCTTGCGAGCCGGGAAACAGGCAGCTGACGCCAACGATCGCGATGGGCGGCTTGTGTGTGCTTGTCATGGGGAGCTCCTGTTTTTCGTTCTTCTCGATGTTTGGTTCGTTTGGGTTCGTGCGGCGCGCGGTCGGGCCGAGCCCAGTCGTTACCGCTACCTCAGTCGTTCGTGGCCAGCTCAGTCGCCGCTGGCGAGCTCAGTCGTTGCTGGTTAGCTCGGTCGTTGCTGGTCAACTCAGCGGTCGCGGCACGAAACGAAAGGCGGCGCCGGGGACAGGCACGCCGTAGCTGCGCAGTTGTTGGGCGCGGGTGACGACTGCGGCGCCTTCAAGCAGGTTGCGCGCGATCTGCACGGCTTCGCGTTTTTCGGGCGGGTCGAGAAAGGAACCGGCGACCCAGTCGTTGAAGGCGCCCATCGCTGGCCCGCACCAGATTTGGTAGTCCATCTTGCGCTTGGAGTCGCCCGCGATGGCCCACCGGCTCGACAGGCCGAGGTACCACCGAAAACACAGCGCCATCTTGCGCTTGGGGTTTTGCTGGCCGCGCTGGAGCTCGTCGGGATTGCGCTCGCCCCAAAAAGCCGCAGTGCGCTCCCAGACGTCGTCGAACGACATCGCGAACACGTTGTCTTCGATCTGCTTGCGGCGCGCGGCCGGCACGTCTTCCCAGCCGTCGTACTGGCTGTAGGCGTCGTAGAGGCCGTTGGCGCGGACCCCGAACATCGTGCCGCGCTTGAGCACCTGAAGCTTGACGCCGAGCTCGAACATGTCGGCCGCGGCGGTCATCACGACGTCGGCCATCCCGGCCTGGGCGAGCATCTTGCGGCCTTCTTCGGACAGTCCCGATTCGACGGCGCCCTGGTTGACCGAGCCGGTGAGCACGAATGCAGCGCCCATCGCAAACGCCGAAGCCGCGGAGATGGGGGTGCCGATGCCGCCAGCAAGTCCCACCCGAATCGGTCGGTGGTAGCCGTGTTTGGCGGACAGGTCGTCGCGCAACGAAGCGATGATCGGAAAGAGCGCCGCGGCCGCACGGTTGTCCGTATGTCCCCCGGAATCTGCTTCGACGATGATGTCTTCGGCGACGGGAAGCTCGGCCGCGAGGGTGGCTTCGTCGGCGGTCAGCAGACCATCGCGCACCAACGCGTCGAGGATCGTTTGCGGCGGTGGGGCCATGAAGTGGCGGGCGACTTCGGGCCTCGAGATCTTGGCGAACAGGTGGTTGCGGCGCGCGATCCGGCCACCGGGGAGACGGCGCAATCCGGTCGCGGCGTAGCGCACAACGTGTGGGCTGAGCGACATGTAGGCCGAAGCTGAGACCCGGCGCACGTCTTTGCGCAGGTACAGATCGACGATGCCCGCTTCGAGCGCCGGTTCATTCGGGCTGTGGATGAGGTTGCTGCCCCACGCGGCGCCATCGGTTCCAAGGGTCGCGCGGAGATGATCGATCTCCGCAGTAACGCGTGACAGCGAGAGCCCCGCCGCGCCGAAGAAACCGAGCATTCCGGCGCCGGCCATGGCGATCACGAGGTCAGTGGTGGCGATGCCGTTGGCCATGGCGCCGGCGACGTACGGAAAACGCAGGCCGTGCATCTCGCAAAACGAACGATCTCCGAGCCACTCGGGAAAGGCGGCTGGCAGCGCGGCGATCAGCGGCCAGCGGGTCACGCCGTTGCTGCCATGCTGGGTCTGGACGTCGCCCTCGAAAGCCACGCCAAGTCGTCCGGTCGCCGGGTCGCGCACCACGTGGATGGGTTCGCGGATGCGATGCACCGCTGCTGCGATGCTTTCGGGGTCAAAGGCGGGCGCCGATGCGTGCGGTGTGAACATGCCCAAGACTGCGATCGCGCTGTTCATCAGACCTCGGTGGTTGCTGCTCGAGTCATGCTCCCGGTGCCGTTCGGTCGAGGCCGGCAGCTGAGCGCCGCGCGCGAGTACCGAGCAAAATCAGTGCGTTCGAAGCTTCAGCAGAAGGCACACAGTGAGCGCGGCGGAGGCTACGATCGCGCCATGCACCGGGCAACGAGCAACAACGGCAAAGCGCGACAATGCGCGGCACTGCGCGGCCAAGTGGTCGGGATCGAAGAGCTTTATCGCCATGTATTTTCTTCGTCACGGAATCGCAACAGGAACAGACGCAAAGCGAATCTGTGGTAAGCGACGGCCCTCCATGGCGCACTGGGCCGCTTATCCAGCCGGTTCAAACACCCGTTGATCCAGCCTTGAGCCGGCATCGACGCCCCACCTGTCGAGCGATCCCAACCGACCCGAGGCACCCCAAGAGGCATCCATGGCTGACGCATCGCGACCCGCGGCCCTGTCCGACTCCATCGACACCGTGGGCGGCACCAGTATTCAGACCGTCGCTGTGCTCAATCGAGGTGAAGCGGCCGTGCGTTTTTGCCGCGCCTTGCGGGACTACAATCTCGAACGTGGCACGGACATTCGGTGTGTCGCCGTCGTCACCGACCCGGACGTCGGTGCGCCGTTTACCAAGCTCGCCGACAGCGTGATCCACCTGGGGCCGGCCCTGCAAGAAGCCGCCGATGGGACGATGGTCGGCGCGTACGTGCGCCACGACGAGGTGATCGCGGCGATCCGGCAGGCCGGATGCGACGCCGTTTGGCCCGGTTGGGGGTTTGTCGCCGAAGACGCGCAATTTGTCGCCCGACTCGAGCAGGCCGGCATCACGTTCCTCGGCCCCGATTCGGCTTCGATGGCCTTGCTGGGCGACAAGATAAGCAGCAAGCGACTCGCCGAATCGGTGGGCGTTCCGGTCGCCGAATGGTCGGAGATCGAAGATGGCGACGACGACGAGACGATCCTGCGCATCGCCGATGGGGTGGGCTATCCGCTGATGGTCAAGGCGTCGGCAGGCGGCGGTGGACGCGGGATTCGCAAGGTCGTGCGGGCCGAAGAGCTCCTCGGGGCCGTTTCCGCAGCCCGAATCGAGGTGCGCAAGATGTTCGGCGCTGGCGGCCTGTTCGTTGAAAAATGCGTCAGCGGAGCGCGGCACGTCGAGGTGCAGCTCATCGTCGGTCACGACGGACGCGCGTGGGCCCTCGGTGTCCGTGACTGTTCGATTCAGCGCCGCAACCAGAAGCTCCTCGAGGAGACGCCGAGCCCGATCCTGCCCGCGGCCACCGCGCGCCATCTCTGCGAATCATCTGCACGATTGGCCACCAAAGCCGGCTACCGAAGCGCCGGCACCGCCGAGTTCCTTTACGACCCGCGCGAGGACCGCGCGTACTTTCTGGAAGTGAACTCGAGGCTGCAGGTCGAACACCCGATCACCGAGCTCATCAAGGGCGTCGATCTCGTCCATGCGCAGCTCGACGTCGCCCGCGGAATCGGCCTCGACCACATGGACGCCGCGGCGCAGCGAACCCATGGCTGGGCCATCGAGGCTCGCCTCTGCGCCGAGGACAGCAAGCGCGACTTCGCCCCAAGTCCGGGTCTTGTGAAGGTCTTTCGACCGCCATGTGGCCCGGGCATCCGCGTCGACAGCGGCGTGCAGGAAGGCACGGAAGTCGCGGCCGAATTCGACTCGATGATCGCCAAGGTCATCGCCCACGGCAGCACCCGCCAACAGGCCATCGCGCGGCTGCGACGGGCGTTGCACGAGCTCCAGGTGGTCATCGAAGACGGAGCCACGAACAAGGCGTTGCTGCTCGACCTGCTGACCCGACCCGAGGTGCTCGA
>CAZLMW010000070.1:27825-33813 GCA_964560875.1 uncultured Enterobacteriaceae bacterium
GACAGCAGCGGCACGTTGGCCATCGGTTCGGAGCGGCACGACATCGCCTATGCATGTGGTCGCAACGGCATCACCGTCGAGATCGATGGCGCCTCGCACACCGTTGAGCTCGCCAGTGGCGGCGCGGTCAAGGCTCCTTCCGCGGCGCTCGTCGTGCAGGTGAACGTCCAAGTTGGCGACCGCGTGGACAAGGGCGACCGCCTGATGACCCTCGAGGCGATGAAGCTCGAGATGCCTGTTCACGCGCTCGATTCGGGCGTGGTGCGCGAGGTCCGCTGCGGGGCCAACCAGCAAGTGCTCGCCGGGCAGGTGTTGATCGTTATCGACGCCGAAGACCAAGCGGACGCTACCGACACGGGCGTGGCATGGCCGCAGCCCGAAGTCAGCGCTGTTCAGAGCATCTTTGTCGCCGGCCGACCCGACCTGGCCTCCATTCAAGCGCTCGACGGCCCATCCGATGCCGATGCCAGCGCGGTCGTCAACGAGCTTGTCGAAGCGCTGCAGTCCGTCTTGCTGGGCCACGATGTAACCGAACGCTTCTCGGCTGGACTGCTCGCGGTGATGGGCACCGACCTGTCGTTTTCGCAGCTCCGCTATCCGCACCGATGGCTGCCCCTGGTCCGTCTGCTGGAGTGCTTCGCCGACATCGAGGCGCTCTTTGACCGCGACGTCGAGACCGCGTCGAACGGCGAGCGCCCCAATCGGTCCGACGGGTTGCAGCATGTCCGGCGCGTCGCCCGTGGCGCTCCGATCAGCGCGCACTCCTTGTTCTTCGAGGCCTGCCGTCGCCACCGTGAGGGCCCCGATGGCGTCCCCGAGGCGATCGAGGCGCCGATGCAGCGGGCGTTGCGCTGGTACGGTGACTCGGCGTCGATGGATGAAGGCGATCGCCACGAGGCGCTGTGGCGGATGCGGATTGGCCAGGCTCATCCCGAGCGGCGTCATCAGCTCTGTTCGCTGCTGCTGCGGGCGGCGATTTCATTGCACGAAGCCGGGGTCGATGTTGGTCACCTGCCCGGGCTGCAAGACATCCTGGATCGCGTCGCCCGGTCGGCCAATCCGCGTCACCGCTATGTCGCCGACAACGCGCGCCAGGCCGAATACCTGCTCTTCCTGCAGCCCCGCTACATGCGCCGCCGCAAAGAGGTGGAGACAGGCCTCGACCGCGAGCTCGATGCGATCCGCACCGGCGATGAAAACGACGCGCGCGTCACCATCGGCCGGCTGTCCCGGGCCCCCGAATCGCTCGTCCCGCTGCTGCTCGAACGGATTGACCCGCACGACACCGCGGCAACGCCAAGAAGGGTGACCGCCGCGGTCACCGAGGTCATCTTGCGGCGCACATTCGGCGACGAGAACGTCACCATGCAAGGCACCGAGCACATCGGCGACGGCCCCAGCGGCACGCTGGTAATGCACGTCGTGATCCAACGCCGCGACGAAACCGCGGGACGCAATTTGGCCGCCATCGTGTGCCCCGGAGGCGAGCTCCGTCCTCTCTTTGACGCGATCGCAGGGCACTTGGAAGGACCCGGCGCGCGTGAGGTCGACGTGATGTTGGCCGGCCGCCGCACCGATGTGGAGGAATCCGAGCTCCAGGCCGTGGCGACGCAGGCCGGCGCTCGGATCGGGGCCCAACGCGTCACGGTCACCTGGCTCAACGGAAACGGCGTCCGTGTTCGTACGTGGACCGTCGCGACCAACGGACATACCGGCAGCGCACACGGCTTCGCGGAACGTTCGCTGCTGCGCGACATCCACCCCGAATACGCGTCACGCTTCGAGATCGAGCGACTCTCCGCGTTCGACTTGACCCGCATCGACGCCGCCGGGCCGGTGTTTGCCTTCCGCGGCAAGGCCCGCAGCAACGCGCGCGACGAGCGCATCTTTGTCTACGCCGGCGTTCGTTCCATTCCCGACCTGCTGGCCGACGACGATCCCCGCAAAGACGACGGCGGAGTGACCAGCGCAGCGGATAGCGGACGGCGACCCCGACGCATCTCCCGCGCCGGGCAAGACGCGCTGTGGGAGCTCGAGCGCGCCTACTACGAGGGCCTTCGCGTGCTCCGCCAGGCGCAGTTTTCGACCAGTCGGCGCAGCCGTTATCACTGGAACCGGATGGTCATTTACGTCCGCGAGCCCGTGCGGTTGTCGGTCGCGGGCGTGGCCGCTGTGGCTGCGCGCCTCGAGAGCCCAACCGAGGGCCTGGGGCTCGAAAAAGTCGTCGTGCGCTGCCATCTGCATACCCCGGAAGGGCTGGTCGACCGCGCCATCGTCATCGGTCGTCCCGGTCGTCACCGGCTCGCGATCACCATGCACAAACCGCTGCCTCGCGCCGTACGGGCGATGAGCGACTATGAGCTCAACGTGGTTCGCGCTCGACGCCTGGGCATGGTCTATCCCTACGAGCTCGTACGGACCTTGTGCGGCGACCGCGCCGGCGGCCCCCCCACCCATCCCGATCTCGCGAAGGGCCGGTTCGACGAATACGACCTCGCTGGCGACGGCTGCGACCTGCATCCCGTGCGGCGCGCACCCGGTCGAAACACGGCGGCCGTTGTCGTTGGCGTCATCGAAAACGTGACCGCGAAACATCCCGAAGGCCTGCGTCGTGTCCTCATCGCCGCCGATCCGACCCGCTCGATGTGCGCGCTCGCAGAGCCGGAATGTCGCCGTGTAATCGGCGCCCTTGAACTTGCTCGTGAACAGGGCATTCCGGTCGAGTGGGTGTCGATCAGCGCCGGCGCCAAGATCGCGATGGACAGCGGCACCGAAAACCTCGATTGGACCGCTCGCGTCTTGCGCGCGCTGGTCGAATTCACCCAGGCAAGGGGCGCGGTCCACGTCATCGTGTGCGGCGTCAACGTCGGCGCGCAGAGCTACTGGAACGCCGAAGCGACGATGCTCATGCACACGCGCGGGCTGCTCATCATGACCGCCGACGGCTCGTTGGTGCTCACCGGCAAGAAAGCGCTCGAGATCTCCGGCTCCGTCGCCGCCGAAGACGAGCGGGGAATCGGCGGGTTCGAGCGCGTGATGGGACCGAACGGACAGGCGCAGCTGTACGCCGCCGACCTCGGGGAAGCCTACGCCCTGTTGATGGACCACTACCGCTTCAGCTACGTGGCACCCGGCGAAACCGCCCCGCGTCAGCTGCCGACCAACGACAGCGACCAGCGCGACGTGTGCGCAGCTCGTTATCCCGCTGAGGATTCCGCCAGCGGCGCCGCCAGCGAGTTCGCGACGATCGGCGAGATCTTTGACGCCGTCGCCAACCCCGGTCGCAAACGCCCATTCGCCATCCGCGCTGTCATGGGCGCCGTCATCGATTACGACGGTGGGCACCTCGAACGATTCGCCGGCATGCCCGCGGGCGAGACATCGGTCATCTGGGACGCCCACATCGGCGGCTTCCCGGTCTGCCTCGTTGGCTTCGAATCACGCCCGATCCCACGCCGTGGCCGCGTCCCCACCGATGGTCCGGATACCTGGACGGGCGGAACGCTCTTTCCGCACAGCAGCAAAAAGGTCGCGCGGGCCATCAACGCCGCGAGCGGCAACCGTCCCGTGGTGGTGCTCGCCAACCTCAGCGGCTTTGACGGCAGCCCCGATTCCCTGCGCGCGCTCCAGCTCGAATACGGCGCCGAGATCGGGCGCGCCGTTGTCAACTTCGACGGCCCCATCGTCTTTGTCGTCATCGGGCGCTACCACGGCGGGGCGTATGTCGTGTTCAGCAAGGCGCTCAACGGCGGCCTCGTCGCGCTTGCCCTGACCGGCACCCATGCGTCCGTGATCGGTGGTGCGCCCGCGGCGGCCGTCGTCTTCCCGCGCGATGTGAAGCGCCGGGCCGAAGCCGATCCGCGCATCGTCAGCGCGCGCGCCGAGCTCAAGACCATCGGCAGCGCAGACCAGCCCCGCCACCGTGAAGCCCTGCAGTCGTTGTTCGCCGATGTCGTGCTCGAAAAGCGTGGCGAGGTGGCCGCCGAGTTCGACGCGATTCACACCGTCGAGCGCGCGGTGGAGGTAGGCTCACTCGATGCGGTCATCGCCCCCCAGCAGCTCCGCCCGGAGATCATCGCTCGATTGCGCGCTGCGGTACGGACCGGGGATGGCCTCGACGACTCCGACGAGATCCTCGTGCCTGTCCCCCCGGCTTGACGGCCCGCCCAATCGCGCTGTTTACCGCTGACGTGCGCGGATCGGTTCTGCCGCCGCCACGTTGCAAGTTGCCAGCGATCGCGAGCGCGGGTATGAGGCGAGTTGGAGGCCTTGCATGACTCGTTTTGTCGACGCGCTCAACGCCGGTGTACTCGTCGCTGACGGGGGCATGGGCTCGATGTGCCACCAGGTCGTCGAAGGGCCGATCCGGTGCGTCGACGAGCTCTGCCTGACCCACAGCGCGAAGGTGCTCAGCATCCACCTGCGCTTCATCCAGGCGGGCGCCCGCATCATCGAAACCAATAGCTTCGGCGCCAACCGCGCCAAGCTCGCGCGCTTCGGGCTGCAAGACCGCACCATCGAGATCAACGCCAAGGCCGTGAAGCTGGCCCGCGAGGCGCGTGAAATCGCGGGCACCGACGTCTTTATCGCCGGCTCCATCGGGCCCACCGGGATGCGTCTGAAGCGGACGGACGAGCAGGGCGATGAGCTCTTCGAGATCTTCCGCGAGCAGGCCATCGCGCTCGATGAACGCGGCGTGGATCTCTTCATCCTCGAGACCTTTCCCTGGGCCTGGGAGCTTGAACAGGCCGTGCGCGCCGTGCGATCGGTGACCGATCTGCCCATCGTCGCGCAGATCACGTTCCCCGCGGTCGACAATTGGACCGGTGAGGAGAAAGTGCTGCCGCGTTGGGCCACCGAGGCCTTCCAGCGGCTCGATGCGCTCGGGTGCGTGGCCGTTGGCGCGAACTGCACGCTCGGCCCCGGCGAGATGCTCGACGCGGTGTCGCTCATGGCAGCGACCCTGGACGGCTCTCGGCTCGCCATTCAGCCCAACTCGGGCCTGCCACGCGTCGAAGCGGGACGGTTCATCTACCCCGACAGCTCGGCGGAATACTTCGCCTGGTTCGCGCGGGAGGCGGTCAAACGCGGTGCGCGGATCGTGGGCGGTTGCTGCGGTACGACCCCGGCGCATATCCAGGCCATGGCCGAAGCCGTCAAGAGCTGGACGGCCAAGGAAGAAACGGTCCGCGTCGTCGCACCACCCGCGCAGACAACCGGCGACGTCTCGACGATCGAACGCGTCACCGGCCGCCTCGGGACCATGCTCGACGCGGGCGAGTTCGTGGTGTCGATGCAGGTCGATCCGCCCAAGGGCACCAACCCACAGATGATCCTCGATGCGTGCCAGGCTTTCCGCGAATCCGGGCTCGTCGATGTCGTCGACGTCAACTCCAACCCCATGGCACGCCTGCACATGGACGCGCTCTGGATGTCGTCGATGATCGAGGGCATCGGCCTTGAAACGGTGCCGCACTACACGCCGCGCGACGCGTCCAAGATGGGCATCGAAGGCAACCTGCTCGGCGCCTGGGCCGTCGGGATCCGCAACGTGCTCGTCATCACGGGCGACCCATCTGTCGTCGCCGGCGAACCCCGCGGACACGATGTCTACCAGACCGATTCGATCGGCATGGTGGAGTACATCGCGCAGCTCAACCGCGGCATCGACTGCTACGGCAACGCGATCGGCACCCCGCCCAACTTCCGGATCGGCGTCGCGGTCAACCCGGCCCACGACAACCTCGACCTCGAGGTCGAGCGCTTCCTCAGCAAGGTCGAAGCCGGCGCGCACTTCGCCATGACCCAGGTGTTCTTCGACTGGAGTCACTGGGAGCGGTTCATGGATCGACTCGGCGGCCAATCACCGATCCCGATCCTGGTCGCGGTCTGGCCGTTGACGAGCCATCGACTCGCGCTCCGCCTGCACAACGAGGTGCCCGGCATCGTGGTCCCCGATTGGCTGCTTGAAAAGCTCGACAAGGCCGG
>CAZLMW010000070.1:33913-39952 GCA_964560875.1 uncultured Enterobacteriaceae bacterium
CGAATCAAGTAGTCCGCGAGGTCGCCGCGGCCTCGTTCGTAGCCAACGATCGCCCGATTGATGATGGCCGGCGCCTCGATGTGGACCTGCCGGGAGGCGACCAGGCCCTTGAGCAGCATCGCAACTTCGCTGCGAGGTACCGCGTAGGCGCGTTCGAGAACCGCTGCGGCTTCGGCGAGCACGAGGTGGGGCACAAAAAGCGGTTCGCCCCGGCTCGCGGCGCCGTCGATGAGCGACGCGGCACGCTGGCTTTCGTCCTCGTTGTCGATGACGAGATAGCGGACAAGGACCGAGGTATCGATACCAATCATTCGGGCTTTTCCGGGATGCGAATCGCCGCGTTCATGCCGCTGACCGTAATGTCGCGCCGCCGCGGTCGCACCGAGCCGCGAAGCTGACGGAGGTCGACGTTTTCGCCCGAGACGTGCACGGCGCCGTTGGCTCCAATCGTGAAATGCAGACGGTCGCCAGCTTTGACACCGAGCTGGCGCAAGACGTCTGCAGGCACGCTGATGCGTCCTTCACGGTCGATTACAGCAGTGGCCATGGCGCCTCCTTCCGAATCGGAGCGGTCCTTTGGGGATCGTGGATGTAGGCAAAATACCACCGCGCACCGGCCCGGGAAAGCGTCAGGCTTTTTCGAGCGCTTCCATCACGCGTTGCAGCACGTGGAGCGCGCCGTTGAATCCGAGCCACGGCGACGGAAACAGGCAATGGTGGTTTTCGCTGGGAAAGCCGAACTCGACCCAGGGCACGTTTGCAGCCGCGAGATGTTCGCGCTCGATGGTCGTGCCGATCGCGACGTCGGCGTGTTCGAACCCGACGACATCGGGGGCGCCCTCATGTTCGCTGCAAAGGTCGTTAGCTTCCTTACGACCTTCTCGCGGACGGCTTGATGCGGCCTTGCCGAGCGCGATCACCTGGGCGGGTGTCGGGTCCTCGACCCACTTGACGAAGCCCGGCAGCTCGATGCCGTGGTGTTCTCGCAGCGCCTTTTGCACCGCGTCCCGCCCGCCGAGGCTGAAGTGGAGCACGCCTACCGTGACCGGCACCATGCCGACCTCCATCATTGTGGCGATCAGACCCGCGGCACGAGGGGCTTCGGCGAACACGGCGAACTTCTTGCCGCGCAGCTTGCGGTGAGCGAGCTCAAATGAGCGCTTGATCCGCTGGGTCTCGCGGCTGATGACGGCTTGGACACGCGCTTCGGAGACGCCGAGGTGCTCGCCAACCGCTGTGAGCCACGACTTGGTGCCGGCGAGCGACATGGGCAGGCCGGTCTTCAACTGCGTGCGTTTGAGTTTGCGCAGCACCTTCGCCTGGCTGTGGGCATAGGGCAGCAGGATATGACCGCGGGCATCGACGACTTGCTGGAAGTCCTCGTAGCGCTCTCCCGCAAACGCGATGGCCTTCGCCTTGAAGCCAAGCGCCCAGAGCAGGCGCCGGATCTCCGCGACATTGGCGGTGTTGTCGGACTCATAACGGTCAAATGGGTAGCCGAGCACCGAGACCTCGTCGGCGTTGGCGTCGGACTCATCGGGCCACTCCTGGCGGCGCAAGAGCGTGCCGATTGTCTGCGCCCAGCCGGCGTACAGGTCATCGTCGTAGTTGCGGGTGTCGACATGGACCACATCGACGCCGGTGACCTCTTCCATGCGCTTGATGACCGGCTTCATCGGCTGCGCTTGCAGCGAAATCGGCGTGGACCCGTCGATGATCACAAGCTGCGAGTTGCGGCGCGCTTGCCAGGCCCGGATTTCGTCTTCGAGCTGGTCGGTGCTGCCCTGGATCAGGTCTTCGTCGATGAACTGCGAGTAGCGCCGTCGGTTGTGCGCGTCTTCGATGCCGTCGTGGTCAACGAGGTGGTACTGCGTCTTGACCTTGCAGCCGACCGACGCGTGGCACATGCACATCGAGTCGATGATGCCGTGGCTCGCCAGGTACACACCGAAAAACGGGGTATGACTGGACGCCTTGATGACAAGGTCGTCGAGCGTCAGTTCAGCCATCACGTCGCCCCACGCCGAGCTGTTTTGTCGCGATCGTCGCGCCACGGCCGTTGCCGGGACCACCGCCTTTGCCCTGGCTGCGCATCTCGTCGAGCAGCTCGGTGCCGCCCGCCGTGACCACCTCTTCGTCGAAGTGTTCGAAGAAACGGGATGTGAGCGCGCCGTCCATCAGCGCACAGTTGGCCGCCACGCCGTCGTAGCCCATGCGCGTGTCGCGGTGGTGAACGAGCGGCACATTCACCTGCAGGAGCTGATCGCCGAGGAAACGCGCGCCGTAAAACAGGTCGGGGCGCTCGGCGGGATCGGCGAGGAAGTGAACGAGCAGGCCGGGATCGGGGAACAGCAGGAAGGGCAGGTCGACGCCGAGTTCTTCGAGCACCCCGGATGTGCGGTCCCAGTTGGCCTCGTGTTGCGGTCCCTGGATGAACAGGCGCACGTCGAAGCCGAGCTCATGCATCATCGGCAGCTCGCCAAGTTCTTCGAGCGCGATGCGACGCAGGTCGAAGCTGCGGACAGACCCGATGTTGTACCCGAGTGCCGGGCGCCGATCGCCGAACCGTTCGGTCATGCGGTCGCGGAAGGTGTCGCGGGCCGCACAGGCGAGGTTTCGTCGTTCGCCGATCGCTTCGGTGGCGGTCGCGTCATCGATACCGATGGCGTCGGCGATCTGGCGATAGAACCGATCGGTCGCGTCGACGCCGTAGGGCAGGGGCACTTCGATGCTGCGCGCGCCGAGGCGTTTTTCGGCCCATTCGCTGAAGTCGAGCAGCATGTGCGGGCCCGGATGCACGTTCCACCCGGCGTTGCCGACCGCCAGGAAGTCGTCGACCTGTGCCCGTTCGTCGATGACCACGTTGATCGCCAGCCCCATGGCGCCGAGCACCGCTTCGATCTCACGCCGTTCCGCGCGGTTCATGCCGATGCCCACGAGGTTGACGCGCTTGCCGACATCGCCGGATGGGGCCTCTGCGGCCTTGGCGAGCGTCTTGTAGAGCTTGTCGACGACCTCGGCGGGGCTCTTGGGTTTGAGGCCGTGGGTGATCTGCGAGACGACGCGGATGCCGAGCTCTCTGCCCGCTTTGCGCGCCACGTTCTTGACGTTGTCGCCGATCATCACCGTCGGACAGGTCGACAGCACGACGATCAACTCCGGCTTGTAGGCTTCGTGGATGAGCTCGATCGCGCGGCGGAGCTTGCGATTGCCCATGCCGGTGACCATTTCGTCTTCGGTCAGGTTGGTGCACAGAAATTTATATTCGTGCTCCGCCCAGATCCGGCGGCGCGTTTTCGGCAACACATTGCTGCAGTCGCGATCGCTGTGGATCAACACCACGAGATCGCCGCGCAGCTGCGCGAGGAGTTCGCAACTTGCCTGGTATGTACACGCTTCCTGCGCCAACAAGGCACCGGGATACATACGGTGTGGTCGGAAGCGGCCCATCGGCTCCTTTCGGCGGCCAAACCCCCGCCGCGTCATGCATCGGTGCAAGCTCGGTGCACTTTACGTGCATGTGCGGTGTTCCAAAAGATATGATGGTTGAAGCGAGCGGGCACCAAGGACCTTTTGCATACATGGGACTCTCCACCCCCACAGGGCGTCGCCAGCCCGGGCGCCCCCTATTGTGGCGTTTCGGCCTGCGCGTCGCCGTCACTCTCCTCGCCGCCGGTTGCCTGACCGCATGCGGCGCCGATGGCGTTGGCGATCAGCTCGTACCGGGCCCATCGATCGAAAACGACGCCAACGGCAGCATCACCGGCGGCATTGATTCAGGACCCGCTGACGCAGGTTGCAGTTGTCCGCTCGGCTATGCGTGTGTCGACGTCGGAAGCGGCCTCGAATGCCTGCCAGATGCCACCGTCGCCTGCGCGAGCTGCGCCGGAGATCACGAATGCCTCGGCGGCCGGTGTCGCGCGCTCGACGGAGACGGCTCTTTTTGCGCAGTTCCGTGCAAAATTGGCCCGGACCAGACCGATAGCTGCCCAACCGGCTTCTCGTGCACGCCGCTGACGAAAGATGGCGCGACCGAGCTGGTGTGCATGCCTGACAACGGCAGCTGCACCTGTCGCCCCACCAACCTCGGACAGCAGCGACCTTGCAAAGCAGCGACGTGTTCGGGGACGCAGACCTGCAAGGAACAGGGCTGGACGTTGTGTGACGCGCCCGGGGCCACCGAAGAGATCTGCGACGGCAAAGACAACGACTGCGACGGGGCGATCGACGACGGGCTGCCCGAGACCAAGGCCTGCACGAACAACGCGCCCGGCGGGTCATGCGCGGGCAACGCGATCTGCCAGGGCAAGCAGGGCTGGGTATGCGACGCGAAGGTCGCCACGCCGGAGACGTGCAACGGCGTCGATGATGACTGCGACGGCACGACCGATGAACCGTGGCTGCTCGGCGGCAAGTACATCGCCCACGAACACTGCGGGACGTGCAACAACGGCTGCGCCACGGCCTTCGCGCACGCCACATCTGCGTGTGATCCAACCGGACTGCCCCCGCACTGCGTCGTGGTCAAATGCGACGACGGCTACGAGCTCGGCGACGACGGAACGTGCGTCCCGCAGAGCAAACCGACGTGCAAAGGCGACTGCTCCTGCACAGCCGACAAGAAGGGCGACAAGCGCGACTGCACGCGGACCAATGACCACGGCACGTGCTGGGGCAAGCAGCTGTGCCAGGGTTCGCTCGGGTGGGCCAAGTGCGACGCGACGGTTGCCGCCGCCGAGATCTGCAACGGCCTCGATGAAGACTGCGATGGCAAGACCGACGAAGGCACAACCGGCGCTGCGTGCACCAACAGCAACCCGTTCGGCGTGTGCAAGGGCAAACTGCAATGTGCGGGGGCCGGTGGGCCCTGGTGCGACGCGAAAAAGCCCGCCGGCGAGACCTGCAACGGCGCCGATGACGACTGCGACGGCAAGATCGACGAGACGTGGATCAAGGGCGGCCACTACCTCGACGTCGCCCACTGCGGCAAGTGTGACAACGCGTGCCCCAAGCCGCTCGATCCGAACAGCCTCGCTGCGTGCGACCTGAAAAACGGCAAGCCGACGTGCGGATTGAAGTGCAAGCCGGGCTTTCACGACGCCAACGGCATCCACGCCGACGGCTGCGAGTGCCAGTTCAAGAACAAGGTCGATACGCCCGGTGGCGGCGACGCCAACTGCGACGGCGTTGACGGCATGGTCGACCAGTCGATCTTCGTCGCGAAGGTGGGCACAGACACCAACCCGGGCACGCGCGACAAGCCCGTCCTGACGCTGAACAAGGCCCTCGCGGTCGCCAAGCAGAAGAAGAAGGCGTGGGTGCTCGTCGGCGCCGGCGCGTATCTCGAGAACGTCAAGCTGATCGACGGGGTGTCGCTCTCGGGCGGCTATGGAAAGGGCTTTGCGGTCCGCGATCCGGAGGCCTACGCGAGCTCCATTGTCGGGATCGCTCCGGGCAGCGGCGACGCGGTCACCGTGCGCTGCGAAGGTGTCGCGTCGCCGACGTTTTTGCTCGGCATGCGCGCCCATGGGGCCCACGCAAAGGCCATCGGCGCGTCTTCCTACGCCATGTATGTCCGCAACTGCGCTGGCCTGCGGGTCGGCGGGAGCATGTTCATCGGCGGCAACGGAGGCGAAGGAGTCAGCGGCTCGGCTGGCGACAACGGCGTCAACGGCTCGGCCGGCAAGGTCGGTCTGAAGGCCAAGGACATCGGCAAGGCGTGGTGCGGCGCCGACGATCACATGGTCGGCGGGCTCGGCGGGCAGACAACGTGCAAGGGTGTCCATGTCCACGGCGGCCAGGGCGGCACGTCGGCGTGCCCGGACTACAACAACAAGGTGTCGCCTCCCAAGTGTCCGTTTACGCAGCCATACAACCAGGTGCCCAAGGCCATCGAGTGGGGTCGAAAGGGGCTTGGCCAGGCCGGTGGCGGCGGTGGTGAACCGGGTGGCGACGGGTACACGGACGTCAACAACGGCATCGCGAGTCAGTGCAAGTTCGCCAAATACGGCTGCGACGACTGCGTGGTGGCCAAGAAGA
>CAZLMW010000071.1:0-22772 GCA_964560875.1 uncultured Enterobacteriaceae bacterium
CCATCACAAGAACAGAGATGCATTCCCAATGACTATTTTGATTACAGGGGACTAGCAGCCAGGCCACGCCGTGTAGGCAATTCATCGCTTGGGAGGCGGCGGCGGGATGGCGGGCAGATCGGTCGACGGGCCGTCCACGGCCGGGATCTTGCGCATCGTGCCGCTTCCTCGCCGGAGTCGTCCCAACATCTCGCGCGCGACCTGCCGCGCCTGGAGGTTTTTGGGATCCAGCTCCATCGCGGACTTGGCGTACTCGTAGGCCCGCGCAGGGTCATTTGTTTGCTGAGCCATCTTGGCCAGGACCTTGGACTGCGTAACGGGATCGGCGCTGCCGGAGTCCATGCGCCGCCGGCCGCCCGCCTTCTGAGGCACGACGCGCAACTGCTCGATTACGGCCCGCATCTCGTCGGCGCTTTGGAACCGCTTGTCGGGGTCCTTCTCGAGCGCCCGCAGGATCAAGGCCGCGAACCGGTCACTGAGCCGTGATGGGGCGACTTCGCGGGGGTCTGGCGGCGCTTCGAGGATGTGCTTGCGCATGATCGACACGGCGTCGCGCGCTTCGAACGGTGGCCGCGTGCAGACGCATGCGTAGAGCAAACAACCCAGCGAGTAGAGATCGCTGCGCCCATCGATGTTCTTGTTGCGGCACTGCTCGGGGCTCATGTAGCGCGGCGCGCCGGGCAATTGGCCCGCCCGGGTCAGCGCCGAGTTCTCGATGCGTGCGACACCGAAGTCGAGCACCTTGACCGACTGTTGCCCGCGACGATCGATCGAGAGCATCACGTTGGCGGGTTTGAGGTCGCGGTGGACGAGCCCGCGTTCGTGGGCGGCTGACAGGGCGTCGAGGATCTGCGACCCGATCATCAACGTCTCGCCCTGCGTGAGGGCCTGGTCGGCGATGAGCTTCTTCTGCAGCACGTTGGCGAGGGTCTGCCCGACCAGCCGTTGCATGGCGAGGTAAAAGGCGCCGCCGACATCCTGTCCGACGTCGAATACGCGCACAGTGTTGGGATGTTCGAGGCTCGCGCAGATCCGGGCTTCACGGAACAACCGCTGCACCGACACACGTCCCTCATCGGTTGTCGGATCGACGCTCAGCAGCTTGACCGCGACGCGCTGACCGGTGCCGACATGTTCGGTGTCGAAGACCACGGTCGCGGCGCCTTTGCCGAGGGGCTCGATGATTCGATAGCGGCCGCCGATCACGTCGTCGGTGCGATACTCGCGAAGATCCTTGTCAGGTGGGGCGACGACGATCGTTTGACTGCCGTCCGCGGCGCAGTATTCGCGGAGGGTGTTGGCGCCGCAGTACGGACAGCTACGCATCGGTAGGTTCATTGGGCTGCCTCCGCGGGACTGGGCGGCTCCTGGGCGATTCCAAGCTCGACCAGGTCTGCCTCACCCACCACCGTGTCGTTGATGCCGGGGAAGAGTTTCAAGAGCGCGTTGCGGAACGTGGCGCGGCAAGCGCGTCGAAGCTCCTCGACAGGGGTGCCCAACATCGAGCCGTGGGAGTCCCAAAGGCCCCGGATCAACGTGTCTTTCGGGCCGGTCACCGGCGCCAGGAACGGCGACTCCAAGCTGTTGTGCAGGTGGATGCAGCGCCACGCCAACTCGACCACCTGGCCGCGATCGGACGACGCCGCGCGCGCACCACGTCCGCCGCGAGGCAGCCGACACAGAAACAACGACTCCAACCCTTCCAGTCGCGACGCAAAGTAGTCGCGCAGTGGGTCGCCGTCGTCCATGTGGTTGCCGTAGTCGAAGTAAGCGTCGACCAGGTGCTCGAACGTCAGGAAGCGCTGGGTATCCCGCGGGTCGAGGGGACGCGCCGACTCGCGAACCTGCGGATGGGCCAGGGACGGGCGCATACCCATGGGAGGGCTGACGGTCGGAAGATTCAACGTCCGCCCTGTGCGACTGGTCTGCTCGGCCACGATGTCGCGCCGGGTGTCTTTCTGCACCAGTGGCGCGGCGACTTTGCCGGAGACCTTGCGGCTCGAGGCGCTCGATTTCGGTTTGGTGGACTTGGCGGGTTTGGAGGACTTGGGCGGGTCGCGGGGAACTCGGGCCCCCGACGGCGGCGTGGCCATGGGCAATGAACGGTGGCCGGGGGGCGTCTCCGCGTGCAGCTCGGCTTCAAGCGCCTCCGCGTTCATCGCTGCGCGGTACTGGGCACCCATCCGCTCGACGAGCGCCACGAGGTCACGAAAGAACGTGCTCGGCGCGGGGTGCCGCAGATCGAAGCCGTCACCATCGGTGTTCACAGCCCACCGGTAGCGAAACCCCTCGTGCTGGCGAATCAGGCGCTCGGTCGCGTCTGGAAACAGCAGAAAACCGCGATCGTGGGTGCCATCGACGATGTGCGGGGCGTTGGGCGTGATGCGAATCCCGGTGTTGACCTCGCCGATATCGATGAACTTGATATGCAGCAGAAAGCCGTCCTGCCAGTACACGCTGCCGTTGCTCGACGTGTGCAACCACACGACCGGGGCGCTCTTGGATTCCAGCTGTTCGAGGAACTCAAAGGCGGCCGGAAACGAGCCACGCAGCAACGCCCAGCGGTTTCGGAACGTCTTGGTGATCTTGTTTTCGTACATGGCGTCGGAGCCTACCGCGAAGAAGACGCCCATGCACCCGGCCGCGGGGGCCCCGCGACGCGCATCAGAGCTGCATTCGTTGTTCATCGACGGGGCGTGTAGTCTCGCAACATGTTCGATCCTGGACGCGCTTTTGGGATATGCCTCACCGCGATCGCGGCGATCGTTTTGGGGTGCACGGACCCCGATTCCAGCGACGCCAACGCCGCCTCTGCGGGCGCTCCAAACGACGCGACCGACACAGCCGATGCGGCGGATGGAGCCGGCTTGAGCAGCGGCCCGGACACTATCGGCAACACGGACACCATCGGCGAAACGCAAAAATGCAATGGCCACACGACCTTGTGCGCCAAACGTGTAGACGAGGTTGTGTTCCTGCGCACCCACAACAGCCACGCGGCCTACACAAAGGGGTACGCGAAGGTCTCCGCGAACCATCAATACGCCATCCCCAAGCAGCTGGCCGACGGCGTACGCGCATTGAATGTCGACGTTTACAAAGAGGACGGCAAGCTGCTGCTTTGTCACGGCTATTGCGCTCTTGGCAATGAACCATTCGGCGACGCGATGGCGGAGATCAAGGCCTTCCTCGATGCCAACGCAAACGAGGTCCTGCTGATGGGGCTTCAAAACGAGACGAGCCGCGCCGTCGTCATCGAAGCCTTCAAGAAGTCGGGGCTCGCCGCCTTCGCGCACACCCAGGCCAAGGGCAAGCCGTGGCCGACCCTCGCTGAGATGATCGCGTCCGGAAAACGACTCGTGCTCTTCGCTGGCGGCGGTGGCGGCGCAGCCTGGCTCCACACGACCGGGCATTTCATCTACGGCACGAACTGGGGCACGAAGACCAAGGACGACTTCACCTGCAAGCTCAACCAGGCCGCCTTCAAACACGGGCTCTTCGAGCTCGACCACACGCTCACCAACCCGTGGGCCAAAATCGAGTTCGGCGACGCCAATATGTATGCGTTCCTTCTCCAACGAGCCAACAAGTGCGCGAAGATAGTCGGCAAAACACCGAACATGATCTCGGTCGATTGGTACGCCGTGGGCGACGCTTTGAAGGTCGTGGACGAGCTCAACGGCGTGGGCGGGTAACCCCAATCCCGGTCACTCAAGGACCCCGGCTGAAGCCGGGGCCTCAGTTGAGCAAGCCCTCCTTCGAGGGCTCGGCGTTGCGGTCCGCATGGCGGATTCGGTGCGGCGCATGTGGGTGCACCAGATGCCGACAAACGTGGGTAGGCAGCCGCTGCTGGTGGAGTTCGCGGCGGAGCCCGCGGAGGCGGGCTTGCTCAACTGAGCCCGGGCCTTCAGGCCCGGGGCTTCGGCTGACGTGGTGAGAAGACGGGCTAAATGGCAGATTGGCCGCAGGCTCGTTCTAAGGGCCGATCTCGGCGTTAACCCACTGATATAGCTTCGACGGCAAAGAACGCGTCCTTGTGGCCTCTATGGCCATCTGGCGGCATTTTGACCCTCTGGGAAGGCCGTTTTTCTCGCCCGCGCGCCGCAAGTTCAGAAATCCAGCAACTCTCCCGCAAACACTGGACAGTTGTTCAGGTTTGGCTAAGCTCGCAGCATGTTCGACCTCGGCCGCTTCTCCAATCGCATCATCCACACAGCGGACATCCCGGGCCGCGAGGCGCGCTTCGCTCCGATCCCGCCGGATCTGCATCCACATGTTCGCGAAGCCCTCGCCCAACGAGACATTCGACAACTTTATATTCATCAATCCGAGATGTATGAGCGCGCCCGGGCAGGCGAGTCGTGTGTCATCACCACCGGCACGGCCAGCGGCAAGAGCCTGGCGTTTCTGCTGCCCGTCCTCGACACGATCATGCGGGAGCCAGCGGCGCGCGCGTTCTTGCTGTACCCGACCAAGGCGCTCGCACAAGACCAGCTGCGGTCCTTGCTCCGGCTAACCGACGAGCTCCAGGTCGCGGCGGGCCGTCCGATCGATGCCGGCGTATACGACGGCGACACCCCGCCGGGCGCCCGTCGTCGCATCCGTGAGCGCGCCAACGTCGTGCTGACCAACCCGGACATGCTCAACTCGGCGCTGATCCCGGCCCATGGTCGGCAGGGCTATGCCCACATCTTCCGCAATGTGCGGTGGATCGTGATCGACGAGATGCACGTCTATCGCGGCGGCTTCGGCGCCCATGTGTCCAACCTGATGCGGCGCCTGCTGCGCGTTTGTCGACACTACGGCAGCAACCCGAAGTTCCTCTGTTCGTCGGCCACCATCGCCAACCCCGCGCAGCTCGCCGAAAAGCTCTGCCACCAGCCGTTTTCGCTGATCGACGAGGACGGCAGCCCGTCGGCTGGCAAACGCGTGCATTTCTGGCTCCCTCCCATCATCGAGGACACCTCGCCACAGACACCGACACGTTCGGGTGGTGATGCGCGGCGCGGGATCGGCGCAGAATTGGCATCTTTTGTGCCACATTTGCTTCGCCAACGATGCAAAACTATAGCCTTTTGTCGAAGCCGGAAGGAGACCGAGATCGTGCTCAAGGAGTGCCGGGATCGGTTGCGCCGAGTCGACGGTCGACACGATGAATCCGGGCTCATCGCGGCGTATCGCGGCGGCTACACCCCAGCGGAGCGGCGCAAGGTCGAACAGGACCTCTTGAAAGGCCGCTTGCTCGGCGTCGTGAGCACCAACGCGCTCGAGCTCGGCATCGACATCGGCGCGCTCGAGGTGGTTGTCCAGGGCGGCTTTCCGGGCACGCGCGCGAGTTTTTGGCAGCAAATCGGGCGCGCGGGTCGGCGGGGCAAGATGGCCCATGCCGTGGTCATGCTCGCGATGTCACCGATCGACCAGTACATCGGTAACCATCCGCAGTGGCTGCTCGACCAGAACGCCGAACACGCCGTGGTCGACGAGAACAACCTGACCGTCCAGATGTGCCATGTGCGCTGCGCGGCAGCCGAGTTGCCGTTGACGCTCGACGACGCCGCCACGTGGCCCGACCTCGCCGAGATCATCTCCGTGCTGCAGGACGGCGGCGAATTGCGGCAGCGCGACGGGGCCTGGCATTGGCATGGCAGCGCGTTTCCAGCCGGCGACTTCAGCCTGCGCAGCGGCGATCCCGACCGCTTCAAGGTGGTCAATCGCTACGACGGCGTGACGTTGACCGAGATGACCCGACCGCAGGTCTATCGAGAGGCCCACACCCGCGCGATCTACCTGCACGATGGGCAGGAGTACCTCGTCGAAGAGCTCGATCTCGTGCAGCACGTGGCGACCGTCGTCCCGGTCGAGGTGAACTACTACACGCAGCCGGATGTGCGGACGAATATCGACGTGATGGTGTTGCAAGACCGTCGCGAAGTGGGACGCACGCGCGCGTTTTTCGGCGATGTCCGGGTCGATGAAACGGTCGTTGGCTACAAGATGCTCGAGTTTCACAACCACCAAAACCTCGGCTACGAGAAGCTCCACCAGGAGCTGCCCATGCGGCTGGAGACCGAAGGTGTCTGGTGGACCGTCCCCGAAGACGTGCTGCAAGCGCTCGGAGGCGAGGATCGGGACGCTGTTCGCGGCATGGTTCATGCGTTGCGGTCGACAGCACGGCTGCGAACGATGGCGGAGCGCTTCGACCTGCGCGGGACGAGCTTCAAGTTCGTGGATGGCACCGACGGCAAAACGGCGACCGCGGTCGTCTGCTACGACAGTCATCCGGGCGGAATCGGTTTCGCGGCGACGGGCTTCGACCTCGCCGAGCAGGTGGCGCGCGACGCCATCGACTTGCTGACGGACTGTCCGTGCCGCGACGGGTGTCCTGCGTGTGTGGGCGACTTCACCATCAGCAAAGAGGCGATCCTGTGGGCGCTCAGCAACCTCTTCAAGCGGTCCTCTCCGCCAGCCTCGCTGCGTGTCAATCGACCGCTGGAGCGCGTTGTCATGGGGCCCCGCGTCCCGGCGTCTGAGCTTCCGAAGCGCTGGATCGAGGTCTGCGATCGGCTGGTGCGCGGGGCTGTTGCCGGGTCTGCGTTCCTGGGCATGGTCGAGAAGGTGCGGTTCCGTGGCGACAAGCTGGTGCTCTTCGTCGGCAGCCCGGCCATGGCCGACTGGCTCGCGACGGCCGATGCGCGCCGCCAGCTGCAGGGAGCGCTCGACAAGGTGGTAGACATGCCGCGGGGCTGGCGTCTCGCGGTTGAAATCGACGAACAGAAGGCGGGAATCTCGGCGCGCAGGCAACACAAGCTGCGGCGGCGGCTCGAAGACATGAAATCCGACGACTCGCACACCGAAAAGCAGGCCAACACCAAGCTGGCCAGCGGATTCCTGGTCCCTGGAGACCCGTCTGTGAATTGACGTAGCGATGCGCACTGCGGGCTTCGATTCCCGCGCCCGGGTTGAGTACGATAGCCCGTCACACGACAGCGGCTCGCCACGCCCAGGACCTGCCATGCTCCCCCGACCTGTCATGCTCCTCCGACCGGCAATGCCCGCAGCCACCGCCAGCACAAAGACACCCAGCGGCCGCCCAGGAGCTGTCCTGTCGGTGACGCTATTGACGGTCGCTATCTTCGCGGCGGTGTCGCTCGTCGCGACCGGCTGTGGCGGCGAGGACGACGAAGAGAGCCCCGAATTTGCGGGCAAAGGCAGCGGTTCGAGCGAGGACGGCAGCGGCGACGGCACCGCGGAAAACGATGCGGACGGAACGGTCCCGTGGGGCTGCAAACACGAAAAGGCCTGCAAAGAAGAGGGCAAGTGCAGCCTGAAGGACGGCAAGTGCGTCATCCTCAACAGCGCCGATTGCTCGCTCAGCCAGATCTGCAAGGTCGACGGCAAGTGCACGAAAAAGGACGTCGGGGGAAAACCGACCTGCATCGTCGGCAAGAACGAGGACTGCGCGGCCGCTGTGGTGTGCAAAGTCGGCGGTTTGTGCTGGAGAAAAGACGATACGGCCTGCGTCGCCAATGGCCCAGACGACTGCAAGAAGGCCGAAAACTGTGTCCAGCGCGGCCACTGCACGTACGCCGACGACGCGTGCTTCGTGAAGAAGGACAAGGACTGCAACGGCGCCAACGTCTGCCACAACTGGGGGCTGTGTCACCACGTCAAGGGAAAGTGTGCAGCTAAAGGCCAAATCGATTGTACAAACGCAGCGTTCTGCCATCAAAAGGGATGGTGTACATTCGATTCAGGCACGTGCGTTATCAGCGGCGATGGCGACTGCAAGAAGAGCAAGGACTGCATGGACGACGGCAAGTGCTCGTTCTCGGGCGGCTCGTGCATCGTCAAGACCGACAAGCAATGCGCGAACTCGTCGGGGTGCCCCGATTTCGGCGCCTGCAAGAACTTCGACGGCGAATGTGGCGCGGGCAGCGACAGTGACTGCAAGAAGTCGTCGTCGTGCACGAGCAACCAGCTGTGTTGCGCCAACTCCGTCACCAAGAAGTGCACGGGATGCACGCGTTGACAGACGACGTCGATGCGGCGATGGGCGCTGTTGGCGACCCGTCTTTTGTCCTGTCCGGGCTCGATGACTGGCAGCGGCGCGCGGTCGTAGCCGATGACCCAGCGGTCCTTGTTCGCGCGCAAGTCGGCAGCGGCAAGACAACCGTTCTGACCGCGAAAGTAATGTGGCTGCTCGCCAACGGTGTGCGCCCCGAGCAGCTCGCGGTGCTCACTTTCACCAATCGGGCGGCCGCGTCCATCTCGCATCGTATTGCTGAACAACTCGGGGGGGACAGACAGCTGCGCGGTCTCACGCTAGCTGGCACGTTTCACTCGGTCGCGCGCACGATGCTCAGCCGCCGGTTGCCGGTGCAGGCACTCGGGTACAGGCGCGACTTCACCGTGATGGACGAAACGGAGCGCGACGCCATGTGGCGGCGGCTCATCGCCAAGCACGGGCTGACGATCCGCCACAAGAAGCAGCTGTCTCGCCGCATGGACGGGCTCGCCGACGGCAAAATTCTGCACGGGGTCATGAAGCGGCCCGACGACATCGTGCGCCTCGCCGAGTTGAGCCACGCCGAGAAGCTGCGCCGCAACGCGATGGACTTTGACGACCTCGTGCACAACGCGCACGGCTTGCTCTGTGATCATCCGCTGTCGCCGCCACTTGTCTGGCTGCTGATCGACGAACTGCAGGACTGCGACGCAGACCAGCTCGACCTCGCCGTGCGCATGTGCGGGCCACAAACTCGAATCTTCGCCGTCGGCGACCCCAACCAGATCATCTATTCGTGGCGCGGCTCGGGCCCGTCCATCTTCGAAGACTTTGCGGCCCGCACCGGCGCGTCCGTCTATTCACTGCCGCGCAGTTACCGCTGTCCAGCCGCGATTCTGACCGCTGCGCAACGCATCCTGACCCACACGGGTCCAGCCGTGGCGCCGCCTTCCGACGCGGACCTGCTCGTGGCGGACCGTGACGATGGCCCGCCGATGGCCGTGATGCCCCACCACGACGAACCCGGCCAGGCGCGCTGGATTGTGGCGCGCGTTCGTCAGCTGCTCGAAGAAGGTCTGCCCGCCCATCGCATCGCGGTTCTCGGCCGCACACGTCGCTGTTTGACCGCGATCATCAGTACGTTGCGCGAGGCTTCCATCGCCATCTCGGAGCAGGCGCCCGACCGTGCCGCGGCGATTCCGGTCCTCGCGTGGTGGGTCGCGCTGTTGCGCGCGGGTTTGGTGTCGGACGCGGGTGACGCTGCCCCTGCCGACGACGAAGGGTTCTGCATCGCCCTGACCGACAAGCGCTTTGGCTTGTGCGCGGACAAGACGCTGACGGTCGAGCGGCTCGTTGAGGCCGAGGGGCAGACGGCCCAGGAGCGCAGGATCGCCACCCTGCACCGCATCGGTCGCCGCTCACGTGGACGCAGAGCCGGACAGTTGCAGGTCGCCTTGCAGGTCACGGAGGCGCTTGGTGAGCTGACCAAATGGCTGATTCACGACGCGGTCGACACCGAGACCCTGGTCGAACGGCTGCACCTCGACACCATGCTTGTCCCGACCCGGTCCGGGTTCGAAGATGACCGCGCCCACGTGGACGCTTTCACGCGAGCCTGGCTGACCGAGTGCCGGGCAAGTCACGCGACCGACGTGGAAGGCCTCGCCACAGCGCTCGAAGTCGTCGCCAACGGTGCGCGCAGCCACCGCCCTTCCGAGGGCGTCGCCGTGCTGACCATCCACGCGTCCAAGGGCCTCGAGTACGACAGCGTGTTGCTTGTCAGCGCCAACGACGGGTTGATCCCAATCGCGGCGTCGTGGCGCGATCCCGACGAGCTCGCGGAGGAGAGGCGGCTGCTTTTCGTCGCGCTGACCCGCGCGTGCCGCCGCATCGAGATCGGCTGGCTCAAGTCGCCGGGTTCCCTGCGGATTCAACCCGAGCCAAGCCCTCTTCTTGAGCTGCTCGGCGACGCCGTCGACTGGCTCGACGCGCCGCCCGATCCCGCCCCGAAGAAGGCAGCGAGCGGCCTGCTGTTCGCGGTCGGCGCGCCGGTGCGGCATCCCCGGTACGGTCCTGGAGTAGTGACCGTCTGCGACGCCGACCACGTGATCGCCACATTCGGCAAGTTCGGCGACAAGTCGTTTTCGACGTCCCTCTGCCCGCTCAAGCGGGCGTGATTGCTACCCGGTCACGACCGCCGTCCAGCGTCGGTGCGAAGCTCCGTGTTTCACATTCACCGGGGCGGATCTGCTACATTCGCGGCCCATGATCGCCTCCGCTCGCTCGCTGCTCGTCGCCGCCCTGCTCGTGCCATCCATGGCGCTGAGCGGCTGCTTGTCCACGAGTTACGTCATCCCTCAACGCGAAGTACGCCGCGTCATGGAGCTCCCCGCTGAGCAACGAGCCAAGAAGCTGCGCGTGGTCCAGCGTTTCGTGACCAACCGCGATCCGCCGCCTGCACCGCCTCTCAATGCGCCACCGCGACCGCCGCCGGGCGCGACCGGACGCCAGGGCCCCGTGCCGACTCCGCCGATGTATTACCGGCACTATTACGGAGCGTGGGGCGACCCCACGTGGATGCCGCTACGACCGTTCTTCGTGCATCGCTCACGGCCGATCAACGCGCCACCGGCAACGTCGGGGGGCGTGGTCCCGCGCGCGGATGGTGGCGGAGTACCGACATCTGCGGGTGGTCCATCGCCGGCAGCGTTCAGCGGTACGAAGGTCGATGACGCAAAAGCGGCCGCCGCGCTGCTTGTCGTGGGCGCGGTCGCGATTGGCGTCGGCTTGGCGGTCACAGAAGGTGCTCGCTACGACGGGTTCGTCGACGTCCACCCCGATCACCCCGTTCACCTGCTCGGCGAAAACGGCAGCTACAGGCTGACATCCCTGTCGAAGCTGCACCTGGCCAGCCCCCAGGCCACAGAGGACGCCGTCATCGTGCGCCACGAGGGCATCGGCATGTGGGAACGCGGCCGGGCGCCTCTGCATCGCACCGGGCTGACCTACTCCATCGAAAGTGGCAGCCGCTCGGTGCCGATCGGTGACAACAAGCTCACCGGCACCGTCGCATTCGACATGCTTTTCGGCGTATTTCCGCACCACATGATCGGGCTGGTTGGCGGCTTGTCGTTCGGCTTTGGTGAAGCTGGGTTGGGCGATGTGTTCGCGTTCGCGCCCCGATTTGAGCTGCAGGTGATTCCGCTGACCATCGGCTGGCTGCATTTCGGCGGGTTCGGCGGGATGTCGGCCGAGAACGTGTGGGTGGAAACGGCCGACGGCGCGACCGTGAAGACGCGTGAACTCGATGCAACCGCGTTTTCGTTCGGCGCGTTGATGCAGGTCGAAATCACGACGCGATTGGCTTTCACTGCGCGTTGGGGCCTGTCGAAATGGTCGCAGAGCCACGACGGCGAGCTGCCCGGGCGCATTACGGTCGGGCTATCTGTGTATTGATGGGCCGTGTATTGACGGGCCGTGTATTGACGGGCCGTGTATTGACGGCTGTGTATTGACGGCTGTGTATTGACGGCAGCCGCGGGGGCCACAACCATCCGCGCGCGTCGCTAGCGCGGTCCCATGTTTGCTGTCTCGCGGAGGCCCCAGATGTCCCCAAACGGTTTTCATCACAGCAAGTTGCGCTTCGCAGCCGTGCTCTCTTGCCTGCTCATGACGGCGGCGTGCAGCGGCGGGGATGACACCGGCGGCGCCGATAACCCGGCAGTCGATGCCGGGACCAACGGAACGGACGGCACGTCCACAGGCGGTGACGTGGCCGCAACAAGCGATGCCGGGGCCAGCGGTGCGAAAGACGCCGGGACCACCAAAGCCGGTCCGCCCAAGCCGTTCAAGTACAGCGGCGGCAAGTGTCCCAAGCTCGTTGTCGGCACCAACAAGATGTTCTCGTGGGACAAAGATCGCGT
Source organism: uncultured Enterobacteriaceae bacterium (assembly GCA_964560875.1). Classification (GTDB taxonomy): domain Bacteria; phylum Myxococcota_A; class UBA9042; order UBA9042; family UBA9042; genus CAZLMW01. The sequence continues at coordinate 11,929 of CAZLMW010000071.1, forward strand.
CTTCGACCTGTTCGCGCCGACCACCAAGGGCAACAAGAAGCCCGGCCTGCTGTTCATGTGGCACGGCCTCGGCGACAACAAGAACAACTTCGGCAAGGCGATGGGCGCGCAGTTTCACGCCAACGAGCTCAACGTCTACGTGGCGGTCCCCCAGGGCGCCGGAAGCATCACCGGATGGGGCTGGACGAGCGACAACACAGCGCTCGCGGACGCCACGTTCTTCGACGACATGCTCAACTGCCTCGATGACACCTTCGATTACGACAACACGCGGGTCTACACGACCGGCTTCTCCGCCGGTGCGCTGTGGTCGAGCTACCTGGTGGTCAAGCGGTCGACCTTCCTCGCCGCAGCCGTGTTGTGGAGCGGCGGCACCGGGCCCAAGGTCTACACCTACAAGCGACCCAAGCGGAAAGTGCCCGTGCTCCTCAACTGGGGCGGCACAGGCGACCAGGCCGGGGTCTTCGTCAACTTCGATGTCACCACCAAGGACATGATCAAAAACCTCGTCAAGGACGGCCACGTCGTCCTTTCATGCAACCACAACGGCGGCCACACGATCCCGCCCGGCGGCCCGAACTACGGCATGGCCTACCTGAAAAAACACAGCTGGGACACGCTGACCGACAGCTTCTACAAGGGCGGCGACCTGACCGGCTTCCCCAACTACTGCAAGCTCGAAAGCGCGAAGAAATAAGGCGCCGTGAAATAGCGCCTGGCCCGTCGCTCGGCTCGCGCTACATCGTGATCTGGAAGCCCCACGTGACCGCGACAATCCAACCCTTGAGGTTGATGTTCTCGCCGATGGCGCGGATGCCTTCGCTCTTGACCTGCGTCACGTTGAGTTCGCCGATCAGGTGGAACCAGCGAAATCCCACAGCGCCGCCGACGAAACCGCCGATGTAGTCCACGCGTCCGCCGATGGATTCGGGTTGCGGCAGCGCATCGCCGCCGATCGTGGCGTCAAACCAGCTGGCCATCCACTTGGCGCCGGTCCACAGCTTGCCCCATTGACCAAACTCGATGCCGATGTGACCGAAGACCTGGTTGTCGTAGCGGTTCATGTCGCTGACTGCGAGCGCGCCGTTGATGTTGTCGAGGTACGGCACGAGCGACGACCCGCCGTTGTACGCGCCGCGCCAACCGATCGCGGCGTGGGTCGTTTCGCCGAGATCAAAGCCGCGTCGCAGCGCGGTTCCGTAGATGCCGTTGCCGGCGCGCACCTGGAAGTCGAATCGGTAGCCGAGGCCGATGGCGAAATCGAGATGGGTGCCGTACCCGGGGCTGGACAGGGCGATCGAGATGGCGCTCTTGGTCAGGTCGTGGCGCTCGCCGTCGGTGAGATCGCGGCCTTCGTCGACGGCTTCGACGACAACTTCACCCTGCTTATAGAGCTCAGCGACCGAGCTCGTCGGCACAACGACATGGTTGGCCTGACTGATATTGATCTCGCCGCCACGAAGCACCCGCGGTGAGCGCATTTCGCTGATGTTGATGGCGCAGCCTGAGAGAGCGCCCGTTGCGATGGCGACTGCAACGACGGCGCCCGAAAGACGTCCCACGGCGAGCCCGTGCCTTATCCGCGCTGGCATCGTCGGCGTGCAGAGCATTCAGATGTCCTCGCCCATCGGCGCTTCCGGCGGCGCTGTGACACGCAATGGAGGCAAGTTTGCGGGCTGTCCATCGACGCGCAGGCTCGTCAGCTCGATGGCCAGCCAAGGGTGGCGCCGAAAATCGCGACCGTATTGCTGAAACATGACCGAGAACGTGATCTTGCGTCCCGGCGCGATCTTGTCGGCGTCCGCGCCGCTGCCGATCCCAAACCGCTTGAGCTTGTTGAAAAACCGCTTCTTGGCGTGCTTCAAGCCCTTGGCGGCGCCCGGGTAGCGCGTCTTGTCGGGCAAGCTCAGGAAGAAGCGTCCTGTGTCGATGGCGACCGGGACATCGCCGACGTTGCGAATGGCGAGGTGCAGCGTAGCGGCTTTCTGCGCGACGGATGCCTTGGTGACCGACACTTCCAGCGTGCTGTTGGCCTGCTGACTGCCCTTGAACTGCCAGGTGCGCGTCATCGCAGCACACCCGGAGGCGACCACGACAGCGCCGATTGCGGCGAAGACGGCGAGCTTGCCGACAGGGTTGCAGGGACGGGAGACCATGGCCGATTGTGCGCGTGCGACCGGCTCATCGTCAAAGGGAGCGCCCGACGAGTGGCGTCATTCGAATTCGAACCCACCTCCAGTCATGCAGATAGCATGCCCGTCGGGTCGCCTCCGTCTCCCCCCCGAACCCGAACAGTTCGAATCTCCGCGCTATGGACCGTCAGCATCTGCCAAACAGCGCTGGAAGTGACCGAGAATGCGCCCGTAGAGGCTCGCGAGGACCTTGGGGTCGGCGACCATATGCGTAAAGCCAGTCAGCGGCAGGAATTCGTGGTGTTTTCCGGCGCGAAACAGCGCGTCGGACATGCGGATCGCGTGGGTGAAATAGACATTGTCATCCGCGGTACCGTGCACGACCAGCAGGGGACGGGTCAGCTTGGGGGCCCACGTCAGCACGGAGCTATCGGCGTAACCGGCCTTGTTTTCGGCGGGCAGGCCGATGTAGCGCTCGGTGTAATGGGTGTCGTAATCGCCCCAATCCGCGACCGGCGCGCCGGCGACCGCGCACTTGTAGACATCGGGCCGACGCATCACCGCCATCGACGAGAAATAGCCGCCGAACGACCACCCGAAGATGCCGACTCGACCAAGGTCCAGCTGCTTGATCTTGCCGCCAAGCGCCTTGAGCGCCGCGACCTGGTCAGCCATCGGTGCCGCGATGAAGTTGCCGGAGATGGCGCGCTCCCATTTGCGCCCCCGATGAGGCGTGCCGCGGCCGTCGAACGATGCGACGATGTAGCCGTGGTCGGCGATCCATTGCCGCATCGCCCAGCGCGCGCCAGACTTCTGCACGACCGCCCAGTGCGGGCCGCCGTAGACGTAGACAATCACTGGGTAGCGCACAGCGGGGTCGAAATTTCGCGGCCGGAAGACCTGCGCGTGGTAGCCGTCTTTGCCGACGACAAGGAACTCCGTCTTGGCCTTGAATCGCGGCTTCTCGGCGACCGACTTGATGACGCCCGCGGCTTTGCCGTCTTTGCGCACGACCGTAACCGTGGAACCGCCCGTGAGCGTGTTGGCAAAGCGCAGCTGAACGCCGGACGATGACGCCTTGAGCCCGTGTTGGCCGGCGCCCTCGGACAGCCGTTTGGGCGCCTTTTTGCCGTCGAGCGAGACCTCCCAGACGTGCGAAACGGTGGGATCCTTGCTGGCGACGACGTAGGCGACACCGCGCTTTTCGTCGATGCCCGCGAGTTTTCGGTAACCGAAGTCGGGTTTGGTGAGCACTTCGGACAAGCTGCCGTCCTTGCCGTGCCGCATCAGCTGCCAGGCGCCGTTGCGCTCGGTCGTCCACAGGAAGTCCTCGTTGGCCATCCAGCGGGGCATCTGCGCGTCGATATTGACCCACTCCTTGTCGTTTTCGGCGAACAGCTGCGTGGTCTTGCCGGTCTTCGGGTCGGCCTCCAGCACGGCGATGCTTTTTTGCCGGCGGTCCTGGACGAGCACGGTCAGCGGGCCGTGTTTGCTCCACACAACGCGGACGACGTAGGGGTACTTGCCGCGGTCCCAGGACAGCCACCTGGTCTTGCCACCCTTGACGCTGACGACGCCGAGCGTGACGACCGCGTTCTTCTTGCCGGGACGCGGATACGCCGTGCCGCGTGAGGCGCGTTCGGGGTGGGCGGGATCGTAGACGTGCAGCTTCTCGACGCCCGTGTTGTCCGTGCGCTGGTAGACCAGCGACTTGCCGTCGGGTGCCCACCAGTTTCCATGACGGCGGCGCATCTCTTCCTGGGCGACGAATTCGGCCGCGCCGTGGCCGATGTCGGTGTTTTCGTGCTTCGTCAGCCGGCGCTCCTTCTTGCGGCCGAGATCGAACACGTACAGGTCGCCGTTCTTGACGTAGCTGACGTGTTTGCCGGTGGGGCTCAGCTGCGGATCGAGCGCGTACCCTTTCGAAGGCATGGCCAGCTCCTGCACCCCGCCTGAGCTGCGTTCCACGACATAGAGCCGTCCACTCAACGGCACGACCAGGCGCTTTCCGTCTTTGCTCAGGCGGTACGAAGCGATGCCGCGAGCCGTCTGACGCATGCGCTCACGACGGGCCTTCTCTGCGGCGCTGAGGTGTTCGGCGGCGCCCTTGAGAACGGCTTGCGCGGTCAAGACGACGCGCTCTTTGCCGGTCGCCACATCGAACGCGTACAGGTTGTTGACGAACGAGCGCGCCCCGGAACGCAGGAACAGGACCTCTTTGCCATCCGGGGTGATCGAGAATGTGCGCGGTTTGCCAAGGCGGAAGCGATAGGTTCCCGCGTAGTTGGCAAGGAACTCGGCGCTGGCAACCGACGAAGGCCGCTTGGGCTCGGGCTTTTTGACCACGGGTTTGGCGACGGTTTTGGGCGGCGCGCCTCCGCACGCGGTGAACACAACGGCCATCGTGATGGCGACGAGCCGGGATACGACAGCTGGCGAGATGGCAAAATGGGGGAGCGAGCGCATGGCGATCCTTGTGGCGTCGGGCCGGCTTGTTGCGTGATGTCGAGCGGGGATACGCTCGCGAACCACCGCAGTCAACGGGATCCTTGTGGACAAGCGCACGCGCAACATCGTGTTGGTCGGCTTTTCGGGGGCGGGCAAGTCAACTGTCGGTCGAATGCTCGCGTCACGGCTCGGATGGGCCGTCGTGGACACCGACGCCGAGATCGAGCGACGTGCCGGCAAGTCGATCGCCGCGATCTTTGCCGAAGATGGAGAGCCCGCTTTCCGAGCGCTCGAGGCGGCGGTCTGCCAGCAAGCGAGCGAAGGGGATCGCAAGGTGATTGCGACGGGCGGCGGCGCGTTGTGCAACGACGACACAAAGCGGGCGATGCAGGCCACGGGTCACGTCGTGCTGCTCGATGTTTCCGAAGAAGAGGCGTTGCGAAGGCTCGCCGCACACACCGACCGACCGCTCCTTGCGGGCGAAGACGCGGCCGCGAAACTACGCGCGCTGTATCGATCGAGAGCCACGTTCTACGGGCAGTTCGAGCAGCGCGTGAAGGTCGACGGAAAGACGCCCGACCAGGTCGTCGACGCCATCGTCACGGATATCCAGAGACCTGCGGGAGCTCACCAAGACCGCTGAAACGGAATACTAGTCGAAGCTGGGGAGCTTCCGACGCCGCTTGGTGGACTTGGTGGACTTGGTGGACTTGGTGGACTTGGTGGACTTGGTGGACTTGGTGCGGCTGCGCTTGTTGCGGCTGCGGCGGTAACGGCGACGGCGGCGCCTGGTCGGCTTGACGGCGGCTTGCTTGGCGGCGGCCGCGGCGGCGGCTGCTTGCTCTTCGGCACGTTGGGCGGCGGCAGCTTCTTGCGCGGCGGCGGCTTCGGCTTTGCGGCGCACGACCTTGCGCTTGTGTTCGATCTCGCGCGTGACGATGCCGGTAAGCGCGGCCCCGAGCAGAGACACGCGCACTTGCGGGGCAACGACCGCGGGATCGGCGCCGGCCGGGGCGTAGCTGGTGCCCGTGGCGCGATACAACGTGAGAGACGCCGCGACGTCAGCGATCTCGTCGAGCCCCTCTTCATCGACGCTGCTGCTGGTCAGCGCGACGAGCGACAGCGCGCCGATCACCACCAACGCGCTGACGCCAGCCATCATCGTTGTACGTCGCCGCTTCGCCTTGTTGTCGAGCCGAAACATCACGCTGAAGTCGTTCAGCATCTGGTGCACGTCGCTTGGGGAGCGTTGTCTATGCGTGGGATCGGGCAGCTCGAACGTCAGCGGCTTGTCGGGGCGGCGTTCGCTGGTTGCGGCGGCGGCTGGGCGCTCGGAGCCACTGTCGAAGAACGCCTTGTTTGTTGGTCCGGTCGCGCGCCTGTTCCGGTTGCGACTGCCACGTCGTTGGGCGCTGCGGGTTGCCCCGGTTGTGCGTCGCGGCTTGGCGGCGGTGGGTGCGCTCGGAGCGTGGCGAGCCGCTTGGGCGCGGACATTTTCGATCTCGGCCTTGATGGCGTCGCGATCGAGGTTCTGTTCGGTGTCGCCCGCATCGGGGTGGGTGTCTGAGAACTCGGGGATGACCGGCATCTGGTCGGAGATGCCGCCAAACTCAGGCGACGTCTTTTCGCGTCCGGCCGCAACCGGGATCTCGGCGTCGTCGGAGATACGAATCTGCCCGCTGATCGAGGCCGGCGACACCATCGCCGGGTTCACGCCCGCCACCGGACCCGTGTCGGGGTCGGTCTTTTCCCGGAGGTCGGGCCCAAATCCAAGCTCTGTTCCGACGACGGCGACCCCTGGCAGCACGGGCAGGTCATCGGAGACCACAAAGTCCGTCGCGCGAAGGGCTGGCCCGGTGTCGACGCCGTCGGCGTCGGTCAGGACAATGTCGGCGTCGGTCAGGACAATGTCGGCGTCGGTCAGGACAATGTCGGCGTCGGTCAGGACAACGTCGGCTGCGTCATCTTGCGGCAGCTCCGGCTGAGGAGACTGGGGCGAGGCGGAGTCGGGCGTTTCCGGCGTCGGCTCCTCGACAAGAGACACGTCCACGCCGCCCCGCTTCTTACGGGTCAAAAGCAGCGCAGCGTTGCATTTGGGGCACGTACTTGGGGTCGGCTTCGTGCGCTTGAGGCGCCGGCCGTTAACGTCGTATCCCTCGTTGCACCTGGCGCATTGAACGCGCAATGGATGCCTCCCACTGTGTCCCGATCGTAGTCCGCGTGGCGCTGCGGTCAAAGCAACCGCGGGTTGTGCTATCGTCGCGGCATCCCAATCCGGCCCCTGCGCCGCTCCAGCCTCGCCTTCGATGCCTGCGCAGATTTCTCGAGGCGCGCGCATTTAAGGACGCCCCAAGAAAGGACGACCCAAGAAAGGACGACCCAAGAAAGGACGACCCATGAGCGAAATCGATCCGAACACGCCGCGAAACGCCCCGTGCCCCTGTGGGAGCGGCAAGAAATACAAGCGCTGTCACGGCGCCGAAGAGCTGGCGGCGGCCGATGCACCGGTCGAATCAGACGGCAAGGTCCGCACCGCTTTCATCGTGGCCGTGCTGATCTCGATCGGCGTTGGCGTGGCGTTCGAACCCGACAAGGGCCTTGCGTTCTTTGCGGTGGCGATCATCGGCATCGGCGCGTGGTCGATCTTCCGCAACCCGCCGCCGCCCAAGAGCGGTGGCGACGACGCTGCGGCGATCAACTTTGGCGGATAGCAGACGGCGCCGAAGCTGAGCCCGGCTACATACTGCGGCGGTACTGACCGCCAACTTCGTACAGCGCGCGGCTGACCTGGCCGAGCGACAACACCTCCGTCGCGTTCATCAACTCGGCGAACACGTTACCGCCGGCGATGGCGACCTCTTTGAGCCGGTCGACCGCGGCATCGGCCTGTGCGGCATGGGCCTGGTGAAACACGTGCAAGCGCGCGAGCTGGTCGGCTTTTTCCTCGTCGGTTGAGCGGATGAGCTCGATCGTCGTCTCGCCCGCCGGATCCTGCGGTGATGTGAACGTGTTGACGCCGATGATCGGCAGCTCACCGGTGTGCTTGCGGTGCTCGTAGTAGAGGCTCTCTTCCTGGATCTTGCCCCGCTGGTACATCCGCTCCATCGCGCCGAGCACGCCGCCACGCTCGCTGAGGCGCTCGAATTCGCTCAACACAGCCTCTTCGACCAGGTCGGTGAGCTCGTCGATGATGAACGACCCCTGGTTGGGGTTTTCGTTGAACGCGACACCGAATTCGTTGTTGATGATGAGCTGGATCGCCAACGCCCGGCGAACCGACTCTTCGGTCGGGGTGGTGATCGCCTCGTCGTACGCGTTGGTGTGCAGGCTGTTGCAGTTGTCGTAGATGGCCAGCAGCGCCTGCAGTGTGGTGCGGATGTCGTTGAACGCGATCTCCTGGGCGTGCAAGGAGCGGCCCGATGTCTGCACGTGGTACTTCAGCTTCTGCGCGCGTTCACTGGCACCGTAGAGCTCGCGTAGAGCGACTGCCCAGATGCGCCGCGCGACCCGGCCGATGACCGCATATTCGGGGTCCATACCGTTGCTGAAGAAGAAGCTGAAGTTGCCCGCGAAGCGATCCACGTCCATGCCGCGAGCCCGGTAGTACTCGATGAACGTAAAGCCGTTGGCCAACGTAAACGCCAGCTGGGAGATCGGGTTCGCGCCGGCTTCGGCGATGTGATAGCCGCTGATCGACACCGAATAAAAGTTGCGCACGCCGTGGTCGATGAACCACTGCTGCACGTCACCCTGCATCTGCAGCGCGAACTCGGTGCTGAAGATGCACGTGTTCTGCGCCTGGTCTTCCTTGAGAATATCGGCCTGCACGGTGCCGCGGACCTTCGCCACGGTGGCGTCGACCAGCGCGGTGTAGTCGGCGTCGGACACCAGCGCCCGAAGCTCGTCGAAGCTCTTGCCCCCGGCGTCGGGCTGCAGGCAATCGGCTTCGGAGATGGCGAGCTTCCCTTCGTCGCGGAGCTTGCGCCGCAGCTGCTGGCGAACCGCGGTGTTGAAGAAGAAGGCGAGAATCGTCGGCGCCGGCCCGTTGATGGTCATCGAGACCGACGTTGTCGGCGAACACAGGTCAAACCCCGCGTAGAGCGCCTCCATGTCTTCGACGGTCGCGATGGACACGCCCGAGTTGCCGACCTTGCCCCAGATGTCGGGCCGTCGATCGGGATCTTCGCCGTAGAGCGTCACCGAATCGAACGCCGTCGAGAGGCGCTTGGCTTTGCTGTGTCGCGACAGGTAGTGAAAGCGCTTGTTGGTGCGCCATGGGCCGCCTTCGCCGGCGAACATGCGGGTGGGATCTTCACCGGCGCGCTTGAACGGAAACACGCCCGCTGTGAACGGAAAGCTGCCGGGCAGGTTCTCAAGGAGACGCCAGCGCAGGATCTCGCCCCACGCCTTGAACCGCGGCACAGACACCTTGGGGATCTTCTGCTGCGACAGGCTCTCTTTGTGGTTGGTGACCGAGATCGTTCGGTTCCTGACGACGTAGCTGTTCGTCTCGCCCCGATAGCGCTGCACCATGTCCGGCCACTCGTCGAGCAGCGCCTTGCAGCCGGCGTCCAGCTTGTCCGTGGCGGCGGTCGTTGCGGCGCCAAGAGCACCGTCATCTCCAACGAGCTCCGCGGCACGTCGAAGGGCTTGGAGGTCGGCGGCGGCGTCCGCTTGAACGTCAGCCCAGCGCTTGTAGGCGCGAACGGCGTCGGCGATTTCAGCGAGGTAGCGGTCGCGTCGCGGCGGGATCAGGTGCCCACGGTCGGGAAGTCCCGTTTGCAGCTGGCCGGTGAATCGTCCAGACAGGGCTCTGCCGGTGCGGGCGCCGATCACGTCGAGCAGCGCCTTGTACACCGCGTTGCACCCGAGGTCGTTGAACTGGCTGGCCATCGCGGCGTGTACGGGCATGGCGTCGATCGGCTCGCTGAACCGCTGATGGGCGCGTTGATAGGCCTTCTTCACGTCGCGGACGGCGTCGAGGGCGCCCGGCTTGTCGAACTTGTTGACGACGACCAGGTCGGCGAGATCGATCATCTCGATCTTCTCGAGCTGACTCTGCGCGCCGAACTCGGGCGTCATGACGTACATGGCGACATCGACCAGGTCGACGATGGAGCTGTCCGCCTGGCCAATGCCGCTCGTCTCGGCGATGACGAGGTCACACCCGGCGGCTTTGCAGAGCGCGATGGCTTCGTCGAGCGCCTCGCTGACCTCCGAACCCGACCCGCGCGTCGCCAGAGACCTCATGAAGATGCGGCCGTTGTCGATCGAGTTCATGCGGATTCGGTCGCCGAGCAGCGCGCCGCCGGTCCGTTTCTTGGTCGGATCGACGCTCAGCACGGCGACCGTGTGCTCCGGAAAGTCCTCGCAATAGCGCCGGCATAGCTCGTCAACCAGGGACGATTTTCCGGCGCCCCCGGTGCCTGTAATGCCGATGACGGGCGCAGAACTCGCCTTGGCCAAGCCGCTGATATCGCGCGTCCATGACTCCCACAGCTTGGGTTCGACGCGACGCTCCGACGCCGCTTCCGCCCACGAGATGGCCCGCGCCAGGGCACGCCAACGGGTCCATTTGTCCGCCGAGCCAAGCGCCTCGAGACCGATCGCCGCTGCGCCGCCCCCATCCCCCGCCTGCAGCGGTGACCAGTCGCACGACGTGGCGAGGTGGTTGATCATCCCTTGCAGGCCCAGTCGCCGGCCGTCTTCGGGGTGGTAGATCTGTGCGATTCCGTAGCCTTGGAGCTCGTGCTTCTCCTCGGGGATGATCGTGCCGCCGCCGCCACCAAAGAGCTTGATATGCCCTGCCCCGCGCTCGTTGAGCAGGTCGTAGGCGTACTTGAAATACTCCATGTGACCGCCCTGGTAGGACGAAATTGCGATACCCTGCGCGTCTTCCTGGATCGCCGCGGTGACGACCGTATCGACGCTGCGGTTGTGGCCGAGGTGAATGACCTCGCATCCGGTCGCCTGCAGGATTCGCCGCATGATGTTGATCGCGGCGTCGTGGCCGTCGAAGAGCGACGCGGCGGTCACGATGCGCACGTTATGCTCGGGCTTGTAGGGCTGCGGTACGGCTGGCGTATGATGCGGTTTGGGCATGGCAAACTCCCGGGCGCGGATGGTGTGCCGCGCAGCGCAGGCCGGCAAGGGTCTGTTGTCGATATCGACGCTTGCCGCGTCCCCACCGCAAGCTATACCGATAGTGACGGGTAATCGTCCCGCGACTCGGAGGACATGATGGCCACACGCGAAGACATCAAA
>CAZLMW010000071.1:22872-39767 GCA_964560875.1 uncultured Enterobacteriaceae bacterium
GGCTGCAACGAACCAGGCTGCAACGAAGGCGGGGTCAACCAGTCCGATCGCCGATCCAATCCTGTCGGTCGGCGGGCTTGGGTTCCCGTGGAAGACGCTGGATCCCTTCCTGTTTTGCGTCCATCACGACGACAAGTACCCGGCGGGCAACGACGCGTTGGGACCCGCAGCATCGCTGGCCGGCCGCACAATGGGCATGGACTTCGCCGGCAAAGACGGCTGGCGGATGTACCACGGGCGGGCTGTTCCCGGCTTTCCGCAGCACCCCCACCGCGGCTTTGAAACCATCAGCATCGTGCGACGCGGGCACATCGACCACTCCGACTCCCTCGGCGCGACGGCGCGGATCGGCCCAGGTGACGTGCAGTGGATGACCGCCGGACGCGGCATCGTGCACAGCGAGATGTTCCCCCTGCTCAACAAGGACGGGACCAACCCCTGCGAGTTCTTCCAGCTATGGATCAACCTGCCGGGCCGCAACAAGATGGTGCCGCCCGCGTTCAAAATGTTTTGGGCCAAGGAGATCCCGACCCACGTGTTTCACGACGCCAAGTCGCGCGCCACCAAGGTCACGATCGTCGCCGGCGAGCTCGCCGCGAAGAAGGCACCTGAACCTCCCGAGCACTCCTGGGCTGCAGCGCCGGGCAGCGACGTGGCCATCTACCGCGTGCAGATGGCGGACGAGGCGACCTGGACCCTTCCCCCGGCACCAGCCGGCGTCAACCGCGTCATCTACGTTTTCCGCGGCGCCGGTGCGCAGATCGCGAGCCGCAGCGTGATGGGCAGCTCCATGGTCGTCGTGCATCCGCAAGCCGCGATCCCGATCAGGGCCCCCAAGGGCGGGGCGGAGCTGCTCGTGCTGCAAGGGCGCCCAATCGGCGAACCCGTGGCGCAACGCGGCCCCTTCGTCATGAACACGTGGGACGAGATTCAAACCGCCTATCGCGACTACAACCGCACCCGTTTCGGCGGCTGGCCCTGGCCCAACGACGAACCGGTCCATCCCCGCACGTCCGGCCGATTCGCCCGCCACGCGAACGGACGCGTCGAAAAAGCGTAGCTACTTCTTCGTCATCTGCGTCCAAGGGAACTTGCCGCAGCCGCCCTTGGCGGGGTCGTTGTCGTCGGCCGTCTTCGCGGAGGCCTTTGCGTCTTTGAGCGTCTTGAGGCCGAAGTCGACCGTGCAGTGAAACCACTTGCCGTCCTTGGCTTCGGTCCAGACGACCTTGTTGTACGTGCTCGGGCCGTACTTGGCGTCTGCCGGGTTCTGCGTGATGGCCCAGTTCTTCTTGTTCTCGAACAACCGCAGCCAGCCAAAGCCCCAGGCCTGCTCGTTGATGGTCTCGCTGCCAAAAGGTGTCTTCCAGTTGCCGACCGTTTCGATCGACGTCAGGCGCGTCCAGGACGACTTGCCGCAGCCCGACTTGTCCGGCGTCGATGAATCGGCGGTCGCGGTCGAGGCTTCGGCCAGGTCGGCGGTTTCCTTGCCGAACGCGACCCAGCAGTACCACAAAGTCTTCGGCTGCCAGAAGTCCTTGGAACCGGGCCCGTTGTGCCAGACAATCTTGTTGAATTTGCTGGGGTTGTACTTGTCGTCTTTGCTGTTTTGCGTGATCAGGTACTTCTTGGCGTTGTCGAACTTCACGACCTTGCCGGCGCCAAAACCGGTGACCCATTGCGCGTCGTCGATCGCCTCGTTGCCGCCAAAGTTGCTCTCCCAGACGCCGGCGATGGCCAGCTTGTGATCCTTCCAGGGGAGCTTCGGCCCGGTCGAGCCTGCATCGGCACCGGCTGAACCCGCACCGGCAGAGCCCGCATCGCCGCCCATAGCTGACGTATCGGATGAGGTCTTGCCGGCGTCTGTGCCCTCGCCCGCATCGCTGGACGAACTCGCATCATTGGAGGCGCCCGCATCGGTAGACGATCCCGCATCGCTCGACGTCCCCGCGTCGACGCCGCCTCCATCTGCGGCGCTTCCATCTGCGGCGCCTCCATCTGCGGCGGGCTTGCTGTCATCGTCGGTTTCGCTGCTGCAGCCGGGCGCGACAGCCAAAGTGGCGAGGCAAATCCACGCTGACAACGCCAAGACGTGCCGACCAAGCGGGTGTTTGTGGTTCATGATCGCGGCTCCAGTTCCCGCCAGGCGCGGGTGCGATGGGGCCACAACGGAGAACTCTCGGAGGCGCGCGGCAACCCAGCAAAGGGTGCAGCGACCACTGTCCGCCCCTTTCCTCGAGGGGGACACACGAGAGCCGCTGGAAAAAACGAGCGAGCTCTTCCGAGGAGTTCCGGACTTACGGTCGCCTTCGACCGATTACCGTTGCGGGCCAGTCCCGGATTTGCACCGGGTTCCTCCTGTCGGACACGCGTTGCGCGCACCCAACGCCGCTGCTTCTATGCGAATCGAGCCGTCGCCGCAACACGAATCGCATGACGTTTGCGCAGAATCCGACATGTCGCGGGGCGTGGGTCTCATCGTTGAGCGATTCGGGCCCCCGAGAGCGCTTTTTTGCTACGATGGGGTATGAACAAACGCCCGAACTGCCGGGCGCAACGACGGTCACCGCTGTTGATTGCGCTGCTTTCTTTTTCGTTCACCTTCGGCGGGTGCAGCGACGATCCAGCCACCGAAGGGACGTCGGATTCCGGCGCCGTCGACACCAGCACCAACGTCGATGACGGCGTCGTAGGCGGCTGCAAGAGCGCGGCGGATTGCGACGATCCCAAAGATCCATGCCTGCGGGCGGCGTGCGGTGCCGCCGGAAAATGCACGACGGAACCCGCGGACGGCCGTCCCTGCGACGACAACGACCCGTGCACCGCAGTGGACCTCTGCAAACAGGGCAAGTGCCTGGGCCTCGCCGACCAGTGCGCGTGCCGATCAACAGCCGATTGCGACCCGCTCGAAGACGGCAATTCGTGCAATGGGACGCTTTTCTGTGACAAGGCCAAGGCGCCGTATCGCTGCGCCATCAAGCCAGGTTCGGTCGTCGCGTGCGGTGACAAGACCTCGCCCTGCCGCGTCTATACATGCCTGCCGAAAACCGGTAAATGCGCCGAGATCCCGGGGCCCGACGGCGCAGCGTGCGACGACGGCAAGCCATGTACCCAGCTCGATCTCTGCAAAGGCGGGGCGTGCGTCGGGCTGGCCGACGAGTGCGAATGCGAGACGAGCAAGGACTGCGAATCGCTCGAAGACGGCAGCCTCTGCAACGGCACCCTCTTCTGCAAGAAGGACACGATTCCGTACCGCTGCGCGACAAACCCGAAGTCCCTCGTCAAGTGTGCGACCAACAAGGACACCGCGTGCCGCAAATCGGCGTGCGTGCCCAGCACCGGTGTTTGCAAGCCGCACCCCGTCGAACACCTCACGCTGAGCTGCGACGCCTCGCTCGTCAACTGCAAGTGGGAGGTCGCGCCGCCCGGAGGCGCCACGCCAACCGTGGTCTGTGACGACGGCAACAAGTGCACCGTGTCCGAAACATGCCTCGCGGGCGCGTGCAAGGGCGGCATCGATGTGTGCAGCTGCAAGACCAACGCCGACTGCGGCATCCACGAGGACGGCGACTTCTGCAACGGCGCGCTCTTTTGCGACAAGACGCCCGCTGTACCGGCGTGCAAGGTCAACCCGGCGACGCTGATTCAATGCAACGCCAGCGCCGACAAGGGATGCCTCGTCAACGCATGCGTTCCGGTGTCCGGCGCGTGCGCCATGACGCCGCGCGAGCTGACCAAGGCCTGCGACAAGACGAGCAAATGCGCATTCCGCGTCGCGCCCAAAGCGGCGACGGATGTGCCCTGTTTTGATGGTGATCCATGCACGGTGGGCGACATCTGCAAGGGCGGGCAATGCACGTCCGGCAACAACAACTGCGCGTGCACATCCGACGCGAGCTGCGCCAAGTTCGAGGACGGAAACGCATGCAACGGCAAGCTGTTTTGCGACAAGGCGACCGGCAAATGTCGCGTATCCATCGCCACAGCCACGATCTGCAAGGCCGGCCAGGACACGGCGTGCACGAAGAATGCGTGCGATCCAAAAACGGGCAACTGCAAACCGGCGCCTGCCGAAGTCACGGTTCGCGCTTGCTACAAGGGCGCCAAGGGGTCGGAGCTGTGCAGCTATGAACTGCCGGTCGGGGCGACGCGGACGGTCGCGTGCGACGACGGTGACAAGTGCTCGGTGGGCGACACCTGCGCAAAAGGCCAATGTGAGGCAGGCAAGAGCGGTCCGTGCACATGCCAGGTCGACGCGGATTGCGGCGCGTTCGAGGACGGCAACGCCTGCAATGGCACGCTGTTTTGCGACAAGTCGGTCGGCAACTGTCGGCTCAACAAGAAGACACGGGTCGTGTGCAAGACGACCGCGGATACCCAATGTCTACGAAACGCGTGTGTCCCCGCGACGGGCGAGTGCATCGCCACACCGGCCGAGCTGACCAAGAAGGCTTGCTGGAGCAAAGACGCAAAGGGCAAACCGGTCGACTGCACGTTCGCGCTGGCCCCCGCCGCCGAGGCCACGAACACCGTCGTCAAGTGCGAAGACAACACGCCATGCACGCACGGCGACCGCTGCGCAAAGGGTCACTGCAAGCCCGGCATCAACACGTGCGAGTGCGACGCCCACCCCGACTGCGCCAAGAAGGAAGACGGCAACGCATGCAACGGCACGCTGTACTGCGACAAGACGGGCAAACAGCCGGCCTGCAAGGTCAACCCGGCGACGGTCATCAAGTGCGCGCCGCCGCAGGGCGAGCCATGCAAGCTCTCCGTCTGTGATCCGACCTCCGGCAAGTGCGCCAAGCAGCCCACCAAGGACGGCAAATCGTGCGACGACGGCAGCGCCTGCACCACGTCCGACCGGTGCCAATCCGGCGGCTGCATGGGCGACGTGATCAAGTGCGACGACGCCAACCCATGCACCGTTGAGTCGTGCGATAAGAGCCTCGGCTGCGTCGCCAAGCCACGCGCCTGCAGCGACGGCAATGCCTGCACGCTCGATCTCTGCGACAAGAAGACCGGCTACTGCTCGTTCGAAGCGGCGGCCAAGGACGGCGGTCTCTGCAACGCCGACAACTCCGGCTGCACGGTCAACGACAGCTGCAACAACGGCACATGCCTCGCGGGCACATTGGCGACGTGCAAGGGGAGCTCCTCGGCTTGCGTCCAGCCGGTCTGCAAGAGCAAAGGCCTCGCGAGCTTCGAGTGCATCAGCGCCGCGCGCCCCGATGGTGCGCCGTGTCCCGATGCGCAGCCGTGTTTGGTCGGCAGTTCGTGCCAGTCCGGCAAATGCGTGGCCGGCAAGTATCCGCGCGTCTTCGTCCGTTCGATCGCGGCCGCCGGCGAGTCCGTCGCGCTCCAGGCCGTCGCCGAGGCATCGACCGCGACCATCATCACGGCCGGCGCCTGGTGGAAGGGTGACGAGGCCAAACCGACCGTTCGGGGCTGGAAATTCGCCGCGGTGAACGCGCTGGGTGGACCGGTGTGGGCACATTCCATGGCGTCAAAATCGACAGATCCGCGCGTCGGAGCCAACGCGGCGACGTTGGTCGATGGACCGCGCTTCGTCGCGATTGGAGCGGACACCGGCGCCAAAACCGGGCTCGACGTGCGGATCGTGCATCTGGGCGCAACCGGCGACGTGCTGCTCGATAAGCGCTTCGAAGCGGCCGGCGATGACAACGCCCTCGGTGTCGCGCACCACCCGGACGGGGCGGTGACCATGGCTGGCTGGGTCGAGACGGCTTCGGAGCGCGACGGACTTGCGATGCGGGTCGCCAAGTCGGGGGCCGTGTTGTGGAAGACACGCATCGACCGCAAAGGTGGCGGCGACGAGCTTCGTGGTGTGGCCCTGCTCGCCAAGGGACCGCTGCTGGCCGGCCAATCGTCCACGTTCACCAAGGGCCAGACGCACGGCTGGCTCGTTCACCTCGACGCCGACGGCAAGGTCGTCTGGCAGCGAAACCACGGATCCAGCACAGCGCAAGGCTTCAACGCCGCCGCCACGCTCGCCGACAACACCGTCGCGCTAGCGGGCTGGCGACAGGGAAAGAGCGGCACCAACTACTGGCTGGCGCGCGCGCGGGACAACGGCAGCCTCGCCTGGTCACGGTCGTCCGCTGGCGTTTTCGTTCCCAACGCCGTTGTCGTCACAGGAGCCGGCGCCAAGCAGCGGTGGTGGGTCACCGGACGCGCCGGCGATAAGGCGGGCGCCGATGTGCTGGTGATGGGCGTCGACGGGCTCGGCAACCGGCATTGGCTCACATCCCTGGACGAGGGCGGCGTCGAATCTGGCGCGGGGATCGCCGCAGCGTCCGATGCAACCGCGCTAATAGCGGGACGACAGGCGAAGAAGGCTGGAAAATCGGGGTTTGTGGCGCGCCTATCCGCTTGGGGCCACAAGACATGCGGCGAGGGAGCCGGCTGCTTGGGGAAAAAGCCCGGCGACTGTGATGACGGCAAGGTCTGCACGCGCGATTTCTGCGACGCGGGCCAGTGCAAGAACGCCGAGGCCGCCGATATGACCTGCGACCCGCAGGACGGCTGCACAGTCGTCGCCAGCTGCGTCAAAGGCGGCTGCCAAAAGGACCCCAACGGCCGCCTCTTCGCACGGACGTACGCCCTGACCGGCCAGACACAGCACTTCCCGGCGATCGGCGCGGTGCGGGTCAACAACGGCAACATAGTCTTGCTCATCGACGACGGGGCGAAGACCACTTATCGCCTCGCGTTGATCTCGGCGGACGGCCAGCTGCTCGCGGACAAGAGCTTTGCGCAGCGGAAGGTGGTGGGCTACTGGCACAACAAGCCAACGATCAAGACGTATTCGCGAATTGAAAGACGCCTGCTCCCGCTCGGCCAAGGCGGCGTGGCGGTGGTCACCGTCCAACATGGCGGCTGGGCGGATGTTGCCGCGACGTATTTCCACAACGCCGACCTGTCCGCTGTCGCGGCGGCGGCGGACACGACCAAGAGCGTCGAATGGAAACGCGCGGGCTTCGACGTGGCCGCATACCCCGACGGGGCTGTAGCGACCGCTGGCGGCGGCGGCTACCAGCTCTACCCCAAGAGCGGCACCACCTGGCACGGCTGGTCGATCGCGACCGGCCGCCAGTTCACGACCGACAAGAGCGACTTCATCGGCAACATGACGACGCGCTACAAACCCCACGCGATCGACGGTCGCGCGGTGCCCCTGGCCGACGGCGGTGTTGCGGGTCTGTACACCATCAACGGGCGCATGAACGACTACGCCGAAGAGCCGTCGAAGAAAGATTCCAAGCCGCCTTACGAAGCACTCTGGGTGCGGCTGGACAAGGCGGGCGGGCTGGTCTGGGAGAGGCTCGAACAGCTCGGCAAGAGCACCGAAGTGCTCGGCGGCGCCTCGGGGCAATACGGCGTCGTGGGTGCGGGCAGATTTATCGACAACACCGGCCAGGGGCGATGGTACGTAACCTTACGAAGCCACCTTGGAGCCGTTCGGTGGCGCAGACTGGGCACCGCGTCCGAAGCAGGGGTGGTCCACGCCGTGAAGCCTCTCGACGACAACCGTACAATGATCGCTGGACAGCGCGCGGCCGGCGCAACCCCGCGCGGCTTCCTGGCCCGTCTCTCGCCATCCGGTGAGATCGAGTGGCAGCGCAACTATGTATCGGGGGTCGGCGCATCGGGGCTCGGGGCATCGGGGCTCGGGGCAACGCTGCTCAACAGCGTCGTGCCTCTTGTCGACGGCGGGTTCGTCGCGGTCGGCTGGCAAACGGTCGGCTCGCTGCGACGCCCGCTCGTTGTCCGGACGAACAGCTCGGGTCATGCGTCCTGTGCCGGCACCGGGGGCTGCGAAAAGCCGGCCCTCAACAACTGCGACGACAAAGACGCGTCCACGCTCGACGTCTGCGCGCAAGGCAAAGACGGCAAGGCGGCCTGTGTGCACACCAAGCTCAACTGCGATGACGGCAACCCGTGCACCATCGACACCCCGTCCAAGGCGGGCTGCAGCCACAAGCCCGTTGTGTGCAAAGCCAAAAACGCCTGCCTCGTCGCCACGTGCCAGCCCTTCAAAGGCTGCGTGAACAAGGCCAAGAACTGCGTGGGCGAAGACCGCTGCTTCACCGCGGCGTGCCACCCGCAAACCGGCTGCCTGAACAAGCCCCAGCCCGCCAAAAAAGGCTGCCATCTCGGACCCTGCGGCGGCGGCCTGTGCAGCGCCAACAAGTGCAAGCTGTTCAGCGGCAGGCTCGACTACGGGTGTCGATTCAAGAAACCGGGCAAGAGCTGCAAGGACATCTTGGATACCCACAAAAACATCGGCGCTCCGACAAGCGGACTGTTCTGGATCGATCCCGACGGCAGCGGTCCAGCGAAAACGAGCCGGGTCTACTGCGACATGGCCAAGACATCCCAGGGCGGCGGATGGATGCTGCTGCTCAACTACAAGCATCCGGCGGGGGACGCGCGCGGGGTCAATCCCTACCGGATCCCGCTGTCAGCCAGCGATCATTCGCACGGCTACCTCGTCGACCTGGGCATGAAGAAGGACCAGATCACGCAGGTGAAGTTCTTCTGCTACACCGACATTGACCGCCGCCTGCACTGGTGGACCGGCCATCCGAGCATAATCCAGGCGGCCTACGACGGGACCAAACCCACGGGTCAGGACTATCGCAAGTCGGTCACGATGGCGCCGAACCACAGGTTCAGGGCGTACGGCGGCAACCTGGGCAGCAGCATCCCGCTCAAGAGCGGCACGTTCGGCGGCGGCTTGCTCGGCTTTACCTCGGACGGACCATGGTTCACGTTCACGGTCGCCCACACGTTCAAACCCAACGTCGGCTGGTTCATCGACGTCGCGCGCCCACATGACAAAGGTCCCCGATTTGTGTGCGGAGCCGACTCCGACAAGCTCGGGACGCTCCACCAAGTGTGGGTCCGATAGAGCGCGAAAGAGCGAAAGAGCGAAAGAGCGAAAGAGCGAAAGACCGATGTCAGCAAATCACCTTGCGGCCCCTTCGACCTGCTCAATGCCGGGCCAGAGACCGTCGTTGCCGAGGTTTGAAGCAGTCACAGCGATGTGCGTCAGACCAAAATACGCCGCGCGCCGAGCGACGCAGCTGTTGCCCTCGGCCGCGCCGCAGTGATTTCGCGGATCGGGTGAAGGCCTACAGGCAGCCGTGATTGAAGACGAGGTTGCCGCCGCCCTTGAGCTGCTGGCAGCTGGTCGGGCAGATGGTGATCTTCTTGGGGTTGGGCCACTTGTCGTACACAAAGCCCTGACCGTTGGCCGGACACACGTTGTTCGTCGCCGGCTTGATGTCGTACTCGTCGTCCTTGGCGATGTACTTGAGGTCGAAGCCGTTGGTCGTCGTCTCGCTCTTGAAGAAGGCGATCGGGTAGGTGCAGCCGGGCTTGGCGCTCTGGATGACGCCCTTGGCGATCTTGTCGAAGATCGGGTTCCAGTTGCTGTCGCAGACTTTCGCCTTCACGCCCTTGGTCTTGGCGGTGAGCGCCAGGTACTGGTAGCCGATGCGCGCGCCGGTCGGGCAGCCTTTCTTCGCCAGAGGGCCCCACGCGACGATGCTGTGGAAGATGTAGTCCTTGAAGAGCGCGGGGCCAGCGGGGTTGCTCGGGTGCTTCCAGGTCATCAGCTTCTTTTCGAAGTCCGCGGCCTTCATCCAGACACTCTCATCGTCGGTGACGGCCACGAAGTTCTTGGTCGCGTCGGGGCGCAGAAACGCCTTGAACAAGTCGACGTACGCCGGGGGCTTTTTGCCATAGCCAATGACGAGGTTGCGCAGGCCGTCCCACGAGTAGATCGGCTTGTTGACGTGCAAGAAGGTGCCGGGCTGCAGGAAGCCGCCGAGCGGGTTGATTTTGCAGCAGCTGGTCGACTTGCCGACGAGCACGATGCGGTAGTCGAGCTTCTTGGCGGCGATGAACGACGCGAACTTGTTGAGGTTGCTGCTGACCCACTTGCTCTCGGTGGACATCGAGCCGGACGTGTCGACAAACCAGATGATGTCCACCTTGCCGCCGGTCTTCTTATCCTCGATGTCGTACTGGGCGATCTTCGGCGTGCAGAGGCCGGGGATGGTACCGGTGACGCCGGTGTCCTTGATGTCCTTGTAGTTGAGGCCCGCGTCGAACGGCTTGGCGTCGGGCTTGCTGCCCCACGGCACGTCCTTGGCGAACCCGCCGCTGCTGTTGCCCCCGGCGTCCTGCACTGTGTCCTTGGGGTCGGAGACGTTGCCGCTGTCCTTGGGCCCCGCGTCGGGGAGGCCACCGCTGCTGCCGCTCGCACCGCTGCTGCCACTGCTGCCGCTACTTCCGCTGCTGCCGCTGCTCGCGCCGGCGTCGGGGACCGTGCCGCTGCTGCTTGCCGTGTCGGGGGTCGCACCGCTGGACGAACCGGTGTCGGGCGCGCCGCCGCTCGAACCACTGGCGCCGCTGCTACCGCTGCTCCCGCTGGTGCTGGCAGCGTCGGTTGTGCCGCTCGAACCGCTGGTGTCTCCGGAGCCGCTGCTGCCCGATGAGCCGCTCGCGCCGCTGGAGCTTGCGCCGCCGGAGCTTGCGCCACCGCTGGACGCGCCGGTGTCGGTCGATCCGCTGGAGCTGCTGGATGTACTCGACCCGCCACCGTCGGTCGTGCTGCCGTCGGGAAGGGCGAAGCCTCCGCCACCGCCAGCGGGGAAGTTGTTTTGCGGGCTCGTCGCGCAGGCAGCTACGGCCAGGCTCAGCCCCGCGACCAACCCGCAGCGCAGGAGGTGACGCGACTCAACGTGCAGGTTGAACCACTTCGCTTCGGTTGGGTTGGTTTGTGTATGGCGGCGGTGGTCGCCTGCCTGGCATCGCGATGTCATGGAGCGTTCCGTCGTGCAGCGCTGGGTGTTTGCAGCGGTGGGCGCGTTCAACGCGGCCCGGGTGCCGATCGAGTGTCCGGTCGAACACCCTGCAATGCAAGGCGGAAAAGCATCCGCACAAGCCGCGGTGAGGTGTGACCGCCTTGCTCGTTCGGCAGCTACACCGCATCGACGCCCCGATGGATGTGCGAAGCCGCTACGTCTGAACCAGCATCTGGACAAGCTATCAGTGAGTCTACGGCGCTCCGGTCACAATGCCGTCCTTGCCCTTGCTACCAAAGTCACCGGAGGAGAGCTTCGTGCTCCCGCCCGGGTGACCGCCGCTGCCGCCGATGTGGCAGATGCGCAAGAGTTCGGCGTTCGCGTAGCCGGGAACAGTCGCCTTGTAGGTGTCGCAGGAGCCGTTGACGCTGCCCTTGTGCGATGTGCTCCATATCTCGTGCGCGCGCTGTTTGTTCCAGCCGACGACCGGCGTCGTGCCCTTGGTGTGGGTCAGCATCCATGTGCCGCTGATCGCGACATCTCCCCCGTCGCCGCCCTTGCCGCCTTCGCCGCCGGGTTTGGTGTCGTGGCCGATGCGTCCCGAGCCGCCGTGACCGCCGGTGTAGCTGATGAAGGCGGGCAGCGCCGTGGTGGCTTTGACGGGCACGCGCACGAGGAAATGCTCGAGGCCGCCGCCGGTCCAAAACGCCACCCTGTTGGCGACGAGCGTGCCGGCCTCCACCGTGATTTTGCCGCCTTTGCCGCCAGGGCCGCCGGGAGCCTGGACGATGCTCCAGTCGGTGCCGGCCCACGACGGGCCCATGCCGCCGCTGGTGCAGATGCCGCGCTTGAACGCGCTGTAGATGACCTTGGGCGCGGTCGGGGACTGGAATTTGCCGTAGTGGGTCCACTTTGTGGAGATGTTCATCGGCGGCGACGGTGCGAGCGTGTTGGGCGGAAGCCTCGGTGCGGAGCCGACGAGGCCTTCGCCGCCGGTGAAGATGAGCCGCGAGTCGGTGCCGGACGCCTTGACTGTGACGGCGCCGCCTGAACCGCCCGGGTGCACGACGGTGTTCTTGTCGGTGGCGTCGGTGTGACCGCCGCGGCTGATGATGGTGGGCACGATGGTGTAGGCGTTGGCGAGCTGACGGATGATGACGTCGCCGCCCTTGCCTCCTTTCGCCGCAGAGCTGCCGGTGACGTCGCCGTTGAGCCCGCGCGTGTCAATGAGCCCGAGGATGAGCGCTTCGCCCAGCGTTTCGAGGGTCAGCTTGAAGCCGTCGGGTTTGGCCTTGTCCTTGGAGCGCGCGACGATCTTTCCGGTCGGCCCGACGTAGATGCCGCTGGACGCCTTGATGGTGCTGTCTTCGGTGATCTCGAGCGTGCCCTCGACGACCAGCCACACGTAGTCCTTGGCGCCGCCGAGGGTCGCGGTTGTGCCCGCGCCGACATGCTTGATGTAGCCCTGCTTGGACTCGTCGCCGCCGGGCGTTTGGTTGTTCAGGTAGAGGGTTTCGGCCGTGTCGAAGTGCCCCGATGCGAAGCTGTGGCCGGCGAGGAACTCGACCTTGCCGCCCTTGCCGCCGGGTTCGTGCAGCCACGAGTCGCCGCCGCTCGCTTCGATGATGCCGGTGTGGTCGAAGCCCAGTCCGGTCATCAGGTCGCCGAACGGAAACAGCACGTCGCCACCGGGGTCGCGGCGTCTGCGACCGACGGTCACGCTCGGCTGCCAACCGTTCGCGGCCGATCCGGCGGTGCCACGCTCGTTGGAATGGGTGGGCGCGTTGTCGAGATAGAAGCTGCCCGTCCCGGCGCCGCCCTTGTCCTGGTAGACCGTGCCGACCTTCCGCTGAGAACGGGACGTGAAGTTGATCGTGACGTTGCGGCTCGTCTGCAGCTCCGGCTTGAAGCAGGTGATCACAACGTTGGTGGACCTGCCTGCGGCCAGCGTCGGGATCTTGCGCCGCCAGGCCGCGTTGGCGTTGACCCATCCGCTCCAGCTGCCGGTGTTGCAATTCCAGTCACGGGCGTTGCGGAACTTGCCGCGGACCGAAGCGGTCATGCGCAGGTGGGTTGCGGGTTTCGCGCCTGCCTTGAGGGTCGGGTAGTTGGGGATACGCGAGACGACGAGCAGCGTGTGGCCGTCGACTTCGCGGTGACCGAGCACGCGGTCGTAGTGCTTGACCTGGGGGCTGACGGGCGGGACCTGGGCGTACGAAAACCCCGGCGGAGTCGAACGCGGGCCGGCGTACCACTCGTTGAGCCACCGACCGCGCAATGGAATCGAGAAGCGATCGGCGAGGAAGTTGACCACGCGGCGGACGGCGAGTCGTTGGACAAGTGGATAGTCCTCGTGGTCGTCGTTGACGATCTCAATTCCGGGCGCGACGTTGTTGGTCGGCCGGGAGTGGCCGACGCGGGCTTCGGGCGCGGTTGTCGCGGCGATGACGCCGTTGCGTCCAACCCAATACTGCGCGGACGCCTTTCCGGCCCGTGCGGCCGTCCAACCCTTCTTGAAGTGCTTGGCGAGGGGCTCGAGCGCGGCGCCGTCGGTGTGGTGCAACACGATGTGGGTCGTGGGCTGGTTGCGCGCGGTGGCCGTCGCCCAGCCGGTTGTCTTCTGAACCACACGCAGGGCGTTATGCGTGTGTGTTTGCGTCGTGTACTGGAGTTGACCCGAAGCGGCCCCGCCCACGTAGTTGCTGAAGTGATACAGCTGCACAGAGACGGTCTTGTTGGCCTTGTCCACCGTGTACTCGGGGATGTCGTGGACGTCGATGTCCTCGGTCGCGGCGTTGGGTAATCCGGCCATACGCACGCCTGAATTCGCCAAGAAGAAGACGACCTGGTCGCCGTCGTTTGCGCCCTTTGGGAGCTTGGCGGGGTCGTAGGTCAGGGTAAGCGTCGCCGTGTGGGCGAGCTCGATGCCGTCGGGCGCGATCGAAAACGCGGCGGTCGTGTACGCGAAGTCCTTGTCGGCCTTGGGCGGGGCGATCTTCGTGAGCGTTACCTTCGTGCCAGCAGGCAGAGCTCCGACCGGGATCTCGAGCGTGGCGCCCGGTGCCTGGACGATAATCGACGTGGGGGCGGTACCGACGTCTGCGTTGGGGACGGCATCAGCCGAGGCGGCGGCATCGGAAACGGCTCCGGAATCGGAACCGGCGACAGCATCGGAAAGGGCGCCGGAGTCGGTCGCAGCGCCGGCATCGGCGACGGCAACAGCATCGGAACCATCGCCCGCGTCGGCGACGGCAACAGCATCGAAAGGTGCGCCAGCATCGGCGGCCGCATCGGAAACAGCGCCCGCGTCAGAAACTGGCCCCGCATCGGCGGCGGCACCGGTATCCGCGACGGTGCCGGCATCACCGCTCCCGTTGGAGTCCTCGATCTTCTCCGCGTCGCCCGCCACATCGGACAAGGCGCCCGCTTGGTCCGAGCCTTTGCCGCTATCGTCGTCCGAACACGCCGCGGCAAGCAGCAATGTGGCGACGAGAAAACACCTGTTTTTCATGGTGCCAGTGTGGCCTTCGACGCCCGACGTTTCAACGCCTTGCGCGCACGACTACTTGCAGTCGTTGGCTTTGCCGGGCGTTCCCTTGAGCTTGGCCGTGCCGAACTCGGTCGCACTCAGACACCAGTTGGCGCCGGCATCGTTGGTCAGCGCGCCATAGGACGCGGTCTTGAGCTGGATCGACGCGCCGGTCGTCAACGTCGGCCACGGCTTGCTCTTGCCGTACTTCACGAGATCGATGATCTGGGTGCCGGCCATGATCGCGAGGTCGGCGCCCGTGTTGCTCAGGCCGATGCCCTTCCAGACCCACGAGACGGTCGCGCCGCCGTTGTCGGCGGGGTTGGCCGATGCACCGAGCACGATGTAGGCCTTGGATTTGACAACGAGGGGCTTGCCGCCGGTGTCGATCTTCTTGAGCGTCGTCTTGTAGCGGAACGTCAGGCCATCGAGGTCGATATCGACGGTGGACGGGTTGTAGAGCTCGACCCACTCGCCCTTGTCGCCGCCGCCGGACTTGGACTTGGCCATGATCTCGGTGATGAGCAGCGCGCCCGGCGGGACATTCGGTGCGGCCTTGGCGCACGCGTCGCCGATGCCGTCCTTATCCACGTCAGCCTGGTCGTCGTTCTTGACCTTGGGGCAGTTGTCGCAGGCGTCGCCGAGCTTGTCGCCGTCGGCGTTGTCCTGGTCCTGGTTGGACTTGTTGGGGCAGTTGTCGAGCGTGTTGGGCACGCCGTCGCTGTCGGTGTCGTCCTTTTTCGGGTCGGTGATGAGCGAGCAGTCGTGGTTCTTGGCGCCCGGCGAGCCGAGATCGCCTTCGCCGTAGGGCAGCATGCCGTGACACCAGCTCTTCGGGTCGTCGTTGGCCTTGGCGTTCAGCTGCGCCGGATCGAGCGCCGTGGTGCGCCCTTTCTTGATCGGCCACGTCTTGGGATCCCACGCGACCTTGTCGACGGACTTGCCCTGCGACACAAGCTCGAGCGCCGCGGCCTTGCTGCTTGTGATGTTCAGCTCGAACTTGGGGTTGTTGACGTATTGCGCGGCGACGTTGGGGATGCCGCCGTTGACCTTCGGGTCCTTGTACGCGGCGACCACGAGGTAGGTGCCCGGCTTCATGACGAGCGGATCGGTGCTGCTGACCGACACCTTGAACGGGCTGCTGCCACCGATCGTGGCGTGGATCATCAGGCCCTGGACGTCCACGTCGGCGTTGGACGTGTTGTACAGCTCGATCCACTCGCCCTTGATGTTGCCAGCCGCCTTCGGGATGGCGTGGAACTCGCTGATGATGATGGCGCCCTCGGCGATCTTGCTCTCTTTTTGGCAGGTGTCGCTGCAGCCATCGCCCGACTTCTTGTTGAAGTCGTCGCACGTCTCGCCCTTGTCGATCTTGCCGTTGCCGCAGAGCGGGGCCTTGCCTTCGCAGTCGTCGCCGACGCCGTTCTTGTTGCCGTCGTACTGGCTGGGGTTGGCGTAGCCCTTGCAGTTGTCTTCACCGTCGGGGACGCCGTCGTTGTCGTCATCGGCATAATCGCACTTGCTGTTGGCGGCGCCGGGCGTGGCGTGGTCCCCGTTGGCCATCTTCGTCGCCGATCCGCACCAGTTTTCGGCCTTGTCGTTTTCGGTCGCGTCCAGCTTGTCGGGCGAAAGGTTCATCGAGCGCGAGTTGAGAAACGGCCAGCCGCCCTTGGTTTCGTAGACGACCTCGTCGATGACCTTGCCGCCGTGTTCGACGATCACACCGTCCTTGCCTGTGTTGTAGAACTTGATGCTGTTGCCGTACTCCACGTCAACCGCGATGCCGCCGTTCTTGGTCTTGTCCTTGGTCACGCCGAAGACGACGTATGCGCCCGGATCGACGTAGACAGCGCCCGCTACATTAAAGACGTCCTTGTCGGTGGCCGGGCCACGGATCGTGACGCCCTGCAGGTCCAGGGTGTGCTTGGCGGCGTTGTAGAGCTCAAACCACTCGGCGGTTTCGTCCTTGGCCGTGTTGTTTCCGTAGGGGTTGTAGTGGATCTCGGAGACGACGAGCTCGCCGACCTTGGGCGCGGGAGGCTTTGTGCCACCGCCGTCACCGCCGCTGCTCGACGATGCGTCACCGCCGCTGCTCGACCCGCCGCTGGTCCCGGTGTCGCCGCCGCTGCCGGATGCGCTCGTGTCCCCGCCGCCGCTGGACGCGCCGCTTGTTCCCGTATCGCCGCCGCTGCTCGACGCGCCGGTGTCGGTCGTCCCAGTGCCAACATCTGCGCCGGTGAAGCCGTCGGCGCCGCTGCTGGAGCCGCCGTCGATGCCCGCGTCCGCGACCGGTGTCGTCCCGCCGCCGCTGCCGTCATCGTCGCTGCAGGCCGCGAAAAGAAGCGCGGCACAGCCGACAAATGCGGCATAAGTCATTGAAAATCGTAGCTTTCGCATGGGAGACACCTGGGCAATGCAAATCGAGGCGCGCGTACTACCACGACCGCGGGGTCCGCGCAAAGCACAATGGCCCCGCTGGCAGATCGGATCGGAGTTGTTCGGACGTGAGCGTCGCCGCACTCATCGGCAAT
>CAZLMW010000072.1:0-39532 GCA_964560875.1 uncultured Enterobacteriaceae bacterium
GCGCGCCAGGCCCGGGCGATTTCGGGCTTCCAGCGGGCCACCAACCGAGGCCCATCAGCGCGGCTGCGAACGACGATTCCGGTATCCGTGACGCTCGCAGGGACGCTGGTTGGCCCGGTTGCCCTGGCGCCTTCATCGGCCACTGTCGCGGTCGCTGAATTCGGAGGAGCCGACGGAGTGAGCGGTGTCCTCTTCATCTTCGCGGCGGCGGACGGTTCGCGCGCGGGTCCGTCTTTGGGGCCATCTTTGCGGGAGTCGCCCTGGCACGACTGACACCCAGTGGCGACACACAGTCCGAACAGCGCGGCAAACGTCACGCCGATCCGGAACAACCGGGTCATCTGAGTTGGCTTGAGGGCGCTGCCGTGTTTCATCGATCCGAGCGTTGCACCGGGTCCTGCGAACCGCAACGAGCGACACCGATATCGTCCACAAGCTGGCGGCAGAGCTTGGCGAACGGGCCGTCCTTGCCGCCGTCGGGGCCATCACCATCGGTCACCCGGTAGCCCACATCGACACCGCTCGCCGTCAGAAAAACACGGCTGTCGGCGCGGCTCGGGCTAAGCGAAACCGTCAACTCGCCGCCGTCGTGCCGAAGCGCGATGAGGACGCGACTACCTGCTCCCTGGGCCGCAACCAGCTGCCACCCGTCGGCACCGGCCCGCTGCAACGCCGCCTCGATCGCTGCTCGCTCGCCCTGCACAAGCCCCGATCCATCCGCGCCGCGGTCGAGCCGCATATCATCGCGATGGCGCTTGTCCGGGGTCGGAAGTTGCCACGTATCCGCGCTGCACTCGCCGTTGTTGCGTCCGACCAGCGCGTCGAGTCCCGTGCGCGTCGCCTCGATTTGTTCGGCGGACCACGCGCTGTTCGAGAGCACCCGTAGACTCACATCGTCGACCACCATCGCGCCGTCATCCGAGCGGTCGAGCAGGGCGTCGGGCAGGGCAAGGCAGTGAAAGATTCGAAGCGTCGCGGGCAGCTCCATCGCCTCGCGCACCGTTTCGCCGAATCGCCCGGGATCATCGCCGGGCAGACCCATGATGAGCTCGATCTCGATCTCCGCGACCCCGGCCAGCTGTTCGATCAAGCGATAGAGGCGATGCCGCTGAAATGGCCGCTCGACGGCGCTTAGCGCGGCCGGTGCAAAGGTCTGCACCCCAACGTCCAACCGCGGTCTTTTGACGCCGGCGAGGAATTCGAGGTGCTCGTTCTTGAGCTGCGTTGGGTAGATCGAAGCGAAGAGCCGGGCGTTGTCGAAGAAACCAACGTCGCTTTCAGCCGCGCAGAGCGCGCGAAACGCCCGTTCGTTGAGGTTCAGTCCGGCGTCGACAAGCTGCGCGCTTGCAACGCCTGCGAGGGCGAGCGCCTCCAGGTCGCGGGTCAAAGTCGCGGCGGAGACGATCCGCTTGGGCGACTCCAGCACGCCCCATTGGCAAAACGTGCAGCCCATCGGGCAGCCGCGGTACGTCTCGATGCTCGCGGTGCGACCAGGCAGTATCATGCCCGCACAGTGTGGCGACGGCAGTTTGTTGAGGTTGGGGCGAACAGCCGGTTGAGGCGCCACGAGCCATCCGCTGGCCAGGTTGCCGCGCTTGGCTCTGGGCACAGCGACGCCGCCGATCCCGCCTATTTCATCGCCAGCGCGCCAAGCAGCGAAGAGCCGAGCAGCGATCACCTCGCCCTCATCGACGACGAGTGCATCCGGCCACCCCGCCGGGTCCGACCAGGAAGGCAGGCGGAACATCACCGGGCGCGCGCACGGCCCCCCAAACACGATGCGCATCGCCGGGAACTCTTCGCGGAGCCGACGTGTCAGGGCAACGAAGAACGGAAACGACCAGACAAAGGTGCTCAGGCCCAGGATGTCCGGCGGCCGCTCTGCGATCGCGGCCAGCCACGCGTCCAGGTCGCTGTCGTCGCGTTCAATCAGCCGAATTTCGACGCCCAGCAGCTCGGGCCGGTCACGGATCGCCGCGAGGATCCGTCGAACTCCGAACGAAAACGGGCTGTATTCGCCGGTCGCGATACAGGGTTCGAGGCAAGCGAGCGCGATCGTGAATCGCGATCCGCTGGCCGACCCGCAGCTCAGTCCGTGACCGATCGACACAGGCGCAGCCCAACCACCGGTGAATCGTCGGTGGCGCGACGGAATCGACGACCTGCCGCGCGGAACCGGCGAACGAACTCGCGCGTTTCGGGGTCCTCGAACAGCTCCGCGGTCAGGAATCCGTCGCCGCGACTGATGCGGAGGCTGCCGTGCGCCGGACCCGTTGGATCCGTCTGCTCAGCGGTCGGAGTTCCCCCGACCGTCCGACGCAAGCTGGCAGACCGCTGGGGCGGTAGATCGTCGTCTTCGGGCGCGTAGTCCCAGACCCAATTCTCGACGTTGCCGATCATGTCTGCGAAGCCCCACGCGTTGGCTTGCTTGCGTCCGACCGGGTGCGGGTGGCCGCCGCTGTTGTCGCGATGCCAGGCGATATCGTCGAGTTTGCCGTAGCGCTGCGCCTCGTCACCAGCCCGGCAAGCGTATTCCCACTCCGCCTCTGTCGGCAGCCGGAACCCGTCGACATCCAACCCTTTCCAGCGAACGTGCACGCCCAGCATGCTCTCGTGGATCTCGTAGGCGGGCTCAAAGTCGAAGAGCTCCGAGATGCGATTGCAGAACACGACCGCTTGCTGCCAGGAGACGCCGTGTACCGGCCGGAAGATCCCGGTCTGGGTGGACGGATTCTCGCCTGTTACCGCTTCCCAGAGTTGTTGGGTGATCGGCTTTGCGGCGAGCTGGAAACGCTTCGTGATCGCCACGCGGCGCGCCCACTCGTGGGGTTCGGCGTCTTCATCCTGGCCCGGTCCCATGCGGAACTCTCCGGGCGAGACATCGATCATTTCGGGGCCGGGGATACGGTCGCCCAGCCCGTTGACGAGCACGGTCCTTTCTTCTTGAACCAGCCGCCGGACCATACGCGTCGTCTTGCGTTTGAAGAGCCAGCGGCCCTCTTCGGTGGTTTCGGCCACGTGCCGCTCGACTTGCGTCTTGACGCGTTCGATCCGGTATTCGCTGAGCTCGGTGACAAGCTCCTCGAGCGCGACACGCTCCGCCTCGAACTGGCTCCGATAGGTGCGTTTCCAGCGGCGGCCTTCGATCATCTCGCGCCAGCGCATCATCGTCGGATGTCCAGCGATCCGCTCACAACGTTCGGCAAGACGCGCAAACCGAGCGTACGCGTCCTGGACCTGGGCCTCGACCTCCTCGATCTCGATCGCCGCTTGGCGCAGCGCCTTCAAATCATCGGTAACCTGCGCGCTATACGTCGGGTCGATGTCGCCGCCATCGGCCACGCGTCGCCACCGTGCCACCGTCGCGTGGCTCGCGATCTCGGCATAGCGATTGCACTCGTCTTCCACCGACGCGAGCGAGGCACGGATACGCTCTTCGAGATCTGCCAGGGTCCGCACGAGCTCGCCGAGCGACTCGCGATCCGAGTCGAAGCCTTCCGCCTCGTACCGGTGCAGGTCGAAGAAGCCCCATCCATCTGCGCCGCGCATCAACGTGGTCCAGCGCTGCCACGCCGGATGATCGGCGACTTCGATGCAACGCCGACTCCAGCCGCGGATCGCGTCGGACGCCGCGCGGACGGGAGGTTGGACGGATTCGAGCTGTTCCCGTCGCACGGTCGACAGGAACTCATCGAGGTTCTCCTCGTGCTGCTGGAACGTCGGATCGGCCGCGATCTTCAGCAGGTACATCGGATCGGCATGGATCGCGGCGCGCAAGCTCGGCACGGCGGCTTCGAATCCGGACGAGCCGGCGCGGTATTTGGCGGCTCGGTAGTGCGATTCGGCCATGTCGGGGGCGATCTCGATCGCCCGTTCGACGTTTTGCAGCGCGGTGACGACATTCTTTTCGACGAACGCCGCACGGGACGCAGCTAGCAGCGCGCGCGCCGCCTCTTTGGGCTCATCGGTCTCGGCATAGCGCGCGGCGTTGATGAAGGCATCACGCGCTTGTTCCCGATCCACCAAACCGTCGTCGATTTCGGGCAGATCGCCGAGCAGCACGACACCGCGCAGCATGTGAAAGCGCCACTCAAGCCGGTACCCGGCCATCTTGTCGTCGCCGTCGATCGCGCGATTGAGAGCCTCGAGACATTCGGGATAGAGGCGCCGCCGAAACGCGTCGCGGGCGATCTCGAACTGTTCGTATGCGGCCGTTTGGGCGGGTGTCGTGGCCAGCCCGACCAGCTGGCCGATCGAGTCGGACATCCCGCCGATCGACGCAAGCAGCTCCGACATGCCCCAGTCGAACCTGGCGGTAAGCCCGGCGATCGACTCAGAGGCCTGCTGAACGTGCCACTCGAGCCGCACCATGTTTTCTTCGATGGTGGCGACAGCTTCGACGGTCTGCTCGGCGGCGTTCTCGACCGCATTGACGCCCCGCTCAGCGAGTGCGTGCAGGGATCCGATCGCGCCAAGGTGCTGGCGACTGACGCTCAGGATCGTCCGTGATAAGTCGGAACTGACGTCGGCGAGCAGGTGCTTGCGGCGAAGCTGCTCAACGCTCGAAAACAGGGGCTTGCGGTCACGTTGCGACATCAGGTCAGATTCGCAGTCCAAGGCAGGGGCGGGCCAGGCGGCGTGGGTCCAGCGAGCGATGGGTCCAGCGCGGGTGGGTCCAGCGGGCGGTTCGGGCAGGCTTTGATTCGGCTCCTCGGCTTCGTCAACGAAGCCACACATGGGCGCAGGCCAAGAGCGCGCGGAGGGTAGCATGCGACGTTCGACCGCGGCAAAAGTCCTACGACCAAGGGGGATTGGGGCGTGCTCGACCCTGATTCTGCTAGCTGCGTCAGCGTTGGTGACCGGTTGCGAATCCACGACCGCCAGCAACGACGGCGCGGCTGCACCCATCGAGGACCCGTATCCCAGCGCGGTTGTGCACTTCAAAGCCGGCGACACGGGCGGCTTCGGCGAAGACGGTCTGCCCGACGTCGTGCTCGGCGGGCCTGAGGGTGGTGGCGACAGCAAGGGCAGCCTCGATGTTGTGTCGCTCGGCAAAGGCGGCGAGATCGTCCTTCGCTTCGACAAAAATCAGATCGTGGACGGCCCCGGCGTGGACTTCATCGTCTTCGAGAACGCCTTCCTGGGCTGGCAGGAGACGGGCGAGGTCGCGGTGAGCGGCGACGGCGTGTCGTGGCATGCGTTTGCCTGTGACGCCAGCAAGCCCGCGAGCGTGGGCGGCGGAAAGGGCTGCGCGGGCCTGGCACCGGTCTATGCGTCGTCCGACAACGGGATCGATCCGACCGACCTGGCCAAAGCGGGGGGTGATCGGTTCGACCTCGCCACCATCGGCGTGAAATCGGCGCAATTCGTGCGGGTACGCGACACGGGCGTCAACGACTATGGCGGCAAGACCGGCGGCTTCGACCTCGACGCCGTCGCGGTGGTCAACGGTTCGGCTTTGTAGCCATCGCGCCAAATCAAGAGCGCGAGCCGGCTGCCGGCTGCACAAGTCGTCACTGGCGCAGTATGCTGTCGACATGCACGGAACCCACCTCACCAAAACGGCGCTCGTCGTAGCGTCGGGCCTGATCATGTCCGGGTCGTTTGTGGTCGCATCGTCGGCCCAAGCTGCCGCCAAAAAATCCGCGAAAAAGCCCGCGTCTTCCAAGAAGAAAGCGGCGCCTGCGAAGAAGAAGGCCGCGCCAGCGAAAAAGAAAGCGGTTGCCAAGCCTGCGCCCAAGAAAGCGAAGCCGTGCGCGAAAGAGTGCGCCGAAGAAGGCCGCTGCAAGGTGCGCCGGAAGAAGTGCGTGGCGGCGTCTACAGCACAGTGCGCTGCGAGCTCCGGCTGCACCCAGCAAGGACGCTGCAGCCTCAAGTCGGGCGCATGCGTTGTGCGATCGGATAAGGACTGTTCGGCCTCGGCCATCTGCAAGGAGTCGGGCCATTGCCGCGCCAAAGGCGGCGTATGCATCGTCCTCAAGTCCGAGGATTGCCGGGCCAGCAGCGGCTGCACCGCCAAGGGCGAATGCCACCACGTGCTCGACCGCTGCGAGGCGCTGGTCAAAGACGACTGCGCCGCGTCCGTTGGCTGCTTGAAGGAAGGTCGCTGCTCGGTGCGAAAGGGGCGCTGTCTGGTCGCGAGCTCCGCCGATTGCGCGCTCAGCGAAGGCTGCAAGAAAGATGGCA
Organism: uncultured Enterobacteriaceae bacterium; assembly: GCA_964560875.1. GTDB lineage: Bacteria > Myxococcota_A > UBA9042 > UBA9042 > UBA9042 > CAZLMW01. Next base: position 6,187 of record CAZLMW010000072.1, read on the forward strand.
AGTGCAAAGCTATAGGACGCACCTGCATGGCCAATGCGCCGGAGCCGAAGTCGTCCGGCAAGCGAATCGGTGTCGTCGTCGGCGCAGGCGGTGGACTGCAGCTCTTCCCCGGCTCGCTCGACGATTTCGGCTATGTCGGCGCGGGCGTCCAGGCCGGTTTCAACCTCGCCATGTTCGGGCTGGACAAGCTGACCGTGCTCGCTGGGTTCGACTTCCGCGCAGCCGGCACGTTCAAGGCCACAACAACGGTCAACGCGCTCAACAAGGGCCTGTCCAAGCAGCAGATCGACGTCGTGCAGGGCGTCGACACCACGCTGTCGAGCTGGTTTCTTGGCGCCAATTACAGCGTCCTGGGCGACCTGGACTCGTTCTTCAGCGTCTACGGCACCGGCCGCTTCGGCATGATGAGCTACGCGTTGAAACTCGAAGAGATCCCGCGCAAAAGCGGCTACGAAGAGGTCGACGCGACGCCGATGACAATGTCCATTCTGCAGCTCACTTTGGGCGTCGGCGGGGAGATCCAGGCCGGGCCCGTGCGCGCGTTCGTGGAAGGTGGCTATGCGCTGGCGCTCGCGGGCGGCAAGTCGACACCGCTGGACATGAGCTCGCCCAACGCCGTTGTCGTGACAGCAGGGGCGCGGTTTGCGTTCTGACCACCCTATCTTCGACCGCAGATTCGCCGAGCGCGCTTGCCCTTCGGACCGGGTAGACAAGCCACCGCGGAGCCGTTGCGGCGAGCCTTGAAGACCAACGCCTCGTCGCCCAGCTCCTTGCGGCTCAACCGATTCAAGACGGTGATCCGGCGCCGCCCCTCCGCGCCCCGAAGCGGCTGCGTAATGGCATGCATCTGGGTCAACGGCACGATCTCGACCGCACGCGCAACCATGCGGCCCTTGCGAACGTCGAAGTCCATGTAGACGCGCCCGAACAGGCCGTAATCCTGCGCGTCGGGCAGCGGCGTCATGTCGCGTGCGCCTCGCATCATGAAGTTGCCAAGGCTGTAGAAGATGAGCCGTCCCCGGTGCTTCTGAATCGGCCGGACGACGTGGGGATGGTGCCCGATCAGCAGGTCGACTCCCGCCTCGTCGATCGCGCGTTCGTATTTCGCTTTCTGACCGCGATCCAGGCGCACTTTTCGCTCGACGCCCAGGTGACAGGACAGGATTTTCAGGTCCGCCTTGGTGCGTCCGAGGTTGGTCAGGATGCGCTGCCAGTCCTCGGGAATGCGGATGCCCAACGAGCCCGGCTTGCGTGGCCCGGCGCGGTGACGACGGTTCATGTTCGTCAGGTTGCCGATCGCGGCATACGCAACGCTGTGGCCGTTGATCTTGAACGTCTTGACGGCAGCCGCCTCGCGGTCGTTTCGACCGATGCCCGCATACCAGATACGCCCGCCGGCACGTTTGCGTTCGAGCCGCATGTGTTTGAGCGTTGATTTCACCCCGCGCGCGCCGTAGTCGTATGCGTGGTTATTCGCCAAGGAGAACAGGTTGACCCCGCGGCCAACGAGGTGTCGGACGGCGTTGGGGTGCGACAGGAAGGTGTATTTCTTGCGCGCGTCGCGCAGCTGGCCCGGCGCGATGACCGTCTCCAGGTTGATGAAGTTGATGTCACCGTTGAACCACTTGGCCGTGTTCTGCGTCCATTCGCTCCAGCCCACCAGGCGCCGACCGAAGCGCGTGCCGCCCGATTGCGGCGCGACGCGGCTGCGGTTGGCTGAGACATCGCCGCCGAATGTGATGACGATCTCGCGGGCCTGCACATCCGAGGCGAGCGCGCTTGCTGCCACGAGTGCCGCAACGAGAGAGGTCCACCAAGCCACCCGCGGCGCGGGGAGGCGGCGAAGTGGCCGCGGGGTTGGGGCGCTTTGTTCGCTGGGGTCGAGGCGGGTCATCTTCTTCCGGAGCCACGGGTCGCCGGCTCGCTTGACGCGCCACTGTAGCCGCGGATTCGAGAGGCGGCGACTTTCGTAACGGCGAAGTGGGCCGATGCCGCCGAATCTGGTCGGCCTTCCCACGTGGGAACGCGCCGTTGCTTGTTTCGGCCCGCGGGTCGACGTACCATTCGTCGCCGCCGCAGCGCAGTGAGCGCCCCAGGGAGCTCCAAGCATCGATGAGTTTCAACAAAAAAAAACCCGGCCGAACGATTCCAGGAATCCGTCAGGACGGCGAAATTGAGTCCAAGCGCTGGCCGTACCTGACTCTTCTTGTCGGTGCGCTGCCGGGACGCATGTACCGGTTCCGCGACCCCGCCACGGTGCTCGGCCGGTCGATGGACAGCGACATCAACCTCACCGACCTCGGCGTGTCGCGATTCCACGCCCGCATCGAACGCACGGGTGAAGGCCGCGTCGAATTCATCGACCTCGGCTCGACCAACGGCAGCTTTGTCAACGGCCAGGAGGTCGCGCGGGCGGTGCTGGAGGACGGCGACAAGATCCAACTCGGCCCGACGGTCGTGCTCCGCTACAACCTGCAAGACGCGGTTGACGAGGCCTTCCAGCGCAGCCAATTCGAGGCGATGACGCGCGACGGTCTGACCGGCTGTTTCAATCGCCTGTACCTGGAAGAGGAGCTGCGCCGCGAGCTTTCATTCGCCCGGCGCGGGGGTGGCTCGCTGTCCGTCGCCATCGTCGACGTCGACCACTTCAAGCGCGTCAATGACACCTGGGGTCACGCAGCGGGGGACCAGGCGCTTGTCGAGATGGCGCACAAACTCCGCTTCATGCTGCGTGAATACGACCTGTTGGCCCGCTACGGCGGCGAGGAATTTGCGCTGCTCATGCGCGCCACGGACATCGAAGTCGCGCACATGGTCACCGAACGCCTGCGCCGCGGAATCGAGCAAATGCGCGTGCCCATCAACGACGGCGGCTCGATCCAGATCACGATCAGCATCGGCGTCTCGAGTATGTCCGAGCACCCCAACGCCGGTCCCGATGAGCTCATGCGCCTCGCCGACATGCGCCTGTACGAAGCGAAACGCAACGGCCGCAATCGTGTCGTGGCGAGCGGCTCCGTGGTCGACCCCGAGCGGCAGACCAACCGCGTCTCGGACAGCAAGCGGCATCGGATCCGCGAAGACATCGAGACCATGGCCACCGCAGCCGCGAACTCGGCAACCTCCGACGCCGTCGCCGGCAAAGCGACGCAAGCGGTACCCCGCCGGCGAGCGACCTCACCGATCGGCGGCGGATTCGACCTCGAGTCCTGAGCCGCCCGGCCTCAAGCTTCTTTGCGGCGCCACACGAACCGGCGGAACTTCGCGTCTGCGGCGGCCGTGAAGCCGATCACGATCAGCAGCGCGATCGCGGTGCCGGCGATGCCTTTGACGGGGCTCGGCAGTCCATTCCACGCGGGTAGCTCGCGCAGGGCAAAAATGCCGGCCCAGGCGAACGAGCCCGCGACGATTGGACGCCACAAGGCCTGCATCAACGGCCCCATTCCGATCCCCGAGATCCGTGCGTAGAACCACGTCGCGATCGGCATGATGGCCAGCATCGGGCCGGTGACCGCCCACGAGGCGCCGATGAGTCCCCATTGTCGCGTGAGCGGGATGAGCAGGGCGGCGATGAGCACGACGCGGGCGATCACCTCGCGCAGCGTGATGTGCGGTTTGCCCGAGGCGTTGAACAGCGCGCCGAACGTGCCGGACAGGGTGCGGGCGACACTGATCCCAACCAGGATGGTCAGCGGTTGGGCCGCGGGGCGCCATTTGTCTCCGAATATGAGCGCGATGAGGTCCTCGCCACCTGCCACGAGCGCCACGGCCAGCGCGATGGAGAGCCCCCAGCAGAATCGGAGCGTGTCGACGAACATCTTGTTGCGCGCCTTGATATCGCCGCCGCGCGCGACCGCAGCCCACGTGGGAAACGCGACCTCGCTGGCGATGGCGACGACGTTGGAGACCGGCAGCGTCGCCATCGTGTAGGCGATGACGTACACGGCCAGCTCGTCCAACCCGAGCACGCGTCCGACCACCGCGTCGTCCATTTGTGTGACCAGGAACATCAAGATTGCGATGCCCTGGATGTTGACGCCGTACCTGAACAGCTCCTTGAACCGCTCTGTGGAGAAGCGAAAGCGCACGCGACGTGGTGCGACGACATGGGTCGCGATCGCGGTCGCCAATCCGCCGGCCACGCGCCCGATAACCACGCACCAGATGCCGATCGACGCCAGCGCGCTGCCGACCGTCAGCACAACGTCGGTGACCGCGCCGTATGCAAGCACGAGCTTGGGATGCTTCAGGTCCACGTTGCGGGTCATCTTGACCATCGCGAGGTTGCGCAGGCCGTTGACCACGAACAGCGCGCCGCTCACCGCCAGGAACATCGTCAGCTTGGGCTCGCGGTAGAAATCGGCGACCGCGGCGGCTGAAAAGGCGACCAGCGCAGCGAGGAAGATGCCGCGACCGATCCCGGAAACAAATGCCGTGTCGATCGCCTCGTCGAGATCGGCGTCGGGCCGCTGCACGAGAGCAGCTTCGTGACCCATCTGCGTAAACGCTTCGATGCCGCGGTGGAGCATGAGCAGGATCGCGACCATGCCCATCTCTTCTTTGCTGAACCAACGCGCCAGGAACACCGACTTCAGCAGCTCGCCAGCGCGCTGGATCACGAGCAGCGCCGACACCCAGAAGGTGGCCCAGCGGATCACGCGTCGGTTGATGGTCCCCATGGCGCGGAATCTACAGGGTCGGAACATGACGCGCATGCCGGCTGCGCAGATCGCGCCAATTCGCAGACGTCAGCCGGGTGCAGGCAGCCAAATCAGCGTGTAGACTGCCCCCCGATGGCACGCAAACGTTCCGACGGCAACCCGAAGACACCGCAGCTGAATCACGACGCGCCGGTGGCTCGCCGGCCCGCCGGTTCGAAGCTGCCTCGCGCCACGAAGAGCCCCGAGACCCGCGCAGGGACGGGCCGTCCGCTGCCGGTCGAGGACGTCCGTGACCAGCTGGTTCCCGGCCGCGTGTTGCAGGGTGATTACAAATGGCGGCTCGACAAGCGGCTCGGCAAAGGCGGCTACGGCACCGTTTTCAAAGCGACGCGGATCAGCGCGAGCGGTGATCGTGACGACCCAACGCCGCGCTTGGTCGCGATCAAAATCTTCCACGCGCCCCAGGGCGGCGATCCCAAGATGCTCCTGCGGCGCGAGTTGGCGGCCCTGCTGGCGCTGAAGTCCGACCGCATCCCGCGTGTTTACGATCACCGCATCGAAGGCACCCACGCGTTCGTCGCGATGGCCTACTACCCGCATGGCAGCCTCTTTCGCTACATGCAGCAGTTTCCGAAGATGGCCGAGCGCGAGGCCTGGAAGCTGATGCGCGACCTGCTCACCGCCCTGCGAGCGGCCCATCGAGCCGCGGTTCTGCACCTCGACATCAAGCCGGCGAACGTCCTCAAGGATGGCCGCGGGGGCTTCGTATTGACCGATTTCGGCATCTCGCAGGGCAGCCACGTTGGCACCGAGGTCGCCGCTTCAGGCCTCGGCAGTGTCGGCTACCAGGCCCCCGAACAGCGCGACGAAGAGGTCGACTTGATCGACACGCGCACCGACCTGTGGGGCGTTGGTGTGACGGTCTGGTCGTGCGTGACCGGCGTGCGCCCCAGCAAGCGACCCGAGCTGTACCAGGCCAACGACTATCACGCGCTCCCCGCGCCACGTCGCTTCAACAAACTCATCTCCCCTGTGCTCGAAGACGCGATCATGCGGATGCTCGTTCGTGACCCGGCCGGGCGTCCCGGCGGCGCGGCGGAAATGCTGGGATACATGCGCAAGCAGCTCAAAGGCGATCGGCCCGCGAGCGATCCGACAGACAGCGGCCTTGGCGATTTCGACGAGGAGGAGGCGCGGCGCGTCGTGAAGGGGCTGCTTGATCCGCTCTGGGCGACGGTTTGCAGCGGCCCGGATGCGTGGAGTTTCCTGGCGCGCTACCGCGATGGCGACGCGATCTGCGAAGTCGGCGATCACAGTCACTTCGCCTTTGTGTTGCTGGCCGGCAAGGTCCGCATCGAGCGCGACGGCAAGCTGCTCCACACCGAAACGCGCGAGGGCACCTTCCTCGGCGAGGTCGCCACGTTGACCGGCAACCCGCGAACCGCCGCGATGCGTGCCGCCGGCGACGTCTGGGGCATGGTTTTGAACGCCGCGGAGCTCGAGGAATTCATCGCCCTCAACCCAGCGATCGGCATTCGGATGATCCACACGCTCGCCGAGCGGCTCGTTCGAGAAGCGAAGATGAACAAGCGCTGAAATCAGCCGCGAAGGACCGTCTGGACTAAGCTGAATTCCCTTGCGATCACGGTGGACTGACGGCACTCTCCGCCGCCGTTGACCCCTTTGGTGCGCGCGCGCAACCAACGGACGAAACTTCGGTGCGTGGCTGCGATCGGCGCAACGTCACGACCGGCCTGGCAAAGAACCTGTCATCGCGCGACTGAGTCGAGCTCGTCGCGGCCACCGAGAGCCATCCCGTGCAAAGGTACACCCCGCTGCTCGTGTTCGCGTTGACCGCTGCGGCGGGGTTTGCCGTCATCAAGGGCGCCGCCGCGCTGGTCCTCGTGGGCTTCATCGGCATGATGCTGATGGCCGTGGTCGCCCGTGATCCGGTGACGCTGTGGGCCGTCACGCTCGTGTCCAACTGCGTGATGAACGCCATCCCGGGGTCGCCGATCCCGATGACCATCTTCAAGCCACTGTTCATCCTCTCCACGCTCATCTTCGTCGCGCTCGTGTTGCGTCGTGGTCGTGTCACCATGGCGCCGCGTTTGTGGCTCGCCGGCATGGCCTCGCTGCTGCTGATTCGCCTCGTGGCCGACGTCATTTCGCCCGCGGTCGGCAACATGTGGCGCATTTTTACGATGATCGCGCCGATCATGCTCGTGGCGTACGCGTCACAGTTCATCACCAACATGCGCCATCACCGCACGATCGCCTTTGTCTTGATGTGCATGGCTGTGATCTCGGGCCTTTGGGCCGCCGTCGAGACACCGCCCTGGGCGCTCGGACAAGGCGTTCGCGCGCTTGGCCCCGGTGGTCAGCCGAACACGACCGCCGCCAACGCCGCCCGGCTATTCCTTTTCGCGCTGCCGTTGTTGTGGGACCGCGGCGCCCCTGCGCTCTACCGATTCATGGCCTTCGCCGGCATCCCCGCGTTCGCCTACGCCCAGTTCTCGACCGCGTCGCGCGGCGCCGTCATCGCGTTCGTCGCTGGCCTCGTCGCCTTCTCGATCACCGTTCCACGCAGTATCGGCGTCAAGCTGCTCGCACCCTTCCTGGTGGGCATCACCGTGTCCGTCGTCGCGCTCGCGGCGCCCGAATCGTTCAACCAGCGTTTCGAAGAGACGGTTCGCGTCTCCGACACGGGTGACGTCATCGAAGTGGAAGACTCATCGCGGCGTGTTCTCGCGGAGTTGGCGCTCATCATGATGCGCGAGAGCCCGATCATCGGCCACGGCGAGAAGGGCTACAACAACCGCGCCGAGCAGGTGTTCAACGGCATCGCGTACTCGGTGCATACGTCGTATCTCGGCGTCGCCGTGGCGTTTGGTGTGCCGTTCATGGTGCTCTATGTCCTGCTCTTATGGGGCGCGCTGCTCATGTTGTGGCGCATGGCGTCGGCGGCGTCTGGGATGAGACGCTACTACTACGCAGGAATGCTCGGGGCGGTCGCGTTCGAGGCGGTGTTTGCGTTCTCGGCGTCGGAATTTTTCACTCCGCTGGGCTGGACCACCATCGGGTTGGCACACCTGTACGACGAACGCAAGCCCGCTGCCGCGGAAGACGAAAACAAACCGGTGCGCCCACGCGTCATCGCGCAACCGCCGCGCGGATTCCAACGGCCGCCGATCCGTGTTCAATGATCCCCGTGAAGAAACTGCGCTGAAATGACCGCCGCCAGCCACGCATCCATCGACGCCCCCGCGATATCGGTCGTCATCCCGGTTCGCAATCGCAGCGGAATTCGCCTCGATAACTGCCTGAAATCACTGAAATGGCAGGAGCTTCCCGAGGGCGCCATGGAGGTTCTTGTCTGCGACTACGGCAGCGAACCCGAGCACGCCTCGTCCGTGGACAAGCTCGTCGCCAAGCACGACGTCCGTCTTGTGCGCGAGCAGACCGACGCGCCCTGGAACAAGAGCATCATCCTCAACATCGGCATCCAACAGGCCCGCGGCGCCCTCGTGATGTGTACCGACGCGGACATGGTCTTCTCGGCCGATTTCATCGCTGGCGTTCTCGCCCTGCACGAGCGCGACGGGGCCGCGATGGTCGTCTCGCGGTGTCTGGATCTGCCCGAATCGACAGCGGATGCGGTGTGCGACAAGGTCGGTTTTGAGGCCATGCGGGCCAAGGCCTCCGTCCGACAAACCTGTGGAACGGGAGCCTGCCAGGCGGCGCCAAAGTCGTTCTTCGAAGAGGTGCGCGGATACGACCAGGCCTACAAGCACTGGGGCGCCGAAGACGACGATATGCTGCATCGCGCGGGTCGATACGGGCTCGAAATTCGCTGGATGCCCGAGTCGACCGCGATGCTCCACCAATGGCACCCGACCCTGAAGAACACGCGGTGGTTGCAGCGGCGCATCAACGACTACCGCTACAAGCTCACCCGCCACATCGTCGTCAAAAACAAGGCCGGCTGGGGCCGTCGCGGCGCGCTGGCCTGACCGTTGAAGACCGTCCTTCTCGTCACGCGACATTTCCCCCCGGATTTCACGGTCGGTGGCAAACGCGCATGGCGATTCGCGCGCTACCTGCCGCAGTTCGGTTGGCAGGCCCATGTCTTGACGACGCAGCCCCCCGCGGGCCGTCCACACGACGACACGCCGTTGGAGCTGCCCGAAGGCACGTCCATCCGACGCACCTACTACCCGTCGTGGTGGCCCGACGAACCGCCTCGCGCGTCCGACGGAACGGTCGCGACACCGACCCGCTATGCCCGGGCCCGCGACAGTGTTGTTGCGAGGATCAAGCGCGCGACCCGTCTCCCCGCCGGCCGCGACCTGCTGCTGCGACCGCGGATGAGCCGGCACATCGCCAACGTGGCCCGGCAGGTCGGTGCCGACGCGTTATGGGTGACCAGTAGCCCCTACACCGCGACGCTTTTTGGTGTGGACGCGGCCCGGCAGACCGGCCTGCCGCTGGTGCTCGACCTGCGCGATCCATGGACGCTCAACTTCCTGTCCCAGGACAACCCGGGCTGGCAGATGCGCACCGAGCAGGCCTGGGAACGGGCGGTTTTCCAGGCCGCCGAGCGCGTCGTTGTCACCTGTGAAGAAGCCTCGGCTGCCTATCGACGCCACATGGCCGACCTGCCGGACGAGCGCGTCGTGACGATCTACAACGCGTTTGACCCCGACCATCGACCGCAGCCCGTTGCGCGCGACGACGGCCGCTTTCAAATCGTGCATTTCGGCTCGTGCTATGGCCATCGGAGGCTGCAATCGGTGCTGGAAGCCCTGGCGGTCTTGCGCGACGAACGCGGCATGGACGTCAGCTGTGTGCGTCTTCTCAACCTCGGTCGCATGGCGGCGGAGGACCTCGAGCTGAGCGAACGACTCGGCCTGGACGCAATCGTCGAACACATGCCCTTCGTCCCGTATCGCGACGGGCTGGCCAAGCTCGCCGCATCCGACCTGCTCTTGCTCCTCGCGTACGGCACCCAGACGCTCTTCATTCCCGCGAAACTGTACGACTACCTGCTCGTTCAACGGCCGATCCTGTGCGTCTCATCGCCCAGTGAGCTGACCGGCATCATCGACACAACCCAAACCGGCGCATGGGCCCAGCCGGGGGACATCCAGGCGATCGGCGACTTGCTCGAGCGCGCGCTGAAGACGTGGCAAGCGGGTGGCAAGGGCATCAAGCCGGACACCGCCGAGGTGGATCGATTCTCCGCCCCGGCGACGACCCGAGAGTTTGCGAGTTTGCTGGACGACGTCGTCGCTCAGCACGGATCACGATGATGGCTTCGGTTCGCGATGCTGCGTCGAACATCGGCGCCGAGTCGACACGTCAACAACGCGCCGTTGCCTGGTGGTTGGGAGACGGGGCGCTGGTTCCAGTCGCCGTGGTGGCGGTCCTGGCCGACCTGGTCATGCGCAGCGCCACGAGCGGGACCTGGCAAACGGATCACTGGCTTCGATTCGGCGCCTCGGCGGTCGTCTCGGTGGCCTTGGCGAGCGTCCTGGTCCGGCTTTCGACCCGCCTGCGCCGCGTTTCGGCTTCCCTCGCGACGGGCGTGGTCGTGTGCGTCGCGTTCCTGTGGACGTGGATCGTCGCCGGCTCCCTCGGCTATTACGGCGTCCTGCACACCTGGCCGGTCGCGACGGCGGTGCAGTACATCGTCGACGAGCCCCTGAGCTCATGGAATCTCGCCACGCCGTACCTCTTTCACCCCGCGGTCCTGAGCGCGTTTGTGGTGCTCCCCGCTGTCATCGCGTGGTGGTGGCATCGGGCCACGGTGCGGGCGTCTGGTGTTCGCGCTGAACCGTCAACCGGCGGGTGGCGGCGCGCGGTTTGGCCCCGAGTCGTGGTCGCGATCGGCGCGTTCGTCTTCCTCGCCGCCAAACCGGTCACCTATTCGTTCGCCGTGGCCGACGTCCATGCGGTTTTGCTTGGCTCCAACCTGGTGCGTCTCGCGGCCGTTGGAGACGCGTTCCGCTTGCAGATCCCCCACCGAATCAAGCTTGAGCCCAAGCCGCTGCCGGACGATCCGGCCCAACGCCCGCCCAACGTGCTGCTCATCGTCAACGAAAGCCTCGGCCACAGCGCCGTCGGCCATGGAGCACCGGGCTTTGGAACCAGCCGCTTCGACACCACGCCCCGGCTCGACAAGTTCTTGAAGCGCAACGCGGACAACGTCGTGCTGTTCGACAACGCACAGTCCAACTCCGGCGCCACACTCGTCTCGATCGTCACCATGATGACCGGCGTCGCCCCCGAGCAAAAAGCCCGCGTTCATCACACTGCGCCCGTGCTCTGGCAGTACTTCAAGGCCGCCGGGTACCGCACGCTTCTGTACTCGGCGCAGAGCTACGCGTGGCTGCAGTTCGACAAATTCCTGCTCGGCGACGGCCTCGATGCGCTCTGGTACCGCGAAAACAGCGGGCTGCCGGTCGCCAATGACGCCGGTGTCGCCGACGACAAGATGGTCGACGCCGCGCTCAAACACCTCGATGCCGTCCTGGCCAAGCGCGACAAGCCGTTTCTCGGCGTCATCCACTTCAACGCGACGCACTCGCCGTTCTTGCAGCATCCCGATCATCGCTACTCGTGGCCCAAAGATCGCGGCCCCCACATCCCACGCTACCTCGACGCCGTGCGTCTCATCGACGACCTCACCGCTCAAATCGTGGAGCGGGTTGAACGTGCCGGCGCCCTCAAGCGCACGCTGATCGTGCTGACGTCGGACCACGCACAGGGCATGGCGGGGATGAGAGGTCGAACCCGTCTGGTGAACTACTACGACGAGATCCAGCGCATTCCATTCTTCGTGCACTTGCCAAGCTCCGCGTCATCGGTCGTGGCAGCCCGGCAAACCGTCGTGGCCAACAAACGCCGGCGCATCAGCAACCTCGACATCGTGCCGACGCTGATCGACGTCGCTGGTCTTCGAGGGCATGTGCCTGAAAACGTGACCAAGATGCTCGACGGCAACTCGCTGCTGGAGCCGATCCCCGAGCCGCGAACGCTGTCGTTCCTCAACGTCAACGGCTTTCGAAACTGGGACTACAACGGCTTCACGCTCGTGCATGGCGGCGACAAGTACATCTTCTTCGACCGCGCGACGGGTTGCGTGGAAGAGCTCTATCGCGTCGCGGACGACCCCGACGAGAACAACGACCTGTGGAAGTCGGCAACCGAGCAGGTGAAGCGAACGTGGTACCGGCGGGTCCGCGCCAAACCGTGGCTCAAACAGATGCGCGAGAAGCGGCGATGTCCGCCCGACCCGGCGCTCTGGAACGATTAGGGCCTGTCCCTGAGAAGACCGGGTTGTACCACCACCGGCTGCCAGCCACCTCGTCGCCTGGTCGCTGGCTTCAACCGGTAGGCGCGCGACCGTGATCTCCCCGGCGGTGAATACCGCAGGCTGGACGACCAACGTCATCGACGCCGTGGCGAGGCCGAAGCTGCGCAGCTGATCGCGGAACGCATGGGCGATCAGGCGACCGGCAGGATCGTGGTCTACCACGCCGACGAGATGCACTTCGGGCAGCGAATCCGGTGGCGGCGGTGGCAGCGAGGCGGCGACCTGCTTGGCCGTGTACTCGCTGGTGCAAGCGCTCGGCGAGCCGCCCAACGCCACGAACGACGCGCCGAGCCGGTGGTGGACGCGGGCGAGCAGCCGCACCTGCGCCTCCTTCTCTGCGAACATCAGGACCGTCGGCCGCCGCAGCCCGATAGCGCGATTGCGCCAGTTGTCGTCGTTGAAGCCAAAGTCCTCGTAATCGAACAGCCGCTCGTCCTCGATCAGCTGGGCGAGCGCCCGACCAGCGGCGTTGTCAGCGTCCTTGATACGGCGCCGTCGAGGCGACACACGCAGCAACGCCGGCTTGACCCACCGGTACCAGAAAGTCCGGACGTTGCCCTCGACCGGCGGCTCCCGACCCGTGCGGATATCGCGCCATGCCTGGTAGGCGAGGTTCTTGGCCAGGCGGGACACGACCAGGCGACCGGAGCGCGCACTGCCAAACGAGGCGATGAGTTTGCGCGGGTGCCAGGTCCGTATGTCGGTCGGATAGTCAGCGATGCCGTGGCGCTTGAGCGCGAGGCTGCGTTCGTCGTCGGTCAGGGCGTTCATTGTTGCAGCATACGGCAAGGTCTAATGATTTGAATATACGCATGAATGATCTCTATTCTCGGATCAAAAAACACCTCGCTGCATTTTGTCTAGATGTGCGCGCCGAGAATGGCGATCCGCTCTTCCGCTCTTCCGCTCCCGCTCCCGCTCCCGGCTCAGGGCTTCTGATGCCGCTTGGCCAGGCCAACCAGCATCGCTGCCAGCCGGTCGAGGAGCTCCTTGGCGGTCTTGTGCTGGTCCTCGATTCAGCGATGACGAACTCTCAAAAATGCGGATGCGGAACACCGGTCGATTGCACCAAGTCCAAGAAGATCTGCGTTGGTCTAATAGGCGCCGGGTTGGTTGGGGCCGGAATCGGCGGAAGCTACCTCTGGCTTGGTGACAAATGGCGAAGTGAAGCGGCGGCGTCACCCACCGGCGGGTCGCTGCTTCGGATCCAGGCTCAGGAGGCCGATACGGTCGTGGCCCCAGCGCTCGGGATTGGCGTGCCCTTGATTATCACCGGCGCGATCGTGCTGTTGCTGGGCGATTCGGCCGCTGATGAGAAGGAACGCGAGAAGACCGGCGCGTTGGACCCATCGTTGCGGCCGACAGACGGGCTCGCGCGCCACGCGGACCGACGGCAGTTCGACGCATTCGCCCGATTTCGGCGCGCCAAGCGGCTTTGGCGGGTCGTCGCGAAAACACACGAGTGACCGGCGTGGCTGTCGACGTCGCGACACCCGTTCCGCGTTTATGCCCCCTTTGTGGCGTTTCGTCCGACCGGCCGTTTTGTCCCGACGACGGCGTCGCGACCATCACGTTGAGCGCTGGTCGTCCCGCGATCGATTATGGACCCGGCGACGTGATTGGCGGGCGCTACCGGCTGGATAAAAAAGTTGCGCAGGGCGGCTACGGCGCGGTCTTTCGGGCCCACCACGTGAGCACCGGCGAGACGCTCGGCATCAAGCTGCTTACCGCAAGTCCCAACAAGCTCGGCGACGACGCGGTGCGACGCTTTTTCCGAGAAGCGCGAGAGACCGCAAACCTCCAGTCGCCTCACACCGTGGGTGTCACGGATGTTGGTCAAGACGATGGCGATGACGGCGAAGGCGGACCGCTGTACCTCGCGATGCAATGGCTGGATGGCGAGTCGCTGGACAGCCGGCTCGAGCGCGCGGTGCGGGACGATGCGCCACCTTCTGGCGAGGAGATCGCGACCGTAGGGATTCACGTGTTGCGCAGCCTCGACGAAGCGCACCGGCGCGGCATTGTTCATCGCGACGTCAAGCCGGCGAACATCATGCTCTGCGACAGCGCGGACGGATTGCACGCCATCGTGGTCGACTTTGGCGTGGCACACGTCGCGGACTCCGTGCTGACGGAGACGGGCAGGGCGCCAGGCACTCCCAAATACATGCCGCCCGAGTACGCGTTGGGCCAAAAACCGGACCACCGCGCCGACATCTACGCGCTGGGCGTCGTCCTCTACGAATGCATGACCGGCTGTGTGCCGTTTGTCTGCGACGACCAGATACAGCTGTTGCGTATGCACGGTAGCGAGCCGGCCGAAGACCCGCGTGGCGTTGTCGAAGGGCCTGCCTGGCCGACGTCTTGCGACGAAGGTCCCGGTGAACCGAGCCAACCCGATGAGCCGTGCCAATCGATGTCCGCAGTGCGGTCGACACACCGACGCGAAGGTCTGCGACGTCGGTCACCCGGCCGCTGCGACCGTTGCGCGTGACGCACTCGTTGGCTCGATCGTCGCCAATCGCTACGAGATCATGGCCGAGATCGGGCGCGGCGGCATGGGAACCGTGTACCGCGCGCGGCAGTTGGATGTGATGGGCCGCGCCGTGGCGGTCAAAGTGATTCGACGAGATCGCGCCGATGATGCCGCAGCCCGTCGGTTCTTGCGCGAGCTCAAGGTGCTCAGCGTCCTGCATCACCCCTGCACCGTGCAGACCTACGACGCTGGCGTCGACGCGTCGGGCGAGCCGTTCGTCGCGATGGAGCTGCTCGACGGTCAGACTCTGCGCGACCGCCTGGACGAACGGCCGGTCTCGCAACCTCAGCTGTGCGCGATCGCAGCCGACATCGCCCGCTCGCTCGCTGACGCGCACGGCCACGGCATCGTTCACCGCGATATTTCGCCCGACAACGTCTTCCTGCATCGCCTCTCCGACGGCTCCGAAGTGGTCAAGGTGATGGACTTCGGGATCGCCCGGCTGCAACAAGAAGAGGGCCATGGCGACGGCACCGAGGCGTTCCAGACCGCCGCCGATGCTGCGATCGGCAAGGTTCATTTCATGTCGCCCGAGCAATGCCGGTCGGGCGATGTTGACAGACGGAGTGACCTCTATTCGTTGGGCGTACTGATGTACGTCGCGCTCGCCGGGAAGCTGCCGTTTGACGGAGACTCCAAGCTGGCGATCGCCTACATGCACAACAACGCCGAGCCGCCGCCGCTGCCCGGCACCGTGTTGCCAAACCTGGCGTCGCTCGTCGCCGAGCTGCTCGCCAGCGAGTGGATGGTTCCGAGCCGAACCTACCGGCTGTCGAAACACGCCGGCGAGCTCACCGCCGCGCGGCGCGACTTCACAGCGTTTTTGGGTCGAAGAGGCCCAGAGTCGCCGCGTGGCAAGCGAGCCAGCGCACACTTGGCCGCCATCAACTCCCTGCTGGCGAGTCAGGCCAAGCCGTCGACATGGCGCCGGCCGGTCGGGAATGCGCTGATCGGAGCCGGGGCAACCGCCGCCATCGTCGCCGTGGTGATGTTGATCAGCGCATCGAACAGCCGCGACGAGTCAGCGCGAGTGACCGGCGGCCCCTACGAGAACGGCCGCAGCGACCAATTGCTCCGGGAAGCCGATGGCAAAACCAACCTGGGCATCGGCCTGGCAATTGCCGCGATCCCGTGTGCCGTGGGCGGAACGTTGCTCAAGATCCGGTTCTAGCGTTGTCGATTCCGCGCCGGCTACTCGCCGATATGACCGGGTGATTCCGCGAGCAGATAGACCAGCGCGGCAAGGGCGCCCGTCGACCGCGCGAGCTCGTTGGGGTCGACCTTGTCCACGGTGTCCGCGTGGGTGTGGTGGTAGTCGAAATACCGTTGACCGTGCGTGTACAAGCCGACCGTCGGGACGCCGTGCGCAGTGAGCTTGGACACGTCGGGCGCGCTCCAGCCCGCCTTGACCTGCAGGTTGCCGACGGGTTTGAACCACGCCATCCATTTGCGCAGCTGCTCGGTCGCCTTGGCCTGGCGGGGCTTGTCGTGGATGGCGAGACCGAAGGCGCGCGGGTTGAATCCGCCGAAGTCCGCCTCGACGGCAGCGGCGTGTTTGGCCAACTCCGCTTTGTGGTCGCGGGCGTACGACTTGGCGCCCGCCATGCCGTTTTCTTCGTTCGTCCAGAGCACCATGCGCACCGTGCGACGCGGCCGCACGTTGAGCCGCTTGAGGATCGCCAGGGTCTCCATCGCCATGACGACCCCGGTACCGTCGTCGTGCGCGCCCTGGCCCGTGTCCCACGAGTCGATGTGCCCGCTCACGATCACGATCTCGTCCGGCTTTTCGCGGCCCAGCAGCTCGGCGACCGCGTTGCCTGAAACGGTGTCGGGCAGCCGCTTGGCCCCCATCTTCAGTACGACCCGCGGCGTCTTCCCGGCTTCCTGGAGGCGTTGCAGAAGGTCGGCGTCCTCGGTGGTGATCGCGGCGGCCGGGATCTTGATCGTGTCGCCCTTGTAGAAGGTCATGCCGGTGTGCGGCGTGCGCAGGCTGTGGGCGGTGACCGAGCGAACCAGGACCGCGACTGCGCCGAGTTTGGCAGCCATATCGGGGCCCTTGACGCGAAACCGCACGGTTTTTCCGTAGCAGGCGCCCTTTTCTTCGGTCCACTGCGGCATCGGGTTGTTGAAGACGACGATTTTGCCTTTGACTTTGCCCCTGGCGGCTTGGAGTTCGCGCTCGTCGCGCACCACGATCACATCGGCCGTGAGCCCTTCCGCCGGCGTGCCCACAGACATGCCGAGGCCCAACATCACCAGGGAGAGGCTCTCTTTGCCCTTGATGTGCGGCGAAATCAGCGTCGCGGACTCCTCGCCGCGGACCCAGTGAGGGGCGACGACTTTTTCGCGGTGCACGTTGGCGAAGCCTTCCTTGCGCATCGTGTCGAGCGACCAATCGATGGCGGCTTCGAGGCTCTTGCTGCCGGTCAGGCGATGTCCATGGCGGTCGCACAGCGTCACCAGCCGCTTGTACGAGCGGTGGGCAGACGTCGCGTCGCGCAGGATTCGAGCCACGCTGCGGGCCATCGGATCGGTCGGCAGCGGGGCGGCCTCTGCGGGCTTGGGTACGCCGGCTGCGGCAGGAGAGCCCGCTTTATTTGGCGTCGACGCAGCGCACGCGGACGCGCAAAGGGCGACGGTTGCGACCAAGGCGGCGCGAGCGACGAGCGGGCGACCGCCATCGGATCGGCGATTTGTAAGTGGCTGTGCGGCGTTGGGCCAGGGCATGGGGCCTCCAACTTGCATTGGGTTTTCGCGGGCGCGACCGTAGCACAGCGGCGAGACCGCGACGGGAGGATTTCTTGGCCGGCGGCGACCATCCATTCGGCGATTTGACGCTGGGGACCGATGACGTGCCCTCCGGTGCGGCGACGGTGTTCGACGCGCTTGGTCGGCGGCGGCTGCGCGCCACGCTTCGAATCAACGGCCGATTGGCGACACGGCAAGTCGCCCAAACATGGCGGCTTGCCCGCGAGGCGTTGCTGAACCTCGCCAGGTCTCAACCCGCCGTCGCGATCCGCGTCCTGGGCGAGCCCACCGTCGCATGTTTCGCTCATCAGCTGCTCGAGACAGACATCCCCGCAGCCGACCGCGCGAGCTTCGACCGGCACCTTCGCGCGTTGAGTCTCGGTCTTCTCCTCGAGCTGGCGGCGAGCGGCAACCTGTCCAACGCAGTCGCCGTCGATGTCCGTGGGGCGGAGTTGCCCCAACTCTGCAGCGTCGCAGCCAACATCCACATAGCTCTGCGCCCCGGTGTGCAGAAGCTGCGTTTTCGTTCCGGACAAGTCGAGCTCGCCGCGCCACCAGACGGGCTACATATCGACCTCTCGTCGCCCGCGACAACCGGCGTGTCGGCGTCAGAACCAGCTCGTTTAGCGACCGTCACCCGCCCCTACTGCGCGGTCTGGGAACACGTTCACCTCGCGCTTGTCGACAACAGCCCAACGCGCCTGTTCAGCAACCATCCCGACCAACCGACAGGGCGGCGATTCGGCCTCGGCGACTCGCCCGTAGACGTGTGGCGGGACCGCTTCTCCGACGCGTTTTCGCTCGTCGCCAGGCTCATGCCGACGCTGGCCGCCGATTGGCGCATCCACGCGCGCCTGGTGCTCCCGGTTGGCGACGACGCCGAAAAGCACTTCTCGGCCACCTATCCCGGCATGCCGAGCGCCGCCTACATGAGCTTGCATCCCGATCTCATGACCGTCGCCGAGGCGGTCATCCATGAGCTGCAGCACGACAAGCTCCACGCCGCTGAACGTCTGCAGCCGCTGCTCAACAACGCACCCGGGGCGCGCTATGCCTCGCCGCTGCGCCCGGACCTCCGCCCGATGCGAGGCGTCCTGCTCGCGGCCCACGCGTTTGTCCCCGTCGCCGTCTTCCATCGTCGTCTCGCGGCCGAGGCGCATCCCATCACCGCCAAACCGCGCTGGCGCCGTCGCTTGGAAGCCGTGCTCGCCGCCAATGCCGACGCCATCGATGTGCTGAAGCGAGACGGCCGCCCAACCGCCGCCGGTCATGCTTTGCTGGCCCGACTCTACGAGCTGGATGCGTCCACGCGGGCCTGACTTGCGGATCGCCGACCCGGCCCGCGAAAGTGTGATGGCATAAGCGCCCCGAGCCTGTGAGAGCCCATGACCGCCCCCGACAACGCAGCTCCCCTCGCACAACGTCTGAAATTCATCGGTTTTTGGGTCGCGCTGTTGTGGGTCATCGAGATCGTCGACACGGTGCTGCCCTGGAATCTCGACGCATACGGCATCCTGCCCCGCACGGTGAGCGGCCTGTGGGGTATCGCCGCGGCGCCGTTCCTCCACGCCGGCTTCGCGCACCTCGCCAGCAACTCCGTGCCGCTCTTGGTGTTGGGTTCTTTGCTAATGCTGGGCGGTGCACGGCGGTTCGCGTTGGTGACGCTCATCATCGCCGTTCTCGGCGGCATTGGGACGTGGATCTTCGGCGCGACCGGCCACCACGTCGGCGCCAGCGGCGTGATCTTCGGCTACGTTGGCTATCTCGTCGCGGTCGGCTTCTACGAGCGCTCGGTCAAGTCCATCGCCATCGGGCTGGTTGTCGGATTCAGCTACGGCGGGGTCCTGTGGGGCGTCTTGCCCGGCCAGCGCGGTATCTCGTGGGAAGGCCACCTGTTCGGCTTGCTCGCCGGCATCTTCGCCGCGCGCCTGCTGGGCCGCTCGTCGCCGTCGACGGACATGACACCTGCGGGCTGACCGACGCTGGTACGGACCCTGTGGCTTTGTTTACACTCCCGCCATGAAGTACCTCACACGACTCCCCGCACGCGCGGCCGCATCCGCGGTCCTATGCCTGACCCTCATGGCCGTGACGCCGGCATCCGCCGCGCCGTCCACGCTCAATCTCGAAGGCGTCGTTCACGCCAACGGCGGCGGTCCCGCCAGCGACGGCGGCTACCTGATGACGTTCGGCATCTACTCGGCCAAGACCGGCGGCAAAGCCGATTGGCAGGAGACTGCGAAGGTCTTCGTGAGCGGCGGCCGGTTCCGCTACGTACTCGGCGCGACAAAACCGATCGCCGCTGCGATGCTCGCGAAGATGTCCACCGCCTGGCTCGGCGTGCAGATCGACAAGGATCCGGAGCTCAGCCGCGTCAAGCTGCACTCCGTCGCATTCGCGCTCAACGCCGCGTGGGCCGCCAATGCCAAGACAGCTGACAACGCCAAGGTCGCGACAACGGCCCAAATCGCCCTCAACGCCAAGACGGCCAACGACCTGGCCTGCACCGGCTGTGTGAGCATCAAGGAGCTGAAGATCGACGGCGACCTCGACCTCGGCAAGTACGCGCTCAAGACAGCCAAGCTCACGGCCGATTCCATCGTGGCCAAACAAGTCGCTGCCGGGACCATCGTCGGCGACGGCAGCAAGCTGACCGGCATCGGCGCAAACAAGCTCCTCGGCAAAGCGTGCAAGAAGGGCGAAGTCGTGCGCGGCATCAAGGCCGACGGTTCCCTCGATTGCGGCCCCGGGGGCGCGTCGCTGTTGCCCAAAGACGGTCTCGCCAGCATCAGCAATGGGCTGCTGACCAACCAGTTCACCTACACCGCCAAGTCCACGACCGCCGCACCGATCCCCGACAACAACCCCAGCGGCGTCTCGTCGGCCATTGTCGTTGGCGATCATGGCCTCGCGCAGAAGCTCACCGTCACCATCAATGTCACAAACAGCGACACCAAGCAGCTGCGCATCACGCTAACCGACCCGGCCAACAAGACCCACGTGTTGTGGGACAAGTCCGCCGCCGGCACCGCCGTGAAGAAGTCGTATCCGCCCACCAAGATTATCAAGGGCGACCTGTCGCCGTGGATCGGTAAGAACCCCAAGGGCAAGTGGACGCTCAACGCCATCGACACCAAGTACAAGGACAACAAGAAAGACGGCGCCATCAACTCGTGGTCGGTCGCCGTACAGGTCGTCTCGAACGGTGTGGCCGCCGCCACGAAGGGCTTCCGCGTCGACGGTCACCTCAAGGCGGCAGGCAGCTTCCAGTTCCCGGTCTCCGAGACAGCGCCGGTCAAGTGCGACACCGCTCACATCGGCTATGCGTACGTCAATCCGAAGACCAAGCACATGTTCGTGTGCAACGGCGCGCAGTGGGGGCAGGTCTCGATCGTCCCCGAGCTCGGAACACAGCTCAACCCCGCGAAATCGTGTCTGAACCTGTTGAATAACAAGCCGGATCTCAAGGGCAAGGACGGCACCTACTGGATCAAGCCGGGCAACAAGGCGATCCAGGCGATCTGCGACATGACGACCGAGGGCGGCGGCTACACGATGTACGGCGTCAAGAACGGCGTGAACACGTGCCGCGTGACCGACAACAACAGCTGCAAGGCGCTGGGTATGGACATCGTCTTTCCGCGCAGCAAGGCGCACTGGGCGTCGCTGTTCAAGCGTTTCGGGGCCAACGGGACGTACTTCTCCACGATTCCCGGCGTGTACAAGAGCGGCAACGGCGGCAACTACACCGGCTGTCGGATGCGCAGCACCGC
The DNA here is from genome assembly GCA_964560875.1 of uncultured Enterobacteriaceae bacterium. Lineage (GTDB taxonomy): Bacteria > Myxococcota_A > UBA9042 > UBA9042 > UBA9042 > CAZLMW01. The sequence goes on from CAZLMW010000072.1 coordinate 27,283, forward strand.
GCACTACGGCAGCGGCAGCTGCGGCGGCCCATGGCGGGTTGCGGACGGTGGGCGCTGGTGGCTGCGGGACAACACGTACAGCGAGCCCAACGGCGACTACACGAGCACGTGCTGGCTCTCGATGTACAAGTGGGACGTCAACGACATCCGCTTCAACGACGGCAGCTGCTCCTACTGCACCAAGAGCTACGTCTGCTCGACCAACGACAAGAAGTAGCGTCGCGGTCGCGCCGATCCGACTGGCTCAAGCCCCCGACACCGACGACACCGACGAAACCGCCACCGGAACGCCCGAAAACGCGGCGTTTCCCGACAGCTCATCGACGAGGCTCGGGTCTGTCACATCGTTGATGCTGACGCCGGCGTGTTTGCTCGCGACGGACAAGCGCGTCCCCTCGGCGGAGTGGCCCCAGCCATGCGGCAAGCAGACAACGCCGGGCATCATCGCGTCTGTAATCTCGATCGGCGCCCGGACGGCTCCCACACGGGAGCTCAACGTCGCGTCGTCGCCATCGGACAGACCGCGCGCGCTGGCGTCGTCTGGATGCATGAGCAGGGTGCAGCGGTTTCGGCCCTTCACCAGCGTCGGCGCGTTGTGAAGCCAGCTGTTGTTGTCCGACAGGCCACGGCGCCCGATGAGCCGCAGGTCATAGGGTGAATCCGCGATGGTGGTTGTTTGGGAAAGCAGACCCTGCAGCCGCTCGAAATCGGCGATAAGCGGCTCGGGCGCCAGGTTGATGCGCTTGTCGATGGTCTTGAGCAGGGCTGGAAGCTGATCCTGTTGCAGCGGTCCGAGGTCGATGCCGCTGGGACTGGCCCGAAGTGCCGACACGCTGAGTCGATTTGCTTGCAGGGCTCGTCCACCCCACGCGCCGTACGGGCCCCTTCGCAACGCCACATCGAGCTGCCGCGACGCCGAGACGTAGCTCTGCGCTCGCTCAGCCAGCCGCGACAAAGCGCTGCCCCTTCCGCCCTTCATCCGCCGCAGCAGGCCGCCGAAGATCTCGATATCGAAGCGCCCATCGGCGTCTCCCTCGAACAAGGGATCGGCGTACTTGGCCGTGTTACGGACCGCCAATGCGTGAAACACAAGGTCGTAGTGCGGCACCTCGAGCCCGGTTCGCGGCGGCAAGATGAAGTCAGCGTGGCGCGTTGTTTCGTTGATCCACGGGTCGATCGACACCATGAAATCGAGCGTTTCCAGCGCCTTGTCGAGTCGCTTGCCGTCGGGCGTGCTGAGCACCGGATTGCCAGCCGACGTGACCAATGCGCGAACCTGGCCGTCTCCGGGCGTCTCGATCTCCTCGCTCAAGACAACGACAGGCAGCTCGCCACCAAACTCGGGCAAGCCGCGCACCCGGCTCTTCCATCGGCCAAACCCACCGCGCCCTGTGAGCCCGAGGATGTCGACAGCCGGCGTCGTAAACATCGCCCCGCCGGGGCGGTCCAGGTTGGCCGTGATCGCGTTGATCACCGTCCCCAGGTAGACGTTGAGGGCTCCAAACGAGGCCGTCGACACGCCCATTCGGCCGTAACAGACCGCGGATTGGGCGGCGGCGAACTCATCGGCGATGGTGCAGATGTCTTCGGCGGCGATCCCAGTGTGCGGCGCGACGTTTTCGGGCGTGAATGGGGCGACCGCTCGCATCACCGACTCGACGCCGTCCGTGAACGCCTCGATGCGCCCGAGTTTGGGTCCGACCGTCGCGCCGATCCGCTGCACAATCGCCGCGAGCAGCAGGCCATCGGTGCCGGGGGTGATGAAGTGATGGGCGTCGGCGCGCTCGGCTGTCTCCGTGCGGCGTGGATCGACGACGACCACCTTGCCGCCCCGCGCCTGGATCGCCTTGATCCGTTTGCGCATCCCGGGCGCGGTCATCATCGACCCGTTGCTGACGAGCGGGTTGGCGCCAAGCACGAGCAAATGGTCGGTTCGATCGACGTCTGGAACGGCGAAGAGCAGCTGGTGCCCAAACAGGAAATAGGAAGCGAAATGGTGCGGCAGCTGGTCGACCGATGTCGCCGAGTAGCGATTCTTGGTGCCGAGTGACCGAACAAACGCCGGCGACGAAAGCAGCGAGCCGAGGTTGTGGACCGTCGGGTTGCCCTGGTAGACGGCCACCGCGTCAGGCCCGTGTTCGCGACCGATTTGTTTGAGGCGGGCGACAACCTCGTCGAGCGCTTCATCCCACGGAACTTCGTCCCACTGAACCTCGCCCGTCGGCGTCTCGCGGCGTCGCAGTGGACGCTTGAGGCGGTCGGGATCTTCGTAGACATCGCGCAGGGCAAACGCCTTGGGACAGATGTGTCCAGCGCTCAACGGGTCGTCCTTGTCGGCCTCGATTTTCAGCACGCGTGCGCCGTCGTGTTCGATCACCAGGCCGCACATCGCTTCGCACAGGTTGCACGTGCGGTAGTGGCGCTTGGTCGCAGCTTGTCTCGGCATCTATCCAGCCTCATTTTCAGCGCGAAGCATGGCACCGAGCTCCCGGGCGGCGTCGCGAACCTGCAGAAATGGCGGGCGTCGCGATCCGGCGTGTCCCGCTGGGCGGCTGATGAACACGCGCTCAAACCCGGTCGTCGCGAGCTGGGCGTCGGACAGCGCCGTGCAACCACAGATGGCGAACGTCCGCTTGCCCGCCGCTGTCGCGATCGTGCCCACCGCGTGGGGGAGCTTGCCTTGGGCTGTTTGCGCGTCCAATCGGCCCTCACCGGTGACCACAATGTCGGCCGCCGCGATCCGCTCGTGCGCGTCGGTCGCAGCCAGGATCCACGGGGCCCCGGCCACCAACTGACCGCCCAGCGCGCTGAGAGCGAAACCGAGTCCGCCTGCCGCCCCCGCACCGTCGCGTTGGGCCGCCTCGGGCGAGACCTTGGCAGCGAGGTTCTCCAGCCCGAGGGCCAGTCGTTGCGCCATCGCGTCGTCTGCGCCTTTTTGGGCCATGTACAGCCGCGCGCCATCTTCGCCGAGCAGCCTGGCATTGACGTCGCACAACACGACGAGCTCGACCCCAGCCAGCCGTGCCACAGCGGGCCCGATATCCACCGAGCGCACGTCGCCGAGACCGCAGCCGCCCGTTGTGACCTCGCGTCCTTGGCTGTCGACCGCGGTCGCCCCGAGCGCTTGCATGAGCCCAAGTCCACCGTCGATGGACACCGAACCGCCAAGCCCGACCAACAGACGCCGAGGCTCAAACGCCAACGCCTTGTCGATCGCTTCACCCAGCCCGCGTGAGCTCGCTAGCAGGGGATCCAGCGGTCCGTGTTCACGCGAACAGCGCCCGCAAAACAGCGACGCCTCGACCACCACATCGCCGCTGTCGAGCAACCCGATGTGCTCGGACCACACTTCGCCGAACGTGTCGTGTACGCGAATGGCTTGAGACGTGCCGCCGGTCGCGGCCAAAAGCGCCTCCAGAGTTCCTTCGCCGCCGTCCGCCAGGGGAAGTTTGTCGGTGTGCAGCGCCGGCCACCCCGCCTTGAGCCCGACGCTCATGGCCATGGACGCTTCGGTCGCGCTGAGGGTCCCCTTGAACGAATCGGGGGCGATGAGCACGCGCATGGTCGATGTCTACCGGGCGTGGACGGCGCGTTCGGCCTGTGGTTGAGCGATCGCGTCGAGGATCCCAGCGAGTTTCTTGCTCGCCTCCGCGCTGGTCACCCCGATCGGGTTTCGCGCGGCCTTGCGCTGGCGACCACGTCCAATCTCCGCCTCGATGTGATCGGCGATAGCCGCGGCTTGCTCATAGCCAAACGTCGCCCCCGCGCCGCTGTCGTCGAGCATCTGGCGCAGCTCTTCGTTTTCGGACACCGCGAGGATGGGTCGCTCACTTGCCAGGTAGTCGAACAGCTTGGCGGCCAGCCGTTGCCGCCCGCGAGGCTGGATCAGCAGCACCAGCAGGTCGGCCGCGTTCATGATCGAGCCGATCTCGCGATACGGGACGTGTTCGTGCAGGTGGACCATGTTGCCGACGCCCATTCCCGACGCCATCTTCCACGCTGCGGCCGGGAAGTCGCCGGTCACGACCAGCTGCACCTTGTCCGCGCCGAGCCCCCGCGACTTGAGCATGGCCAACACATTGATGAGCACGTCCGCCTTGATGAAGCGCCCGAAGTTGCCCAGGAAAAGCATCGTGTAGCGGTCAAACCCGCGATGGTCGCCGCCGCCGATGAGCCCAGGGTCGCTATGATTGCGGATCCACTCGAACCGTTCGGCGCCGAGCTGCGGGTAGAACGCGCGGTAGTCTTCCCACGTTGTCTTCGTGTTGAGGATCACCCGGTCAGCGGCGGAAATGCAGCGTTTCTCGAGCCGGTCGACGACGACGCGCACCGGCATGGGGCGGCGGGGTCGTCGAAGCTCACAGGGCGCCCACGGATCGCGCAGGTCGAGCACGAGAGGCAGCCCGGTCTCGTGTTTCAGCCGCGCACCGACGAGACACGCAGCGTACGGGTCTGCGTTGACCACGATGGCGTCGCAGGGAAACCGTTCGAGCGTTTCGTGCGCCCGTCGCAGGGCATAGGGCATCCGGTAGCTATGTTCGCCGAGCGGCACCAGCTCCGGGTTGTTGAGCCAATCGGGGATCGACGCAACGAGCGAATTCTCGCGCCCGGGACGCCGGACCTTGTGGCGATCCTCGTCGCGCTGGCCGGACCAACGACGCGTGTGGAAATCCTCGGCGGACCGTGCCCGGCGGCTGTAGGAGCGCACGACGATGGTCGATTCGGGCACCGCCTCGAGCAGCGTCGGATCGGTCTTGGCCTTGGGCCAGAGATCACACAACACGACTGGCGCCCAGCCGTAGTCGGGCAAATGACGCGCGAACTTCAGGGGCCGCAACGCACCGACCCGCGTTTGCGGCGGAAAATACGGCGTGATGTAGAGGAACCGTCGCATGGGGCCCGCGAACTCAGGGAGGAGATGGGGCGATCCTACCAGAGTCGACGCGTTTATCGCCTTGCAGAGCCCGCGACGCTGCCCAACTTCTTTGTGCGAACATACTCTGGAGTTGGCCATGCGCACCGTTTCGAAAAAGCCCGACCCGAAGTAGCAGTTCCGTTAGCGGACGCGGCTCAAACTACGCCTTGGTCGCCCGCTTCTTGGCCGGAGCACGTTTGGTCGTGGTCGACGCCCGCTTCTTGCGCGTGGGGCCCGTGGGCGTTGCGGCTTCCGACGCGACATGACGCTGCGGCACCGGTGAGCGGCCGCCATCGTGGGCGTACTTCTCGTCAGCGGGGTTGTCCGGCGCGGCGTCGAAGGGAACTTCCGAGCGCGCCTTGTAGTCGTTGGACATCGAGCCCAGCGTCAGCAGACCGATGTGTTTCCAGGTCCACGGGTACACGTGCTTGCGCATCATCCGCCACTTCGTCGCGAGGTCGCGGCGGCCGGCGTGCGGGCTCGGGTTCTTTGCGTAGTGCTCCTGGGCGCTGGCGTAGGCCGCTTCGTATTGCGCGTAGACAACCTCGGGAGCCGACACCGTGCGCTGCCTCTCCGCTGCTTTGCGGCCAAATTCACGCCGGCGGTTTTCGTCGTCGAAGAGCTCGCGCACAGCCGCGCCAAGCAGCTCTTCTTCGTTGTCGCCGGGGGTGACAAGCAAGCCGTTGACGTCGTGCTTGACCTGGTGAGCCACGCCCATGCCGTCGTCCTTGCCAACGACCGGCAGACCCATCCACAGCGCCTCGGAGACCACCTGGCCGAATGTCTCGATCATCGACGTGTACAGGAAAACGTCCGCGTGGCCGTAGAAGTTGGGCAGGTCGCGCTGGGGTCGTTCGCCGACGAAATCGGTGCGATGGATGATCCCCAGCCGGGTCGCCGCGGTCTGCAGCGCCGTGTGGTGGGGGCCGTCGCCGATGAGGGTCAAGGAGGCTTCGGGCTTCTGCGGCAGGATGTAGTGCGCGAACACGTTGAGCAGCTTGTCGAGCGCTTTTTCCTTGGCGTGGCGGCACACGACGATGACGCGGCCACCGCGGCGGAAATCGGGCCGGAACGGGTCGGCGGCGAGCGGACGGTTGAAGTTGCGCACGTCGATCGGGCGGCTGATCACGTGAATCGGCACGTCGATCATGCCCACCGATCGCCAGTAGTCGATGAGGCCCTGGCACTGCACGATGAGGCCGTCGCCGGCGTTGTAGACCGATGCGAAGCTGCGCTCCACGTACTTGGTCAGCTCGTCGAGAGGTCGCGCCGTGGGGCCGAATTTGAGCATTCCGTCGGGGATGACCGTGTGCACGAACCCGGGCAGGTACACGGTGTTGGTCGACAGCGCCGGGATGCCGTGAAGGTCCCGAATCATCGGCGCCCAATGCATCATCAGCGTGTTGCTGTGGGCGTGGACGACGTCGAATTTCGGGATGTCGTAGATGGCTTCGGCGGGCGATGGAAAGGCGATGCGAACGCCGTCGTAGGCGCGCAGCTTGCCGGAGTTGAGGAGCACCGAGCCGGGAGGCGCCTCGCGCTGGTTGTCACCGGGACGCGGGCCGATGAGCGTGCATTGGTGGCCGCGCATCTCCATGTTGCGGCGAAACGTCTGCGAGGCGAGCGCCGGGCCGTTGGTCATGTCGACCGCCACGTAATCCGTGAGCATTCCGATGTGCATCGTCGTTCCCTGCGCAGGTCGAGCGCGGCGACGAAAGGAATTTCATCGGGGCGAACTGCACAGCGGCGGATGTAGCACGAATCGTGCCATGCACAAGTGAACTCTCCGGTTGCCCGGATGCGGCGCACTACGGCGTTTGGATGGGAGCACGGCTACCCCACGCCGCGATCCCCAGCGGAGCACCTGTACTCCATCTCGTTGGTCGCAAAAACGGGCAAAGGCAGCGGATCTGCGGGGACATGGTATCCTCTTGGCAGGTAGCGCCGTTCCCGGAGCCTGATGCCGCGTAGCAACCTCGTCTCGAGAATCGCCCACGACTCATGGGCTCAAGCCCCCCGCGAACAGCAGTCTTTGCGCTGGTGGCGGACGCTCGAGCACAACTTTTCGCGCCGTCCCGAAGGCTTCGCGCTCGCGATGCGCGACAAGGTGATGGTCAGCGCGACCGCCAGCGTCGATGTGATCGTGCGGACAATCGGCGCGATCGGGGCCGGGTCCACCTGCGTGCCGCTTGGCTACAATCCGCTCATGCTCTGGCGGTTGCGCACGGAACAGGAGCTCTACTGCGAGCTCGCTGACAAATCTGCCGCCGCGTCGATGTTCAAGGCGCCGCCAACGCGCGTGCCAATCGACGTCAAACGCGCCCGCCGAAGCCCCTTTTCGCCGCGCGACGGAGTGGTCGAGGACCTGCGCTTCGAGAGCCCTTTCACGCCGGTCAATCCGGCTGTCCGCAAGCGGTACCTGTCCAATAAGCGCAATCGCACGGCCCATGCTCGCTTGTGGCGGCACGCGGACGGTCCCAAACCGACTGTCATCGCGATCCATGGCTTCGGCGCCGAACAGAGCTGGGTCAACGAGTTCATGCTGGCCCTGCCGCGCCTGTACAAGCTCGGCTGCGATGTGATGTTGATGACCCTGCCGTTTCACGGTCCGCGTCAGTCGCGCTTGTCGCCGTTTTCCGGTCACGGGTTCTTCTCCGGCGGTCTTTGCGGCATCAACGAGGCGTTTGCGCAAGCCGTGATGGACGCCCGCGTGTTCATCGACCACCTGCTGCTCGATCGCGGCGCGCCCGCCGTCGGGGTGACCGGTATCAGCCTCGGCGGATTGACGACCGCGCTGCTCGCTGTCGCCGAACCACGTCTGGCCTTTGCCGTGCCGAACGTGCCCGTCGTCACCCTCGCTGACCTGGTCCTGGAATGGCGGCCGCTCGGCGAGTTCGTGCGCTTGCTGATGCGCGTCACCGGCCTCGGCATCAAGGACATCCGCCACATTCTCGCCGCGTCGAGCCCCCTGACGTACCCGCCCGCCGTCGCACGGGACCGCCTGATGATCATCGCCGGGGTTGGTGACAGGATGGCCCCGCCCAAGCACTCGCGCCTGCTGTGGGAGCACTGGCAACGGTGTCGGCTCCACTGGTTCCCGGGCGGGCACCTGTTGCACCTCGATCGGGGGGAATACCTCGACGAGATGGCTCGTTTCATGGCGGACGTGGGATTCTTGCCCCGGTCGTGATGACCGCGGCTGTCAGCTTGGAAAGCTAGTGCGCCGTTTCTTCCTGGCCCTGATTGCCCTGGCCGTTATCGCCGCGTTCGTCGCTACCCAGCGCGGTCAAAAGCTGTCGGTCAAGCTGCCTGCGATCGACCGGGTGCTCGGCCCGCTGTCGGACAAGACTTCCGGCAATGCGCCTGCGTTCGATGGGACGATCCCCGCTGCAACCGCCGCTGCCGAGACACCCCAAGAGTCGCCCGAGCCCCCCGTGGTCGCCGCCGGCGCTGCCGTCACCATCCGGCTCAGCGAAGCCCCTGCAAAGTCCTACCTGCGGGCCAAGACCGGCGGCAACGAACGCTTCTACCGCCGCTTGCTCGTCAAGGCAGGTGGACGCAACGCGCGCCTCTCGCCGGATCTCGGCCGCGCCGCCCGCGAGTTCGTCTTCCAGTACACCGAGCTCGGCCGGGAGCCGCCATCGGACGTTCGCGAGTTCCTGATCCGCAGCTCAGGCGCCGTGGCCGGGGACACCGCATTTCGCCATGTGCGAACCACCGACGATGCGGCCAGCGCCCTGCAAAAAGCCATCCGCTCGGTGTTGCGTGACCCACCCGACGGCGCCGGGACGCTCTTCGTCGGAATCGGCGAAGTTTTCACGCCCGGCGCCCGTTACAAGCGCCATATCGGGGTTGTCTCGACCCGCCTGCCTGTCCTCGTCGACCCGGCGCCGCGCACCGTGCAGCCCGGCGACACCTGGACTATTTCCGGTCGTTTGCTGGCCAACTATCGGGGTCTCAAAGTGCTCGTGTTGCGCCCTGACGGCTCGGTCGACAGCTACCCGCCAAGGCTCGACGGTGGGCGATTCACGATCGACGTCGCCTGCGGAGACGATGTCGGCGCCCTCGATATGCAGCTGGTCGGCACGGGTCCATACGGGCCGGGCAAGCTGTTCCAATTGCGCGTGGAGGTCGGCCGCGAGGTGCCCGAGACGTTGGTCGCCACGTTGCCGCCCGATGAAAGCCGGCTCCAGGACGTCAACGACGCAGCGGCGCTGGCGTTCAAACTGCTCAATGACGACCGCGTCAAGCACGGGCTCCATGCGCTCCAATGGGACGGCGCGCTGGCCACGGTCGCCGAGTCACACAGCCGCGATATGCGCGACGGAAGGTTCTTTGCGCACCTGTCGCCGACCACGGGCTTGCACTCCGACCGGCTGCGCAAGGCTGGGTACAAGAGCATCTCGTCGGCCGAGAACCTGGCCCACAACGTCTCGATCGCCGAGTCGCAGCGCGGGCTGATGGCGAGCCTTGGGCACCGGCGAAACATCTTGAGCAAAGACAGCACGCACGTCGGCATCGGCGTCGTTGGCGAAGAACGCGAGGACGGCAGTCGACGCTGGTGGGTGACGCAGCTGTTCGCTCGCCCACCCCAGGAGCTCGACCCCGATGAGGCGATCGACCGTCTCCTGCAGGCTATCGGGCGCGAGCGTGAACGCGCCGGACTCAAGCGGCTCGTGCGCGACGGTCGCCTGGACACCGTCGCGGACGACCACGCCCAGCGGGTCGCGGCAAACGGGCTGTCCGGAGCGTCCCAGGCGATGATCGACGCCGCGAAGAACGCCGGTTTGGTGCGCGGTCGGCTGCGTGCATGGGCTGCGACGACACCCGAGGTGAGCCGCCTGAAGCTGCCCCGACTCGTGCGCGCCCCCGCGGCTCGCCGAATCGGGATCGGTGTGGCCCCAGCCCGCGGCGACGATGTGCGAATCGGTGTGACGCTGTTGATTGGCGATTGACACGACGCCGGACCCACGGCGATACCCGTCTCGATGCGACGTCCGCGTCGAGAGGAGAGGAAGATGATGATCAACCGCGACGTTGTGACCTGGATTCTGGCGGCCTGCGTCGCATTTGGCAGCGCCGTCACGAGCGATGTGCACGCCGCCGATGGCGCCAAGAAGGCGCCGGATTCCGCCAAAAACGCGCCGGATTCCGCCAAGAATGTACCGGGGGCCGCCAAGAAGACGCCGGCGCGGTCCGCCACCGACACCAAGCTCGATCGCGGCGAGATCATCATCCGCAATCGCGCTGTTAAGGGTAGCGAGCTGCCGCGGGCGATCATGATGGGGGTCATCAATGTGCCGCCGGCCAAGGTCTGGCGCTTTCTGTCCAACTGCAACAACTACAAGGGCAACTTCCCGCGCACCAAGTCGAGCAAGGAGCTGTCCCGCAAGGGAAACACCGTCATCTGCAAGGTCGTCGTCGATATGCCGTGGCCGATGGATGACCTGTGGTCGACGACACGCGCCACGCACACGGTCCGTCCCGGCTTCTTCAAGCGGCAGTGGCAGCTCGTCGAGGGCACCTACAAGAAGAACGCCGGCTCATGGACGGTCACGCCATTCGACAAGGCGGGCAAGCGCTCGCGCGTCGTCTACAAGATGCATGCCGAGCCCACGACGTCCGTTCCCAAGTGGATCCAGCGTAAGGCCAGCAAGTCGACGTTGCCCGACCTCATGAACGCGCTGCGCAAAGCGGTCGGCCACAAACCCAAGGCCGGCTGACCACGCCATCGAACGGCAACCGAGTCCGACACTGACCGGGCCAGGCGCAATGCCGATCGTTACTACTGCTGCCTTCGCCATCTGTGCTGACCTCCATGCGAGAGATCGGGGCAGAATGAGGCAACGGGATCACATGGCAAGAAAAACGATTCAGCACTCGTGCCCGGCACATCTAAGCGGTCGCGGCCCGATTGACGGCGGCGCGGCTCTCGGGGCTGCCGATAAAGACGAGCCAGGTCCCGGCGCTGATTTCGTCTTCCGGACCCGGGTTGTAGTGCCAGCTGCCGTCGGCATGGCGCAGCGCGACGATCAACGCGCGCGGCTTGATGATGCGCATGGCGTCGATGATGGTGCGTCCATCGAGCAAAGACCCCGCTTTGACGAGCTGCTCTTCCACGCGGTAATGCGAGTCGCGCTCGCGCAGCATCATGTCGAGGAAGGTGACGACGGTCGGCCGGACCAGCTCGGAGACCATCCGTAGTCCGCCGATTTGGTTTGGCGACACAACGGCGTCGGCGCCCGCGCGCTTGAGCTTGGTCTGCACGCGGCTGTCCACGCATCGCGCGATGATCCGTGTGCGCGGGTTCAGGATGCGCGCCGAGATCGTGATGATGAGGTTGTCCTTGTCGTCGCGAACCGCCGCCACGAGCCCAACCGCGTGGTCGATTCCCGCGGCCTGCAACATGTCGTCGTGGGTCGCATCGCCGATCAGCGACGCGAAATCGCCGATCGCCTCCCGCAACGCGTCGATTCGGGTTTCGTCGGACTCGATGAGCACCACCGGGCGGTCTGTCTCAAACAGCTCCCGCACGATGTGTTCACCGGTGTGCCCCCCGCCACAGACGATGTAGTGGTCTCGCAATGCCGCGATACGCCGATTCATGCGTCGCCTCCAAAAGAGCTTGCCGAGCGTGCCTTCGACCGCAAAAGCGGTGGTCGTCGAGAAGAAGTACAGGAACGACCCGACCCCCAAAAGCAGCAGGATGATCGTGAAGATGCGCCCCGCGTCGTTGCCGGTCAGGTCCACCACCTCGCTATAGCCGACGGTCGTGAGCGTGATGACGGTCATGTAAGCCGCGTCGAGCAGCGTCGTGCTGGGCGGTCCCAGGTGCATGTAGCCGGCCGTGCCGATGCCAAATGTCAGGATGATCAGACCGGCCGCACGCGCGACTGGACGGAGCACTTCCGCGATCTCAAGCCGGCCAATTCCGCGCATCATGTCCTCGGGCGTCCTCTCCAGTATGGCGTGAAACCGCGCAATTTCACCCGCGCTTGCTGCCGAACCCGCCGCGTGCCTCAATGTGGCATCGATACAGCGTTGGGAGCGACAGATGGCGAAAGTGACCGGAATTGGCGGTGTGTTCTTCAAGGCGAGCGATCCGCCCGCGTTGTCGGCATGGTACCAGCAGCACCTCGGTATCCCGCTTGAGGAGTGGGGCGGCGGCATCCTGAAGTGGCCCGAAGACAAGGCCGGAGACCAGGGTATGACCGTCTGGAACCTGGCGGCGCGTGACAGTCAGTGGTTCGCGCCCAGCGAGTCCGTGTTCATGATCAACTACCGCGTCGACAACATGACCGAGCTCCTCGCGCAGCTGGCCGCCGCCGGGATCGA
>CAZLMW010000073.1:0-38994 GCA_964560875.1 uncultured Enterobacteriaceae bacterium
AGACAACGCGGGCCGAGGGGCCTCCCCCGCGAGGCCCCTTGCAAATGAAAGCTAGTGGTCCGACGAGCGGCCGGCAACTCATCAAAACTCCTGAAACGGACCACTACTAGCAGTCGCCATTGCACGGGGCCGCCTCGCCGGGGCCTCGCTGTCACGGTTGCGGACGCGCTTCGTTGATCGCGACTCGCCCGCGTAGTATTCTGAAACATGTTCTGGCGTAATTTCGCCGCCCTTAGCGCTCTGCCGCGACCGGGCTTCACGCGATTGGAGGCATAGCCTTGGGTCCCGGATCCGGAGGTAGCGACGACCCTCTCAGTACGATGGTCGCAATCCTCGTCTGCCTCATATTCTCCTTTCTTTTCGCCGGTTCCGAGACCGCCATCACCGCTATGGGCGAGCACCGTGTGCGCCGCCTGCTCGACGATGGCAAGGGCCCCAAACGCTTCCTGCAAGCCTGGCTCGATGACCCGTCTGCGGTCCTGACCACGCTTCTCGCCGGCAACACCCTCGTCAATATCGTCGCCTCCGCGCTGACCACCTCGCTGTTCATGCAGCTTGGCGCGCTCCCCGATTTGCCGTCCGCGATCGCGTCCAACGCCGTCTCGATCGGCATCTTCGGCCTGACGATGATGGTGCTTGTGGTCGGTGAGATCGCCCCCAAGACGCTCGCCAAGGCCAACCCCGAGTGGTTCTTGCGGCCGTTCAACCTGATCTGGCTGTTTCACCGGTCGACATCGTGGCTGACCCGCGCCATCGCGGGGTTCGCCAAGCAACTTGTTGCCCTACTCGGCGTGGACACCGCGCGCGGCAGCTTGCTCGTCACCGAAGAGCAGATCGAGGACATGGTTCGCCTCGCCGACCAGGAAGGCAGCATCGACGAGAGCCGCGGCTCCATCCTGCAAAACGTCTTCGATCTCGATGACACGTCGATCCGTTCGATCATGACCCCGCGCACGGAAATGGTGGCGCTGTCGGTCGAAAAGGACCTCGCCGAGATCATCGCCATCGTGCGCGAGAGCGGGTTTTCGCGTTTTCCCGTGTACGAGGGCACGAAGGACCAGGTCATCGGCGTGTTCTATGCCAAGACGCTGTTTGATTTCGTCGAGGACGACGGCCGTGCCTTCGCGCTTGCCGAGCATCTGGCCGAGGTGATGTGGGTGCCCGACACGCAAAAGGCGAGCCGGCTGCTGACCGATTTCCAGGCGCGCGCGGTGCACATGGGCGTGGTCGTTGATGAACACGGCGGTACCGCGGGCATCGTGACGCTCGAGGACGTGTTGGAAGAGCTGGTCGGCGAAATCTACGACGAGGATGACGAGATCGAGCAGCCCTGGGAGTCCACGGGGCCCGATTCGTGGATCTGCGACGCGAGCGCTGAGCTGCGGTATCTCGAAGAAGAGCTCGAACTGGAGCTACCCGAGTCCGACGCCTACAGCACGATCGGCGGGTTTGTCACCGAACAGCTTGGTCACCTGCCCAGTAGCGGCGAGGCGATCACCTGGAAACTGCTGCAGATCACCGTGCTCGAAGCCGACGACAAGCGCGCCCATCGCGTCGAGATCTTGCGAATGCCCGAAGAGCCTGAGCTGGAAGAAGCGGTCTGAGCGACTTGTGCACACGGATCGTGATCTGGCAGGCCCGCGATGATGGGGCCGCGTGCGAAGTGCGTTCTATTTGCCGAGATTGACCGAGCTATCGGGCGCTGGCGGCGCGATGTAGATCGTGCGCGCTGAGAGAGCCCCGATCGTCACACCGCCGACAACAACAGCACCGACACCGGTCCAAAACCACCACTTGCCGAGCAGCGAGTCGTCCTTCTTGACGACGGGCGGCGGCACGTCCTTGAGGTTGATCGTGAGCTTGACGGTCTCACCGGCCTTGACGTCGATGACGCGGCTCTCCTCGAGCTTGCCGGTCGCGACGACCTGCAGCTTGTGTTTGCCGGGGGGCACGTCGCCGTCGAACGGGGTGCGGCCGATGGACTTGCCGTTGAGCAGCACCTGGGCGCGACGGATATTGCACTTGATGACGACCACGCCGCCGGACGGGACGAGGTCAGCTTCGAGCTCTTTTTGCTGGCCGCGGCGCAGCTTGAACGTGTCGATGTAGGGCGTGAAGCCGCGCTTGTGCACCTTGATGGTGTGTTTGCCGGGCTTGAGCTGCAGCGGCGCGTCGAGCGGCACTTTTCCGACGAGTTTGTCGTCGACGTAGACCTCGGCGCCGCCGGTCATGCTCATCAGCTCGAGCGTGGTGGGCTTGGACTTCTTCTTGCGGCGACGGCGGCGGGCTTCGGCGTCGTTGACCATGCCGGGGCCGATGACGAACGAGATGGCTACCAGGACGGCGATCGCGCGCGCCAGGGAGCCGTGACGATGAATGCGCAGTTTTTTGATGCGCTGTTTTTCGAGGCGCAGTTTTTCGATGCGCTGTTTTTCGATGGCGTTGGGCACGATGTCGACCTTTGTCCGGTGCGGTGAGCGCGGCCAGGACCCCACCAGTGTCGGCGCCCCCGACAGCGAGCGCAAGTTGCCCGGCGCTTCGTCAGTCTTCCGCGGCCTTCTCACGCCACAACAGGGCGGCGATTGCGGCGCAGGCCAGTGACACCGCGATGAACGAGACGAAGACAGCGTCCCATCCGTAGGTTTCGGCAAGCATCGGGACCGCCATGCCCTGGACCGCCGCGCCGATGCTGCCGCAGCCGTTGACGAACCCGGCCGCTGTCGCCGCCCCGTCGCGCCCGCCGAAATCCTGTGCCGCGGTGCCGGACAGGAGCATGTCCGGGCCGTAGAGGAAGAAGCCGATGCCAAACAGCGCCACGGCGAGCATGGTCGGATCGGCGCCAACGTTTCGCAGCAGCAACAAGCAGCCGCACATGCCGAGCATCATCAACACCGATGGCGGGCCTCGTCGCGCGTCGAAGATGCGGTCGGACAGCCACCCGCCAAAGATCGGCCCGGCGATGCCAGCGAGGGGGAACACGGCCATCAGGTAGCCGGCTTTTGCGCTGCCGAGGCTGAGCTGTTCGACGAAATACAGCGGCAACCAGAAGTCGATGGCATAGCGCACGAACTTGATGCCGAAATACGCGGCACCGAGCACGGAGATGCGCCAGTCGGTGATCAGCTTCATCGTCTGTGCGAAGCCGGCTTTCGCGTCGTCTTGAACAGGTGGATCGCTGGATCTTGGCTGTTCTTGTTCGGTCTGGGCGGGCTCTTCCGCGTTGGCCCCGTCGCCGTCGATGACCGGGGCGCCATCGGTGACCGGAGCGCCATCGATGACCGGGTCGCGAAACGGCAAGCCGACGTCTTCGGGTTTGTTGCGGATCAGCAGCACGATAAGGCCGCCGACGCCGATGGACATCGCCGCGGGGATGTAGAACGCCGCCCGCCAGCCCAGCTGGTCCATCACGAACGCGGAAACGCCGCTGGCAAGGGCCGAGCCGACCGCGTAGTTCGTGCCCCACCACCCCATGACGCGACCGCGCACCTCGGGCGGGTACCACGACGCCATGACCTTGTTGACGGAGGGCCAGCCGGTGGACTGCGCGAGGCCGTTGATGCCGTAGAACGCGGTCATCATGAAGATTGTGCCCGACATCCCCAGGCCGATGCTCATCGCCGCGGTCAGGCCGAACCCAAGGGCGATCAGGCGCCTCGCTCCAAGACGATCGCCGAGCACGCCGTTGACGAACTGGCCGACCGCATACGATGCCAGGTAGGCGGTGACGACGATGCCGACGTCGGACTTGGACCAGCCGAATTCCTTGATGATTTCGGGCAGCGCGACCGCGTAGTTCTTGCGCGTCAGGTAGTAGGCCGCGTAGCAGACCCACGTGAGCACGAAGATGCGCGCACGCCAGCGGACGATCGGGGTCTTGAGGGCATATGCGAGCTTCACGTGGGCCTACGCTAGCCGGTTTGGGCACGCGTGGGTAGATCGACGGCCGCGTCTAGCCCGGGCTAGATCGATCGGCTGCATCGCGCGTCTTTGGGAACAAGGCGGCGCGTCGCCGTGCTGTATCGTGAGCCTGGAGCACCGTATGCGACTTCGATCGGCACGAACCGGCTGGGCGATTGCGGCCAAGCTGCTGACCGCCGCGCTGGCTTTTTTGGCGCTGCAGGTCGCCGAAGCGTCGGCCGCCACACCGTATCCGCTCGACGGCATCGAACGCATCATCCCGGCGCGCGGCAAGGTCCGCTGTCCCCGCGTCGACAAGGTCTTCTATCGCGGCAAGAACGTGCGCTATCACAGCCGCGTTTTCGTGAACAAGCACTTCAAGAAGCGGCTCGAGCTGTTCGAAAAGGTCGTCGCGGACGTCGGCCGTGAGGTCTATGGACGCGCGCCGCGCCGGATCCGCCACATCGGGACCTACAACTGTCGTCGCATCGCGGCATGGCCGACGTTTTTGAGCGAGCACGGTCTCGCCAACGGTATCGATGTCTCGGCCTTTGTCTTCCCGCGAGCCAAACGCGCCGTCCGCCGCTCGTTACCGCGCAACATCCGCGGCGCTTTCAAAGTGAGCGTGCTCCGTCACTGGTCCGCCAAACGGCCCAAGGACGCCATCCACCAGCGCTTCTTGCGAACGCTCGTACAGCGGCTCGTCGACCGCGGCGACACCATCTTCCGCGTGCTCGTCGGCCCCGGCTACCCGGGACACGACAACCATTTCCACTTCGACGTCGCGCCGTGGGCGCTTATCGACTTCGAGCCGATGCCCCAACGGGTCGGTGTGCGCGCCGGACTCCAGGCCCTCGAGCGATCGTCGACCACCGGGCCTGCCGAACCTAGTAGTGGCCGGCGAGATTAGCAATCCGTCTTGCCCGCTCCCACTCCCGCTCCCGCTTCCGCTCCCGGAGACTCAGTGTGCTGGTTGGGTACGACAGCCGTCGCAACCGGACCACAGCCGATCTGACTTCCGTTGTTTCATCGCCCCTCCGGGAGCGGGATGGGGAGCGGGATCGGGATCGGAAACGCGTCACTATTTGCGCCACGCACATCTAGCCCTTCAAAGCCGTGATCTTCTCGATCAGCTCGGGGACCACGGTGAACGCGTCGGCCTGCAGCGAGTAGTCGGCGATCTTGTGGATCGGCTCGTCGTCGCGGGTGTTGATGGCGACGATGACCTTGCTGTTCTTCATGCCGGCGAGGTGCTGGATGGCGCCGCTGATGGCGACCGCGAAGTACAGCTGCGGAGCGACAACCTTGCCGGTCTGGCCGATCTGGTAGTCGTTGGGCGCGTAGCCGTCGTCGACCGCGGCGCGCGAGGCACCGATGGCGGCTCCGAGCGCGTCTGCCAGCGGCTCGATGACCTGCTCAAAGCCTTCCTTGGACTTCAGGCCGCGGCCGCCGGACACCACGATGTCGGCTTCGTCGAGGCTGGGACGATCGGACTCGGTGCCGTCGAAGCTCACGAACTTGACGCGGGCGTTGGCGAGGCCGGGATCGGCCGCGAAGGCTTCGATCGGCGAGGCGCCACCGGATTGTGCTCCGGCGTCAAAGGCGGACGAGCGCGCGGTCACGACCCAGTTTTCCGTGTCGATCACGACGTCGGCGAGCAACGCACCGGCCCACATCGGGCGGCGGAAACCCACCTCATCTTCGACGTCGACGACGCCAACGACGTCCGACGCCATGCCGGCATCGAGGCGCATGGCCGTGCGGGGCAGGACGTCTTTGCCGAGCGTCGAGCTGCTCGCGCAAACGATGTCGCACTCGTGGGCGACCGCGATGTCGGCGATGACTTTGCCCCACGTGCTCGCGAGCGGGTGCTCAAGGTCAGGGTGATCGGCGACGTGGATCTTCGACGCGCCGTAGCCGGTCAGCTTGGCGGCGATGTCACCGACGTTGTGGCCGAGAACGGCGAACTGGATGTCGGCTTCGACCTGGTCGGCGATTTTGCGCGCGCAGTCGAGTGTGGTGAGGGTGGCTTTGCGGACTTTGCCGTCGCCGTGCTCAGCCAGGACGAGGATGGAAGACATGTTCTTCTCCTTTTTCGAAAGGTGGGCGAGCGGCGCGCTAAAGGACGCGGGCTTCGGTGGTCAGCTTGGTGATGAGCTCGTCGAGGTCGGCGACCATGACACCGGCGGAACGGCCAGCGGGAACGGTCAGGCGGACAACGCGAACGCTGGCTTCGAGGCCGGCGAGTCCGAGGTCGTCGAGGGTCAGCTCGTCGAGCGGCTTGCGCTTGGCCTTCATGATGCCGGCGAGGGACGCGTAACGCGGCTCGTTGAGGCGGAGGTCGGCGGAAACGACACACGGGGTGCTCAGGGCGAGACACTCGATGCCACCGTCAACCTCGCGCCAGACACGCAGATCAGCACCGTCGTCAAGCTTGATGTCGGACGCGAACGTCGCCTGGGGCCACTGCATGAGCTCGGCGAGGAGCTGCGCGACCTGGTTGCTGTCGCCGTCGACGGCCTGCTTGCCGAGGATGACGAGATCGGGCTTTTCGCGCTCGATCACGGCCGCGAGAACGCGGGCGATGATGTCCGAATCGAGGTGCTGCTCATCGGCTTCGACGTGGATGCCACGATCGATGCCACGCGCGAGCGCGCCCTGGCGGATGTAGCGCTGCACCTCTTCGGCGCCGATGCCGACCGCGACTGTCTCGATGTTGCGGTCGCCGTGCTCTTCTTTGAGCCTGAGCGCCGCTTCCACCGCGTTTTCGCAGAACGGGTTGAGGATGTATTCGACGTCGTCTTCGATCCAGCTGCCGTCGCCGTTAACAACGAGGCGGGCGTTGGGGTCGGTGACACGCTTGGACGTGACCAGGATCTTCATGGTGGCTCCGCGCGGGGTTGCTGCCTCGGCACGGGGATGTGCGAGGGGCCGCCTTCGTACTCAGCCGTCCGCGGGCTGTCAACAAGGCCCGAAACGGCTGCGGCGACTCGGAAGATAGGCCGCGCCGCAGGCTTCACTGCGAGAATTTGCGCGCATCGGTGAACAGGGCGCCGGAGTTCTCGAATGTGAGCCTGTAACCGTTGGAAATCAATCGGCGATTGTGCGGTTGAGTCGGGTCACCGCGTCGGCGAGTTGAACCACGAGCGGGTCGATCTTCTTCTGCTTGTTGTCGTTGCGCAGGCGCTGCAACGCGGCTTCGGCGCCATGACGGTCACCGAGCTCGATGTACAGCTTCACGAGGTTGGACAGCGCGGCACGGTCGTTGCGCCGGAAGCCAAGGGCGCGCTGTGCGGCTGAGACCGCCTCGTCGAGGTTGCCGTTTTGGGCCTGCACCGACGACATCGACAGCCAGAAGAAGAACGCGAGGTTGGGGTCGCGCCGCATCATCGGGTAGCGCTGGCGCAGGTATTCGTAGGCGCGCTTGGGCACGTTCGCGGCGACGATGGTGCTGACGGCGCCACGGCACGCGTCGATCTTGACTGGATCGCGCACGCAGACCTCGTGAAAGAGGTGATGCGCCTCGAGCATGCGGCCGCGGTGCGACAGGATCGTCGCTTCGAGCATCCAGCCCGCGAGCTCCGTTTCCTTGTTGGCCATCAGCACCGCGGAGATGCGACCTGCCGGCTCGAAGAGGCCGCGTTTTACGTAGAGGCGGCCGCGCAGTCCCTCGATCGAAAAACGGCGGTCCGGGTATTTGTCGCGCAAGATCAGCGCGAGCTTCTCGACCAGGCCCGGGCGCCTGTTCATGAAGAAGGTGCCGATGGCCTCGCTCTGCTTGGTGAGCCGCGGGATCGCCGCCATCAGCACCTTGTCGCCGCCGTCGATCTGCCCGAGCGTCGCCAGCGTGTGCATAAACGTCTTGCGGCCGTTGGGCGCGTCCCAGGACAACGACAAGAGCCAGACCGCGTCGTCGCCCGCTTTGGCGATCTCGCCGGCTCCCAGGTGGGCGGCCATGCGCGACAGGTGGGCGTGGTGGCTGTGAGGACGGAGCTCCACGGCGCGGTTGAGGACCGCCACAGCGCCTTTTGCATCGCCCGCGTCGAGGCGCTTGCGACCGAGCACGTAGAATGCGTGGTGATCGTGCAAGAAGCTGGCGCCGACCTGCGCGGCGAACTCCTTGGCGTCGAGCTCAGCGAGCCTTGTGTCGACGTCGCGCGTGAGGTTGCCGTCGGTCGCCAGCCACAACATCGCAGCGATCGCCAGCCCGCCTCCAGACATCACGACCGAAGCGCGTTTGGTGCGAATGGCGCTGCGCCTGACCCGCTCTCTTTCCTCGTCATCATCGGGTTTTCGCCAGGCCTGCAAGCGTTCCGCCAGCGTCGCCGTGACCAGGAAGACCATCAAGCCACCGCCCGTCTCCAGCGAGAAGTCGACGAGGTTTTGGGCCAGCAGCGCCGACATGCCCAGCCACATCGGAAAGGCCGAGCCGCGCTGCCGCTTCAAGCTCATCTTGCCGGTCATCCAAGCCAGCGCGAGTAGGAACAGCAGGCCGCCCCATAAGCCACCGCCGACGAGCCGGTCCGCGATGATGTTCTCGAGGAAATCGACGCGGTACTGCGCCAGCTTGTCGGTCATACCGGCCACGACCGGAATCGTCCCGGGTGCCTGGCCGAACAGCCAACCCTGGTCCATCAGAGAGGGGATGTCGCCGAGCATCCGCAGCTTGCTCATGTCCTGTGGGCGACCGGTGAGGCCGAATTCTTCTTCGAGCACTGGCATCGCGATCAGGGCCAGGACGATCAACACCGACAGCGTGCTCAGGACGATGCGCTGCAGCCGTTCGCGTTCACGGGCGCCTTCGGGGCGACGATGCTCTTTGGGCGTGGGTCGGTAGGCGAGGACGAGCAAGACCACGAAGAGCGCCGCCGCGATGCCGCCGCGAGAACCGGACATCAACACCAGCAAGCCGAGGTAGGCCGCCAGGGTTTGGGGCGACAGGAGCGCGGTGGTTTGTTCGCGGATACCGGTGGCGAACGCGATCGCGAGCCCGACGTTCATCAAGCCGGCTTCGTGGTTGGGGTTGCGGAAGCTGACCGCCTGGAAGAGCTCGCGGACCTCGGCGGGCAGGCGCCAGGCGACGTTTTGGTGGTAGCCCAGCATCCAGCAGGTGCCGCTGATAACGGCGGCCCACGTGATGAGGTCGGCGACCTGGCGGGATTCCAGGCGCCCCTGGCGATGCATGAGGTAGGAGCCCCAGATCATGCCGATCGCGCCGACCGCGAGATAAAGCATGGCCTGCATGGCCGCATCGCCCCACGCCACGGCGATAGGGATAAGCGCGCTGGGTTCGATGCCGAGCGCGGCGCTCCCCGCGTCGTGGATCGAGACCGCACGCGGGTGCAAGAGCAGCAGGAACTGGCGCGGAATCGGGATGAGCTGCAGGCAGGTGTAGAGGCCGAGCAGCAGCCACAGCCACGCGAACCTGGACACGGGCGGACGATGCGGTTGGCCGAAGAGCGTGCCGACCCAGGCCACGATGCCGAGCAGAATCACCAGGCCGAGCGAGCCGTGCGACGTGCCGCCGCCCCAGAAGATCGCGAGGATCAGCGCCGCCGTCAGCGCCCAACGGCCGGTGCGTTGGATGCGTACGATGTTTTCGCCGGGCCCGCGATCAACGAGCGGTGCCGAGCGGCCGTCTTCGGTGAAGGTCGTCGCCATAAACGAATGCACAGACTACTTGCTGGGCACCTTCTCCCAATCGGCCATGAACTTGGCCAGGCCGATGTCGGTGAGCGGGTGGTTGAACAGTTTGTCGATCACGCCAAAGGGCATGGTGGCGACATGGGCGCCAAGACGGGCCGCTTCGAGCACGTGCTGCGGATGACGGACGGACGCGGCGAGCACCTGGGTCTCGAAGCCGTAGTTTTCGTAGATGCGCACGATGTCTTCGACGATCGACATGCCTTCGTTGGAGATGTCGTCGACCCGGCCGATGAACGGCGAGATGTAGGTCGCGCCGGCCTTGGCGGCGAGCAGCGCCTGCGTCGCGGAGAAGCAGAGCGTGACGTTGGTCTTGATGCCCTCGAGCGTGCACTGGCGGCAGGCGGCGATGCCGGCGCGGGTCAGCGGGATCTTCACGACCACCTGTTCGCCTTCCGTGGCGAGCGCGCGGGCCTGGGTCATCATCCCCTCGTAGTCGATCGCGGTGACCTCGAGCGAAACCGGACCCTTGACGAGGTCGAGGATCTCGCGCTTGACCTCTTGCCAGGTGCGGCCGGTCTTGGCGACCAGCGACGGGTTGGTGGTGACGCCATCGAGAATGCCCCACGCGTGGGCCTGGCGGATCTGGTCGATGTCGGCGGTGTCGATGAAGAATTTCACGGGCGGTCCCTCGGCGGTGATGTCCCCGGACAGCGTGGCCGCCGGGTTGGTGGCGCATTAGTCCGCAAACGGTCAAAAATGCAAGGGGTGCGATCTACTTCAGCAAGAAGATCGCGATGCCAACGATGGCGAGGGTGGCGATCACAGCGACCGCCGCGATCTTGACGGCGCTCGACCGGCTCTCGGCGATCAGCTGGCTCTCGATGCGGCGCCGCGTCTCGGACTTATCGCGACCGGCTTCGAGGCGATCAGCGAGGCTCATGATCGAGCCGCCCGATTCGTCCTGGGCGATGTCTTCGAGCGGCAGGCTGTTGACGCGCTGGATGACCGACTCGACGCCGTTCATGTCGATCTTGGGTTTGCCGCGGGTCTTGAGCATGTGCGCGCGCAGCGGGACCTGGCCAACGGTGGGATCGAGGTCCCCCGCGTGTTCGAGGCTCTTGAGTTCACTGCGCAACAGCGCCCCGATATCGAAGCTCTCCGCGAGCTCTTCGCTGTCGCCGCGCAGGTTCTTGAGGAAGTCCGAGACATCGCTGGACGTCACCGCTTCGCCGCGCTTGAAGAGGTACGCGGTGAACGCCTGCTCCATGGCGCGGGCGCTCTGGTAGCGGCGCTTGGGGTTTTTCGCGAGCGCCTTGAGCAACACCCGGTCGAAGTCCTCGTCGATGTCGTCGCGGATCGTGCTGACCTTGGGGACGCTGCCCTTGCGGACCAGCTCGACCGTCTCCATGTCGTTGGTGCCGGCGAAGAGCTTGCGGCCGGTCAGCATCTCCCACGCCATGATGCCGGCGGAGTAGACATCGGCGCGCGGGTCGGCCGTCTTGCCCTCGACCACCTCGGGCGACAGGTAGCTGAACTTGCCCTTGATCACGCCCGCGTCGGTTTGCTGCACGTGACTGGCGGCCTTGGCGAGCCCGAAGTCGGTCAGCTTCACCTCGCCCTGGCGGCTGAGGAGCACGTTGGGCGGGCTGACGTCGCGGTGGACGATGCCCAGCGGCTTGCCTTTTTCGTCGTTCTTTTCATGGGCGTAGGCGAGCGCCTTGGCGATCTCGACGGTGAGGTAGCAGGTCAGCCCCAGCGGGATTTGAATGCCGCGGTCGATCGCGCGTTGCATCATCCGGCGGAGGTTGACGCCCTCGATGAGTTCCATCACCACGAAGTACGTGTCGTCGGCCTTGCCAATGTCGAAGATCTGCACGATGTTCGCGTGCTGCAACTTCATCGACAGGCGCGCTTCGTCGAGGAACATGGCGACGAACTTTTTGTCGCTGCACATCGACGGCAGGATGCGCTTGATCGCGACCGTGCGCGAGAACCCTTCGAGGGAGACCGCTTCACCCCTGTAGATCTCAGCCATGCCACCCGCGTCGATCTTCTCGATGATGCGGTAGCGCTGATGGACGGAGGCCATGACCGAATCCGGGACAGTACGCCGCGAATTATGGCCCCCATGCCGGTCATTGAAAAGCCGCCACCGGCTCGCCGTGATCGTATGGGCAATTGTCACAGCCTCCGTTGCGCTGCCATCCGCTGTCGCACAGGCGGCATCGCTGGGTCACGAGGACCGCGCAACGAGCCTTTATCGCGTCGCCGTCAGCCTTGATGCGACCGGTCAACCGCTGCTGCCCGTCTCCGTCATGGCCGCGCGCCGCAAGGTCGAGGTCAGCGCCGCGACCGGCGTGCGCATCATCGGAACCGGTGACGGCGCCGTGCAAACCCGCGTGCCGGCCGGAACGACCGTGCACATCGTCGGCCGCAAGTTCGAGCCGAGCCTGCGCAAATACTACCTCGCCGTCGCGCGCGTCCCAGCCGCCGACTTCACCCGCCTTCGCAAGCTGCGCAATAGGTACCGAAAGCTCGGCTTCGTCGTGAAGACGCGGGGCATCGGCACGACCTACTCGCTCAAGGGCCGGGCGCTCGACACGCGCCGCACCGTGCTCTGCCTCGGGCAACCGCTGACCAACCGCGACGCCGCGCGCAAAAAAGCCACCGAGCTGTCCGAGCAGCTGCGCCAAAACGTCTTTGTGCACATCGAGATCGAACGCCATCCGCGCGCCATGCTCGTCGCGTCGGCCGGCGGTGTGAAAGTGCTCGCGCAAGACGTGCTCTGGTTCGAGGCGGCGCCCGACAGCAAGGGGAAGGTTGGCTCCCTCGCCGTGGCAGGACGGGGCGATGGCGTGGTGCGGCGGCTGAAGCTGCCCGGTCGCGTATACGTCGTGCCCGATGACAAGGCGGGGCTGACCGTCGTCAACGAGGCGCCGATCGAGAAGATCCTCAAGGGCGTGGTCGCGTCGGAGATCTTCGCCAGCGCGCCGATGGAAGCCCTCAAGGCGCAGGCCGTCGCCGCGCGGACCGACATGCTCGCCAAGGTCGGGATGCGCCACCGCGCCGACCCGTTTTCGATCTGCAGCGAGGTCCACTGCCAGGCTTACGGCGGCACGGGGCGGGTCAGTGATCGCATCGCAAAAGCGGTCAATAGCACCCGCGGGCAAGTGCTCGTAGACCCCCACGGCCAGCTCGTCGACGCCTACTATCACGCGGTCAGCGGCGGCCACACCGAGAACAACGAGAACGCGTGGAAGATGCAGGCCCACACCACGCTGCGCGGCACAGCCGACCTGCTCCCCGGCGCCATCGATCACCTCAAGGGCATCCCGACCGACGCCCAGATCCGCAAGCTGCTCGCCAGCCCGGACAAGAGCTACGCGGCGGCCAGCGGACGCAACAAACATGCCCTGCGCTGGGTCGCCAAGCGCACCATCAACGATTACCGCAAACACCTCGCCAAACACGGCATCACCCAGCCGGTGAAAAGCCTCGTCGTGACGCGTCGCGGTGTCTCCGGCCGGGCCATCGAGATCGAAATGGTGCTCGCCGACGGCAAGACGCGCCGACTCTACGGTGAGCTGCGCATCCGGCGCGCGTTCCGATCGCTGCGCAGCTCGCTGTTCGTCGTGGAAAAAGGTCCGATCAACTCGCGCGGCGTCCCCGCCTGGTGGCTGTTCAAGGGCGCCGGCTACGGGCACGGCGTGGGGCTCGATCAAACCGGCTCGTGCGGCCGCGCCAAGCTCGGCCAAACATTTCGGCAGATCACCGGCCACTACTACAGCGGCTCGAAGATCGAACAGCTGTACTGAAACGGCATCACGATTCCCGGCAACCGGTCCCCACACGTGCAGATCCCACGCCACGCCATGCCGAAATCCGTCGCCCTCTTCGTCGCGGTTGGCGTGATCGCGGCGTCCGGCGGTGCATGCGCGCCCATCAGCGAGTCGACCCAGCTCAAGGTCCAGCCCCTCGAGGCGCCCCGCACGCAGGTCGTGAAAACCGGCGAAGGGTTCATGTTGCGCGGCAAACGCGTCGCCGATGAGGTCGTCGTCCAGGTCGCAGCCACCGACTACTGCACCCGCCGAAAGGAGCAACGGGCGCGCGGCTTCAAGGTCGTCACGCGCAAAGCCAAAGGGGTCGGGCTGGTCATGGAGTGGATCGCTGGCGGCGTCTTCTCCGCGGTCGGCGGGCTTGTTTTCGCCTACGCCGAGGCGCCGCCCGACTATTCGCTGGAGGTCGACAAGAGCACCTCGCAACGGGTGTACGGCAGCGGCTTGATGATGGCCGGTACAGCGCTGCTCGTGGGCGCGATCTACCAGACGTCGATCCTCGGGGTCGAAAAGACCGATGTCGGCATCAAGACGCTCAAACACGACGGGCTGATCAAGCCGTGCAAGCTGCGCAAAGCGGCCACAGGTAGGGTCCGGCTGACCCTCGATGATGGCCTGCAGCTCACCGCCGACGTGCAGCCCGACGGCGTCGCGCGCGTCAAGCTCCCCGCCGACCTCGACGCCCGGCTGCTCAAGGGCGGCAAGCGCGCCACCATCGAGGTGCTCGGAGACTGGCGATCACAGCGCCGCATCGACCTGTCTCAAGACGGCAACCAGACGCTCTGAATGATGACTACGATCGCCTCCCGTTGGCTCTGGACCGGGGCCCAGTTGCTCGAAAACGCCGCTGTGCATGTCCAAGATGGCGTCATCGAACGCATCGATAGCGGCGGCAACGAACCCGCGTGCACGGTGAAGCTCCCCCATCACGTCTTGATGCCCGGCCTCGTCAACGCCCACTCGCATGCCTTTCAGCGCGCTTTTCGCGGACACGTGCAGTGGGCGAACGGTCACGATGACTTCTGGTCATGGCGCGACGCCATGTATCGGGTCGCCACGAGCCTGCCGCCCGAAGGCATCGAAGCCATCGCGCGTCTTGTCTTTGTCGAAATGGCCCAAGCCGGTGTGACCTCGATCGGCGAGTTCCACTACATGCACCACCAGCCCGGTGGCGCCCCGTACGATGACCCCGATGAGCTTGCGTGGCGCGTCATCACCGCGGCGCTCACCGCCGGCATGCGCATCACTTTGCTGCGAACCGCCTACCACTGCGGCGGCTTCAACAAGCCCGCATCCGCCCTGCAGGCGCGGTTCATCGATCGCCGACCCGAAGACGTGCTCGCCGCTGCCCAACGCCTCGGTCGCCACCAGGATCGGCGTGTCAACGTCGGCATTGCGCCGCATTCCGTGCGTGCCGTGCCCCGGCATTGGCTCCCCGAGCTCGCGGCGTTCAACGGTCCGATCCACGCTCACGTCGCCGAACAACTCGCCGAAGTGCAGGCCTGTCACCGCCTCTTTGGCCGCTCTCCTCTCGCGCTCCTCGCCGACGCAGGACTGCTGACCGAACGCTTCTGTGCTGTTCACTTGACCCATCCCGATCCGGGCGACGTCGCGCTCCTCGACGCGGCCGGCGGCACGATCTGCGTGTGCCCGACCACGGAGCTCGACCTCGGCGATGGGTTCTTGCCCGTTGAAGCCCGCGCCGCATCGCTCTGTGTCGGCAGCGACTCCCACGCCGTCATCGACCTCTTGCACGAGGCACGTACCCTCGAAATGCACGCCCGAGGCCTCGCCCAGCGCCGCAATGTCGTGCACAGCAACGGCAGCGTCGACGGTCTGGCGCGGCATCTGCTGCACAGCGCGACAACGGTTGGACGACAGGCGCTTGGGCTGGCCAGCGAACCTCTCGGGCCTGGCGCTGCGGCCGATTTTTGCGCCGTCGACCTCGATCGCCCCGCCGCCGACGGTCAACCGCCGCTGTGTGCCGTCGCCTTCAACGCGACCGCCGATTGGGTGAGCGATGTGTGGGTTGCCGGTGAGCGCATTGTCCACGACGGACGGCACGCGCTTCGTGACTCGGCGCGGGAGGCCGCGTTGCCGTGGCTTGGCGCCACAACGTAGAGCTGTTGTAGGCGCTACAACGTGAAGCTCTTGAACGACCAGGTGTCGCCGGTCTTCGTGGCGCGGATCCACTTGAGCGTCTCGAACGTTCCGTCCGCCTTCATGCGCCACACCTCGACCGCAGAGGTGGGTTCACCCGTCTTGGAGTCGAAGTCGAGCGGCCCGGACGCGCCCTCGATGTTGATCGACTTGCCGGCGAGCAGGTCCTTGGTGGCATCGATGTAGGAGGTCGGCTCGAGCGTGTACTTGGTGCCTTTCAGATCGCTGAGCTTGGTGAGTCCTTGGGCCAGGTCAGCGCCGGTCACGGCCTTGTCGGGGTTGTCGCGAAGGGCCCAGGCGTGGGCGAGGATGACCGTGTAGGTCGCGTCGTAGGAGTGGCCGGTGAAGCTGCGCTGGCTGGCGTCGGCCGAAAACCGATTCTTGAAGTTCTGCTTGAACGCGTCGAAGACCTTTCCGGCGGGATCTCCGGGGAGGGTGCCGAGCGCGCCCTGGAGCTGTTTGGCGTCCTTGACGGCCTTGTACAACGCCTGCTTGTGCAGCGCGTCGCTGAGCAGCAGCTTGGCCTTCTTGAGGTTGGGGTAGGTGGCGAAGCCGTCGTAGGCGGCAACCGCGAGATCCTGGTCGGCGACCATCACGACATAATCCGGCGCTTGCTTGCTGGCGCCATCGAGCACGGTCTTGAGGTTGGAGAGGCCCGGCTTCATCGCGTACGTGGTGACCTTGACGGCGTTATCGGTCTCTTTCTTGATGACGTTGGCGAGGCTGTCGCCGTACGTGTTGTTGACCGCGAGAACCGCGACATTCTTCGCCTTTTCGTCCACCAGCAGCTTGCCCATGACGACGCCCTGGTAGACGTCGCTCGGCGCCACGCGCCACATCAGGTCCTTGTCGGGGTAGTTGGTCAGGTCGGCCGCGGTGGCGCCCAGGGACATCACGAGAACGCCCGAGCCCACGGTCTTGGAGTGGACGCGGAGTGTGTCGACGCTGCCGCCGGTGATCGTAGCCTGCACGCCGTTGATGCCCAGCCAGTAGCCCAGCTCGCCGGCGAGATTGCTGCCGCGCGACACCCAGTCGCCTTGTTTGTCGCAGACTCGAAAGCCGAATTTGCGGCCGGTCACCCCGTTGCGTTCGTTGGCGTCGAGGATGGCTAGCTCCATCGCCTGGCTGCGGGCGAGGCCGTCTTCTTCGACCTTGCCGTTCTTGCTCATCGGAATGATGGCCGACAGCGTGAAGTCGCGGGCGGGGTCTTCGAGCGCGACCCGCCACACGCAGCGGTCTGCCGCGAACTTCTCGGCGTCCGGCACCTCGACAATGCAGCCGGTCGCGAGGATGCAAGCCACCACGAAAATGCAGGCGTTGTGCCACAAACGCGTCATCAGAAGGCCACCCGCAACAACGCGCCGCGCCCGGTTGGGACGATCGACGCCTGCGTCCGCTTGTCGTCATCACTCCAGACCAGGTACGCCCCGGTCACCGCCGCGACGATCCCGATTCCGGTCAATGAAAAGGCGACAATGCCGCGCCCGTTGACGTCGTCGGCCCGCTCCTGGGCGCTCGCGTGCGATTCGTCGTGGATGAGCGCGAAACCGGACTTGGGCGTCAGGTCTTGCTTCAGCTGGGCCCGATCGGACTCATTGAGCAGGGTGAGCACGATTCCGGTGACGCCGATGAGACCACCGCCGATCACGGCGCCCCATCCGGCCATGGCTGTGCCCGACATCGGCTTGTCGGGGGGCACGAGAGGTTTGGTGATCGTCGTGCCGCCCGGCTTGGTGGGCTTGGTCGTCCCCGCGGCGCTGTTTCCGGCCCCATCGGTCTTGTCTTTGCCCGTGTTGACCGGCGTCTTGCCGCGGTTTTCGATGATCTCGTCGAGGTGGGAGCGGGCTCGGCTGTGCAGCGGGTGTTCTTTGGGGGCGCGCTTGAGGAACGCCCGGTAGCCGCGCTCCGCGTCGTCGATCCGCTTGGCTTTTTGCCAGCATCGAGCCGCGCTGTAGAGGTAGCCGAGGTAGCTGGGATCGAGCCGATACGCCTGCACATACAGGTCCGCGCACATCGCATAGGCGCCGGACTTGGCCTTGGACGCCGCGACGACCGACAGCGCTGCGGCTTCGTCAGCTTTGTTGGTGGGCGCCGCCGTGGCCGCCAGGGGAAGCAGCACGACGAGCGCGATCACGCAGAGCAGACGCGGGCCCCTAATCGAGCACGACACGCGGCTTTACCTTGCGTTCGGGGGCGGAGGCGCTGGGCTTGGGAGCCGGCTTGTGTTTGACGCGGCGGGCTTTGTCCGTGGCGTGGTGGGCTCGTTTGCGCGCCTTGGCCTCGGCGGCTTCGACCTCTTTATTCGCGACGGCGAGCATGCGCTGGATCGACTTGTCGTCCGGGTCGAGGGTCGCCGCTTCGGTCAGCAGCTGCACGCGTCGTTTGCCGTTGGCGGCCATAGCCTCGGCGACCTTGTCGCGCGCCATGTCGCGGGCTGCGTTGGCGATCTCGTCTTTCTTGGCGGCGGCGGCGGCGGGCTGTTCGGCGGGCTTGGGGCGCGGCCCAGCGGCTTTTCCGGTGGCTTTTTCGGCGGCTTTTTCGGCTTTTTCGGCGTTTTTGGCGGCTGCTTCGACCTTCTTGTCGGCGGCGGGGGAAGCCTTCATCGTCGGGCGCATCGTGGCGCCGGTGGGCGTTGATTCGGCCTTGCTCTTGCTGCCGTTGATGGCGAACGCGACGCCGATGGCGAGGACCAGGACGGCCGCTGCGGCGATCAACTTGCGGCCGCTGGCGGCGGACTCGGCGACCTTGGGGACGGGAGCAGGCCCGCGCGCGCTCGGCAACGCGAGTCGATACAGGGCAGGCGGATGCAGGATGCCCTTGAGCGGCACTTCGCCCATCGGCTCGATCGGCACGTCGACGCGGCCCGTGATCTGCAGCTTCACCTGTTCGGTGATGCAAACGCCGCCCGGTTGCCCACGGTCCTGGACGCGCGCTGCGAGGTTGACGGCGTCGCCGTAGATACCCCCGTCGCGCAGGATGATGTCGCCGAGGTGCACGCCGATGCGGATCCACACCTGCTTTTCTTCGTCTTTTTCGGCGTTGCGCTCGGCGAGCCGGGCTTGGATTTCGACCGCACACTTCACGGCGTTGACGACCGAATCGAACATCACCACGAACGCGTCGCCGATCGTCTCGTGCTCGTGTCCGTCGAACTCATCGACGCAAGCCCGAACGATCTCACGGTGCTCCAACACGAGCTCGACGGTCGCCTTTTCATTGGCGCCCATCATGGCCGTGTAGCCCTTGATGTCGGTGAACATAATCGACGTTAGCCGCCGCACGTTCTCGCCGCTCGACATGACAACTCCTTCGCGCGTCAGGCTAGCCGTTGGCCCCGCCGGTCGCAACGTGCGTCGGTGCGATGGGTCGCAGGTTCGCGGTCAAACCTCAAGTTGCGGCGTTGCAACGCGTCCGAACGCGGTACTCTGTCATCAAGGTCGGGCACACGATCGCGGCCGAGCTCCGGCTGTCCGAGCTGCTGGGCAAACTGCTCGCCCTCGCGCTCGAAAACGCTGGTGCCACGCGCGGTGTCCTGGCGCTCCGCGACGACGCGGACGGGTGGCATCTCGCCGCTGAACAAAGCGCTGCTGCCGAAGACGCCACGATCCTCGACGACGTCCCGCTGCGAGATGAGTCCGACCGTGTGGTCGCGCCGCTGATTCGCTACGTCGCGCGCAGCGGCGAGCCGTTGGTGATCGACGACGTACAAGCGGACGGGCCGTCGCTGCCTCGATCGCCATGTTTGCCGAGCTCGACTCCGTCAACGCGGCACGCACGCGCACAGGTGATCCTGTCATCGATATCGGCATCGGCGTCAACTTCGGTCGCTTGATCGTCGGCACCGTCGGCGGTCCCGGGCGCATGGACGGCACGGTGATCGCCGATGCGGTCAACCTTGCGTCCCGCGTCGAGGGGCTGACCAAGAGGTACGGCGCGCGCGTCTTGCTGACCGACGCCACACGCGGCTGCCTCGCCGGTGACGTCGACGAGAACCTGCGGCGAATTGGCAGAATCCGGGTTAAGGGCAAGGAGCAGCCCGCGACCATCTACGAGGCGTTGCAGGCTGATCTGCCCGATCGCGCACGGGCCAAGATCACGACCATAGCTGCGTTTGAAGAGGGCCTCCGCGGCTACGAGTCCGGCGCCTTCCGTGACGCGGTCAAGGCCTTCTCCGACGTCTTGAGCCAGGACCCGGTCGATGTCGCCGCGCAACGCCACCGCGATGACTGTGCCGCCCTCGTGAACTCCGAAACAACGGACTGGGCTGGCGTTCTGGTGATGGCGACGAAATAGGCGATATGTAGAGAAATTCTACACATGTGATGAAATTACCAACACATCGGTTGGCCCGTCCGTCCAGTCCGCCGATTGCGACCCTTGGTTCGCGTAAGAAAACGTTATAAATCCATATTCTTGTGCTCCCGTGTTGTCTCGTGGCACAGGAGTTGCGTTCGTAGAGAACCAGTCGGCACCTACGTCGGCGCGGAGGTTCTCATGCACAAGCGCAGCATCATCAACGTCGCCATCCTTTTCTTCATCGCACTCCCGTTCGTGGCCTGCGGAACATCTGCGGACGGCGGGTTTGGCGAGTCGGCCATGGACAAGAGTTCGGGCGGTTCGTCCGGCGGCGCCGTGCACAGCTCGGCGATGGACGCCGGCACCACCGGCGGTTCGAGTTCGGGAGGTTCGAGCTCGGCCGCTTCGACTTCGGGCGGGTCGAGCAGCTCGAGCCAGGGCGGCGCGAAAGCCGGTGTGCTCACCGCGGGCGACTGGGGCGACAACCTCAACTGGGGCTGGTTTCAGAAGTACCTCGGCAAGGCGCTCAAGCAGAACAAGGGCTTTCCCCAGCTCGGCGCCGGCGAGCAGGTGCTCGTGCACGTTCACGACCAGAAGCTGACGCCGCAAAAGGGCGCCAAGATCGAATTCCTTGTCGATGGCAAGACGATTCACGAGACGACCGCAGCCAGCGATGGTCGCGCGGTGCTGCTTCCTGTTCGTGACGCCGCGGGCGTAACCCCCACGACGGTTCGCGTGACCCCCGTCGGCGGCAACCCGGAGACCTTCCCTGGCCAGAGCGGCACCGACTGGTCGTTTCACACCAAGGCCGCCGCGCCGACCAAGAAGTCGCTCGACGTCGCGTTCATCGTCGATACGACCGGCTCGATGGCCGACGAGATGGCGTGGCTGAAAAAGGAGATCGCCGCGCTCGCCGACAACGTCGTCAAGGCCCACCCCGACGTCGACGTGCGCTGGGGCATCGTGCTCTATCGCGACCATGGGCCGGAGGCGTACCTCACCAAGATCCACCCCTTCACCAACAGCGCCGTGACCCTGAAGAACAAGATCAAGAGCGAAAAGCCGGGCGGTGGCGGCGACTTCCCCGAGGCGCTCGACAAGGGCATCGAAGAGGCAACCAAGCTCAAGTGGCGGGGCGGCGCGACCACCAAAGTCGCGTTCTTCATCGCCGATGCGCCCGCCCACCAAAAGGACGAAAAGGCCGCGCTCGCCGGCGTCGAGACCCTGCGCAAAGCCGGCGTGCGCATCTACCCGCTCGCAGCCAGCGGCGCCCACGGCCGAACCGAGCTGTTCATGCGCGTCGCCGCCATGCTGACCGGCGGCCGCTACCTCTTCCTGACCGACCACTCGGGCGTCGGCAACCCGCACGCCGAACCGCACATCCCGTGCTACCTCGTCCAGCACCTCACCAAGCTCGTCGCGCGCGTCATCGCCAGCGAGCTGCAGGGTGCGTGGGCGCTGCCGGCCAAGGACGACATCATCACCACCGTCGGCAAGCCCAAGGCCGGGGTCTGCACGTACGACAGCGGCGCCGAGTTCTTCATCATGTAGCCGCTGTCATGTAGCCGATTCAATCCCCCAAAACGCCCTTTCGCGTGGACGCCCGTCGAGTTGTCGACGGGCGTCTTGCGATCAAGACGAACGCGGCGAGCAGCAAGACCAAAAACATCCGCGGCAACCCGCCGGCCGTTCGCCGCGCTTGACACCCACTGCTTGCGGCACCGCCTTGTACCGGCCCGCCGCTGGTCGCTGCTGCGTCTGCGTCGTGGTTGACAAGCCTGTCGTGGATGTCGGAGCCGCCCCCGCTCGCCCGGTCACTGTCGGATGTCGTGTCGCTGCTCGTTGTTTCCGACCTGCCGTCGTCATCGGCGCCATCGTCGTCTTGGGCATCGTCGTCCTGGGCATCGTCGTCCGGCATCGCGCCGACCTCGGGCCACGAGAACGCATCGATCGGACCACCACTTCCGCCCGTCGCCGTGTCCGCTGCGCCCGCGTCGCTGATGCCGCCGGCTCCGGGCCCCGTGTCTGCCCCGCTGTCGGTGTTGCCCGCATCCACGGTCGGGCACGCCCCACAGTCCTTTGCGCAACTGCTGCACGTCTCGCCGCCGTTGCACTTGCCGTCACCGCACTTGATGCAGGGCCCGCAGTCCTTGGCGCAGGTGCCGCACGTCTCGCTGCCGTTGCACTTGCCGTCACCGCACTTGGCGCAGGGTCCACAGTCCTTGGCGCAGGAGCCGCACGTCTCACCGCCGTCGCATTTCTTGTTGCCGCACCACGCGCCTACCCGGGTAAGGCGCACGGCATCGGCGACGATGTGTTGGTTGCTCGCCACTTTGTTGCCGTTTTCGTCGTAGACGGCGAGCCACTGTAGCCCGCCCTTCTTGAAATCGAAGGTGCCGAGCGCCCGCCACGTTCCGCCCTTGCTCTGGTCGACAAACAGCGTTGTGCTCTTGTTGTTGGCGCGGACGACGTAGCGAACCTTCTTGTGCACCGCCCACGCTTTTTCGGCCCGATACTCCAGTTTGTACTTGCCGGCCTCGGCGAAATGCAGCCGCCACCAGGCCCAGTTGCCAGGCACGGCGCCCGATGTCGCGTTGGTCCAGCGCAGCCCGCCGCCGTAGCCCTTCTTCTCCGACCGCCAGTACTTCATCGGTCCGTGGGGCACGAAACAGGGGCTGGCGTCATCGACGATGCCACCCGCGGCGCCGATCGTGCCGCACGGCTTGCTCGCGACGCAGTGTCCGGGCCGCTTGGGTCGGTCTTTCACCAGGATTCCCCAGTGGTTGGCCACCGCGCGCGCCGAGCCGCCGCCGTTATTGCCCTTGACGTCGTTGAGGTACCCCGTGCCCGCCAGCCACATCTCGCTGCTGCCGCCGCCGTCGAGGTTGAACGCCTGCCACGCGCCGAGCTTCTTCATCACCTCGGCGAGCTCCGCGCCGTACATGCCCTTGGACTTGCTGGTGCGGCCGTCGACCACCAATAGCAGCAGGTGCTTGCGATCGGCCGTGATGCCCATCGCGGTACGCGGGTGACGGGCTCGCATGTCGGAGCGATCGGGGAAGCAAGACTTGGCGGTCGGGCTGCTGCAGGTGACCTGTTTGCCCTCGACCACCAGCTGCGGAAAGCCGCTCACCAGGCCGATCGCGCCCGCCGGGACGCCGTGGGTGAACGCGGTTGGCGACCAGCCCGTCTTGAGCTTGAGCTTGGCGGCGTTCTTCTTGCTATAGCCGCTATGACTCCACAGGACGTTGTCGTGCAGCAGCGCGATCCAGCCGTAGTCCTTGTAGTACCACTGCCCGCTGTAGCCCGACCACGACCCGGTCTGCTTGGCCGGCCACGCAACACCGCGTCCCACCGCTTGTCCGTACACGCGCACCGGGCCGGTCTTGTAGAAGTCGCCGTTGGTCGCCAACAGGGCGCCGACCTTGCTGCCCCACGCACCGGCGGTTTGCAGCCCGCTGGGAGGCCGCGTGGCGTCGATGTGGATTTGCGCGGCGCACAGGTCGATATCGGCCACCCACAGCCGCGCCGTGGGTGACGTGCTGCGGTAGTGCTTGATGACGACACCGCTCTTGGGCTTCTTTTGGGAGTGCAGCTTGAGGGAAACGGCCGCGGCGTTGCCGGCCGAAAGCACGGCAATAACCAGCGTCGTGATCAGGCAACCAGCAAGGTTCAGCGCCGTTGGATGTGCGCGAAGCATCGGCCGATTGTGCCACATTCGACGCAGCTTCAGTCGGTCCTTCCAGCCTCGAACAACGAGGTTATCGCAGCCCAGAAGACCGATGACGTCGCCTGGTGCCAACGGCGGGCAAATGTACCGTCAAGCCAACGACGTCGAGGGCATGTGGTGTGGCGCCGGCAAGACCTGCAAGTCGGCCAAGTGCGGCTGAAGGGATTCAGGTCAGCGAAGAGACGGTCGCCGTTGATGATGGATGCCCGCTGCTTCTGCGCTACTCTGCTCGCGCCATCGGTCTGGCGGCCGAAAGGAGGTCCCGTGTCATCAACAGGCGGCGATGAGCAAGCCCGGATCGCGACACTGCGCGAGTTCTGGCCATTTTACATGAAGGAACACAGCAACGCGCGCAACCGGCACCTGCATTTCATCGGGACCTCCCTCGCCGTGTTGATCGTCGCAAGCGCGATCGCCCTGCGGCGGCCGATGCTCCTGATCGCGGCGCCTCTTGCCGGTTACGGGTTTGCCTGGGTCGGCCACTTCATCGTCGAGCGAAACCGCCCCGCGACGTTCAAATACCCGCTGTGGTCGCTGGTGTGCGACTTCCGCCTCTGGCTGCTCATGCTCTCGGGCAAAGCCTGGCGCTGATCGGCACGTCTCAATCGGCGCCAAGCCGCAGCTGGCCGCGTCGCCAACAACGAGCGGCCGCGTCGACGGTCAGACGGTGCAAGCCGACCAGCTCGGCGGCATCGAGGCGACCTCCGCAGTAACCACCGGCGAGCACGAACGCCACCGGGACAGCGCGCTCTGCGCACCACGAAAACACCATCTCTTCGCGCTTTGCGATGCGGTCGGTCGTCAAGCCGAGCAGGCCACCCATCGGGCAATCGGTGTGGCAGTCGACGCCGGCGTTGTAGAGCACCAGGTCAAATCGCAGCTTGGCCAGCTCGGCGAGCATCCCGTGCAGCTTGGGCAAGTAGGCGTCGGCATCGTTGACCAACAGCCGGTGATGTCGCGCAGATGTCGGCCGCCATTGGTCGAAGTCGGAGGTGCTGATGTCGGCCAGGTGCACGGCGCGATCGTCGCCGAGGATATCGAACGTGCCGCCGCCGAAATGCGCGTCCAGGTCGAGGATCAGCACCCGCTCGACCGATCCAGCCAGCAACGCCTGCCGCGCCGCGACCGCGAGCCCATTAAAAGTGCACAACCCCGTGGATTCGGCGTGCCGTGCGTGGTGCAAGCCGCTGCTCAGCGAGCCGGAGACGCCATGCATCAGCGCGGATTGGACCGCATCGAGCACGCCGCCCGTGGATGCCAGCACCGATTTGACCAGCGCCGTGGACCACGAGAAGCCGCTGCCCATGAGGTACAGCCGCCGCCCTTCCCGCCAGCCTGTGAGCACGCTCTCGACGTAGGTCGGGTCATGGGCGCCGCAAAGTTGGTTGCCCGTTGCCGGTTCCGGGGCGACCAGCCTCACGTCGGTAACAGGTGACTCGGCGAGCGAAGCCGCGATCCAGGCGGCTTTTTGGGTGGTTTCGGCGGACGTGTCCGCCATGTAGGCGGGGCTGTAGAAGAGTTGCATGGACCTCCAGGCGGCATGTCTTGAACGCATCCCGGCTTTCAGGACGCCTGTAGCGAGCTTGGCCCACGGCAGCGACAGTTTGTGTCGTTTTGCCGCGTAGAACCGTTATTGCGGTGGCACAGAACGGGTACAGGCCCGACGCCACTTGCGGCGCAGTCGCTCTGTCCGCGGGCTTGCGTCGTACTCGGCCAGAAATTCGTCCACGTAGCGCCACACCGCGTCGGCGACCTCGGGATGAACAAAGCGCCCCGACATCCGTGGCCAGGATGATCCGACATCTGCGAGCGCAGCATCAAAGCTCGTGTAGCCCGGCCTCGTGCGCTCCACCCAGACCTCGTCGTCCTGTTCGTCGAAGGTCATCGCTGTGGTCTGAATCGACCACGTAAAGCCTTTGGGTGTCGGCAGCCGGGAGATTCGGAATCCCCCGCCTTCAAATGCCGCCGCGAGCATGAGTTCGGACCGAGGACAGGATTGCATGGCCACCTCCTGCCCAAACAACGGGCCACGGGCCGCGAAATTCAGAGATTGGTCTCACTGGACCGGGGTCGAGCGTGGCGTGCAGGGGCGCGGCATCAGGTCGATCTGTCCACGCCAACCGTCCAGCTCATGACGACCGGATTGGGCAAAACGACACAATCTGTCGCGCGACAGGTGCATCGTCCCGTCAGATCAAGTCGAGCGGCGCGTCCTTGATGTGTTGCCCAACCCGCAGGTTTGCCCATGGCTGTTCGCCGCCGTCGTCGTGGCTGGTATCGAAGCGACAACTCTCGCCTTTCATCGTGCTTCACCGAAGCGTCCTGTGTGGCGCTCTGGTGCGCGCGGCTGCTGTCGGTGCAGTCGGTCGTGCAGCGTTTTGAGGCCGAAGACTTCAGCGACAAATTCCTCAGCGCGATTGACATCACGGCACGCCGCAAGGGCGCACCCACGCCTGATTGGGTGCGCAAGAAGGCGATGGCCCGGGTCCGCTCGCTCGAGAAAGAGCCGCTCACGTTCGGCCTGTTCGACGCCCAGGTGCGCGCTTTTCAGAGAGCCCTGGCGCTGTCCGACGTGCAGGCCCAGGTCGTCGCGATGACGTTTTACTCCGCGTTTGACGGCGCGTTGGTGCCGGTGCTCGACAAGGCCGCCGAGGCGTTTGGCTTTATGACCAAGGTCGACGTGCCGGTCTTCACGGTCGCGCTGGACACCGACGAGCGCTCGATCCGCGAGGCCTTCATGGGCAGCAGCCCGCTCATTGGCGGCGGCGTCATCGAGCGCGAGGCCGATTTCCGACAGACCGGCGTGCTCCCCGTTCTCAACGAACGGATTCGGGCCGCGATCGAGAGCGGCCAGGCCGACGAAAAGGCGATGGTTCGTCAGTTCTTGCAGCCGGCCGCCAAATCCACGCTCAAGCGTCGCGACTTCGCCCATCTCGGACCTTTGCTCGATACAACGTTCGCTCACCTCGAGCACGCCCTGAACGTCGGCGCAACCGGCGTCAACATCTTGCTGCACGGCCCACCCGGCACCGGCAAGACCGAGCTCGCCCGCATGCTCGGCGGCATCGCGACGACCACGTGTTTCGAAGTCGCGACCTGCGACGAAGAGGGCGACGAACCCAACCGTCACGAGCGTTTTCGCAGCTACACCCTCGGCCAGCGACTGCTCGGAACGGGCGGCGGCAGCGTGATGATCTTCGACGAGGTCGAGGACGTCTTCGGCTGGCAACCGCCCGGCCTGTTTGTGATGAGCGGCGGGCGCATGGGCAGCAAGGCCTTCCTCAACCGCGCGCTCGAGAGCAACCCGGTCCCGACCATCTGGATCACCAACCACGCCGCCTCGATGGACCCGGCGATCCTGCGTCGTTTCGACGTCGTGCTCCACCTCGACAAGGTCACCGAGGCCACCCGCGACCGCATCGTGCGCAAAGCTGTTCGCGGCAAGGGCCTGCGCCGCGCCACCATCGACGCGATCCGTCGCGATGACCGGATCGAAGCCGCCGACATCACCCGCGCCCTCAAGGTCGCAACCAGCGCCGCCGCTGCCGCTGAAGTCGACGACCTCGACCGCGGCCTTCTCCAGGTGCTCGACGCCAACGTCTCCGCTCGTCTCGGCCGTGTGCGCCGCGGCTACAAACATGACAATCGCCGCTTCGATATCGGCCTGCTCAACGCCGACATGGACGTCCCTGCACTCGTCGACGGGCTGCAGCGAACCAGCGAAGGCCGCATCTGCCTGTACGGTCCGCCCGGAACCGGGAAGACCGCGCTCGTGCACCACGTCGGCCGCGAGCTGGGCAAACCGGTGCTGCTCAAGCGCGCCTCGGACCTGCTGTCCAAGTGGGTGGGCGACAACGAAAAGCAGCTCGCCGCCATGTTCGACGAGGCCGACCGTTGCGGCGCTGTGTTGCTGCTCGACGAGGCCGATTCCTTCCTGCGCGACCGCCGCCACGCCCGCCAGTCCTGGGAGATCACCCGCGTCAACGAGCTGCTCGTGCAGATGGAAGCGTTCGATGGCGTGTTCTTCTGCGCGACCAACCTCGGCGATGACCTCGACCAGGCCAGCGCCCGCCGGTTCGATGCGCATATCCACCTTGGACCGATGCGCACCGAGGCGTGCTGGACGCTGTTTCGGCGCACGGTCAAGGAGCACGGCGGCAGCGTCCGGACCAAGGCGTTCATGGCGCTGCGCCAAGACGTCGATGCGCTGCCGGGCGTCTGCCTTGGCGATTTTCACGCGATCCGGCGGCGCGCGCGGCTGTTCGGCGAAACGCTCACCGGGCCGGTCCTGTTGGGCTGGTTGCGGGGCGAGGTTGAGCGGAGGGAGCCGGTCAGAAGGGCAGTGGGGTTCGGGGCCGGTGGGCAAACCCGACTTGGGGCCTGGAGCGCCGATCAGCCTACCACCGCCGCCGGCAAGTGGCGGGGCCTGAACCGGTCGACGGCAGCCCCGATCGGAAGTCGCTGACTGAGCGATAGGCCGAGTCCGAGCGACCCGAACCCGAACCCGAACTCACACCCTCATGGGGTGCCGCTGTGCGTGCGAATCAGGCCCCTGAGCATGGCCGCGACCTTGTCGGCCGCCGCCAGCAGCGGTTCGGCTTCGACGGCAGGCACCAGACCAGGCGCCGCGGCCAGCTCCACCGCCACCGCCGCCTCGCACGCTTCGCCCCGCGCCTCGTTGAAGCGCTGCCGCCTGTGCGGCGTCATCGCCAAGCGCATCCCCGAGCTCAAGCTCCACGGACCCTCGCGCTCCGCGAACTCCGATCGAAACTGCGCGGCGGGGGACACCATTTCAATCGAAAGATGCGCGCATTGTATCCTGCTTGTGAACCTCAAACCCGGAGACGCCCGTGTTTCGTCACATCTTGATCCCGGTCGACGCGTCCGATCTGTCCCAGCGCGTACCCAGGCTGGTCTGCCGCATGTTGAAAGGGGATGAGACCCCGCGCGTCACCCTGCTGTACGTGCAGGAGCCGGGTCACAATCCGAGCGATACCCCGCCGATGGGCGACCTGGAGAGGCTGCTTTGGGAAGCCGGGGCCGACACGCAATCGGTCATCACCCAGGGCGACGCCACCGAAGAGATCCTGCGCATCGCCGAAGCCGAGGACGTTGGGCTGATCGCGATGGCCACCCACGGCCGGAGCGGCCTGACCAAGCTCCTGCGCGGCAGCGTCGCCGAGCGCGTGCTGCGTCACTCCCGCCGCCCGTTGCTGCTGTACAACCCGGCGGTTATCAACGCGATGAGCGAACACCGCGGATTCGAGCGGATTTTGCTTCCCCACGACGGCTCCGACCTCGCCGATCAGGCGATCCCGCCTGCCACCGCCCTGGCACGGGTCTACGGCGCGGAGCTCATCTTGTTTCGGGTCGAAAACTTCGCGACCGGCGGGCCCCACCACACCCTGCGCGCCGAGCAGGACGTCGTCGCCGAGCTCGAACCCTTGCGCGCAAAACTCGAAGCGCATGGCATCGCAGTGCGTAGCGCAGCGGCTGTGGGCGCGGATGCGCGGGAGATCCTCAAGGCCGTCGAGCGGTTCGACGTGGATCTGCTCGCGATGACCTCGCACGGGCGCTCGGGCGTCTCCAACTGGTGGTTCGGCTCCGTCGCTGAAGCGTTGGCGCAGGCTGCGCCCTGTCCATTGTTCGTCGTCCGCGTCTCTCGTCCCAGCGATTGACCAGGCTGGCGGTCGGTTGAGCTATTCGTCCTCAGCATGTCGCGCGATGCTTCCTGAAGGTCAGCAGATCGCCGCGACTTGTCCCCAAGGTGCAGCGCCGTGATCTGGCGGGGCGAGCCACAGCACCGGGTAGCGCGGCTGCTTCTTCGGAAACTGGCTCCATAGATCGGAGATCCCAATGAACAGCTCCGGCGGTTCGGGTTGTGCCGCGATCCACGAGAAGATCGGGCGATGATCCGTCCCACCGCCGCCGCGAAATCGACGCTGCTTGAGAAACCTCGGCAGCTCATGAGTCGGCACAACTTCCTGCACCCGCGCGTCGCCGATGAGCACCGTGAGCTCCGGCACGAGCCCCGCGAGCGCTGACAACTCCGCGGCCGCTTGTTCGAGCGCGTCCGTGTCCATCGAGGCCGACGCGTCCACCGCGACCACGACACGACCGGGGCCTTCGCGGACCAGACCGGGCGCGATCACGCCTTCGGTCATCATCAGCCGACGCGGCCGCGTCATCGCGTACTCGAGACGTCCGAGGCACTCGCCCGCGAAGCGATGCAAAACCCGCTGCCACGGCACCACGCTGGGTTTGATGATGCCGAGCTGCCGCAGCGCCGAGCCCGGCAAATTGCCTCCTTGATCCGCGGCCTGTCGCGCTCGTACGGCCGCATGGATTCGCTCCGTGAGCTCTTGCCGCTCTTCTTCGCTGAGCTCACCGGGCACGTGTACGTCGATGGAACCGTCGGGATGGCCGTGGATCTCGACCTCCCGGCCGTCGTCGCTGCCATCGGGAGCCGGGAGCGTGATGCGCAACGAAATGCCTGCGCCCTCTTTGGCGTCTTGCAGCAGGCGCTCGTAGATGGTCTCGGCGATCATGCCGTCGTACGCGCTATCGAGCAGGATCTCGACCTCGCCGATCTCGGGGAACGTGCCGTTTGGACGTTCGACGCGGCGGAGTGCGTGCGACGAAAGGCCGATCCTGTCGACGATCCGGTTGATGGCGTAGTCGGTCGCGCAGTTCCACAGGTGCGGGTCGCGATGACGGCGGCGCGGGGCGGATGCCAGCAGCATGTGGCCCACCTCATGACACAGCACGAACGATAGCTGCGCCTTGTTGAGATGCCGAGTCAGGCGCGGATTGAACCAGACCACACGCATGCAATCGGTCGCCGCAAAGGTCGGCAGCCCCGGCGCCGGGACGAGCTTGGCGTGCAGCAACAGAAAGCCCCAAAACGGATGCTGGCGCGCGAGTCGGAGACGCACGGTCTTGAGGCGTTGACGCTCGTTGCGCCACGGCTGGTCCATCACGACAGCGCCTCGGCGTGCATCTTCACGATCTCGGCGGCGATGGCCTGGAAGCCGACGTCCCCCTTGAGCTTGTCCAGCAAGCCGGGCGTGGCGTTGAGGTCGCGCAGCAGGATGAAGACGTACTCCGGGTCCAGCCCCGGCGACCGCATGAACTTGACCAGGTTGGCCACCCACGAGCCCTGCCAGCTGTCCTCGTGCTCGCGTGTCCACCGACCCACAGCCGTGATTGCGGCGTACGCGAAGCTTGGCTCCGTGCTTTGTCCCCGCGTGAAGTCGACGGCCTGCCCACGGCCAACGACCTTCGCCGGGTCGATCCGGTTGTACAGGCGCACAAACGCAAACAAGCGCTGCGCGGGCCCCGCACCGATGCACGCGCTCACCAACCGCTTGGCGTTGCGCTTGTCCGCGACCTGCAACAGCCGCGACGCCATCGCCCAGCTGCGCGGTGTCGGAAACGCGTCATCGCCGTTGTTGTCGTACAGCAGCGGCGTGCCGGACAGGCGATGAGCCCGCATATAGGCAAGCACCTGGGGCGCGATGTCGTTGCGCTCCGCCCAGGCGATCCACGCGGGCACGTCCACGCGCAATATGAAGTGGACAAATCGATTCGCCAGGGCGCTCGAAAGCGGTGTGACGATAGCGCGGTCCTCCTCGAGGTTGCCCGCGGCCATCACGACCGTTTGCGGGTGGAAATGAAACGGCCCGACCCGGCGCTCCAGCACGATTTGATAGGCCGCCGCCTGGTGCAATCGGGTGACGGCGGCGTTGATCTCGTCGAGAAACACCAGCGTCGGGCGCGCGCAGGCGTCCTTGACCCACGCGGGCGCGAGCAGGTTCATCTGGGTCCGGTCTTCGTTGGGAAAGTAGACGCCTGCGACCTCGGCCGGTTCGCGCTGGGCCAGCCGGATGTCGCACAGGGGTAAGTCCAACTCCGCCGCGAGCTCGTCGGCCATCGTCGACTTGCCGACCCCCGGGTGACCGCGCAGCAAAACCGACACGC
This sequence comes from uncultured Enterobacteriaceae bacterium, assembly GCA_964560875.1. Classification (GTDB taxonomy): domain Bacteria; phylum Myxococcota_A; class UBA9042; order UBA9042; family UBA9042; genus CAZLMW01. The sequence continues at coordinate 31,546 of CAZLMW010000073.1, forward strand.
CCGTCTGCAGGCAGGTGCGCACCAGCGGCTTGAGCTCGTCGTAGGGGTAGCCGTCGGGGTCGACACTGGTCGCCGTTGGGCGTTTGGTGCGCGATCGGGGAGTCGCAGTCAGGGGGCTCATGGGGGCTCCGTAGATGAGGGGTAGTTCGGGCTAAAGCGGGCTACAGCAACAAGTCGAGCAGCTGATGGCGATGGTCGTCGCTGCCCAACAGGACCGCGATGGCGTGCTTGCAGTAGCCCTGTCGTTGACTGTTGCCGACCCGCGTCATGTCGGGGCACGTGCACGTCGGCGGCCGTCGCCAGCCCCGATCGACCGTCACCTGGTACTTGCGTTTGCCCTTGGCCACACCGAACGTCAGCGTGTCGTCGTCGTCATCGATCTCGCCGATCGCGTACGTCTTCAGCACTTGCCGGACCGCAGACCGCATCCTGTTTTCGAGCCAGACCGCATTCATTGCCGACCTCCTGTCGTCGGGCGTTCGTCGTCGTTAACGGGTCACTGCGAGAACGTACTTAGAACGTACTTAGAACGTACTTAGACAATGGCGGAACAAAACGACAGATTGTGTCGTTAGCGCGCATGGCGGACCGGATCGGATGCCGAGCCGGACACGATGGTCAGGACCTCGCCACGCGCAGCGACGCGCAGGTGGTCCAGCCCCTCGTATCGGTCCAGGCCCAGGTCCTGCATGAGCTTGCGGTGCCGGCAGATCGCGGTCTGGCTGGGCCCGCGCATCTCGATCCCGAGGCCGAGGCAGGCCTTGACCTGCATATCGAACGTCGCCCGCGGCACCGCCTCGCGGTCGGACCAGCCATGCTTTTGCCGCAGCACTTCCAGCGCGCTCAGTTGCACCGGGCACCAGCCGATCTCGCCACCGAGCTCAGCGGGCGCCTCGGGGAAATCGGAACGACGGAACAGGAACCCGCCGTAGCGCGCAAGCACGTCGTAGATTGAGCCCGCGGGATACGGGTTCGGGGTGAACTGAGAGACTTGGAAGAGGGGCTGCTGCCGGGAATCGCGTCGCATAAGCAGTAGAGATCACAACTGATCTGTGGTGTCAACTGCCCTGCTGAATCATGCTCCTGGCCGGGATTGCCGAATCACCGCGTCGATTTGCGAGGGACATTCGCCACGGCGAGGCTATGCTTGTTCAACCTCTCTGCGGCTGGACAGAAACATGAGACTCTTCGCCTCGCAGCGCGCCGCCTTCTTTGGGCTGTTACCAGCTGCGTTGTTACCAGTTGCGTTGTTGGCAGCGGTCCTTACAGCAGCGGCCTGCGGGTCGCCCGACGACGGTGGCCCCGCGCAAGCAACCCCCGCCGATATCGTCGACACAGCGGCCGACGTCGGCGCATCCGACACCGGACCTGACGACACCGGCTCCGCACTCGACAGCGGTTCAGTCGCTGGTCCCGACGCACAAGTAGACGTCAGCGGCGTTGTGCCCGGTTGGTCACATCAATGCCAAAAGACCGCCGATTGCGCGCCTTTCGAGGACGGCAACGCCTGCAACGGGACGCTCTTTTGCAACCTGTCCACCGCGCCGCATCGCTGCACCCTCAAGCCCAGCACGCTCGTGACCTGCTCAGCGGCCAAGGACCACGCGTGCGCGTCCAATACCTGCGATCCCGCGACCGGCAAGTGCGCGATGAAACCAACCCCCAAGGACACGCCCTGCATGGACGGCGATCCGTGCACAGCGACGTCGGCGTGCGACGGACAGGGCAGCTGCGTGCCAGACACCAAGGCGAGCCTCTGTGCCTGCAAGAAGAGCGCGGATTGCGACGCGGTGGCCGCCGCCAACCTCTGTCTTGGCAGCTGGTACTGCGACCTGTCGGTGTTTCCATGGACCTGTCGGCTCAACCCGAACACGGCGGTCAAGTGCAGCGCGAAAAACGACACGGCATGCGCGGGCAACGTCTGCGATCCCAAGACCGGCGCGTGCGCGATGAAAGACGCGGTGGATGGCACGCCGTGTGACGACGGCGACAAGGTCACGCTCGGCGACATCTGCAAATCCGGAACGTGTCAGTCAGGCGTCAAGGCGGCCTGCAATACCAACAGCGACTGCGACATCCAGGAAGACGGCGACGTCTGCAACGGCACGCTGTACTGCGACAAGACCGACGGTGCTTGCAAGGTCAATCCGGTGACCGTCATCGTGTGCTCGGTCGCCAAGGACACGGCGTGTATCAAGAACAGCTGCGACCCCGACTCGGGGGCCTGCCACCTCAAACCGCTCAAGAACGGTACCGGCTGCAACGACGGCGACAAATGCACCAAGAACGAGGTCTGTTTGCAGGGCAAATGCGCTGCCGGCATCGACCTGTGCCCGTGCACCGACAACAAGAGCTGCGCCGCCCACGAGGACGGTAACGCCTGCAACGGCACGCTTTTTTGCAACAAGAAGACCAAGAAGTGCGAGCTCAATCCGGCGTCGGTCGTCGTCTGTCCGAGCGGCCAGGACACCGCTTGCACCAAGAACGCCTGCGTCACAAAGACCGGCCAGTGCGTGATGACGGTCGCCGAACACGGGACGTTGCTCGCGTGCCCCCAAGCGATCGGGCCGCCGAAACCGGACTGTCGATGGGAGGTCAAGCTGCCCGGCGAGGCGTCTGTCGCCCATGCGTGTGACGACGGCGATAAGTGCACGTTCACGTCGACCTGCACCAAGGGCGTCTGCAGCGGTCAAAACACGCTTTGCACCTGCGCGGACAACGCCGATTGCGCCAAACAAGAGGACGGCAACGCGTGCAACGGCACCCTCTTTTGCAACCCCAAGACCAAGCTCTGCGAGGTCAACAAGGCGACGGTCGTTCATTGTCCCAAGTCGCAGGCGGGCGGCTGTCTGCACCAGGTATGCCAGCCCGCATCGGGCAAGTGCGCTCAGCAACCGGTCGCGACGGGTACGCCGTGCGACGACGGTGAACCTTGCACCAAGGCCGAGTATTGCGCGCTTGGGCAGTGCAAGGGCGGGCTCAAGGCGTGCGAATGCCTGGGCAACGCCGATTGCGTCGGCAAGGACGACGGCGATGCCTGCAATGGCGTGTATTTCTGCGATAAATCGGGCGACAAACCGGCGTGCAAGTTCGCGCCCGACAGCGCTGTCGTTTGCCCACCTGGACCGGGGCCGTGCCTGGTCAACAAGTGCCTCAAGACCACCGGGAAGTGCGCGCTGAAAAACGAGCTCGACGGCACCAAGTGCGACGATGGTGACCCGTGTTCGACCGGCGACCAGTGCGCCAAGGGTGTGTGCAAGGCCAGCGGCGACGCGTGCAGCTGCAGCAAAGACAGCGACTGCGCCGACGACGGCAACAAGTGCAACGGCACCATGTTTTGCGACAAGGCGACGAATAAACCGCGCTGCAAGCTCGATCACAGCACCAAGGTCACCTGTCCGTCCGGGGCGGATACAACATGCCTGGTCAATGCCTGCGCGCCGCTTTCGGGGGCCTGTTCGATGACCTCGGTCGAGTCCGCGGTGCAGCATTGTGATGTGGCGGGTGGCAGCGCGTGTCGGTGGGCGCAGCAGCCCAAGTCTGCGACGCCGCGCAAGGTTTCGTGCGACGACGGGGACGCGTGCACTTCGGGTGATCGATGCGGCGGCGGTGCTTGCAAATCCGGCACGTTTACGTGTTCGTGTGCCAAGGACGCCGACTGCGCGACCAAGACCGATGGCGACAAGTGCAAGGGCGGGTGGCATTGCGACAAGAGCGCGGTGGCGACCGGCGGCAAGCCCCAGTGCAAGCCCAACCCGGCCAACTTCAAGGTCTGCCCGAGCTTTGCCGATACGCCGTGCGTGAAGAACGCGTGTGCGCCTGCGACCGGCAAGTGCCTCAAGGCGCCTGTTGCCAACGGGACGACGTGTGACGACGGCGAGCCGTGCCGCATCAATACGGTTTGTTTGCAGGGGGAGTGCAAGGCGGGGGTGCAGGTGTGCGAGTGCTTGAGCCATGCAGAGTGCGAGGCGAAGAAGGGCGACGGTAACCTCTGCAACGGCACGTTTTACTGCGACAAGAGCGCGGTGAAGTCTGGCGGCAAACCGGCCTGCAAGCTCCATCCGGCGACGGTCGTGACGTGTGCGCAGGACACCGGGACGCCATGTGCCAAGAAGGTGTGCAATCCGGCGACGGGGATCTGCCAGGCCACGCCGGCCAACAATGGCGCCACGTGCGATGACGGCGATGCGTGTACGGCGGGCGATCGGTGCGCGGTGGGGCTGTGTGCCGGGGCGACCAAGACCGCGTGCGACGACGGTGACAACTGCACCAAGGACGTCTGCGACAAGGCCACCGGTTGTGCGCACACCAAGGTCAACTGCGACGACGGCAACAGCTGCACCCAGGAGCAATGCAGTCAGCTGACCGGTACCTGTTTCAAGGATGTTGGCGGGACCCAGGGCAAGCTCTGCAACGCCGATGGCACGCCCTGTACCCAGGGCGATGCGTGCGACAAGGGGACGTGCAAGGCCGGGGTACCCGTCGCGTGCAAAGCGCCGGCCGATTCCTGTGCGACGAGCAAGTGCATCGGCGTATCCGCGACAAGCTTCAAGTGCGTGACCCTCGCCAAACCCGACGGCCAAAGTTGTGACGACGCGACATCGTGCGTGCAGGGCAGCGTCTGCAAGGCCGGGACGTGCAAGCCTGGCGCCGTCCAGCGGCTGTGGACGCGCCGGTTCGAGCCCGGCAAGGGCGTCTTCAAGAGCTTGGCCACGCTGTATTTCACGGCAGGTGTCGCCTTGGATGAGGGCGGCGTTGTCGTCGCGGGTCGGCGCAAGAGTGGGAGTTTCATCGCCCGGCTGGACAACGCGGCAGCCGCGAGCGGCGTGCGACCGGTCCTCACCGATAGCGCCAAGAGCGCGCTGACGACCGTGTCGGCGATGGCACGGGTCGGCAAGCAGGTGATCGCGGTCGGCGAGCAGCTGGCGCACAGCTCCGGGTCGTCGTCGCGGATGTGGCTTGGTCGGTTCTCTGCTGACGGCGGCAAGACGCTGTCGAGCGAGCTGGTGGGCGTCGCTCAGTCCGGTGCGCGCCAGTCCCTCGGCAGCGCGGCTTCGCGCCCCGGTCGTGGGATGCTGGCCGGAGGCGTCGTGACACCCGCCAAGCAGCCATACCAAGCGGCTGTCGTCTATCTCGGCGACGGCGGCAAGGTCGCCTGGATCCGGCAATTCACCATCGCGTCCAACGTCGCGACCGCGACAGGGGCGGTGGCCATCGGCAGCAACGGCGCCCTCCTCGCGGCGGGGCATTCGGCGGCGTCCAACGGCAACTGGGTGCGCATCTACACGACCAGCGGCGCCCTCGTCAGCGAGCACAAGATCGCTCATCCCAAGCCATGGACTCACAGCTACATCACCGCCGTCGCGGCCCGTGATGAGGGCGGGTACGCGGCGTTGCGTTATCGCTACGTGCACGGAACCGACACGTCCGAGGCGCACCTGGTCGCGCTTGGCGCCGATGGCAAACCCGCTGCTGAGGTGCTGATCGGGAAGGGGTTTGCGGGCTACCAGCTCGTGCCGCTCGCGGGCGGTCGGTGGGCCGTCGGCGGTTGGGTTCACAAGGCCAAGACACAGACGTGGCAGGTGCGTGGCGTCGACGCCGTTGGCAAGGCCTTGTGGAGCCACCAGGTTGTCGGTCAGTTCGCGGCGACGCATGACATGTTTCGGCGCGCGGACGGCACCATCGTCACCGTTGGCGGCAACCGCCTCAACGCCACGACGCACGAGGCGATCGCGACTCGGCTGACTCCGTTCGGCGACGCCAACTGCCACATCGCCGGCGTCTGTTTCGGCAAGACATGGTCCACCTGCGACGACGGTAAACCCTGCACCGGCGATGGCTGTGTCGGCTCGACTGGCTGCACGCACAGCGTCAAGGCGGCGGAAGGCAGCTTGTGTCCGGTCAACGCCAAGGGCTGCATCACCACGGCTCGCTGCGTAGCGGGCAGCTGCAAACCCCAACCCGACGGCAAGTTGTTTTCAGCCGGCCACTCCCCCTCCGCGCTCGCCAAGACCTCGGCGCGGAAGATCTTCGCCGATCCGACCCACGGATACGGGATCTACGGCCTCAACGCCAAGGGCACGATGGTCGCCACGTTCAACGCATCGGGCGCGCTCAAGACGATGCTGCCCGAGGCTTCGCCGGGGCCCACCGACAAGGTTGCCAAGCTGCCCGCCCAGCTGCTCTACAGCGGCGGCGTCTGGACGTATGTGGACCAATACACGACGGGTACACCTGCGGTGGCGGCGGTTCGCTACGGTGCGCTGGACGCCAAGGGGCAACCGGCGACCGCGCGCGGCATGGGCTCGGTGCGCGGCAAGTCCTACAAGTGGTACCCGGTGTCCTTCCCGGTCGGGCTGGTCGAGCTGAAGGCGGGCGAGGTCGTCGCCGCGATCGGCTACGTTGGGCTGGGTTATGACGCCCACTACAAGATCGGGCGCATCTATCCCAAGGCGGGCACGACCTCAAGCACAACCACGTTCCGCGTGTACGCGAAGTACGGCGGCGGCACCGGCCAGATCCCCGTGGTCGGCAAGGACGGCCTGATCCGCATCCTCACGACCGGCGCGGTTGTAAACGGCCACAGCTACAGCCGGCTGGTGCGCGTCGACGCCGGACTCACCTCGGCCCGGGTATTTGGGCGTGGCGGTTCCAACTACCCCCTGGCGGCCGCGGCCGTGCTGGACAACGGATGGATCGCCACCGCGGGTACGACGACAACGTATTCGGGGAGCAAGCTGGCCCATGTCACGGCGATCACGGCGTCGGGCGCGACGATCCAGGAGCACAACCCAGACGGCAAAGCGCACAGCGTCATCGCCGGCCTCGCACCCCATGGCAGCGGCTATGTCGTGGCGCGGAATCGACCCATCGGGGCGGACTTGGTCATCGCGCTCAGCGCCCACGATGCCGCCAGCGGGGCGCGACAGTGGCAACGCAATATCGCCATCAAGGGTCGTGACTTGTCGATCCACGGCGCCGCACTGACCGCGCTGCCCGGTGGCGGTCTGGTCCTGTTCGGCAGCAACTCCGTGCCGTCCAAGCCCCAGTGGATGCTCTGGCGTCTCGACGCGTTCGGTCATACCAACTGCGTGAGCAGCGGTACGTGTTTTGAGACCAAGGCCAGCGCGTGCGACGACAAGAATCCCTGCACCATCGACTTCTGCGACAGCGCGAGCGGCTGCAAGCACAGCACGCTCAAGGACGGCAGCGGCTGTGGCTCGAAAAAGACGTGCAAGGTTGGTGTCTGCAAGCCGTGAGCCCCGATTACGACGAACGCCGAAGGTAAAAACCGTACCTGTACGGACCGCAAGGCGGCTACGCGAAGCTGGCCAGGCCGCGCGGCACAGCTTGCTGTGCGAAGAAGTCAAAACCGCTGTCGGTAAAACCGGACCTGTCCGGCAAGGCGGCCACGCGAAGCTGGCCAGGCCGCGCAGCACAGCTTGCTGT
>CAZLMW010000074.1:0-20056 GCA_964560875.1 uncultured Enterobacteriaceae bacterium
CTGGGTTGAATTCGGCCGACGCGCGTCCAGTTTGACGCTGGCTACGCTCATCACCGCAGCGTCCACCCAGACAATCGCCGCCGCGTTTCGCGCGCCGCCACGGGGGGTACTGGTGTCTGCAATCTCTGCGACCGCTTATTTCCTCAACGAACCGTCGTCCGAGCTGGTGCCGACGCCTCTTCCGATCGATGAACTCGCCGCCAGCGACGCGGTGGTCGAAGTGCTCGGTTGCGGGGTCTGTCATACCGATCTCGGCTTCTTCGACGGGTCCGTTCGCCCCAACCTCGGTCTGCCGCTGGTGCTCGGTCACGAGGTTGTCGGGGTGGTGACCCGCGCGGGAAGCGACGCCAAACACCTGGTCGGCCAGCCGGTCCTCGTGCCGGCGGTCATCCCCTGTGGCGCGTGTGTGGTCTGCAAGGCCGGGCGCTCCAACGCGTGCCCCAATCAAAAGATGCCAGGCAACGATATCCACGGCGGGTTCGCCAGCCACATGGTCGTGCCCGCGCATGGCCTCGTTTCGGTCGCCGATGCCCCCGATGGGACCGATCTTCGGCTGTTGTCAGTCGTCGCCGATGCCGTCTCCACAGCCTGGCAAGCGTGCGTGCGCGCCGATGTGCAAGAGGGCGATGTCGTCTTCGTGGTGGGCGCAGCCGGCGGCGTCGGCGGGTTCTCCGTGCAGATCGCCGCGGCGTTGGGAGCCCGCGTTGTCGCGATGGATGTCCGCGCGCCCGAGCTGATGTGCGTGGCCGAGTTCGGGGCGACCGAAGCCATCGTCATCCGTGACCTGAGCCCGCGCGATGTCCGCAAGAAGGCGCACGGCCTGGCCAGGTCCTGGCAGGTCCCCTCGCTGAACTGGAAAGTGCTCGAATGCAGCGGCCATCCCGCCGGGCAGCAGACGGCATTCACCCTGATTTCACGCTGTTCGACCTACGTCCAGGTCGGCTTCACGCCGCGCAAGGTGGAGGTTCGGCTGTCCAACCTGATGGCCTTTGACGCCACCGTTCATGGCAGCTGGGGATGCCCGGTCGAGGCTTATCCCGACGTGCTCAAGCTCATCTACGACGGCCGCGTGCAGCTCGCGCCGTTCTGCGACTTCGCGCCGCTTTCCGACGTCAACACCGTGCTCGCCGACATGGCGGGCCACAACCTGACCCGGCGCATCATCCTTACACCGTAAACACCATTCACTTTGTAAACCATGTTCACACCATCCCCCGGCCGAATCCCCGGACGAAGAGCGAGAGACACCATGGAACTGTTCAACCACGACCTTGTCCCCGACTACGAGTTTTCGCACATCCGCTACGAGCACCGACGCGTGCTTGGTCGCGACAAACAGCCGGTCGAGGGCCTGCACCAGACCTGGATCTGGCTGGACAACGAGCGGCAGCTCAACAGCTACACGACCGACGCGGTCAAGGAGATCATCCTCGCGTTCCGTCGCGCGTCGACCGAGCGTGAATGCGTCGCTGTCATCTTCACAGCGGCAGGCGACCGCTCGTTCTGCACCGGCGGCAATACCGCCGAGTACGCGACCGCCTACGCCAACCGTCCCCACGAATACCTGCAGTACATGCGGCTGTTCAACGACATGGTCACGGCGATCTTGCTCTGCGACAAACCGGTCATCTGCCGCGTCAACGGCATGCGCATCGGCGGCGGGCAGGAGATCGGCATGGCCTGCGACTTCTCGATCGCGGGCGACCACTGCCGCTTTGGACAGGCCGGTCCCGTGCATGGTTCAGCGCCCGACGGCGGCTCGACCGACTTCCTCCACCTCTACCTCGGGTTCGCCAAGGCGGCCGAGTCGCTGGTCATCTGCGGCAACCCGTGGTCGGCCCACAAGTCGATTCGCCTCGGCCTGCTCAACGAGATCGTGCCGGTCTACAAGCGCGCCGATGGCCAGTTCATCACCAACCCCTTCGTGGTGACCGACAAGTACATCGACGAGCGCGGCAACATCATCTACGGCGAGTACAAGACCGGCGACGACAAGGCGGCCGCCAAAGAGCTGACCAAGGCCTGCACCATCGACTTCGCGCACCTCGACGCCAAGGTCGACGAGTACGTCACGACGCTGCTCTACACGTTCCCCGATTGCACGCGAAAGAGCCTCGAGAGCCTGCGCAAGAAGAAGCTCGAGCACTGGCAGCAAAACAGCGAGACGAGCCGCAGCTGGCTGAGCTTGAACATCAACGCCGAGGCGTCCGCGGGCTTCCCGGCGTTCCACTTCGGCGATCGCAAAGAGCGCGAGGTGGACTTCATCGCGGTGCGCAAAGCCGTGGCCAACGGACACCGCTGGGATGCGTCGCTGACCGCTGCAGTTCTCAAGCCGTCGGCGCTGGAGCGCTGGCAGAACTACCGCAACGAAGGATGAACCGCACCGGCGCCGTGTCCGGTCGATTGCCGGCACACAGGGAGGCCCACATGACGACCCAACTTCCGGCTTCGATACGTGCGCTGCCAGGCAGCTTTGAGCACATCGATGTGGCCATGGCCAGCGACCAGAGCGTGCTCGAGATCGCGCTGAATTCGCCGCGCGGCAACGTGCTGTCGATGGCGATGATGGAAGAGATCGCGGCGGCGCTGACGACGTATCGGGACGTGGCGCCGCTCAAGACCGTGCTGCTGTACGCCAGGGGCAAGAACTTCAGCTACGGCGCGTCGGTGGCCGAACACTCGCGGGACCAGGCCCCGGCGATGCTCAACACGTTCCATGACCTCGTCCGCGAGATCGCCAACTACCCGATACCGATCGTCGCGATGGTGCAGGGCAAGTGCCTTGGCGGCGCGTTCGAGGTCGTGCTGTGCTGCCACGTCGTCCTGGCGATGCGCAGCGCGGTGTTCGCCTGCCCCGAGATCAAGCTCGGGGTGTTCCCGCCGGTGCTTGCGGCGATCGGGCACCTGCGGCTTGGCGGCGCGTTGGCCGAGCGGTTGCTGCTCACGGGCGCTGAGCTGCATGCCGATCCAGCGCGTCAATGCGGTTTTGTGGCCCACGTCGATCCCGACGTCGACAGCAAGACGACCATCGACGGCGACATCGGCAAGGCGGCCGACCCGCGCCAGGTGGCGTTGGACTGGATCGCGGAGCACTTCGGCGAGCGCAGTGGCTATGCGTTGCGGCAGGCGACCAAGGCGGCGCGTTACGCCTCGGGCTTCCGGGTGCAGATCGAAGGCGCGCTACACGCGGTCGAGAAGCAATACATCGACGAAGTGCTGACCAGCCACGACGGCAACGAGGGCATCGACGCCTTCCTGCAGCGGCGCAAACCGACCTGGAAACACGCATGAACCACCCGGTAACCCCAAGCAACGGCGGCGGTGCCAACGACGCTGTGACCGCTCTGGTGGAGCGCGCGCGCAAGCTTGCTCTCGGCCTCGATCTGCAAGCCGTGCACGACTTCAAGCGCAACAACCCGGGCGCGCTGGCGATCGGTCATATGCCGATCTACACGCCGCGGCCCATCATCGAGGCGTGTGGTGCGCTGCCGGTCGCGGTCTTTGGCGGCGGCGACGACGTCGACATCATCCGCGGCGACTCCTACTTCCAGAGCTACATCTGCCACATCCCGCGCTCGACCGTGGAGCTGGGACTGTCCGGCCACCTCGACGTGCTCGACGGCATGGTTTTCCCGTCGATCTGCGACGTGATCCGCAACCTTGGCGGCATGTGGGCGATGCTCTTCAAGGACAAGTGGGCCTGCTACCTCGATCTGCCGCAGAACTTCGACCGCGATATCGGCGGCAAGTTCTACGCCCACGAGCTGCGGCGTATGGCCGATGAGATGCACGCGCTCGGCGGCAAGAAGCTTGACGACGAGTCATTGTGGCAGGCCATCGCAGACGAAAACCGGCGCCGCGGGGCGATCAGCGAGCTCGACGCACTGCGACGCCGGGCACCGCACCTGGCCCCCGCTTCTGAAGCCTACCTGGTGGTCCGCGCCGGCAGCGTGCTGACCGCGGCCGGACATGCCGAGCTGATCCAGGACTACGTCAACCTCGCCTCTGCGCGCACGGACCGACCGATCGACAACGTCCGCGTGGTGCTCGTCGGCGCGTTCTGCGAGCAGCCGCCATGGTCGCTCATCGTGGCGCTCGAAAAAGCCGGCTGCGACATCATCAGCGACGACTTTCAGCACGGATTTCGGACCATCGAGGGCGACATCCGCATCCCCGTCTTCGACGGCGCAGACGGGACGCAACCCGGCGAAGGGCTCGACCCGATCGACGCCGTCGCCGACGCATTCCTCGAGCTTGGGGCCGCCACGGCGAGCCGCTACATCGACGAAGAGACCAAGGGCAAAGCGCTCGTCGACGCGGTCAAGGCTGGCAACGCCGACGGCGTCATCTTCGCCGCGGCGTCCTTTTGCGACCCGGCGCTGCTCGACCAGCCGATGCTCGAAGCTGCGTGCGCCGCGGCCAGCATCCCGTTCACATCCTTCAAGTACAGCGAGAACACCGGTCAGTTCCAGGTGATCCGCGAGCAGGCCGGCGCGTTTTCGGACTCGGTCAAGCTCTGGGGCGAAACCGCGCCCGTACAAAAGAAGAAAAAACGCCGCACCCGGAGGCCCCGCGCATGACTGCCACCCCATCAACGAAGGCCGCAACGGGCGCCGAGATCAAGGTCCACAAAGACCGCAGCCAGCTGCGCCAAAAACGCATGATTGGCGACCATTTTGACGCGCTGAGTCGGGCCAAAGAAGAGGGTCGCAAGGTCGTCTACACGTTCGTGCCAGGCAACCTGTGTGAGCTCATCGGCGCGCTCGACATGCTCGCCGTTCTGCCCGAGATCAACGCGCTGCAGTCGGGTATGCGAGGCCGTTCAGGCGGCTATATCGGCGAGGCTGAGAAGTCGGGCCATAGCGAAGACGTCTGCACCTACGTCAAGTGTGACATCGGCATGAAGAAGAGCGGCAACGTCGGCCCCACGGGTGTCGAGATCCCGCCGCCCGACCTGCTGCTGCTCAGCTACACCGGCTGTTTTACGTTCCTGAAGTGGTTCGAGCTGCTCAAGCAAGAGTACGACTGCCCCATCGCGATGCTGCACGTGCCCTACCAGCCCGACGGCAAGGTCACGCCCGCGATGCGCGAGTACGTGGTCAACCAGCTGCGCGACAAGGTCATCCCGAAGATGGAAGAGGTGGCGGGCAAGAAGCTCGACCTCGACGTGCTCAGCGAGTGGCTTGGGCGATCGGCGGAGGCCGAAGACGACCTGGTGTGGGTCTGGGAATCGGCGCGTCACACACCCAGCCCGATCGATGGCTATTTCGGCGGCGTCTACTACATCGGCCCGATCTTCACGTCGTTTCGCGGCACCGAGGACGCGGTCAACTACTACCGCGAGCTGCGCGAAGAGGTGCAGCAACGCATCGACGCCAACCAGGGGCCACAAACACCCGACGGCCGGCTCGATGACCAGAAGTTCAGGCTCGTCGTCGAAGGGCCGCCCAACTGGACCAGCTTCAACGACTTCTGGCGCATGTTCGCCAACGAAGGCGCCGTCGTCGTATCGAGCACGTACACGCGGGTCGGCGGGCTCTATGACCAGGGATTCCGCCACGATCCCGGCGATCCACTGGGCACGCTCGCCGACTATTGCCTCGGCTGCTACACCAACCTGGGGCTGCCCAGCCGCGTCGACCTGCTCGAGAAATACATCAAGGATTACAACGCCGACGGCTTCTTCATCAACAGCGTCAAGAGCTGCAACAGCTTCTCGGCCGGCCAGCTCCTGATGCTCCGCCAGCTCGAAGAACGAACCGGTGTTCCCGGCGGCTTTGTCGAGTCCGACCTCGTCGATCCGCGCTACTTCTCCAAGTCCAACATCGAAAACCGCCTGCAGAGCTACCTGCAGATGCTGCAAGCCAAGAAGGCCGGCGGCTTCGGAGCGGTCGCATAAGGACCACGTCTCATCGGGGCGCCACTGTCCGCGCCTGGGAGTCCGTTGTCCGCACCTTTGAGTCAGTCGTCCGCGCCTGGGAGTCAATAAATGAAAGTCATCGTCGGCATCGACCTCGGCTCGACCACCACCAAGGCCATTCTGCTCGATGAGCAGGGCAGGATCGTCGGCCGCGGCATCACCAACAGCCGCAGCAATTACCACGTCGCCTGCGCCGTCGCCCGGGAAGAAGCGCTGACCGCCGCTCGCTTCTCGATGCTCCAACGCGCCATCGATCGCCACATCGGGCCGGTTGGTGACGCCATCCGCGATCACTCCGACCAGCTGATGGCTGCGTTCCGACTGGAGCTGTACCGCCGCGAGCTCGTGGTGCTCAACGCCCACATCCTGCAGCTGCTCGATCGGGTGCTCTACCGCGCGCACAAGGCCGAGCTCGAAGGTGTCGCGCAGACGATTATCGACAACATGGCGGAGAAGGCGCCGGCGCTCTTCCTCGGCAACGCCAACCGCAGGTCCGACTTCTTCCGCGACATCGCAGGCGCCGCGTTTGCCGCCGAAGCCGAACAAGCCGCCGCCGATGGCCTCGTGCACTTCGACCGGCTCGTCGGCCTCTTCGACCGCGCCATCCTCGACGTCGAAACAACGGTCCAGGAACGCCCCTTTGGTGCGCTGCTCGAGGCCGCGGCGGTACGCGCTTTTCCCGGGGTCGAGCACGCCCAGACCATCGCCGTGCTGCGCGACATCATCGCCGACGTCGCGGCCGAAGAGCTCGACGAGATCGCCTTTGTCGGCACCGGCTACGGGCGCCAGACGTTGCCCTTCCCCAAGGCCGCGGTGCGCTCGGAGATCCTCTGCCACGGCCGCGGCGCACACCGCGTCTTCAACGGCACGCGCACCGTGCTCGACATCGGCGGGCAGGACACCAAGGCCATCCAGGTCGATGAAAACGGCGTCGTCACCTCGTTTCAGATGAACGACCGATGCGCGGCAGGGTGCGGCCGGTACCTCGGCTACATCGCCGACGAGCTGAGCCTTGGCCTGCACGAGCTGGGGCCGCTGGCGTTGCAGGCCGAGAAGGTCATTCGCGTCAACTCGACGTGCACGGTCTTCGCCGGCGCCGAGCTGCGGGAACGCCTCGCGCTGGGTCAGAAACGGGAAGACGTCCTGGCCGGCTTGCACCGGGCCATCATGCTGCGGGCGATGAGTCTACTCGCGCGGTCGGGCGGGATTCGCGACGAGTTCACGTTCACCGGCGGTGTCTGCAAGAACCCGATGGCGACCAAGATCCTGCGCGGCCTCGTCGACGACAACTACGGCACCGAGATCACGCTGAACATCCACCCCGACTCGATCTACATGGGCGCGCTCGGAGCGGCCTTGTTCGGGCTCGACGACGTGCGCGCCGGCAGACCCAACCTGCTGCCCGCGTTCGCGCCGCCCGTCACCAACGTCAAGTTCGACCCCTGTGGTGGCTGCATCACCGAGACGATGGTCTGAGCGACAACCCCAACGACGCAAAACGCTGACTCACCGGAAACGACCATGACCGACCCCAACCGCATCCACCTGACCGCCGGCGTCGACGCCGGTTCGGGCGCCGTCAAAGTCGCCATCACCCGCAGCCGGGCCGGCGCAGACGCTGAGCTGCTCGCCACCGCCACACAACGCATCCGCCGCCGCCACGTGCACGATGTCGCGGCCGCCGCGTTCGCCGAAGCCTGCGCGCACGCCGGGGTCAAACCTGACGCCTTCGACTACATCGCGAGCACCGGCGATGGCGACGCCGTCCACTTCCGGACCGGCCACTTCTACGGCATGACGACCCACGGTCGCGGCGCGGTGTTCCTGTGCCCCGAAGCACGTGCCGTCCTCGACATCGGCGCCCTGCACGCGCGCGCCATTCGCATCGACCATCGCGGCAAGGTGCTCGGCCACCGGATGACCAGCCAGTGCGCGTCGGGCAGCGGCCAGTTCGTCGAGAACATCGCGCGCTATCTGGGTGTCTCCCTCGAAGACGTCGGACACGTTTCGCTGCAAGCCGAAGCGCCGGAGAAGGTGTCGAGCATCTGCGCTGTGCTCGCCGAAACCGACGTGATCAACATGGTCAGCCGCGGCATCGAGACGTCGGACATCCTGCAGGGCATCCACAAGTCCATCGCCGGGCGCCTGGTGCGTCTGTTGCGCGCGATCGGGGCCGAAGGTACGGTCCTCGTGACCGGCGGCATG
Organism: uncultured Enterobacteriaceae bacterium; assembly: GCA_964560875.1. Classification (GTDB taxonomy): domain Bacteria; phylum Myxococcota_A; class UBA9042; order UBA9042; family UBA9042; genus CAZLMW01. The sequence continues at coordinate 8,126 of CAZLMW010000074.1, forward strand.
GGCAAAAATGCCGGCATGATCTCCGCGGTCATGGACGGCCTGGCGACGCCCTCGCGAGGCCGAAAAGCGGTCGCTGCCATCACCGTGAATACCCATCCCCAAGCGCAGCTCGCAGGCGCCATCGGGGGCGCTCTGCTGGGCGCGTACCGAACCCGCCAGCTCGAGGAGATGGGACGCACCGAGCTGCTCGGCTCCGCCGCCGTCGCGGCCTGACAGGACGACAATATGACCCTATCGATCGACCAATTCCTCGGCATCGAGGCCCTGCTCACCGAAGAAGAACGCGCGGTTCGCGACATGGTGCGAGGCTTTGTCGCCGACAGGTTGCTGCCGCGCATCACCGACGACTTTGAAAACCACCGCTTTCCTCGCGAGCTGATTAGAGAAGTCGCGGGCCTCGGCCTGCTTGGTGCACCCCTGGAAGGCTACGGTTGCGCCGGGATCGGCCATGTCGCGTACGGCATCGCCTGCCAGGAGATCGAGTACGGCGACAGCGGCTTTCGGTCGTTCGTTTCGGTGCAGTCGTCGCTCGCCATGTACGCCATCTGGCGGTGGGGTAGCGAAGAGCAGAAGCAGCGCTGGCTGCCGGGCATGGCAGCGGGGGATCTCGTCGGCTGTTTCGGCTTGACCGAACCCGAGTCGGGCAGCGATCCGGGCTCGATGCGAACGCGCGCTGTGCGGGACGGGGACGACTGGCTGCTGTCCGGCGAGAAGATGTGGATCACCAACGCCCAGATCGCCGACGTCGCCATCGTTTGGGCCAAGACCGGCGACGACGCGTCGACCGTGACAGGCTTCCTCGTCGAGAAGGACATGCCGGGCTTCTCCGCCCACAACATCCCCCACAAGCTGAGTATGCGCGCGTCGTACACCGGCTCGCTCCACATGGACAGCGTGCGCGTGCCCGATGCCAATCGACTGCCCGAAGTGACAGGGATGCGCGGACCTCTCTCCTGCCTGACCAACGCGCGCTTTGGCGTGGCGTTTGGCGTGCTCGGCGCGGCGCGGTTCTGCCTCGAAAAGGCGGTCGACTACGCCGTCACGCGCCACCAGTGGGGCGCTCCCATCGCGTCCAAGCAGCTGGTCCAGGGCCGCCTCGCCGACATGCTGAGCGAATTGGTCAAGTCCGGTGTCCTGTCGTTGCATTACGGCCGGCTGAAAGAACAGGGCAAGCTGCACCCGGCCATGGTCAGCCTGATGAAACGCAACAACTGCGCCGTGGCGCTCGATATCGCCAGGCAATCGCGCGCGGTGCTCGGCGGCAACGGTGTGAGCGGCGAGTTCGGCGTCCTGCGACACGCGCTCAACCTCGAGAGCACCTACACGTACGAGGGGACCCACGAGATCCACAGCCTCGTGCTCGGCCATGCGCTCACCGGCGCACGCGCGTTCTGAGCCGGCCTGTGAGCGACCAGGGCTTCGTCTCCGCCCCGCTGGACGGAGCGTTCTACCAATCCGCGGCGTTCTTCCCGATGCCCGTGATGCTCGTTCTGAGCCACGGCGACGACGGCGAGCTCAACCTCGCGCCCTACAGCCAGTGTTTCCCGCAACCGAGCGCGGGCGACCAGGTGCTGATGCTGGTCTGCAAGGCCGACTCGAAGACGGCGCGCAACGTCGAGGCGACCGGTAAAGCGTCGCTGTGTTTCCTGACCGAAGAGCCGCACTTGATGGCCAACTGCGTCGCGCTCAGCAAGCCGGCGACGAGCGCAGAGCGCCGCACCAGGTCGATCTTCACCCTCGATGAGGTCGATGCGGTGCCCGTGGTCGAAGAGGCCGAGCAGGTCTTTGCGTGTTCACTCCTGGGTACTGAACCCGGGCTGAACGACCGCGAGGTTCGGCTGCTGCTGCAGGTCGACACGATCTTGCTCAAGCCGCGGTGGCTGCGCGCGCTCAAGCGGGGTTGGGGCGCGCCCAGGTTGGCCGTGGAGTTTGGGTTTCGCGGCAGCTCTGCGCGGTGGTTGTCCCGGCCAAGCGTGCACTTCGAAGGCCCGTCGCTGCGCCCCAAGTTCGAGGTCACCGCCGCCATGAGCGCCAAGGCCGCCGCCGAGAGCATGCAGCGCGCGCTCGATGCGCCCGACACCGGAGTCGAAGGGTTCGCGCGCGACGCGTCTGCCCAGGTCAACGTCCCGGCGGACGAGGCCCATTTCTGGTCGCCACAGCTCGACATCAAGCTCGATGAAGTGGACGGGAAGGCACGAATTCGCGGCAGGATTGGGCCACACCCGCAGGTCTGGATGCTGTTTATCGGCCTGCACCTCGCGATCGCGCTGAGCGGCATCGGCGGCGCTATCTTCGGCTTCAGCCAGTGGCTCATCGACGCCCCACCCGTCGGGCTTTGGGCGATACCAGCCGCGCTCGTGCTGCACGCTTTCGCCGCCGGCGCTGCGTTTGTCGGCCAGGGGCTTGGCGCTGAACACGTGTTCCGACTGCGCGCCTTTGTGGACGATGCCTTGATGCGGTAAACGTGCGAGCCGGTTGCAACAGAAACGCTCCGTCGGCGGCAACGAGATACAGACGTCCGGGAACGCGCCATGGCTGTCCGTCGCTCACTTCAGCGAGTTTTGCGCGGGCATCGCTGCGTTGCGGCCACATGGTCTTTCGTCGCGGTGATGCTGATCGGCGTCACATGCCAAGCGGCCGATCTCAAGGTCGATGCTGCCCTGCTCGGTGGCTGGACGGTGCTCGATCCCAATGGCGAGCTCGGCAACGCCGTCCACATCGCGCTGCCCGACGACGTCCCCAAGAGCGGTCCAACAGTCGGTTTGCGGGCCAGCGCGTGGCTCAGCGACCAGATCTCCGCCGAGGTTGGCCTGAGCCTCACGATGTCCTCGCTCGCCCGAACCGGCGACAACGCGCAGGTCATAGGCGGACAGCTCGCCGGCGTTCTGCAGCCGATGGCGGGCAGCACGGTCTCACCGCTTGTGCGAATCGGCGTCGCGTCGTTTTCCTTGCCGTCCACCATCGCGGGCGCCGAGTCGGACACCGATACCGCTGGACTCGTCGGCCTTGGCGTCGTGGCGTGGCTCAACGGCTACGCAGGGCTGCGGCTCGATGCGACCTGGCTGCCCGGACCGAGCGGCAGCGGCGGGTTGGCGCACAACTTCGAGATCGCGATCGGCCCCGTCTATCGGGCCATCGACGGTGCGGATGCGGACAACGACGGCATCCCCGATCGCGACGACAAGTGCCCGCGGGGCCCCGAAGACAAGGACGGGTTCGAAGACTTCGACGGCTGCCCCGACCCCGACAACGACAAGGACGGCAAGCTCGACGCCAACGACAAGTGCCCCAACGAGGCAGAAGACAACGACGGCTTCGAAGACGGCGACGGCTGCCCCGACCCCGACAACGACAAGGACGGCATCCCCGATAAGAGCGATAAGTGCCCCAACAAGGCCGAGACCAAGAACGGACTCGACGACAAAGACGGCTGCCCCGACGACTTCGACAGCGACAAGGACGGCGTCGGCGACAACGTCGATAAATGCCCGAAGGAAAAAGAGACCAAGAACGGCTTCCAAGACGACGACGGCTGCCCGGATGCGGGCGACAGCGACCTCGACGGCATCCCCGACGACAAGGACAAGTGCCCGACCAAACCCGAGACGAAGAACGGCTACCGCGACAAGGACGGGTGCCCGGACAAGGCGCGACGCAGGCGCAAGTAGCAAGTAGCAAGTAGCACTGGACTCGAGTTCAACGTGTTCGCTGAGGATGATCGGCGCGCATCGGGCGGTCCGCGGGGCGATCCATGGCTTTTCGAGCGGTCGGGAAGGTGCGTTCGGGGCCGTCTTTGAGCGCGATGCCAAGGTTGGCGAACTCGATCTCGCCGACACCCTCCGCGAGCAACGTCTCATGGAGCTTTCCGTAGCGGGTCGTCGGCAGCGACCTGGCGTCGGGGTTGACCTTCTTTTCGATCGTGGCGCAGAGGCTCAGCTTCGTGCCGCAGGGGACGAACACCTCGGCGAAGAATTCGCCGTCACCAAGCGCCTCGGTGCGGTCGAGAATGCGCGCTTGCGGCGCCATGCAGTCGTCAACGCCGGTGTAGACGATGATGGCGCGGTTGCCCGACACGACCTGTCCAACGCGGCCGGACATCTCGACCTCGCAGACGGTTGCGTCCGACGGCAGGTCGACCGGATGTACAGCAGCTGATGGCGAAGAAGACGCCATGCCGGTGCTGGGTGATGGCGACTTCTTGCCGCACGCAGACACGATGAGCATGGCGCTGCAGACGAGCACCAAAGCGCCGGGCCTCCTCTTGCTCTGCCGTTCATTCATGTTTTCAAGATGTTCCGCCCAAAGTGACCGAACTGACCGGCATTGGGCGAGAGGCCGGGTCAGTTCTGCCAATAGACCTTGAAGTTATCGACGCTGGGCCGCACATCGACATCGCGCGTGATCAGGTAGACCTGCACCTGCAGGTAACGCTTCTTGCCGAAGTTGCACTTCTTGAGGTCGATCGGCGACGCCTCGGGGGGCACGCACCAGGGGGCGCCTTCGATCGCTTCGATCGCCGATGACGCGCGGAAACGCAGGCGGACGCGGGTGCCCTTGGGCGTCTTCTTGTCGTAGCTCACCCACTGCCAGCGCGAGGACGCCGCGGTGCCGTCGAAGTTGGCGGTCCACACGCCCATCTGGCCGTTGTTGGTGGTCACGTTCTTGAGCATCGCGCCCGCCCAATCCGAGTAGGTGTAGGGGTTCTTGCCGTAGAGGTTGGCGACCAGCTCGGTGGCGCCAGTGTCCTTGCTGATTCGCGCGACCTTACTCGAACACACGCTGGTCGCCCAGATGCGGCCGTTGGCGTCCATGGACACACCGAGCGCGCCACCGCCAAAGCCCTTGCCGATCTTCCACGTGCCCAGGTGCTTGCCGGTGCCCTTTTGGTACTTGAGAACGTAGCCGGGATGCGAACAGGCGTTGCCCTTGCAGAAGTGGCCAACGCCCGCCCAGATGTTGCCGTCGCTGTCGACCGCCATGCCGCGGGCCGACCACTGGTCGTTGAAGCCGGGGAAGGTGATGTCTTTGAGCTTCTTGGTCTTGCCGTTGATCATCATCAGGTGATTGGTGCACCAGCCCGCGTACCAGACGTTGTTGTCGCCATCCATGACCACGCCGTAGGTGTTGTACGGGCGCTTGACCGAGTCCTTGATCTTGCCGCTCTTCGTGTCGAAGGAGCGCAGCGGGTTGCCGGCGCCGGTCGGGCTGCTGATCCACAACAGACCCTTGTTATCGATGGCGAAACCGTAGGGGTTGGCGCCGCTGGGCAGGCCGTACGACTTGATGGCTTTGCACGCGAGCGGGTCGATCTTGTGCACGCGGTTGTCGTTCCAGGTGCCGATCCAGATAAAGCCCTCCTCATCGACGGCGATGGCGCGCACGAAAGGTAACGGTTTGCCGTCAGCGGCCTTGCCCACGAGGCAGCCCTGGGTGCCATCGTTGTTGAGCTGCGCGACGTTGCTGCACGCGCTGTTGTTGGGGTCGTTCGGGCAGCGGTTGCCGATCCAGAAGGTGTCGTCGAGCGCCACGGCGCCGCGCGACGGGTTGCTGCCAAAGCTCGGGAAGACGCTCATCAGCTTGCCCGAGCCGGTGTCGAGCCGGTTGACGAGGTTGGAGTCGTGGGCGGCGATCCAGATGCGCGGGGTCTTGACCTTGTTCTTGCCGCCGAGGTTGCTGACGGTCGAGATGCCGGCGCCCGATGCCTCGAGCCGGGACACCGCGCCGGTCGTGATGAACTTGTTGCCGTTGACGATGCGAACGTTGCAGATCTTACCGCACTCAGGGCAGATCTTGGTCGCGCTGGGCGTGTAGCAGAAGCCGCCGCAGCACGTCTGACCGGCCTTGCACGCGTTGCCGCAGCCGCCGCAGTTGTTGACGTCCTTGGCAAACGAGCTCGCCGCGATGGGCTTGCCGCCGCAACACAACTGGGTGCTCTTCACAGCGCTGCCGCACTTGCCGCAGTGGGCCGAAGAGGTGCCGAGGTGAACCTCGCAGCCGTCCTTGGGGTCGCCGTTGCAGTCGCCGTATCCGGGCTCACACTTGGTCACCACGCACTTGCCAGCGACGCACGACGGGATGGCTTTGTGCAGGTTGCATGTCTTGCCACAAGCGCCGCAGTTGGCGCCGCTCTTGAGCAACTCGGACTCGCACCCATTGGCCGCGTTGCCGTCGCAGTTGGCGAATCCCTTGGCGCACGAAACCACCTGGCAGACGCCGCCGACGCACGCCGCGGTGCCCTTGTCGAGCACGCAGGACTTGCCACAACCGCCGCAATGGGCCGGGTGGTGAGCCATATCCACGCAGATGCCGCCGCACGGGAACAGGGGCCACTTGCACGTGGGTTTGCAGGCACCGAGCTGGCAGGACTCGCCGAGGCCGCACGCGACGCCGCACTTGCCGCAGTGTTGAGCATCCTTGTCGAGATCGGCGCAGGTGCCGCCGCAGTTGGTCGCCTTGTCGGGGCACGCGGGGCTGCAGGCGCCGTCGACGCACACGTGACCGGCTTTGCACTTGGTGCCGCACTTGCCGCACGACGACTCGTCGGTCTTGAGGTCGACACACGCACCGCCACAGGGGGTTTGCGAAGCCGAGCACGCGAGTTTGCAGGCGCCCGCCACGCAGGACTGACCCGCCGGGCATGACTTGCCGCAGCCGCCGCAGTGCTTGGCGTCCGCCTTGATGTCGACGCAGCCGCCGCCGCAAGCCGTCTTGTCCTTGGTGCACGAGACCGTGCACGCGCCATCGACGCAGAGCTTGCCCGGGGCGCACGCCTTGCCGCAGCCGCCGCAATGGTTGGCGTCTTTCTTCGGGTCGACACAGGCGCCGTCGCAGCCGGACAAACCGACCTTGCAATCGACCTTGCAGGCGCCGTCGACGCAGCTTTCACCGACCGAACAGGCTTTGCCGCAGCCGCCGCAGTGAAACACGCTCTGCTTGACGTCGTGGCAGCCGCCGTCGCACGCCGTGAGGGTGTCGGCGCATGACAACGCGCACTTTCCGGCGCTGCAGACCTGGCCGTTGGGGCACGTCTTGCCGCACTTGCCGCAGTTCTTTTCATCGGCCTGCATGTCCGCGCAACCGCCACCGCACGGGGTCATGCCCAGCGTGCATTGGACGGCGCACTGACCCTTGGAGCACACCCAGCCGGGCTTACAGGTCGTGCCGCAGCCGCCGCAGTTGGTCTTGTCGCTAAAAAGATCGACGCACTTGCCGTCGCAGTCGTCGGTGCCGCCGATGCACGGCAGCTTGCACTCACCGTCCTTGCAGACCTGGCCGGTGGCGCACGTGGTGCCGCATTTTCCGCAAGCTTTGGGATCGGCCTTCAGATCGACGCAGCGGTCGCCGCAGCCGACATAGTCGTCGGTGCAGTTGAGCTTGCAGCTGCCCGAGATGCACTGCTGGTCGTTGCGACAGGCCCCCGAACAGGAGCCGCAGTGGGCCGTGTCGCTTTGCAAGTTGGCGCAGACGCCACCGCAGTCGACCAGGGGCTCCTCGCAAAACAGGGCGCACTTGCCGTTGCTGCACACCTCGTCGGTTTGGCATTGCAGGCCGCACGCGCCGCAATGAGACGGGTTGACCTTGAGATCCACCCAGTCGCCGCTGCACAGCTTCTTGCCATTGGGACCGGCGGCGCCTGCCACGGCCCAATCGTGAGACGACGCCTGGTCACCGCAGCCGGCGAACGCGAACACGCCGATCGCGAAGAGCGCGGCCGGCAAGGATTGCCATTGAAACGCAGCCAACACCGACTCCAACGAGAGGGAAGTCGCCAATCGCAAAGGGCGCCGCAAAGCTCCGGCTGCCACGATCGGCGGCCGGGATGGTAGCGTTGCGCCGCTGACGGCTCAAGGAACGTTGCAACGATCGCGCGGCTCAACCCGATTGGTGCAGCGTCTACCAAGCGCGCGAGCTTGTGACCGGCCGCGGCCACAGCTATCGTACGAACGCGTCCCTGCCTGCCTCGACGCCCCTTCCCCACGCCCTTCCCAGCGCCCTTCCCAACGCCCTTCCCAACGCCCTGCAACTGCGACCGAATATGACTTGCCCGGCACGACGATCGCGCCTCCGACCCCGTTTGTTTGCAGCTCTGCTGTGCGGGCTGTTGATGACATTCAGCGCCGCATGTTCGGACGACTCGGAGCCCACCAAGGACGACGGTGACGTGGCCACGGACGTCAAAGTCGGCGATGGCAGCTCGCTCGATGTGTCCGAAACCGACGCGGGGGTCGACAGCGGTTCTGCGGTCGATTCGGGGCCGTTGGACGCCGGGCTGGATGATGTAGCACCCGTTGACGCGGCTATGACCGACGTTGACGAAGACGCGGGGGCACCGTGCGACGCGACCGGCTGCGCGACCGACAACCCGTGCAAGGTCGCCAAGTGCATCGGCGGCGGCTGCATCATCACCAACAAGCTGGACGGGACGGCTTGCGATGACGGCAAAAAGTGCTCGACCGGAGACGCGTGCGCCGCAGGATTGTGCAAAGCGGCCACGGCCGTCTCGTGCGATGACAAGGAGCCGTGTACAGCGGACGCCTGCAACCCGCTCGATGGCAAGTGCGTGCATACCCAGGCGAAGGCAAAGGACGGCAAGCCGCTGTGCCCGTGCCTGACCGACAAGCACTGCCCCGCGGACGGCAACGCTTGCACGGTGCAGGGTTGTGCCGACTACACGTGCAAGACCATCAAGCTGAGCGCCACGGCCTGTTCAGATGGTGACGGGTGTACGGTCGGTGACGGCTGCAAAGACGGCGTTTGTGTGGCCGGCGCCAAGACCGACTGCGACGACAACGAGAGCTGTACGGCCGACATCTGCGATCCCAAGGATGGCAAGTGCGCGCACAGCAAGGCGGTCGATGGCGCTGGGTGCGACGACCAGAGCAAGTGCACGTTTGGCGACGTGTGCCTCGCTGGATCCTGCACGCCGACGACTTCGACGACGTGCCACGACACCAACCCGTGCACCGTTGACTCGTGCGACGACGCGACCGGCCTCTGTGTTCATGCAACCGCGACCACGGGAACACCCTGCGGGCCGTCGCTGGTTTGTTTGGGCACCGAATGTGTGGGCCGCGGCAACTCCTGCGCGGGCCGCTGTGGCGGGCATGGCGGCAGCTGCGCTTGCGGCCCCGGATGTGTCGCCAACGGCACGTGTTGCCCCGACTACCACGACGCGTGCACGACCATCTGCCAGCCGCCCGGCACCTGGGAAAAGGGCGTTCAGCAGGTGACGAAGTTTGCGATCGCGGCGGCCGGCGTGGGCTGTGACCTCGTGGGCAATGACAAGCAACCGGATAACGCGCTGGGTAAGATCTACGGCCCGGGCAATGCGACGGCTTATTCGCAGGTGCTCAAGGCTGGATCCTGGGCGTTTTTGCTGGCGGCGAAGGGCTACAACACGGCGGGCAAGCCGTTTGCGATCCATCGGCTGCTCGGCAACCCCGCGACGGGATGCGACCAGACGACCGAGGCGTGCGCGTTCCGTATCGACAAGGACAGCTATGACACCAAGGCGTCGACGCTTCACTGCCCGGCGCGGACGCGGATAAGCGCGTCGGTACGGCTCGGCAAAGAGCTCACAGCAACGGTGGTCTCGCCGCAGACGGTTGTTCCGACCCCGTTTGGCGACAAGGACTGGGTGGACCTGGCGCTGCGCGGCGGGCGCCTCGAAGCGGACGTGGCCGACAAGACCAGCTGGAAGACATCGAACAAGGGGCTGTTGTGTGGGGCTGTGCGGTTTGACGAGCTGCTCGCCGGCTTCTCGAAGCTACCCGCGGCGGCGTTCACCAAGTTCGGCGGGCTCGAGGCCTTCAAGAAGACGCTGGCCACGGCGCTCAACCCGGACGTCGACCTGGACGGAGACGGCAAGAACGAGGCGCTTTCGGTGGCGTTTACGTTCACGACGCGGGCCGTCGCATCGGCGTCCAGCGCGCCCTGCAAACCGGGCACGTGCGAGGACGGCAACCCATGTACGGCGGACGTTTGCGACGCGAAAACGGGGCTCTGCACGTTCACGCATAAGAAGATCGGATCGGCGTGCGGCGTGGGCCAGACGTGTATGCCGGGCGCCAAGGGTGCGCCGCCCAAGTGTGTTCTGCTCGCGAGCTGCGGCGACGGCGTCTGCGATCCGGGCGAGGTCCCCAAGACGTGTGCCGAGGACTGCAAACCCAACTCGTGCGAGGGACGCTGCGGCTTTGGCTACGACAGCGCGCATACCTGCCAGTGCGACACCCAATGTGCGTTCTGGGGCGATTGCTGCAAGGACGCGACGAAGGCCTGCACGCTGCCGACCGAATGCGGCAACGAGGGGACCAAGACCTGTACGCGCCTGGCCATCAGCCCGTCGGGCGGCTGCATGGTGACCAAGACCGGGAGCGTGCGCTGCTGGGGACGCAACCACTGGGGGCAGCTCGGGATCGGCGACCGGTATGACGATGACGGGACGATTCGCACGATCGCGGGCTTCTCGAAGGTGCGCGCCGTGACCGCTGGGCAGGCCCATCGTTGCGCGCTGAAGACCGACGGCAGCGTCTGGTGTTGGGGCGCGAACGACCGCGGCCAGGTCGGCAACGGCAAGCGACCCCACGACTACGTGAACACGCCGGCCGGCGTGACGCCCATCGCGCTCGAAAAAGCGGCCAAGCTCGCGGTCGAAGTGACGCCGGTCCGCGTCGCAGGGATCGGGCCCGCCGTCGATATTGGCGCGACCGACAACGGCACGTGCGCGGTGATGAAGAGCGGCGCGGTGCGCTGTTGGGGTGAAAACGGCCGCGGTGAGGCGGGGCAATGGGTGCACGGGGTCGCTGCGAAGGACGCGGTGTTGATGCCCGCCGGTGTCACAGGTGTTCACGACGTCGACACGATCGCAGCTGGCGCGCGTTCTTCGTGCGTGCGGACAATGGCTGGCGCCGTCTGGTGTTGGGGCGATCGGGCCCACGGTGCGCTCGGCGACGGCAGGCATCCGGGCAATTCAACGGCGTTTTCGGCAATTCCAGTCCGCGTGCTCGGCGACGGCAAGATGTCCGCGACCTGGGCAGGGGCCGACTCGGCCTGCATGTCGCGACCCAACGGACAGCTCCGCTGCTGGGGAATCAACACGAACAACACGCTGCTCAACGGCAAGAACGCGGCGAGCTACCCGGCGGGGCTGGCGTTCGAGGCGACCCCGGTGACCGTCACGCAGCTCAAGAACGCGTCGATCATCGCCCCGAGCCGCGACCACGCGTGCGCCATCATGAAAGGCCGCGTGCACTGCTGGGGCGCCCGGAAACACGGCGCTGTGGGCGACAAGATCATCGGCTCCATCACCAACGCCATCGCGCCGGTTCCCGTGCCCTTGGCCGTGACCGCAACCTTCGTCGCGACCGCACACCGCACCAAGCCGGCATTCGCAACGAGCTGCGCGTTGCTGCTCGACGACAGCCTGGCCTGCTGGGGCACCACCGACAATTCGCCTATCAAGGGCACCGGCCTGCCCGCTTCCGCGACCCCGGCGACGCTCAAAGCCGCGCCGCTGTGTGCGACGGTGACCGAATGCAACGACGGCAACGTCTGCACGCTCGATTCGTGCAAAGCCGGCGGCTGCCGCAACGCGTTCGTCGGCATCGGAGGCATGTGCAGCGACGGCAATCCGTGCACCACCGGGGACTGGTGTGACACATCGGTCTGTCACGCGGGCAAGGGCGCTGGCTGCGACGACGGCAACGACTGCACGGTCGACAGCTGCGATCCGAAGACCGGCGCGTGCCAATACAAGACCGCGCTCGATTCATCGCCCTGCAGCGACGGCGACGCGTGCACCGAGCCGGATATCTGCGTCAAGGGCGCCTGCACCGCCGGTCCCTGCACGAAGTTGCTGTGTGACTTGCCACCAGCGGCGACCGTCACGCACGTCATTCGCGAGCTGCAGCTGGCTTTTGACACCGCCGGAGC
>CAZLMW010000074.1:20156-38737 GCA_964560875.1 uncultured Enterobacteriaceae bacterium
TGCAGCGTCGCGGCCGATAAGAAGTCGTGGGTTGTGCCCGGCACCAAGGGCCAGCAATGCGAGGCGCGCTGGTCGACCAACGCGTTGGTGAAGGCAAATGCGCTCTCGGCAGGCGGGCCCAACACGACCTTGCCGATCCGTCTTCCGATGCTGGGGCTGGCCCTCGAACTGGAGCTATCCGGCGTCGAGATCTTCGGGACAACCGCCGACAAGTCGAGCTGGAAGAGCACAACGAAAGGTCGAATCTGTGGCGCCGTGACGCCGGCCGCGCTGCAAAACGCGATCGATCTCCTGCCCAACAAGGACGTCGCCGCCGTCGGGCTTCACAAGGCGACGCTCAAGTCGCTGCTCACGGCGGCGTTGGCCCCGGACATCGATCGCGACAAAGACGGCAAGAAGGACGCCACCAGCGTGGCGCTCCGGTTCTCGACCCACGCCGCCAAGCAGATTATCGCCGGGCCCTGAACGCCGGGCCCTGAACGCCGGGCCCTGAATGCCAGGCCCTGAATGCCGGGCTCTCGAGTCGGGCGGATTGCGAGCGGTTCAGGCGACCGAAACCGGGCGTGACCCGACACCGGGCTCCAGGTAGCGGCGGGCAAGCTCTTCGCCGAGGTGTTCAAGGCGAGCACGCTCGGCGCCATTGTCGTCTTCGTGTTCGTTGCAAGCCGCGTCGAGCTCGGCCCACACCTCGTCGTCGAGGGCCTCGAGCGCCATCGGGTACAGGACGTTGTCTTCCTTGAAGATGTGGTTGCGGAGCAACGCGGCGAAAGACTGACCGGCTTGAGCTGCCTGGTGGGCGAGGTCGGCCGGCCACGGGGTATGGGTCGCCATCGCGTCGCGAATCACCGCCATCAATGCGCGCCCCTCGTCGTGTTCGAGCATCATGACGGCGAGCGGTCCGGCTTCCCACGGCAGTCCGGCTTCGGCGAGGGCTTCGAACAGCAGCTTCTCTTCTTTGCCGTGGTGGTGGGCGTCGGCGTAGCGGCCGATGAAGTCGACAAAGCGGCCGGCGTCGTCCTGCGCGCTGGTGTCTCCGGAGGCGACGAGTTGGGCCCAGGCCTGCAGGGCATCCAGCCCGCGCTCGATGCGGCGATGTTCGGCCATCAGCAGTTCGATGGTGTTCATGTGGAGTCTCCGTTCGGGGACGGCCCAAGCGCCGTCGGGATGTCAGCGGCCGCCGTGTACGTCGATTGTGGCGCCGTTGAAGTAGTCGCAAACCAGCGCGAATCGCACCGCCTGCCAGATGTCTTCGGGCTCGCCGATGCGGCCGACGAGGATCTTCGCCGCGGCCTTGTCGAGCGCGGCCTGGTTCATGCCCTGGGTCATCGGGGAGCGAACAAACCCGGGGGCGACGCAGGCGACGCGGATGTGATGCCGGGCCAGTTCGCGCGACCAGGTGACCGTGTTGGCGGCGAGCGCGGCCTTGGCGGCGGTGTAGTTGCTCTGCCCGTAGTTGCCGTGGCGGCTGACCGACGAGATGTTGACGATGACGCCCGGGCTGGTGCCGCGCCACAACATCTGGGCGACCGTGTCCTGGACCATCATCGTGGCGCCGGTGAGGTTGACGGCGAGCACCGCGTCCCAGTCGTTGATCGAGAGGCGCACCAGCTCGCCCGACTTGCGGCTGCGCTTGATGAGCAGGCCGTCGCGGATGATTCCCGCGTTGTTGATGAGCGAGTTGACGCCGCCCATCTCCTCGCCGGCGCGGGTGATGAAGCTTTCGCGGCTGGCGGGATCGGTGACGTCGAGGGGGAGGCGGAGGATTCCGTCGGGCAACGCGGCGAGGCCGTCGAGATCGATGTCACCGGCGGCAACACGTGCGCCGGCCTCGTGCAGACGAATCGCGAAATGGGCGCCCATCCCGCGGGCGGCGCCGGTGACGATGCAGCGCAAATCGGACAGGTGCATGGGCGATTCTCGAAGGGTTGTGATCGTGTAGCCGGTCAGCTTTGGCTGGGCGCCTGTTCGGGACCATGCAAGGCTGTAGCGCCGCGAATTCAACGATGACGACGGGCCGCTTCTGAAGGCCGTGACCGCGCGAAGCGTTGGAGAAGCGGAGGTCGAGAAAGTGGGCTACTCTCCATCGCGCGTTGACTTGTTGAAGCTGCTGTCCCCCGGTTCGAGAGCCGCGATGTTCTGCGACCAGTGCCATGCCGAGATGGAGGAGGCGCAGCCGTTTTGCGACAAGTGCGGGGCCGACAAGCCGACCAGTGGGTGGGGGCCGGACCTGCTTCTTGGGACGGTGGTTGCGGGTCGTTATCGCCTCGAAGAGCGCCTTGGCAGCGGCGGAATGGGGTACGTCTACCGGGCCGAGCACACCGATCTCGGCACCGACTTCGCCGTCAAGTTCCTCCATCGCGACCTGACCACACCGGTCCACAAGAAGCGGTTCAAGCGAGAAGCCCGGGTCGCCGCGTCGTTGCGCAACCCGCATGCGGTGCAAGTTGTCGACTTTGGCGAGCTGCCCAACGACGACCTGTACCTGGTGATGGAGTACGTACCCGGCCACAACCTGAGCGATTGGGTGGACCTGCACGGGCATCCGTCGACGGCGTTTGTGGTGACGATGGTCAAGCACATCGCGACGGCGCTCGAGGAGGCGCACGAGCAGGGCACGGTGCATCGCGACATCAAGCCGGAGAACATCCTGATCGCGCCCACCAAGCGGGGTGTGCACGTCAAGTTGACCGACTTTGGCATCGCGTCGCTCATCGACAACAACCAGACCGCGCGCCTGACTCGAACGGGGATGGTGCACGGATCGCCCGGCTACATGAGCCCGGAGCAGGCGTCCGGTGCCCGCGACCTGGACGGGCGGGCCGATCTCTACGCGCTTGGGGTCATCGCGTGGGAGCTGCTGGCTGATCGGCCGATGTTTGAAGCGGCGACGCCGATGGCGCTGATCGTCAAACACATCCACGACTCGCCGATCTCACTGCGGGTGCATCGGCCGCCGCCGGAGCTTCCTGAGCCGCTGTACGGCGTCATCGAAAGGCTGTTGCGCAAAGAGCCGGAGAAGCGAACTGGCAGCGCGGAGAAGCTGCTGGCGGAGCTCGCCGACGTACCGATCGACATGGCGAGTGTGCGCGTACCGCTGAGCGAGAGCCGTAAGCTGCCCCCGGTTGAAGTGGACCCGAACTGGGATCGCACGACCGAGCAGAGCACGCCTTCGCTGCGCCCCAAGAGCGGCCGCCGCGAGCTGGACGCGACCGTGGCCCAGAAGCGGTTTGCGAGCAATGAGTCGCAAGCGCAGTCGATTTTTTCGAAGGGCGAGTCGGGCGGTGTGCTCGCGCCTCCAACCAAGGAACTGTCCAAGCTCGGCAGCACCCCGTACGGCTACGAGCCAGTGGGCGGCGCGGAGAAAGGAGACGCCAAGGTCGCGCGCGCACCCGGGGACCTCGAAGAACCGCGGTTCGAAACGACCGAGCGCGTGGACCCACGGCCGCTTCGCGCCCAGGCCAACGACGCCGACAAGAGCAGACCCCAAGGCAACAACCCCGCGACGAACAACCCGACGCACGAAGCGCCGGCGACATTGCCACCCGAGGCTGGCCGCACCGCATCGGGCGGGTTTGCGTCGATCAACGTCCAGCCCGCGCCGGTTCGACCGACGGAGCCGGTGAAGTCAAACGCGTTTCGCAAGCCGACACTGAGCGAAGAGTTTCCGCTCGAGCCGATCCCGGCGCCTCCCCGTCGCGGCCGAACGCTGATGCTGTTGGGGCTGCTGGCTGCGGTCGGGTTTGTGTTCTGGGTGCTGCAAGGGGGCGGCTTCGCCAAGCTGTGGCTGCATCCCGACGCGGTCGAGGCGAAGGCTGAACGAGGGGCCACCACCACGGGCGACAAGGGTGACGAAGCCAAACCGGGCTCGGAAAGCGCCGGACAGCCAGGGCAGGCACCTGATGCCGGTGTCGGCGAGCCGGGCGCAGCGGCTGGTGCGACAAGTTCACCGCTGGTGGCGGGGCCGGAGCGAAACCTCTCAGCCGAGGGCGCTGGCGTGCGGTTTGAGATGACCCATCGGCCGGCACGTCCTCAGCCTGGCGAAGCGGTTGCGTTTCACGTGGCGCTGAAACAAGGCGACGCGTCGCTGCCGATCGGCAGTTTCGAGCTTATTACCAAGCTCGTCCGGGGGGTGGAAGGCGCGACGCCAGCGATGAGCCGCACGCGGCAAGAGGTCGGCGAGCACCCCGTTGAGGTGGCTTTTCACGAGGCGGGCGGCTACCAGGCGCAGGTGAAGATGACGGTCGGCGAGGAGCCTCGGGTCGTCGTGGCGCGGTGCGATATCTGTGTCGGAGACGACGACAAGCTGTGTGAGGGCTTGCGGTCCGATTGCGTCGTCGAAGCTGCGCCGAAGTAGGAGCGGCTGTAGCCGAGTCTGGTCGCCTCGTCAGCGGTCATCAGCGACCTGTGTAGGCGGTGCGCACCGCTTCTTGCATCTCGGCGAGTTCTTCATTGGTCAGTTCAGGGAAATGCCGGCGCCGCTTCGTCTTGCTGATGGAGCCATGCTCCGCCACCAACTTGATAAACAGGTGGGCTTTCCGGTTGGGGATGTCGATGACGTCGTGGAGCCGGCGACGTGCTTCATCGAATCGTTCGAGAAAATCTAGTTCCTTGGCCAGCCCATTGTCGATGGCCGCGCTGAGCCATCCCCAAAGTTTTGCCGCCATTTCGGTGACGTCGGGGTATCGGTAGTAGTCGATCGTGTCGCTGTGGACTTCCATGTGGTGGTCTTCGCGCACTGTGTAGTCGATGAGTTCGAGCAGCGGCGTCGAAAAGCCTTCCAGCACCGCCTCGTACTCCGCTCGATGACTGAGCATCACGGCAGACACTGGAATAATCATGTCCTCTGGGGTGACGTGCGCGCGAACCAACATCCAGTGGATCAACCACCTGTGAATGCGCCCGTTTCCGTCGGAGAAAGGGTGCAAGAGAACGAAGCCGAAAGCCAAAGCGGCGGCGGCGAGCACGGGGTCAAGCACAGCACGGTCGTCCAGACCGTCGCCGACGCCATGCTGTAGAACGCTCGCGGCTTCCAAGAAGTCCACCATCAGCGCTGGAATATCATCCGGTTTGGGGAAGACAGCGTGGATCGACGGCGCCATCCCCAGCACGCGCCCTGACCCGATGTAGTTCTGCTCGTGCCTCCAGCCGACGTCTGCGTATCGCGAGTCGACGAGCGTGTTTTGCAGGCGCACTAGTAGCGCCTTCCAGAGCCGCTTGACCTTTGGGGCGTCTTTGAGCCGCACTACAAAGCGTTCGGCGCGATCGGGCGAGGGCGTCTCTCTTTCAATCGCGAAACTGGCGCGCGTTTCCTTGGCGTACAGGTAGTTGATGGCGCGGCGCAACGATTCTTCGTTGTACGCGCCCACCACGTTTCGAATTCGCTCGCGCAAGTGTGCGGCGTCGACTTGGTCGATCGTGGGTGTTCGGCGGATGGCCGGCGCGTAGTTGATGGTGCCAAGCAGATTGATGTCGAGTCGGTAGCGGCGGATCTTACGAATCGGACCTGTCACTTGGAGCTTGGGGTTGAGCAGCGGCATGTAGTTGCCTGACGACAGGTCCTCGACGGGCAATTGCACCGGCGACAGGTTCTCCAACAAGAACCACGCGCGGCGCCGATAGCTACTGAACGGCTTGGAGCGCAATTCCTGTGTGAGCTGGTCGGCCAGCTCGTCGCGCTGAGTTTTGGAGATGCGCCGCAACAACAAAGTGTTGACGCTCATGCTGACGCCCTCGTTCTTGAGAGCCCAGAGCCAGTGGTCGATCGGCCGTTCGCTCTTCGGGCGGCGACTCGGCGGGCGAACCTCGATCAGGGTCCTGCCGTGGAGCTGCCGCTCGGTCGGTCCAGTGAAGGACCAGCGCCAATGAAATGCCACGGGCAGATGAAACGCACGTACCAGCCAAGCATAGCCAACCGGATCGCAACCTTGGGGCTGACTGTAAGGGGCCACCCAAGCGTCGTCCATCGTCGTTGTCATTCTTCTTACCACCACCGGAATTCTAGTACGAATCGCCGATCGGGCTCAAAAAAGATTATCTGGTGTGGGCCCCCACGCAGCGGAACTCATCGTTAGCCCGGTCTCCTGGTGTGTTGACCAAATGGTAATCTGAGGGTGAGCGTGTGCGGGTGCCTGGCTTCCCGCACACTCTGCTACCGGCGGGCTGCCCAGCGGGCCATGCCTTCGATGTTGGCCTGGAGCACGCGGGCGGCGCCGGCGTCAGCGCCTTTGGTGAGCGCCTTGAATTTCAGGAAACCGACGTCGTCTCGGCGCGGTGCGGAGCTGAGCGCGTAGCCGAGCACGCCGGGTGCCGCGATCCATGCGCCGTGGTTGTAGTCGCTGCGGATGCCGTCGCGTTTGCTCAGCTTGTTGGTTTCGGAGCCGAGGATGCTCCATGCGGCGACGTGGTAGCCGTCGCGTTCGCCGAGTCGATGCAGGACCAGCTCGTGTTGCACGGCGCCGATGATGGGGATCTGCACCTTTTGGTAGAAGCGGACGGCTTCGGGCGGGGTGAAGCGCGCGTCCGTGATGGCGCGGTTGGCGGCGACGTGGGCGATGTTGCCGACGTAGTTGTCGACGTCCATCACCGCGTCCATGACCCGCTGCGGGTCCACGCCGACGATCGGCATGATGCCAAAGCCTTCGTCTGTGGGGCGGCCGGCGTGTTTCCAGTGGAAGAACTCGAACCGCGTGACGCGGGCGGGCAGGCGGCTGAGGACGCGCTGGACGAATTGCTCGTGCTCCATCGGGGTGCTCCAGGTGAGGGTTAGCGGTTGGCAGAGCCTACCAGACTGCGGTGTGCATGCCCCCCATCGGGCAAGATTGGTCATACCAATGCTTGATTTCCACGCGGACATCGGTCTTTATCCGCGACCGGTGGGGAGCCGAGAGGACGGAAATCATGGGTGTTCAGGGCCGAATCGGCCTGGTTGTCGCGCTGCTCGTCGCCGCGATCTTTGGCGGGTGCGCAAGCGATCATGGTGCCGATCAGGGCGGTTGGGCGTTGCCCGATGCGAACGGGTTTGACGCCGGTTCCACGGACGGTTCAGCGGCGGATGGCTACGTCGGGGATGCGGGGACTCGCAACGCCGTCGACTCTTCCACGCAGCAGCAAGTCCAGGATGCACATACGAGCGTGGCAGATGCCGGTGAATCCGAAGCAGACACGCCCGGAACCGACGCGAGCGGAACCGACGCCAGCGGAACCGATGCCGGCGGAACAGACGCTGACGGAACAGACGCTGACGGAACAGACGCTGGCGGAACAGACGCTGATGGAACCGACGCTGGCGGAACAGATGCTGGCGGAACAGATGCTGGCGGAGCGGATACGACCGAATCCGACGCGGGAGCCGTCTACGACCCGAAATTCCCGCATTTCAACGCGGTCATCGACGCGGCGCGCGGCTCGGCACCGACCTGGGCGTCGTTCATTCATGGGGTCAAGGCGCCCGCGGGCTGGAAATTCCGCGAGGTCGGCTACAAGGACAGCGGCCACAAGCTCGATTTCTGGCCGGCCAGCGTCATCAAGATCTACCCGG
Organism: uncultured Enterobacteriaceae bacterium; assembly: GCA_964560875.1. GTDB lineage: Bacteria > Myxococcota_A > UBA9042 > UBA9042 > UBA9042 > CAZLMW01. The sequence continues at coordinate 27,694 of CAZLMW010000074.1, forward strand.
TCGTCGCGGCGCTGATCCTGGTCAAGCAGGCCGGCGTTTCGCTGGATGCCAAGGCGACGTTTTACCGGCGCAAGGGCAAAGGCGCGTGGATCAAGGACACGACGCGCACCGTGCGGCAGATGATTCACGGGACGTTCAACTGCTCGTCCAATAGCGACTACACGTTGCTGCTGCGTCTCGCTGGCGTCGACTGGATCAACACGAAGCTGCTCGTCGCGGCCAAGGGCTTTGCGGAGTCGGCGTTGATGGTCGGCTACGTCACCTCGCGGCCCTGGGTCTACTACCGATCCGAACAGCAGCGCATCGTGCTGACCGACGGCGGCAAGACACACGAACGCGTGCACAGCTGGTCGGGCGTCATGCACTCCAAGAAGGTCAAATGTGGGGTCTCCTATAGCTCGGTGGGCGCCGCCAACTGCAGCTCGACACACGACATGGCCGAGCACGTGCGGCGCATTCATTGGCACGAATCGCTGCCCGCTGCCGACCGCTTCGATGTGCGCAAGGCCGACCTCGACTGGCTCCGATTTGGCGACAAGAAAGCCAAGACGATGAGCAACAAGAACTGCAGCGCCGTCTGGGCCGGGGTCAAGAAGGTCTTTCCAGGCGCGCACTACCTGCACAAGGGCGGCAAGATCAGCACCTACGCGCTCACCGCGCACGGCGTCTTCGACAAGGCAAGCGGCGTGCACTACACGACGAGCATCTCGACCAAGTCGGCAACGAAAACCGCGGTGATACGGCTGTCGGAGACCGTGGCGCGCATGGCCCAGAATCCGGCGGCGTTCCTGTACCTCAACAACCTCAAAGACCACGTGAACCCGGTCAAAGCCAAGCTGCTGGTGTACAGCGACAAACCCGCCGTGCTCGACCTGGTCACCAAGGACGCCAAGCTGAGCGCCACCGATCCGAAAGGATGGACCCCGCTGCCCGGGTCTTCGTTGACGGTCAAGCCGGGAACTGTCTGGCACACGTTGACGTCTGCCTGCCTCGCCAAGTCGGGCAAGGTGCACATCAAGGGCCGGCTTCGAGCCAACGGCAAGGTCGTTGCCTATTCGGACCTGCATTTTGTGATCGTCGACGCCAAGGTCGCCTGCCCCTGACCGCTTCGCTCCGGCGTTTTTCACGCAATTTCGCGCGACGCGCCTATGCTAGCCCGTGATGACACGGGTGGGCTGAGACTATGAAACTGCTATCTGGCGCGGAGGCGTGGCATTGGTCGGTGGCCGGTATTGGCATCGGCGCGGTCACGTTGACGCTTCTTTTTGTGGCGAACCGGCGACTGGGCGTGTCCAGCGGGTTCGATGACGTGTGTTCGCTGGTGAGCGAGCTGCCGTATTTCCGACGCGACGAGGGCCAGCGGACCAATTGGCGGCTGCTGTTCCTGGCGGGCTTGCTGGTTGGCGGCGCGCTCTCGGCCCTTTCAACCGGCACCTGGTCTCTGACATGGGAGTTTGGGACCGAAAACGGCCTCAATGACGTGGGGCCGGTCGCAAAATCGGCGTGGATGTTCGTTGGCGGGCTCGCGATCGGGTTTGGCACGCGGCTGGCTGGCGGCTGCACGAGCGGGCACGGGATCTTCGGCGTCGCCAACTTCGAGTGGGCGAGCTGGCGGACGATGCTGACGTTTATGGGGGTCGGTGTGCTCGTGACCCACCTGATCACATACTTGCTGGGCGCTTTTGGGCCCATGGCGGGGGGCTGATAATGGGCGCGCTTATCTTCGGGCTCGCGGTGTTTTTCGGTTTCGTCCTGTCGCGCAGCGGGGCGGCGGACTACGAGTTCGTGCAGGGGATGTTCTTGCTCGAAAACCCGCAACTTTATGGGATCATTGGTGCTGCGGTTGCAGTGACGGCTCCGGGCCTGTGGCTCCTGCGGCGCTTCGGCAAGACGGCGTCGGGGCAACCGCTGCAGATTCCACGCAAGCCGCTGCACCGCGGCAATTGGATCGGCGGTGCGCTGTTCGGAGTCGGCTGGTCGATCACGGGCATGTGTCCCGGTCCCGTGCTGGTCAACATCGGCGAGGGCAAGCTGTACGCCATCGCGGCCCTGGCTGGCGTGGTCTGCGGAACGTGGCTGCTGGGGTGGGCGTACCCGAAGATGGCGGCGCCGTTGAAGCTTCCCGACATCGCGGACGTTTCCCGAGTTCAGAGCGGCTGCTGAAGCCACAAGACAGGACAAACGATGCGTTGGATAGCGATTGCGGCGGCGCTTGCGGCCACCCTGAGTTGGGTGAGCGCGCCGACCAGCGCATGGTCGAAAGGGGCCGGCAAACGCGCGAGCAAGGCACCCGGTCGCACGGTGAGGGCCGGAACTCCAGCACGCCGCACGACGGACGCCCCGGTCCTGGTCATCGGAACGCTCAGCGAGCAAGGCACGAGGCGCTGTACGGGCAAACCGAAATCGGAGTGGGTGGACCGGCACTTCGAGCTCGGCTGGGTACGGCTTGTGGGCAAAGCGCACGGGGCGGCATCCATCAAGGGCCAGGTCGCGATGGCGCGCGGACGGAAAGTGAGGCGCCCACGACCGCCCAAGGTTGTCCACAAAGGGCGCTGTCCAGGTCCCTTCCAGATGCGCAGCGACTGGACGATCGGCATGAACGGCGTGCGGATCCAGCGCGGAATCGCCCCGGTCGCCGCGATCGCCACCTCGGCCGTGATGCCCTACCGCGGGATCGTGGTGAAACGAGCCGGACCTGAAATCGCCGTGACGCTGCGCAACGACACCAAAGCGATGTGGCCCGACGTGACGGTTTCGATGCACTACGAGGGCTGCTGGGGCAAACCCGGCTCGACCGCCCGGCGCAGGCTGGTGTCGATGGTCAAACCGGGCGAATCGGTGACCGTTCGGTTCGCGACCCACGCCGGATTCGGGCTGGCGATGCGGGCTGCAACCGTGCGACTGGACGGAAGCGGTGGTCCCGTTGTGTTCGACCTCGACATCGACCTGGCGGATGTCGGCGCGCGGGTGAAGTGCCGCAAAGGCGCCCGGCGCGAAAAACCGTGGCGAATCTTCGAAGGAAAAAGCCACGACTGGGGTTTCAAAGACGCGCGCGGCAAGCAGCGACTGCCTCCACGCTATCCACTCGCCGAGGATTTTACGGCCGGCGGGGTCGCGCAGGTCGCCGACAAGAAGGGATTCGCTGTGATCGACAAGAGCGGACGTGTGCTGCTGCGCCCGATGAGCTTCGACAACACGCCGGACCCGTGGTCGGAGGGGCTTGCGCGATTTGTGTCGGGTGGACGGATGCCGGACTCAGGCAAGGTCGGTTTCTACGACAAGACGGGCCGGGTTCGGGTCGCGCCGAAGCTGCGATTCGCGGAGCGGTTTCACGACGGACGTGCCGCTTTTTGTCGGGGTTGCTCGGTCGCGCGGATGGGCGAGCACTGGCGCATGGATGGTGGGCGCTGGGGCTATATCGATCCGACGGGACGCGAGGTGATCGCGGCGAAGTACACGCGGGTCGAGGCGTTCAAGAGCGCAAGGGCGCGCGTATGGACGGCCGGCGGGCAATCTGTGCTGATCGACCGCAGCGGCCGAATTGTTGGCAAGTAGTCAAGAGTTCCCGGCTGCAGCGCGGCAACAACTACGCCGCTGCTGATTTGCGGAGCTGCCCGATCTCGCGCTCAAGGAAGTCAACGACGCGCTCAAACGGGTCAAACCCCATCGCCTCGCCGATCGGGCCACGCAGGTTCGAGTTGGCGTTGATGTCGTAAAAGACGCGACGTCCGTCGGGCGTTTCGAGGTACTCGATCCCGGCGACATCGAGCTGGCCGGCAGCGCAGATACGTTTGCCGATTCGGACCGCCTCTTCCGGGACGTCGGGAAAGGGGTGAAACGTCGGCGGCGCAGACTTCACTTCGCCGGGCTCGGGCAGCGCGCAGGCGCCGTCACTTCCATCAACCGGGTTGCAAACCTCGGATGGGCAGAGGTTGAACGCACCATCGGATTTCACGCGCATGGCGTAGAGCAGCTCGCCGCCGAGGAACTCCATGCGCGCGATTCCCGAACCGAGAGCGTCGTGGGGCAGGTACTCCTGCAACAGCATCACGTGGTCAGGTGCCCAGAGGCCTGGATCGCCGTCGAGGATGGTGCCGACCTCGTCGATCGATTCGACCTTGAACATGCGCGCGCCGCTGCCGCCCTGGTTGGGCTTGAGGATGGCCGGGAACGTGAGCTCCCCGGCACGGCTGCGCAACGCGGCGACCGAGTTGAACACCAGCGTCTTGGGATGGTCGATGCCCATACGCTGCAGCACGCGGCTTTGTAGCGCCTTGTTCAGCTCGAAACGGAACGCCGTCGCGCCGTTGATCACCCGGACGCCGTCGGCATCGAGGGCTTCGAGCAGCGCAAGACCGTACGGGACCGCGCGGGTGTTGCCGCGGGTATACGCGCTGGGGCTGGCCTGGTTGAAGTAGACGCGCGCGACGGGCTGGTCGACGTCCCCGAAGGCACCTGCCTTCAGGTCGACGGTGGTGTAGTCGATACCTCGGGCATCGAGCGCGGCGAACAGCGGCTTTTGCCACTGCGGATGTTCGTAGACGACAGCGAGATCGTGGCTCGCCGGGGCGGTGCGCATGCGGTGTGCCTCCGGGACAGGAAGGAGGACCGGCAACGTATCACGCCGAACTGCCCGCGCCACCACGAAGCGTGCGTTTTGCATCGCCACATGCGACATCGCCGTGCATTCGCGGGCCACAACCGGCTACCCTGCGGCGCCCCGGCCGGGCACACTTAGCGGCTCCACCTGGATCGGCCATGCGTCATCTCCGCCCACTCCTGCTCGCGATCGGCGTCCTCGTCGGCGGTGGGTTGGTGCTCGGGGCGGCTTCGCCGGCGGAGGCTGTCGGCATCAGCAAGCGTGGCAAACGGCCCGATCGCAACTACTTCAATTTCCGTGTCGGCAGCGCCGTCACCGCGGCTGGGCGGGCGCAGATGTGCATGGAAGTCAGCCCGCACAGCCGCATCGGCATCGAGGCATGCGGGACCGGCGCGACGTGGTTTCACCAGGACGACGTGGCCGATGTGATGCATCTGCGAGCTCTCTTCCGGATCGACTCGTACGCGACGCCGATCGGCTACGTGCAACCGCGCGTGGGACTCGGCGTGGCGGAGATGGCGGTCGGCGCCGATGACAGCGGGCTCTACTTTGGCAGCACCGGCCCGCGCGGAGTGGAAACTGCCGGGCCCGAGGCAACCGCGTCGTTGCGGCTGCTGACTCCGATCTACGAAGGGTTTGAGCTCATCACCAACATCGACGCGACGGTCGGTTACTTCAAACACGCGCCCGACCTCGTCAAACCCCGCGACGCGATCGCGCCAGGGCTCATGGCGACGCTGGGATTTGGCTTCTAACTGGCTGCAGGGAATCCGTTTTCCCGCAACTCGGCACCTTGCGGCAGGCGAGAAACGATGGGCTTTTGGCAAGCGCTCTTCACCGACTTCGACGGCTCGCTGTTCGCGATGTGCCTGGCCGTGTCGATCGCCGGCGGGCTGGTCATCTTTCACGCCGTGGCCGCCTACTACCACATCAAGTACTACGTCCGACGCAAGGACGATCCGAAGGCGTGGAAGTGCCAACCCAAGCGCTTCTTACGCACCGAGCAGCAGCGTGACGCGGCGCTGCTGTCGTCGTTCAACCTCGTCATCGGCGGCGCGATCAGCGGCACGATCATCTACGCGGTGCTCAAGGGCTGGCAATCGCTGCTGTATTTCGACGTAGCCGAGTACGGGTGGGCCTACACGATCGCGTCTGGCGTCTTGCTCTTCGTGCTCAACGACGCGGGCGCCTACTACGTGCATCGCGCGCTGCATCTGCCTTGGATGTACCGCCGCATCCATCGCCACCACCACCGCTTTGTGGCCACGACGCCCTACGTCACGATCGCGGTGCACCCGCTCGAGCTGGTCGCGCTGCAGGCCTCGTCGCTCGCGCCGATCTTCTTCATCCCGTTTCACCCGGCCACCATCGCCGTCGTGCTCATCTACATCCTGGTGTTCAACATCATCGACCACTCCGGCGTCGACCTGAAATCCAGCCTGCCGTGGCAGGGGCCGTCGCTCTATCACGACAACCACCACAGCCAATTTCACGTCAATTTCGGCCAGCACCTGATGATCTGGGACCGCATGCACGGGACGTTGCGACGCAAGAATCGCAAGTACGGCGTGAAGGTCTTTGGCGGCCGCGGCGCTGGCGATGGCGACGACGGCTGGTATCCGTACTGAGCGCTGCCTGGCCCGCGTCCGTAGGACCGGATGGGAAGGCCAGAAAAATGACACTTTTTCTGGCCAGGGGCGCCGTTGAGCCCCTCAACGAAAAATCGCTCAAGCGTGTGGCGCATGACAATGCGCTACACACTGCTAACTTCAAGTCGGGACCAGCCACGCGAACGCGACGAATGCGAGCGCAGCCAACCAGCCGGCAACCCCGAACCCAGCGGTCATGGCCACCCCTGTCGCCGCCGCCGCTCCCAACACACCGCCGATCCCGTCAGCGCCGATGACGAAACCCTCGTCGAGCGTGTCATCGCCGCCCGCCTGGCGCATCGCGGCGATGAACGGCTGCCCAAGCGGGAGCGCGATAACGGCGATCGACACGCCGAACGCAACGGCGGCCGTGCTGATCGGCAAGGTGACGAAAGAGTCGGTCAGAGGACCCAGCGCGAGGCACATCGCGGCGGAGCTTGCGGCGGCAGCAAAACCAGCGGCGCGGGTGGTCAACTTCGTCAAACGCGGGATGAGCAGCGCTCCGATAGCCGCTCCACCCATAAGCGCAGAGAGCGACGTGGCCATCGCCCATGTCGGCAACCCGATCGCAGCTTGCGCCCGATAGACGATGACAACTTGCACAAGCATCGATCCGGCGCCAGCCGCCGCGACACCAACCGCCCGCCGCACGAACGCGACGCCACCGCGCTTGGACCCACGCCGCATGAGGCCGACCAGCGCGACAAACGCAAGGCCGCCGGCAAACGGCACGTGCAGGGGTATGTCGCCGGTGAACAGGAAGGGCCGATCGTCGGTCGCGAGCGGGCCGGAGAGCGCCGATTTCGCGCGGTCGTTGGCGACCTTGAACGACGGATGAGCGTCCACGAATCGCGCGAGCTTGGCGTCCTGTTGCGACGTTAGCGGGGCGAGGCTGGCGATGAGCAGGTGCGAGAAGGGATTATCTTTCGTGCCAACATCGGGCGCCTGGACGCGGCGCAGGTGACGCGATGGGTCGAGGCCGCGCCGGCGGAGCGCCTCGATAAGGCCGGCTTGCGTACGATCGGTGTAGATCCCAGTGTTCTGCACGACGACCACGACGCCACCCGGCGTGAGCAGCTCGAAATACCGTGAGATCGCCTCGACGGTCAGCGTGCGGGCATGGATCGGGCTGCGGCTGCGACCGCTTGCCGGCGACGTCTGCATCAGCGTCAGGTTGACCTGGTCGTAACGCGCCTCGGTCTGACTCACGAAGCGGCGCGCCTCGGCGACATGCGTGTTCACCCTGGCGGACGCAAGCACGTTGCCAGCCCACGCATCACGGCGGCGCGCGAACGCGATGGTTGTGCCGTTGACCTCGACAGCGTCAACTTGTTTGGCCCCTTCCTGCAACGCGACTGCTGCATCGAAGCCGGCCCCCGCGCCGAGCAAGAGCACCCGTTGGTGCGGCGCGATGCGATAAGACAGGCGCTTGAGGGTGGCGAGGCGCTCGACGGCAGGATCCGCAAACGTGGCGGTCTTGCCATCCCAGGCGACCATGCGCGTGACGAACATGCCGTCGGTGAAGATGTAGGCGACTCCGGGCTGACGGGTGCGGACGAAATCCGTGCGGGCATAGGCATCGGTTGCCGCGTGATGCTCAGCCAGCCCGTGTCGTTGGACGAGCGACCGCAGGTGCGTCCGGATGCCAACATCGCCGAGCACAGGCGCGGGCAGCAGCGGCAACAACGCGGGCCCGACAGCCAACATCCCGACCAGGAATCCAGCCGCTTCAACGGCGTACAGGCGCTGGGGTCCGTGCTTGGAAAGGCTCCGATACGCGATGGCCGAGGCCGCACCGAAGAGCGCGAATGGCAACGCGAAGAGGCCAATACCCCAAGCCGCGTCGGACACCCGCAGAGCCCACGAAGCCAAGCCCACCGCGACCACCATCAGCCCGAGCAGGCCACCGATCGCGAGCTCTGGCCTGGAAACCTGCAGCCACCTGCGCGCGACGAGGGCGCCGATTCCAAGCGCAAGGACCGCGACGGCGACGGCGAGGTGCGCCAGGTCGAGGAAGTACAGGACCGACGCCAACCGGGTGACGATGAGCTCCCACGCGCCGATCCCAACGGCCGCGCAGAACATCGCCGCATAGACGGCGAGCGGGGCGCCCTTCACCAAAACTGCTTACGGACAGGCGCCAGGGGATTTGATCGCAACACCCTGAACCCACATCGCTTTGCAGGCGTTCGGCTGGGTCTTTCCGTCACAGCCGCACGCCTTTTTCACCGGACTCGCCGCGCAGTCGCCGCGAGGAGCGCACGTACCTTTCGCGCCGCACGCTGCGACGACACACACCTCGGTCAGCAAGCAGTCGGAGTTGGTGGCGCAAATCGCCGCTGGGACGGTCGTGGCCGCCTTGTGGCAGGGACCGTTGAGCAGGTCGTTGGACGCCTTGCACATGTTCGTGGCCGGCGGGAACTCGAGGAGTTTGGTCGCGCCCAGCGTGCACACGCACCCGCTGTTGTTGCACTGCACCTGCAGCTGGTCGGTCGAGCATTTCTTGAAGGCCATGCACATCTGGTTGGCGCCGCCGCCGCTGCCTCCGCCACCCCCGCCGCCGCCAGCGCCCTGGTTGCAAACGGTGCCCTTCCACGCGCAGGTTTTCAGCGCTTTGAGGGCGTTTTGACAGTTGGCGCACGACTTGCCGGCGGCGAGGCAGTCGACAGCACTCTTCGCCGCTTTCGCGCACGGTCCGCCGGTCCAATTGGCCACCTGTGGGTGGCAGATAAGGGCCACGCCGAGCAGACACTTCGCCTTCTTCGCCGCCGCGCACGACGCCGCGGGGCCCGACACCTGGCCCCCGCCCGCATCTGCGACAACTCCTGCGTCCGCGTTCGATGAACCGCCGTCGGCCGCTGTGCCCGAGTCTGCACCGCTTCCTGAATCGGCCGCGCCACCGTCCTTGGCGCTGGCCCCACCGTCGTTCTTGCTGGACCCGCCGTCGTTCTTGTTGGATCCGCCACCAGCCGCGTCCGGTTGTCCGCCCGAATCAGCAATGCCCGAGTCGCCAGGCCCGGAACCGCCAGCGCCCGAATCCGCAGAGCTCGAGTCGCCGGGGCCCGAATCCGCAGCGACGCCCGTATCCGCAGCGCCCGTATCCATTGGCCCGCCGCTGCTGCTTGAACCGGCGTCTGATTCGCCGGTCGCGCCGCCCGCGTCGAGGTCGTCGGTGGGGTTGGACGTGTCGGTTCGCCGACCGACCCCGGAGTCCTGCGCCGCGACGTCGGAAGATTGTGTGGGATCGATCGAGCCGCCGCTGCCGCCCGTGGTTCCCGGCGTCGGGACAGGGTTGACGACACACCCGCACACACACGCGCACGCGGCGAGTGCGGAAACTGCTGACAGGAAGCGCCACAAAGTCATGCGGCTACTGTAGCAGATCGCTCAAGACCATCGCGCGACGTGGGTACATGTGGGACCCGCCTACTCGAGCAAGCCGGTGCCCCAGGTCGTGCCCTCAGGCAACACTGCAACCGAGAAACCGTTGCCAAACCCAAGCGCTGGCCATGGCTTTGGAACAATCAGGCGCGACCTCACCTTGTACCCGAACGGATCGATGTCCAGCACCGCGAGCGCCTTCGCCGAAGGCACAGCTGTGACCAGTGCGTAGCCACCAGGCCGAGCCGACAGCGACGTCAGCTCGGACAGGCCCTTGTAATCGGCCAGGGACGGCCGAGGGAAGAGACGCGCCGTCGGAGACTTCTGGGGCGATGCAGCGCCTTTTCGCTTGTAGAGTTGGACGCAGCCACGCTTCCGGTGCAGGACCGCCGCTTCAAACGCGGTCGCACGCGGATGGTTGGGAAATACCAGGTCCCGGCTGTCCAGCCCGAGTGCTGCACAGTCCTCGCCGGCGGGTGTTCCGGCAGTCGATGGATGCGTGCCGTTCAAGGTCGGCTTGAGGTTCTTGCCGGAGAGCACTGACGAATATCACTCACATACCAGCTTTGCGACGATCGCGTGGACGGGTCCCCAATCATCTGGCTGAAGCGTTGCCTTGGGCCGAAGCCGACGCGAACCGCCGCCGAGATCGCCCGGTCCTTCTGCATGCACGACGATGCGGATCTCGCCCATTAGATAGCAGGGACACCGCCGACGGCTCCGCTCAGCCACAAGTCGCCCAAGGACTCCTGGTACACGCAATAGACGTCCCGCCAATTCTCGTTGTCCGTGGGGGCAGCCTCGATGCGTGTTGCGCCGTTCTTTTCGTCGCGGACCAGAAACCGGACCTCGTCGGGTTCGACCGCGTCCAGAAACGTCTTCGAGTGCGTGGTGCACACAACCTGTATCGGATGCGAGCCAATGGCGCCGGTGTGGTCAACTTGCGAAGCAGCTCGGCGACCCGTCGCTGCAAGTACGGATGCAAGCCTCGGTCAATATCCTCCAGGACGGCCAAGTGCCGGGGTCACGCTGATACGAGAGCCCGACAATCGCCGCTGCCAAGATCGATCCGTCCGAGACCTGGTTGGGCTCGTACCACAGGGCGGCGTCCCATCGGTCCTGGAACTGGAGGCGATTGTTGCCATCGACCGATCGGACTTTCACGTCTTGGAATACAGGCACGAGGCCGGTGAAGTCGTTGACGAACCGTTCTTGCTGAGCCCGGGTCAGCGTCGCGAACAGGTTGGCCAGAAGCGCACCCGGTGTATCCAGCTGGTAGGCCTCATTCGCGCGAATGTGAGAGCGGATGGCGGAAGGCTGCAGCAGGTATTTTCGGCGCGGAACCCGGATGGCTGCGACACCAGGCCCGATTGGAAGTCGCTGACTGAGCGATAACCCGGGTCCGGGCCACCCG
>CAZLMW010000075.1:0-38589 GCA_964560875.1 uncultured Enterobacteriaceae bacterium
GGCGCGACCGGGCGATTGCCGCTTGGCATTGCTCACAGAGCCGCTACCCTCCGCGCGCTCGTTCCCACCAGCGGCCGGAGGAGCCTCCCGTGCAACACGTTGTCACCGCGTTCCGTGCGTCGATTCCCGCATCGGTCGATTTCTGCTCCATCCGCCTCGTCGAAGAACACAGCGAGAAGCTGCACGTCCGCCAGGGCATCGTTCAACCCGTCGTCCGCAGCGAAGATGTCGGCGCCATGATCACCGCTGTCGTCGATGGCGGGATCGGCTACGGCGCGACTTCGGATCTGTCCGCTGCAGGACTGGGACGCGCAATCGACCACGCCGTGCACTGGGCGCGCCGAACCGCCGGCAAAACCGTGGTCGACTACAGCAGCTTCGCGATGCCCGCGCCGACCGGTTCCTATGAAAACAGCGTCGGGGAGCCGTGGGCGGACGTGCCTCTTTCCGACAAGCTTGAGCTGCTCGTCACCGAATGCGAACGCCTCAAGGTCGACGACCGCATCGCCGACTGGGAGACATCGCTGTGGGCCACCGAATCGAAGTCGCTCTACGTGACGTCGCATGGCGGACAGGTCGAGCAGACCCAACACCTGCTCGTGCCCGATATCGCCGCGACGGCCGCTGACGGCCCCGAGACGCAGACACGTACCCTTGGCGGGCGCGGTGTGTGTCGACAGGGCGGCTTGGAAGTCCTCAACTCGATCGGTTTTCGGGATGCCGCGCCCCGCATCGCCGCCGAAGCGCTCCAGCTGTTGACCGCGGAGCACTGCCCGACAGGCGCGACGTCCTTGCTCTTGATGCCCGACCAGATGCTGCTGCAGATCCACGAGAGCATCGGCCACCCGCTCGAGCTCGACCGGATTCTGGGCGACGAACGCAACTACGCCGGCACGAGCTTTGTGACGCAGGACATGTTCGGGGCGTACCGCTACGGGTCGGACCTGCTCAACATCACCTTCGATCCGACCGTCGGCAACGAGTTCGCCAGCTATGCCTTCGACGACGAGGGGCTGGCCGCGTCGCGCGAGTTCATCATCCGCGACGGCGTCCTCGAGCGACCACTTGGCGCCAGCATCAGCCAACACCGCGCCGGCATGAAGGGAGTCGCAAACTCGCGCGCCCAGTCGTGGAATCGACCGCCGATCGACCGCATGGCCAACCTCAACCTCGAGCCCGGCGACAAGACCCTCGACGAGTTGATCGGTGGCATCGAGCGCGGTGTCTTGATGACGAGCAACTGCAGCTGGTCGATCGACGATTCCCGCAACAAGTTCCAGTTTGGCTGTGAGCTCGGCCGGGTCATCGAGGACGGCGAGCTCAAACAGGTCGTTCGCAACCCCAACTACCGCGGCATCTCCGCCACGTTCTGGCGCAATCTCGCGGCGGTGGGCGACCCGTCCACATTCCAGCTATTCGGCTCCCCGTTCTGCGGCAAAGGCGAACCCAACCAGGTCATCCGCGTCGGCCACGCCAGCCCCGCGTGTGTTTTCAGCGACGTCGAAGTCTTCGGCGGCGTGTAACAGCCTCACCGCATCACACCCACCATCCGCCCCACCTGAACATGCCCGACACTACGCAGCCCTCGGTGCGAACCGCCGCCGAGATCGACAACGCCAGCCGCTATGTCCAGGCGGCTTTTTACGCGCTCGCCGACCACGTGCAGTCGCAGCTGCACGCCAACGAAGCGATGACGGCCCATATCCGCGCCGAAGACTCCGACTTTGTCCGCATCAACGGCTGTCGGGTCCGCCAGGCCGGCAATGTCCGCCAACGGGTGCTCACCCTGCGCTTGATCCGCGGCAAGACGCACGCGGCCGTCGAAACCACCCTGACCGGCGTTCACAGCGCGGATCGACGGCGCATGGATGACGCGCTGCAGCGGCTGCGAGGCCAGCTGGACCATCTCCCCGAAGATCCGCACCTGCTGTACTCGACCGCCACCGAAGGAACCGAACGTCACGGCGACCCGCTCCTGCCCGACTCACGCGACGCCGTCGACGCCATCATCGAGGAGGCCACCGGGCTCGACCTCGTGGGCATCTACGCGGGCGGCGGGATCTACGAAGGGTTTGCCAACTCGTTCGGGCAGCGCGATTGGTTTTCGAGCTTCTGTTTCAACTTCGACTTTTCGGTCTATGAACGCGCCGACAAGGCGGTCAAGGGCAGCTATGCGGGCTTTGAATGGGAGCCCGATGTGTTCGCGTCGAAGATCGCCAGCGCGCGACGGCAACGGGAGCTGCTCAAGCGAGAAGCACGCACCATCGATCCGGGCAACTACCGCGTCTACCTGGCGCCGGCAGCTGTCTCCGAGCTGCTCTCGCTGCTCGCATGGGGTTCGTTCGGGCTGAAATCGCAGCGCACCCGACAGTCCGCGATTCTTCGCCTCGTCGACGGAAACGTGAACCTCCACCCGTCGTTCCACCTGTCCGAAAACACGCGGGGAGGGGTCGCAGCGGGGTTCGGATCGAGCGGTTTTGCGCGGGCAGACCGGGTACCCCTGGTGACGGAAGGCCGCTTCGCCGGCAGCCTCGTCTCGCCTCGATCGGCGGCCGAATTCGGCGTCTCCACGACAGGCGCGAGCGACGACGAGATGCCCCATTCGATCGATCTCGCGGCCGGCGACCTCGAACCGGAGCGCCTGCTGGCTGAGCTCGGCACCGGCATCTGGGTCAACAACCTCTGGTACACAAACTACAGCGACCGCAATCATTGCCGCATCACCGGCATGACCCGCTTCGCGACGTTCTGGGTTGAAAACGGTGAAGTCGTCGCGCCCCTCAACGTCATGCGCTTTGACGAGACGCTGTACCGCATGTTCGGCGACAACCTCGTTGGCTTGACCGCCGAGCGCGAGATGATGCTCGACGCCGACACCTACTACCGGCGCTCGACCGGCAGCACCCACCTCCCCGGCGCGCTGATCAACGACTTTCGGTTCACGCTTTGACCCCTCGACGCTGGCGTTTGCTGGCGTTCGCGCTGGCCCTGGTCGCGGTGGTGTCGCTCGTTTCGTGCAGCGGCGGACAGCGGCGGTATCGGGCGTCCAAAGCGGGCAAAAAAGACCGTTTCGTGGCCGTTCGCTATGGCGCGTGGCTCCATTCCGCGCCCGATGACAAGGCCCCACGTGCGCGCAGTCCGGCCTGGGCGGGTCGCAAAGTGCCGCTTGGCTTCGCGAACCTGTACCGGTTGCTACACGCGGGCCCCACGTGGCTGGAGGTCGACGGCGCCGCTGACGAGGACATGAAGCGCCACTGCCTGTACCGCAACTCGGGCTTGTCGCGGCTGCAGATCCGGCTGTACGTGAAGCGCTCGGACGCCGTTCGTGTCACGCGGCGCCGGGTGCGGGAAAGCTACAAAGACCGCACGTTCATCGAGCTCGCCGCAGGTGCCCCGGTTCGCCGGCTCCGGGACCACCGCAAGCGACGCGTGGGGCTGTACCGAGCGAGCGTGCGCCCGTTTCGGCTCGAGACCTTCCTGCCGGACGCGGCGACCGGCTACTTCTACACGCCGTCGCGGCTTTGGGAGAACACCGAGTCCGACCACTACGTGCGATCCAAAGCACGGCTGCGGTTTGGCGGAACGGGCATCGTGCGCACCGGCCGCTACCCGCCGACGCTGTGGATCCAGTCGATGTCGTCCGACACCGTGCACCCGCGCGTGGTGATCCAAAAAGGCTGTCTGCGCATGAAGGTCATCGTGTCCGACAAGGACATCAAGTCGGCGGAATCCGGGGGCGGCCTCGGCATGTTGGGGACCACGGGCGGCGGCAAAGGCGTCGTCGTGCACCTGCCCAAAGGGACCGCATTGATGTGGCCCGACGGCGTGCGCGCGGGCTCGGTATTCAAGAAGCTGCCGGTCTACGGGAGCATCGAAACGCGCGACGGTCTGACGTGTTTCAACCACTCGCTCGCGCCGCGATGGGGGCCGTACAAGGATCGCAAGGACGCGCTGTTGCCGCTTTGTGTCGCCAGCGCGGATTGGCCTGTGCCGTTGGACGCGGGCGGAGATTGAGGCGGGACCGGGCCGACTGCAGCGGCGTGAAGCGAGACCAACCGGTCTGCGTCGCCATTGACGGGAGCCGTAGCAATACGGTCCCATCGGACCGCACTTTTTGCCTATCTGACAGGAGGGGTGTGCCATGCGGGAATCGATCTCGGCGAACGAGCAGCGCGATGCCATTCTGCTGCATTTCCTCCGACTCGGCCTCTCGTCGCGCGACCTTGATGAACTTGCAGGCCATGATCGCCGGATAACCAAGGGCTTCAGGTCGTGGAGAATCATCAAGGCCCTTGGGCTGACCAATGCGGAGCACAAGGGAAAGCTGTTTGCTTTCAACTCGCAAGAGGCGAGGCAAATGATCCGGGAGCTCGTGAACACACAAAACCCGGCCGTTCTCGAAGGAAAGACGCCGGCAAAGCTGAAGAGGTTTGACGGCGTCTTTGTCGAAGCAAGAGACGCGGAGCAATTCCGGAGTGCCTTCAGCGGGGTGGCTCGAAACCTGGTTCAAAACCACTTCACGCCCATGAAGAAGCTCTTTGCCAAGTGCCAACACCCGATGTGCAGCAACTCGGCAACGGACTGCGCACACTGGGGAAAGGACCGCGGCAGCATCTTCATCGATGCCGCAAACGCCTCCGCCAATCCCACGGCGGAAAACAGAAGCAGATTTGACGTCTTGAAGACAATGCACCGGTTCCTCGATGGCCACATCACGAAGCACCCTCGACACGGGTTCGAGTACCACGTCCGATTCCTGTGCAAGGCCCATCACAACGAGTACGACGGCCATGTCCGTTCGCGCGACGAGCAGGCGGTGAAGGACCTCGAGGATCGCATCAAGTGGACCCATCCCCCGCTGTAGACGTGGCCACTCACACCCAATCGCGCTCACCGACGACGTGAATCCGCTGGCCGTCGGGGCTTGGAAGAACGCCAATTGGAAGTCGCTGACTGAGCGATAGCCCGGGCCCCTGCCACCCGAACCCGAACCCGAACCCGAATTCACACCCTGACGGGGTGCCGCTGTGCTTGTGAATCAGGCCCGTCAGCATGGCGGCAACCTTGTCGGCCGCCGCGAGCAGTTTGAATGGGGCGACGCGCAACCGGTGACGAGCAAGGCTGTCCGCCACGTGAGCGGGCTTCGTGGATATGAGTTCGGGTAGGCGTTCGGGTTCGGGTTCGAGTGACGCCGCGTTCTGGTCCCCAGCAAAAAAGCGCGACAACACGGTCGCCATGGAGGGGGCGATGGTCGCGCTCTTCGTCGACCTCTCGATCAGCTGAGGCATTCGACCCAATCACGAGCCACATGGGTGCGAGGCCACGGCCGCCCTCAAACGTCAAGCGCCGGGGTCCAAGGACCGCGAAACGGAGCGATGAGCTCGTTGACGCGTCGAACGTCCAACCCTGGATGCAGCTCGCAGATCGCTTCGACATCGCGCCGATCGCGGGGCCGGTCCGCAATGAGCTTGAGAGCGACGAGATGCGGTAGAGGTGCGACACGAAGCGTGACGGGAGGCAAATCGACCGGGACGGCCTCACGCGCCGCCTGCAGCTCGAGCGGCACTTGGGCATCGACGATGTCCGCGTAGGTGTCGGGCCCATGCAGGCGCAGTTGCCACACACTCTTGACTTCAACACGCCAGCCAGCCGCCTGCGCCAGCGCTACCAGCGAATCTTTCTCGCCTGGTTCGAACGCGACCAGGAAGTCGACGTCGGCTGTGGAAGCTCGAGCCGCATGGTGCATCACGGCAACACCCCCGATGACGCAATGAACCGGCGCGGCCGCCGCCAGCATGGACGCCACGGACGTAATGGTCGGCTCAAGCTCGCGTCGCGTGAAGCTTGCCATGCAGGTCCCGCCAGTACGCGTCTTTCTCATCGGGTGGCGTCGCGGGCAGCATACCCAGGCGCCGAATATCGTCACGGGTCAAACCGGCGCGCGGCTCCCCACGATCGTCACCAACCGCCTCATATTTGAGCCTGAGCCAGACGCGACGCTCGCGAGGCGACAACGCACCGAATTCGTCGCTGCGGTCACCGGACAGCGACCGCAATTGAGCTACTGTGGCCTCATCAAGGCCTTCCACATCGACTCGCGTACGGTTGTCTTGTTCCATCAGAATCGCTCGTCGGGCCAGAAACCATCGACCGGGCCGCGCTACAGCGCATTGTAGCGGGCGCTCGGCGGGCTGACCAATCGCCGATCACACCCAATCGCGCTCGCCGACGACGTGAATTCTCTCGCCACTGACGGCGCGTGCGGCCTGCAAACCGCTCATCACGGCCGCCTCGACAGCGCCGATGTTGAGCCCGGTTCGCGTCCAGGTTCCGCACGGCACGAGGTTGCTGAGCCCCGATTCGTCCGCCCGCATCCGATGCCGCAATCCGCCGGGCAACGACAACACGTACTTGTCGGCGGGGGTGGTGTTGACCGTGACGAATTGCGCGTCCACGCGGTCGATCCCGGCCTTGTCGGATGGGGCATGAAGAACGTCCCAGCTGGTTTTTTCGCCGAGCCGCCCGGAACGCGCACCGGGCACCATCATGCCGCCGCGACCCGCTAACCAATCGCGCGCCATATCCGGTGCGGAGGACGCGACGTCGTCATCGATGCGGTTGCAGACATGAAAGACGTGCTTGGGTCGGTCGTCGGCGGGCCACTGTTCGACATCGAGGAGGTGACTCATATCGCTGTAGCCGCCCAAAGGCGCGACGCCGGTGTTGGCCATGGGAGGCGCGGAACCGCGGGGCTTGTCAGACCACACCTGCAGGCCAAACGTCGCGGTGGATCGCATCGAATCGACCATCGCACGCCAGCGGGGCAGGGCGGCGAGCAGGGATGGACACGCAGATGACAACGCCGGCAGCGTGATGCCGAGGACCACGTCGTCGAAATCATCGCCGCGCCGCAGCGTCTTGTCGGTCGCGGGACCGGGCGCGATGGGATCGTCGAAGTGGCAGCTTTGGGCGCGCCATGCCGGGATGCCACCAATGACGGATAGCGGCTCAAAACCGGTGTTGTCTCGGGCGCGGAGCTCGATCGCTTCGACGGCGGTTCGGGGCGGGTTGAGGCGGACATCGGTGATCTGCGAGAAGAACTTGAAGCGCACACCGCGCGCGAGCAGCGCTTCATACAGGGGCGCCACCATGGTTTCGCCCGTGCCGGCTTTCATCCAGTAACAGACGGAACCGCGGTAGGTTGTTAGCCACCTTAGAATGCATCGCAGCGACGTCGCGGCGGAGAACCCGGCGTTGCGGCGCGACAGGTCCGGTTCGGCGAAGCACAGGTCGTAGAAAGTGCGGACGATGGGCGAATCGACGGCCTCCCGCGAGGCGCCGTGTTTGTGCATCCACTCCTTGAGATCGATGTCGTCGATCGCGTCAAAACCGCGCCAAATGACGCCGTCCACGACCATTCCACGCGCACAAGCCGTGGCGAGCTCGACGACGATTCGGATTCGACGGGCGTGATCCCGGGCGTGCACGCCGTCCGCTGCCACGGTCGCAGGAACGCGGGAGAACTCGGCCAGCCACGCGCCGATCGACTTGAGGATCGCAGCGGGGCCCGGCACCAGCCCGTCGGCGCCCGGTTCGCCCGGCAACCGCGGAAACCCGATGGTCCACGGGACAAGCTCGCCGCCAATCTCTTCGTGGCAGACCAACAGGTCGTTGGGAATCAACGCCTCGTCGAACGTGCGCAGCGGGCAATCGGACGGCCGATCGAGGGCCGCATAGACGCGTCGCATAACGCCGAAAAGATTGTGGTAGCCGCCCAACAGCACGTGCAGCCCGTGCTCTTCGACGCGCCCATTGACGCCGCGATGACTGCCGCACTTGCCGCCGAGGCGACCGCTGGCCTCGTGCACCGTGATGTCGAACCGATCCGCCGCACCGGGCAGCTCCGTCAGCGCCCACGCGGCCGTCAAAGACGCCATGCCGCCGCCGAGGATCGCGACCTTCTTCTTCGCCATGTTAGATGTTCGCCGTGTAGGGGAAGCGGAAATGAAGACGGACGTAGAGCTGGCCCATGGCCCAGATGCTTCGCGCGCGTGTGGCGGCGTCAAAGCCGACCTCGAAGAAGCCACCACCGACGACCTGCGGCACGTAGAGTTGCCCCGCGTAGCCGAGGGACACGAGGAAAGAACGTGTGATCGGGATTTCAACGTCGAGCGCGAGGTCGAGGCCGGGGCGGAGGAAGAACGTCGTCTGGGGCAATCGGGCGCCGTGGGCCAGCGCGGCGGTGACGAGCAACCCGGCTGAGAGGGTCACGCGCGGCTGCCGTTTGTTCAGCGTCATGCCCAGCGAGTAGGGCCGCCAGGTGACGCCGTACATGCCGACGCCGCCGAGGTCAGGCGAGATGAAGAGCGCATCGGGGATGAAGATCGACGGCCCGTAGCGGACCTGGTCCATGCGCTTGGCGCGGTTGCGGTAGGCCCTCGGCACGCGGTTGATGTTCTCGCGGATGATCTTGTTGCTGAGGATCGCCGCGACCTCGATCTTCAGGCCCAGGTGCGTTCCGGGGCCGGCGCCGAACACCGAGTCGTTGGCGAAGAGCGGACCGGGACCGTGGTACAAAGCGGGGCCGATGCCGACGTCGACGGGTACGGTGACCCGCTTGGCGGACGCGACGGACGCGACGCCGAGGACCGCGACCGCTACAAACGCCGCAACGACCCGCGGACGATTTGCCGCGACACGCCACTTCCTGTCTTGCTGATGACCGAGCATCCCGCCCTCCCCGCCCACGGAAGCATTGGAGGCCCGTCTGCGCGCAGTCAAGGCGACGGTCGGCCGGGAAGCTGGGCGTGGGTGCTTGTCGCGATCGCGTGGATGTTGCGCGCAACCGGATGGTTGGTTCGGGACTGGGCGCCAAACTCGTTGGCGGATACCGGCGCCGCGGCGCTCGGGATCGGGAGCGATGCGGTCGGCTTGCTGGGCCTGGCCATGGTCGCGCGCGCTGAGCGGAAAGCCGTGCGGATCGGGGCACGCGTCCTTATTGCCTCCGCGTTCTGCGTGCGTGTCGCCGATCTCGCGCATGTGTATGTCGAAAAGGCCCACTTCACCGTCGCGACCTGGTTGTACGCCGACCTGTCGATGTGGCGCGTGATGGTCGAGGCAGGGCTGCCGGTCGTCGCTTTCGTCGGCCTCGGGTTCGCGTGGTTTGGCTGGCGTGCATCGGGTTTGGAAGCGAGACGACGCGCGCCGATCCAGCCCGTCATCCCCGCGATCGTGGTTGCGCTGCTCGGCGTCGTGCACTTCGCCGCTTATCTGCACCCCTTGCACGCGGGAATCGTCCCCGAGATCAACGCGATTCGAACGTTCGCGGCATTTCACGGCCTTCGCCCCCCGCCTTCCACCACCGAGCTGACGCTCGAGGACCGCCGAACGTGTGCCCGCGCGGGATTGCTGGCCGATCCGGAACCAAACCCCGCGGCGCGCCTTCCCGGCATCCCGACCGCGACGGATGCCCGCCACGTTGTCATCGTCTTCGTCGAATCACTGACCGCCGGCTTCACGTCGCTTCATCGCGGACACGGACACCATCACGGCGCCGCCGAACACGAGGAAGAAAGAGACGAAAAAGCAGAAGAACACGAAGAGGACGAAGAAGAAGAAGCCCCGGACCGCACGCCCGAGCTCGCCAAGATCGCCGCCAAATCGCTGCATGTCCGGGGCTACACGACCCAGGCCAGGCCGACCCACAACGCGCTGGTCGCAAGCCTGTGCGGGCAATTCCCGGGCTCGTGGCCGTTTGACGCCGACGCTGGACGGTCGCCCCCGCAGACCACGTGCTTGCCTGCGATCCTCGCCGCCAAACGCGCCATGCAGACGACCTTCATTCACGCCAGCCCCAATCGGTTCACAGCGACCGGGCGAACGATGCGCGCATTTGGGTTCAAACACGTCGTCGACGGCGGCGCGCTCTTCGATGAGCTCAAGGCTGCGGGTGCGGGGCCGGTCCACCTGGGTCCCCTCGGGCTGCACGACGCCGCGTTATACGACCGGGCGATCCGAACCGTGCAGGACGCCGACGCGAAGGGGCAGGGCGCATTCGTGACGGTGGTGACCGGCGATACCCACTTTCCGACGCAACGCCCCGGTGACTGTTCGATCGCGGCCGATGCACGCCTTTCCGGACCCGCGGCAGACATCGACCGGGCGATCCGGTGCAGCGACGCCGCGCTCGGAGCGTTCGTGCGCGGGTTGAACACGCGCGGGTTGTTGAAAAAGACGCTGCTCGTCATCACGGCCGACCACCCGATGCCCAACGTCCCCGGCCGCAATGCGCTGCTGCCCGAACACGACCGAGGCTTCTTCGCCGAGCTCCCGTTGGTCATCTCGCTGCCCGAACAAGCGACCGGTGTGCTCGCTGTCGAAGCCGGCCAGACCAGCCTTCCGGACACGATTGTCGACCTTCTCGGGCTCGCCACCGACGGGACCGTGTTCGCCGGCCGCTCCCTGTTGCGGCAACCCCGCCCCGATGCGCACGGTTTGTTCGCGTTCACGGACCATCGGATCGCCGTCGTCGACCACGGCAAGGAGCACATTCGTCCACTCGCGGAGATGCGCGCCTTGTGCAGCGACGAGCGGGCCGCAGACACCTCGTTTTGCGCCCTCGTGCGTTGCATCAATCACATCGACGGCTACTGGTTTGGGCGCCACCCGCTGTAATTCTTCATCGCAAACTCCGCCAAGGTGGCCGCGGTCTGTGGCACACTCCGCGCGCTGAAAAAAAGACGGGCTATGGAGGCCTCATATGCGCACAACGGCACTTGTCTTCTTCCTCTCCGTCACCCTTTCAGCATGCGTTGCCGGCACCGGGACAGGCGGCGGCACGTTCTCCGGCGACGGCAGCGGCAGCAGCGGGGGCAGCGGCAGCAGCGGGGGCAGCGTCGACGGTGGCGCGACCGACGGCGCGGCGAGCAGTGGCGGGTCCAGCACGAGCGGCGCCTCGAGTTCCAGCGGCGGCTCCAGCACCAGCAGCGGCGCATCCAGCACCGGCAGCTCCGGCTCCAGCACAAGCAGCGGCGCATCCAGCACGAGCAGCGGCGCATCCAGCACCAGCAGCGGCGCATCCAGCACCAGCAGCGGCGCATCCAGCACCAGCAGCTCCGGCTCCAGCACAAGCAGCGGCGCATCCAGCGGCGGTTCGAGCACAAGCAGCTCGGGTTCCAGCAGCGGCTCCAGCACAAGCAGCTCGGGTTCCAGCAGCGGCGTCACCGGCCCGGCTGTCGACCCGAAATGCCTCGACGGCAAGTACAAGGAGGCGCTGCCGCCCAGCAAGGCGAACATCGACAGCTTCTTCTCGGGCTACTCGCCCGCCGGCTACATGACGTTCATCAACGGCGTGCTCAAGGCGCGCTACCCGTTTGGCGGCAAGCTCGTCTCGCAGGCGCCCAAACACATCAACAACGGCAAGACCTGCGTCGACACATTCCTGCCCGTTTCGTTCCGGTCTTCGGCGAGCATGGTGATGAAGCGGATGGGCGTCCTGGTGCACGAATGCGGCCACTTCTACGACACGATGGTCCAGCCCAAGCGCCTCGCCATCGCCGAAGGGCTGACGTTGACCTGCAGCTCGGCCTGCGGCTCCGACAACAAGCTGCCGTTCTGCCCGAAAAACGGCAAAGAGACCTTCCCGCGCAGCCTGATCACCAAGGACCAGTGGTCGGCCAAACACAAACCGTGCCCGACCCTGCAATCCAAGGGCTGCGACACGTACGCGTACATCTATCTCAACGGCGATGCGGACAACGGCAACTTCGAGAGCGGGGACCAGGGCTTCGACCTGCTGATGGAAGAGGCGGTGCAGTACGTGCATTCGCTCGCCACCGGCTACGCGTTCAAGGACAAGAAGGGCGGCTTCGGCTCGTCGAGCAGCGACCGCGACGGCATCCTGACGTTCCTCTGGTACATGCAGCGTTACCTGCACATGGCGCGCACCAAGCATCCCAAGGTGCACAAGCGCATCCTCGGCGACGCGTGCTGGCGGCAAGCGATCCTGAATGTGTGGGGTCGGGCGTGGCTGTTCCTCAACGCAACCGAGAACATGGGGCTGGGCATCCAGGACGCCAAGCTGAAGCCCTTCGTGATGGATCCGGTGCTGCTCAACGAGATCAAGCTGGTTCGCACAGCGCACGGATGCTGATCCACGGATCGGTCGGTCGGCGTGTGCAAGCGGGGGTGCCGATGCGCCGGGGGGCCGCTAAACCATGCCGTCGAAACGCAGGCGCTCGACGCCAACGACGCCGAGTCGGGCACCCGATTTGCTTGATTTGTCGGGACTTGTCCCGCTTTTCGGGCTGCTTTTGCGGCGACGCGCACCGGGGCGCCTGCTTCAATGACGCGGCCGGCTCCGCGAACGTGATCGGCAAAACCGTAGGTGTCCGGCAAGGCGGCCACGCGAAGCTGGCCAGGCCGCGCAGCACAGCTTGCTGTGCGAAGAACCCAAAGACGAAAACCGGACAGCACAGCCAAACGTGATCGGCAAAACCGTAGGAGTCCGGTTTCACCGATAACGTTTCTCAAGACCACCCAATCCCGGCTACGCTTGCCGCATGAGCCGACCAGCACCGAACGAGCCTGCGGTGCCTGCCGAGCCGCTCCCTGATGGACTGATCCTCGGTGACGACGCAAGGGTGCGGTGCTTTTGGGCCGGCGCTGCGCCCGGGTTTGCCCGCTACCACGACACCGAGTGGGGCTTTCCCGTCGACGACGACCACAAGCTGTTTGAGAAGATCTGCCTCGAAGGATTTCAGTCGGGCCTGTCGTGGCGCACGATCTTCGACAAGCGGCCGGCTTTCCGCGAGGTCTTCCTCGACTTCGAGTTCGAGAAGGTCGCCGGTTTTGGCGATGACGATGTCGCGCGGTTGCTCACAGACGCCCGGATCGTGCGGCATCGGGGCAAGATTACGGCGACGATCAACAACGCCCGGCGCGCGTGCGAAATGGTGGACAAACACGGGTCGCTGGGTGCGTTCATCTGGCGCTACGAGACCGCTTCCGAGGGCCGACCGGACACGATGACGCGCGAGGCGTTGATGGCCGTCTCCAAGACCGACGATTCGGCCCGGCTCGCCAAGGATCTCAAGAAGCTGGGCTGGCGTTTCTTCGGCCCGACGACCGCCTACGCGTTCATGCAGGCGATGGGCCTCGTCAACGACCACCTCGAAGGCTGCTACGTCCGACATGCCTGCGAGCGAGCGCGAACCGCGTTTGTGCGACCTCGGTAACAGCCGTGATGGTCTGGATGATGCTCAAGGCCGGCTACAGCGAGCGCCGCATTCGCAACGTCATGGGGGCGACATCGTTCGTGTGCTGAGCGCCGTGTTGCCCGGCTGTTTGGATCGCCCCCTCTGAGCCTGCGGCCCATCTCCCCCTGCGTTGGCCTGCGTTGGCAGGTTGAGAAATGACCCATACCGATCCTGCGAGGCGCCCTTTTTCAACAGCCTCCGTTGGCGAGTGGAGAGAACGAAATCAGAACCCGCCAAGGCAGCGGTTCATGGTCTTGGTCTCAGGGTCGTGATGGTCCGCCTGGACGGCCGAATGCAAACTCCGGCGGCTCACCGTGCCGGCCGCTGGCGGCGCGAGCCGGTCGACAGGAGCTCATATGCTGGCGTTGTCGTCGCGCCAATAGCTCTCCAAAGCGGCCGTCATCATCTCCTCTCGGTGACCGCGCACCTGACTTTGAAGCACCTGCTCTACCGCGGCGCGCTGGGTGGCGCTGAGTCCACGCACCCTGCGGCTGAATGTCCGCAATTGCAGCGGATTCGTCTTTCGGGTGAGCACCGCAGCGACGGTGTACTGAACCTCGCCGTACCCCTCGTTGTCGACCAGGTACAGCAGGTAAGCAGGCAGCAGCTGCGCGAACGCGCGGTCGCCCAGGTAGATGATGGCCGACGCGTGACGCTCCAGCACATGCTTGTCCAGCGAGTCCCAGGTGCGGTCCCTGACCGCCGTCTCGAACAGGGCGCTGTCGTCGTAGGCCTCCCACGCTCCCTGCAGGTCGGTCAAAACGCGCTGGGTGATAGGCCGGGGTGGAAACGCCGCGCGGAGCACCGAACGGAGGTCATTGGACATGAAGGAACATCACCGTCGCAGCGCGGATGGCGCAGTCGAATGGCAGGAGCTGTCGACGTGACGCGCTCGACCATCGGCGCGACAGGTAATCGGCGCGGCGGCAGTGTCGATCACCTTGGCCGACGCTTCCAGTTGAGCTTCTTCTCGCGGCCACCGGCGGACACCAGTCGGTACCGGGCGGCCCCGAAGTTGCCGAGGGTGTCACCCAATGCGGCGTCGTAGGCAGCGAACCTGGCGTCGGCTTTGGCAAAGGGCAAATAGAGCGATATCACGAGGGCGCCGTCGGGCACCGACGCGAAACCGTGGATGCCCGGCGCGAACCCTTCCGGCGACTCGTCCGGCCCTCGCGGGGACAACAGCGCGTTTCCGTCTGCAACCGTGAGGTCGGCCGCTAAAGACGGAAAGTGAAACCAGGCACCAACTGTCGCGACGTCGGACTCGAAGACCTGGTCGGCGTTGCGACAAGCCAGGTCGAGCCCGGCCGCGCAGCGTGACTCGAAGTCGATATCTCCGGCGTCCGTCGACCACTCCAACCGGGCGAATGTCTGGGCGCCGCCGGCCTCGGGGCGCTCGAGATGGGCGTATGGATCGCCCCAAGCGGACAGCGCCGGCTCGATCGCCGGATGTGGATCGACGAGCCCGTCCGCCCACGCGGCCCGCAGCTGCGCCCACGGTCCTTGCGACGAGATCCGGGCGCGCAGTTTTTGAGTTATGTGCGCGCGGATGTGGAAATCGGCCTTGGCGTACCGTCGTGCCGTCGTGAACCGGCCGATGAGCTCCAATCCAGCGGCATACGCGCGGTCGGGCTTGCGGCCGCGCAGCTTCAGACCACCGTATGGGGCGTGCCAGGCGATGACGGGACTGCGCGTTGCCAGTGGACGCTCCGACTTCTGACAGGTGGCTCGGCGCAGCGGGCGCGACCGTTCGACGAGACGCACGATCGCACCGACCCGCGTGTGACGCAACGGAAGAGCAGTGCAGGTGCGTGAAACGAAGTCGGTGTCGCTGGTGGTCAGGTCTGGGCGGCGCGATGACCGGGCCAACCGGCGGCGGCGACGCGTGCCAGAACGTTGGGTGGGTCGCCCTGGGCGGCGGCGTCTTGCTCGGGGGATCGCTCGCCGTCGGTTTACCTCGATGGATCGCCGGCGTACGGGACCGCCGCAGGGTGCGCGACATGTACCTGCGACCCCAACCAAGAGCGCCCGTCGGCGGCTACGGCCAGGGAGGCCAGTGTGCGGCGCTCGCCACGACGAACGGGTCGGGATCGCGCACGCCAGGGGGACGCGACGCGTATTTCCGGTCCCAACGCGCGCGGTCGGACGGCTTGGTGTGCCCGGAGCCGCTCGGGGTGTCGGGGTCAGCTTGCATATGGTGCCATCACAGGAGCTTGACCTTGCCTGCGCACTTCGTGGGTGCGGTGCGCGCGCACAGCCCGGCTGTGCTTCCCCGAATGGGGAGCTTCAGACTATAGTCAGCGCCCTCCCGCCGCGCTCCGGATAGGCACAGAGGCACCCGATGGCCAAAGGAAAGGACCGCAAGGCTGACCCCAAGGGTCGGACGCAGCACGGTCACGGCGGATTGACGCAGCTACAGGGCGGGCCCGAGATCCGCGGCCGCAACGATCAGACCCGCACCGACAAGACCGAGCGCCCGCCGGCCATCGCTGACAAGTCCGTGCTGCCTCTCGCGATCGGCGCGACCGTCGACAACCGCTACAGCATCACGGGCGTTGTTGGCCGAGGCGGATTTGGCGCTGTGTACGCCGCCCGCCATCACATCTCCGGCGCCAGCGTGGCGATCAAGGTGTTGCTCAACCGCACCGCTGGCAACCGCGCCGAGGCAGAGGAACGCTTCTTCAAAGAGGCGCGCGTCATGGCCAAGCTGCGCCACCCCAACACGGTGCGGGTGCATGACGTGGGTCACACGGGCAATGGCGACTTGTATTTCGCCATGGAGCTGCTCGATGGCCCCAATCTCGAACAGGTCTTCGAGGCGCTGCGGGCACGGGACACAACACTGACCGAACCGCAGGCGATCGACATCATCGTCCCCGTGCTCGGATCGCTGGGAGAGGCGCACAAACTCGGGCTCGTCCACCGCGACCTGAAGCCAGCCAACATCGTCCTGGCGCGGGTTCCCAACGAGCCTTTCTGCGTCAAGGTGCTGGACTTCGGCGTCGTCCGAACCGCCGGCAGTGACCTCACAACCCGCCAGACCGCGCTCGGCACGCCCAACTACATGAGCCCCGAGCAATGCAACACAGCCACGCTCGACGGTCGCAGCGACCTCTACGCGATCGGCACGATTCTCTTCGAGATGGTCACCGGCCGCACACCGTTCGACCCGGGCAATCCGATCGAGGTGATGTTCGAGCACATGAACACGCCGGCGCCCGATCTGCGCCGATACGCCGTTCACAAGCACTCGCCCGGGTTCACGCTGCTGATTCGCAAAGCGCTGCAAAAGGACGCCGCCCGCAGGTTTCAATCGGCCCGGGAGATGCGCGAGACGCTGCAGCTTCTTCGCCGTGAGAGCTGGCCGGACACGCCGTTGACACAGCTCACCGATCTGCTGGATGAGCGGGCCAATCAGCGGCTCTCATCGTCGTTCAAGGTCGTCGTCGGGGCGCAGTCGGAGGCCGCTGGGATGACCGAAGCGGGGGTTCGCGTCGGGGCCTCTACCGGGGAGGACGGGCTGCCCGAGAGCTTCGAAGACCAAAGCGCGCGCAACGTCGCCGGCAACGACGCAAACAACGCCCATCGCCGGCGAGACGACACCCAGATCGACGCGGCCCATGCCGGTCCAGACCGAACGATCTTTGATCCGGCGGCGCGACTCGATCCGATCCGGCGCGTCACGTCACCCCGCATCGCCGCCGCGAGCGGCAATACCCCGCGCAGTGTGCATACGAAGACCGAGCCCCGCACCCGGCCCGAGCTGGCCCCAAAGCGCGCTGGACCGCGACGATCCGACGTCTCTCAGGCGCAACGCAGCGGCGCCCCGCAGCGACCTGCCGCGCCCGCATGGACAGACAGCAGCAAGGCCGCGCGATCGAAGCTGCCCGACGGCCAGAGCCAGCGGGTCCTGAGGTTGCCGTCGCAGTCCGAAATCGCCGACGCGATCGAGAACCACTTGCGCAACAAAGCGGCCAAGCGCAGCGAGGCGCCCACCGTCGTCGAGGACAGCAAAGACCGGGCGGCCGGCTCCGACAGTGGCGAGCCGCGGCTGCCCCAGGTCGCACCGCCGCGGGCCAACGAAAAGAAGGGCCCGGGTCGCAACAAACTGGGCAAGGGAACGCTGATCGGAACCGGGATTCCAATCCCGCACCACCTGTTCGACGACGACGACAACGACCGTTGAAAACGCGCTGCAATGCCGCCGCGTGAAATTGTGCCCTTGACAGCGGCCCAGTGCTTGCTTTCGTAGCGACCGAACTTGCACGCGATGGCCCCGGCCGCGCGTCCCTTCCCGGTTTTGCGGAGCACACCCATGGCCACCCCGAACGCCGCTAGCAACAGCACCCCAAACAACCCCTCGACCCCCGGCAGCGACGCCAAGAAGGTTCAGACCAAACGCTTCCAGGCGCGCACGCGCAAGCTGCTGGACCTGATGATTCACAGCGTCTACTCGGACAAAGAGGTCTTCCTGCGCGAGCTGATCTCGAACGCGTCCGACGCGATCGACAAGGTCCGGTTCCTCGCGCTCACCGATGCCGAGCTCGCCAAGGGTGACCACGACTACAAGATCGAGCTCATCGTCGACAAAGACGCCCGCACGCTGACAATTCGCGACAACGGCGTCGGCATGAGCGAAGAGGACGTCGTCCGCAACCTCGGCACCATCGCGCGATCCGGCACCGAGGAATTCCTCGAGAAGCTCGCCAAATCCGATCGCAGCTCGCTCAGCCCCGAGCTGATCGGCCGCTTTGGCCTCGGCTTCTACAGTTCGTTCATGGTGGCGAGCGACGTGACCGTGCAGACCTACCGCTTCGGCGAAGAGCACGGCATCCAGTGGAAGAGCACCGGCGGCGGCACCTACACGATCGAAACGACGCCCCCTGGCAAACGCGGCACGTCGGTCATCCTCAAAATCAACGATGAGCAGCCCACCGACACCGAAGACGAGGCGCCCGCCGGGCAGGATTTCCTCGATACGTGGACGCTCAAGGCCATCGTCAAGAAGCACAGCGACTTTGTGCAGTGGCCGATCGTCATGGACATCGACAAGGTCGACTACGAGAAGAAAGAGGATGGTTCGTTCGACTACAGCAAGCCGATTCACGAGACCGTCACCGAGACTTTGAACTCGCAAAAAGCGCTGTGGACCCGCGACAAGGACAGCATCACCGACGACGAATACAACGAGTTCTACAAGCACGTGACTCACGACTGGCAAGACCCGTCCGATCGCCTACATGTGCGCGTTGAGGGCACCCACGAGTACACGGCGCTGATGTACCTGCCCAAGGGCGCGCCCTACGACCTCTACACCCGCGAGGCCAAGCGCGGGCTGGCGCTGTACGTCAAAGGCGTCTTCATCATGGACGAGTGCCGGGAGTTGATGCCCGAGTACCTGCGTTTTGTGCGCGGCCTCGTCGACAGCCCGGATCTGCCCTTGAATCTCTCGCGCGAGATGGTTCAGCAAGACCGCCTGATTCGCTCGATGCGCAAAGTCCTGACCAAGAAATGGCTCGGTCACTTCGACAAGATGCTCCGCGACGACCGCGAGGCCTACGAGACGATGTGGGCCGAGTTCGGGCAGGCGCTCAAGGAAGGTTTCCACTACGACGCAGCGATGAAAGACCGGCTCAGCAAGCTGCTGCTGGTGCGGACGACGCACAACGACGGGTGGACCACGCTGGCCGAATACGTCGAGCGGATGAGCGAAGGGCAGGAGGACATCTACTACCTCGCGGGCGACAACCTCACGATGCTGCGCGAGTCTCCCGTGCTCGAAGGCCTCGCCGATGCCGGCAAAGAAGTGCTGCTGTTCGTCGATCCGGTCGATGAGATCATGCTCAGCGCGCTCGACGCGTTCGACGAAAAGAGCCTCAAAGACGCGGCGCGTGGCGACATCGACCTCGGCGACAAGGACGAGAGCAAAGACGACGAGGAGAAGAAGGCCGACGAAAGCGACGTCCTGGCTCCGCTCGTCGAAAAGCTCGGCGCCGCGCTCGGCGAGACGGTCGACAGTGTGCGCGTCAGCAAGCGCCTCAAGTCCAGCGCTGCGGTCCTGGTGACGCCCGATGGCGGTCTCAGCCCGCAGATGGAAAAGATGATGAAGGCCATGGGCCAGCCGGCTCCCGAGCAGAAGCGGATGCTTGAGCTCAACCCCGACCATGCGCTCATCAAGAAGCTCGCCGACCTCGTCAAGTCCGACGCCGATGACGAACGCATCGCCGCGTTCGGCGAGCTGCTGTACGGCCAGGCGCTGCTCAGCGAGGGCGGCCAGCTGAAGAACCCGGCCAAGTTCGCGCGGCAGGTGGCCGATGTGATGGCGCGTAGTCTTTAGCCCGCCCTTGGGCGCCTCGGCGCATTGTAAGCTTGCAAACGAACGAACCCGACGTCATCGCTGGCGTCGGGTTCGTCGGTTTTGGAGCCGTCGGCGCCGGGTTTGAATAGGGCGGCTTACGAAGCGATGACCTGCTCGAAGGCCCAGTCGATCCACGGCAGCAGCGCTTCGACGTCGCTGGTTTCCACGGTGCACCCACACCAGATACGCAGGCCGGCGGGCGCGTCGCGGTAGTGCTTGATGTCGTAGCCAACGCCCTCTTCACCCAACAGGCCGGCGACCGCAGCGGCGAACGCTTTCTGACCGGCGGCGTCCATCGCGGCGACGCGCGAATCGGTAAACACGAGGCAGACAGAGGTGCTGGAGCGCGACGCGGGATCCGTGGCGAGGAATTCGACGTGATCGGCGCCATCAACCCACTTCGAGATCGCGGCGAGGTTGGCTTCGCTGCGCGCCTTGAGCCCCGCGAGGCCGCCGACAGACTCGGCCCATTTGAGGGCGTCGAGCGCATCTTCCACGCACAACATCGACGGCGTGTTGATCGTGTTGCCGACAAAGACGCCTTCGTTCAGGGCGCCCTTCTTCAGCAAGCGAAAGATCTTGGGCAGCGGCCGGCCCGAGTCGAAATTCAGCAGCCGTTCAACAGCGCGCGGCGAAAGCGCCAACATGCCATGCGCGGCCTCGCCCCCGAGGGCTTTTTGCCAGGACCAGGTCACGACATCGAGCTTGTCCCACGGCAGGTCCATGGCGAACGCGGCGCTGGTGCTGTCGGCGATGACAAGACCTTCGCGGTCATCAGCAATCCAGTCTCCGTTGGGCACCCGAACGCCGCTGGTCGTGCCGTTCCAGGTCAGCACGATGTCGCGGTCGGAGCTCGTCTGCGTCAAATCGGGGAGCTCGCCATAGCCGGCTTCGAAGATACGCACGTCCTCGAGCTTGAGCTGCTTGACGACGTCGGTGATCCAGCCCTTGCCAAAGCTCTCCCACGCGACCATGTCCACGCCGCGCGCGCCGAGCATCGCCCAAAGCACCATCTCGACCGCGCCGGTATCCGAAGCGGGGACGATGCCGAGGCGCCATTCGTCGGGCAGTCCGAGCACCGATTTGCTGCGCTCGATGACGTCTTTGAGCCGGGCTTTGCCTTCCTTTGAGCGATGGCTTCGACCGACGAGCGCGCCCGAAAGAGCGTCAACGGACCAACCGGGCCGCTTGCTGCAGGGTCCCGACGAGAAGTTGGGGTTGTTGGGGCGTTGCTGCGGTTTCATGGGTATTGCGCCGGGTAGGGGTTTGCTTCACGCGGTCAACAGAGACCGGCGGGGAGTTCAAGCGGGCAAATCGGCCGTGGTATCGGGTTCAGCGACGTCGGCGACCGAGACACACGAGCACACCAGGTTGCGGTCACCGTAGGCGTTGTCCACGCGGCTGACGGACGACCAGAACTTGTGGGTTCGCAGCGACGGGACCGGCCACGCGGCCTCGGCCCGGGTATACGCGTGGCTCCATTCGTCGGCTCCAATGACGTCCACGGTGTGCGGCGAATGCACGAGCGGGTTGTCGTCGCGCGGCCAGTCGCCCTTCTCGACGCGCGCGATCTCGGCGCGGATGGCGATCATCGCGTCGCAGAAGCGGTCGATCTCGGCACGGGATTCCGACTCTGTGGGTTCGATCATCAACGTTCCGGCCACGGGCCACGACATGGTGGGCGCGTGAAAGCCGTAATCAATAAGGCGCTTGGCGATATCGTCGACCGACACGCCGGCTGACTTCTTGAACGGCCGCACGTCGATGATGCATTCGTGCGCCACGAACCCACCGGGCCCGGTGTAGAGCACGTCGTAGTGCCCGGCGAGCCGCTTGACGATGTAGTTTGCGTTGAGGATCGCGCTCGCGGTCGCCGCCGTGAGTCCGCCGGGCCCCATCATGACCACGTAGGCCCACGAGATCGGCAGGATGCAGGGGCTGCCCCAGGGCGCGGCCGATACGGGGTCGCCGCCACGCTGAAACGGGCTGCCCGCCAGGAACGGGTGCCCGGGCAGGAACGGGGCGAGGTGGTCCGCGACGCCGATCGGACCGACGCCGGGTCCGCCGCCGCCGTGGGGGATACAGAACGTCTTGTGCAGGTTGAGGTGGGCCACGTCTGCGCCGAGCTCTGCGGGGCGGCAATAGCCGAGCAGGGCGTTGAGGTTGGCGCCGTCCATGTACACCTGGCCGCCGAACTCGTGGACGGTCGCGCAGATATCGCGGATGCCTTCCTCGAAGACGCCGTGCGTCGACGGGTACGTCACCATCAGGGCGGCGAGCTGATCACTGTATCGTTGCGCGCGCTTGCGAAGGTCAGCGAGGTCGATATTGCCCTTGTCGTCGCAGCGAACGGATACAACGCGCATCCCGGCCATCACAGCGCTCGCCGGGTTGGTGCCGTGGGCCGACGTGGGGATCAGGCAGACGTCTCGTTCGGTGTCGCCGCGCGAGTCGTGCCACGCCCGGATCGCCAGCAGCCCCGCGTATTCGCCCTGGGCGCCGGCGTTGGGCTGCAGGGAGACAGCGGAAAAGCCCGTCAACTCGGCCAAATACGACTCAAGCGCCGCGAACAACTGGTGGTGTCCGGCCGCCTGGTCGAGCGGCGCGAACGGGTGCATCGCGGCGACTTCGGGCCAGGTGATCGGCAGCATCTCCGCCGCTGCGTTGAGCTTCATCGTGCAGGAGCCGAGCGGAATCATCGCGTCGGCGAGCGACAGGTCGCGGGACGCGAGGCGGTTGAGGTAGCGCAGCATTTCGGTCTCGGACCGGTAGCTGTGAAAGACCTCGTGCGTCATGAATTCGGTCGTTCGGACGACGCCGGCGGGCAAGACGGGCGAGGGCGCCGGGCGGCTGCCGTCTGTCCACGCGATAGGTTCGGCGCCAAAGCAGGTCAGCAGCGTTTGAAGCTCATCCACAGAGCTCGTCTCATCGAAGCTGACGCCGATACGCCCAGCTCCGAAGTCGCGCAGGTTCATGCCAGCGGCCAGGGCCGAGGCGACGACTGCTGCCGCCTTCTCGGGCGTCCCCGAGGCCGTGACGGTGTCGAAAACAGCCCCGTCGGCGACGTTCCATCCAGCCTTCTTGATCCCGGCGGCGAATCCCGTGGTCAGCCGTCGGACGCGCGTCGCGATGACCGTCAGTCCGTCGGGCCCGTGGTAGCAGCCGTACGCCGCGGCTATCACCGCCAGCAAGACCTGGGCGGTGCAGATATTGGATGTCGCGCGGTTGCGGCGAATGTGCTGTTCGCGGGTTTGCAGCGCCATGCGCAGGGCGGGTTTGCCGGTCGCATCGATCGAGACGCCGATCATGCGACCGGGGATCTGCCTCTTGTACGCGTCGCGCGTGGCCAGGTACGCGGCGTGGGGGCCGCCGTAGCCCATGGGTACGCCGAAGCGCTGGCTGCTGCCGACCACGATGTCGGCGCCAGCCGCACCTGGGGCCTCGAGCAGGACCAGGGCGAGCGGATCGGCCGCGACGGCGAGAAGGGCACCGGCGGCGTGGACGCGATTGGCAAGCTCGGCGAGCGGTCGGGCGACGCCGTAGGTATCGGGGTATTGAGCCAGCCAGCCGAAGGTCCCGTCGGGAACGTCGGCGCCGGGCGCCACCACCTGGACATTGATCTTGAGCGCCTTCGCGCGCGTCTTGACGATCGCGATCGTCTGCGGATGGCAGCTGTCCTCGACGACGAAGAGGTTGGCCGTCGACTTGCGGTTTCGTAGACGCAGGCACATCGCCATCGCTTCGGCGGAGGCGGTCGCTTCGTCGAGCAGCGACGCGTTGGCGATCGGCAACCCCGCGAGGTCGGCGATCATGGTCTGGAAGTTGAGCAACATCTCGAGGCGACCCTGCGAGATCTCGGCCTGGTAGGGCGTGTACTGCGTGTACCAGCGCGGGTTTTCGAGGATGTTGCGGCGGATCACCGGCGGCGTGACACAGCCGTGATAGCCGCAGCCGATGTAGCTCCGCACGACGTCGTTGCGACCCATGATCTGGCGGAGCAGGTGCAACATCTCGTCTTCGCCCAACGGGCCGGGTAGCTCGAGGGGGCGATCGGTGCGAATCACGCCGGGCATCGCGGCTTGGATAAGCGCGGCCATGTCCGCCACACCGACCGTGGCAAGCATCCCGAGCTCATCGACCTCGTTGGGTCCGATGTGTCGCTGCGAAAAAGTGGTACGAGCCGTCATTGCAAGCTCCTCGCGCGGGCATCCGCGGCGGCGCGCGCGTGCGTGAGAGCGCCTTCTAGCAGACTGCGGCGAAATGGAAACCCCGAAGTCGCATTGCGCGGCGCGGCCAATGCACATTGGGCGCTTGACGTGGGCCGCTTGCGCCCTTTCGTACTGCCGAAACCCGCGCCGTGCACGGATGCACGCGCCAAAGCACACGGAATCTCCATGAGCAGTCAAAGCCCACACGCGACGACGATCCTCGCGGTCCGGCGCGACGACAAGGTGGTGGTGGCCGGCGATGGCCAGGTCACGCTCGGCAACACCGTCATGAAAGCACGAGCGCGCAAGGTCCGGCGGCTGCACGACGGCAAGGTCGTGGTCGGATTCGCCGGCAGCACCGCCGATGCGTTCACCCTGTTCGAGCTCTTCGACGCCAAACTCAAAGAATACGGCGGCCACCTGCGTCGCGCCGCCGTCGAGCTCGCCAAGGACTGGCGCACCGACAAGCTGCTGCGCCGCCTCGAAGCCCTGTTGGTCGCCTGCAACGACACGGAAACGCTGATCATCTCCGGCAGCGGCGATGTGATCGAGCCCGACACCGGTGTCGCCGCGATCGGCAGCGGCGGCAAGTTCGCCGAATCGGCGGCCCTCGCGCTGCTCCGGCACAGCGACCTCGAAGCCGAGGCGATCGCCCGCAACGCGATGCAAATCGCCGCGGACATCTGCATCTACACCAACGGAAACCTGACGATCGAAACCCTGGAGGCGCGATGACCGCCCAAGAACACGTGGCCGCGACCGCGGCGGCCCGCAAAGAACTCACCCCCCGCCAGACGGTCGCCGAGCTCGACCGCTACATCGTCGGTCAAGCCGACGCCAAACGCGCCGTGGCGATCGCGCTGCGCAACCGGTGGCGCCGAAAACGCGTCGAGCCGGTGCTTCGCGACGAGATCGCGCCCAAGAACATCATCATGGTCGGCGCTACCGGCGTCGGAAAGACGGAGATCGCCCGACGGCTCGCCCGCCTGACCGGTGCGCCCTTCATCAAGGTAGAAGCCAGCAAGTTCACGGAAGTGGGCTACGTCGGCCGCGACGTCGAGTCGATCGTGCGCGATCTCGTCGAAGTGGCGATCAAGCTCGAGAAAGAAGAGGCGTTCGCCGCGGTTCACGAACGCGCGAGCAGAATCGTCGAAGATCGGTTGCTCGACATGCTTGTCCCGCGCAAGGGCGGAATCGACGTGCTGTCCGGCCCGCAACCTGACGACGCGCGCCGCGAAAAGGTCCGCCAGCTGCTCCGCGATGGCCACATCGACGGCAAGGAGCTGGAGCTCGAGGTCGCCAAGACGAGCACGCCATTGATGCAGGTGATCGGCAACAGCGGCATGGAGGAGATGGGCATCAACCTGCGCGAAAGCCTCCCAGGGCTCTTTCCAACCAAACAGGTCACGCGCCGCATGACGGTGCAAGAAGCTCGCAAACACCTCCTTGAAGAGGAGTCCGCCAAGCTCGTGGACGAAGACCGGATGGTCCAAAACGCTCTCGACCGCGCGCAGCAAGAAGGAATCGTGTTCCTCGACGAGGTCGACAAGATCGCCGGGCGCCAGTCCAAGCAGGGCGGTCCAGATGTGAGCCGAGAAGGCGTTCAGCGCGACCTCTTGCCGATCGTGGAGGGGTCTACAGTCACCACCAAACACGGCATGGTGAAGACCGACCACATCCTGTTCATCGCCGCCGGCGCGTTCCACGTGTCCAAGGTGAGCGACCTCATCCCCGAATTGCAGGGCAGGTTTCCGATCCGCGTGGAGCTGTCCAACCTCACCGAAGCGGACTTCGTGCGCATTCTTTCCGAGCCCGAAAACGCGCTGACTCGCCAATACCAGGCCCTGCTCGCGACCGAAGGTGTGACGGTCGAGTACGCCGACGACGGAATCGCCGAAGTCGCCAAAATCGCGTGCGACGTCAATTCGCGGCAGCAAAACATCGGGGCGCGGCGCTTGCACACGGTGATGGAGCGGCTGCTCGAAGACGTCTCGTTCGAGGCGCCCGACATGCATGGCGGGCTGATCTGTGTCGATCAACGATTCGTGCAGACCGCGCTCGCCGGAGTGGTTGAAGATCCGCACCTTGAGAACTTCATCCTGTAGCTGAGATCGGTCGCCCAGGACAGGCACGGTCGGGGGCGCGGGCGCACCGGGGCCACTCGACACCCGCCGTGACAGTTTTGGAAATGATCGTTATATCAACAGGCTAAAGCACAGAAACGACGTTCACTCGCGGCCTGATCTGGGGTCTTTGGGCGATCAAGTGGGGCACACAGGCCTCGATTGCTGCAAATCTCGTTGCGTTTGATACGCGGTTTCCCTAACTTATCGGTGGCTTCTTACGTTCCACGCGCGTGGCAGGCGCACGTGGACGCGACGCCCGCCGGTCAATAAACCGGGCGACAGGGGGAAACGATGTTTCGAATCACCAAGCATACCACCGGCTTGTCGACCGAGGCCCTGGCCTTGATGAGCGCCGGCTTGCTCGCTGTGACCTTCGGTTGCGGTTCCGATCCGGGGCAGCAAGCTCCGGCAGCGGGCGGCGGCGGCCTCTCCGTTCCCGGCAACACGTCGAGTTCATCGGGCAATACCTCGTCGTCCTCCGGCGCGGACGCGGGTTCGAGCACGTCGTCGAGCGGTTCGGGCTCCAGCACATCCAGCAGCTCATCGGGCGGCAACGATGCGGCGACGAGTTCGTCATCGGGCGGCAACGACGCGGGCTCTACGACCAGCAGCTCCAGCACATCTTCGGGCGGCACCGACGCTGGTTCCTCCACCAGCAGCAGCTCAAGCAGCTCCAGCTCCTCGGGCGGCACCGACGCCGGCTCCAGCACCTCTTCAAGCAGCTCCAGCAGCTCCAGCTCTTCGGGCGGCGCCGATGCCGGCTCCTCCACCAGCAGTTCAAGCAGCTCCAGCTCCTCGGGCGGCGCCGACGCCGGCAACAACACCGGTCCCAAGTGCGTCGATGCGGACGGCGATGGCTACGGCACCAACTGCTCCAAGGGCGCCGACTGCGACGACAAGAACCCCAACTTCTCGGTCATCTGCCCCGACTGCAGCAAAGCCAACTACGAGGGCTGCCCCTGCCAGGGCGTCGCGGCCAACTGCTACTCGGGTGAAGCCACCTGGCTCGGCAAGGGCGTCTGCCAGGCCGGTGTCCAGCTCTGCAAAGAGAACGCCAAGAACAAGAAGAAGTACTGGGGCGTCTGCCAGGGCGAGGTGCTGCCCAAGCCCGAGTCGTGCGACGGCAAGGACAACAACTGCAACGGCCTGATCGACGAAGGCGTTCTGTCGACATGCGGCACGTGCGACATGTCCTGCACGCTCCAGCAGGTCGGCCCGGACTACGGCAACCCGTTCGATGTCGGCAACGCGCACGGCGTCAACATCAACAAGAAGGGCTACCTCTACCTCGACAGCAAGAAGAGCAACATCAACCTCAACCACATCTGGATCGCGGGTACGGGCAGCAAGGTCGTCAGCAAACTGAACACGAAGACCGGCCAGGAAGAGGCGCGCTTCCACGCGTGCAACAGCGCCTCGCGTACGTCGGTCGACCTCAACGGCGACGTCTGGGTTGGCTGCCGCTCCGGTGGCCAGGTCATGAAGATCATCAACGACCACAAGTTCTGCGTGGATAAGAACGGCAACGGCGTCATCGACACGTCCAAGGACCTCAACGGCAACGGCACCATCCAGTCCAACGAGATGAAGCCCTACGGCCAGGACGAGTGCGTGCGCTTCATCGTGCGCCCGGACAACAGCGAAAACACCATTCGCGCGGCCGGCGTCGACAAGGACAACCACGCCTGGGTCGGTGGCTGGAACCGCCGCTACCTGTGGCGCCTCAACCCGAACGCGGGCAACGTGGTCAGCAGCATCAACATCGGCTGCAACCCGTACGGCCTGGTCATCGACCAGAAGGGCATCATCTGGGTGTCGGGTCGCGGCTGCAGCAGCCTGGTGCGCGTCGACCCGAAGACCAAGGCCATCAAGAAGGTCGGTCACCACAAGGGCAGCCCGTACGGCATCAACGTCGATATGTTCGGCAATATCTGGATCGCGAACACCAACCAGTACACGTCCCGCTACGAACCGAAGACCGGCAAGTGGAACGGCGTCGCGCACCAGATGCGTTCGCGCGGGGTCGCCACGAGTAACGACGGCCACGTCTACGTCGCGCTCGATATGACCAGCCAGATCGCGATGATCAACGCGGTGACGCTCAACACCGTCAGCCACATCAGCCTCGGCGGCGGCCGCTATCCTGTCGGCATCGCGGTCGACTACGACGGCTACGTTTGGGCGATCAACCAGAGCAAGTCGTCGGCGTCCAAGGTCGACCCGAAGAAGAAGCAGATTCTCGGCGAATACCCCGTCGGCAAGAGCCCGTACACGTACTCGGATATGACCGGCTACACCCTGAACAACTACACGGCGCCGAAGGGCAACTTCACGCACGTCTTCGGCTTCAGCGGCTGGGGCGGCACCGTGGCGGAGAGCAAGACGACCACCATCTGGGAGATGATCAACGTCGAGGCGACGATTCCGCCCAAGGCGCACATCAAGATCCGCTACAAGGTCGGCAACACGCTCAAGGAGCTGCAGACCAAGCCGTGGAGCAAGGACCTCGGCCCGTTCCCGCCACAGCAGTTCCCGATCAACCTCAAGGCCGGCGGCAAGAAGGTCGAGGGTCGATTCCTCAAGATCGAGCTGTTCATGCAGGCGGGCGACAACAAGCTCTCGCCGCTCGTCAAGGCGCTCGCTGCCAAGGGCAAGCAGGTCGTCGTCAAGTAAGTGGCAACTTCGACACAGGTCAAACGCGCACGGAGCGTCTGTCGGTTCAGCCGCCAGGCGCTTCGGCCGTTTTAGCCCCAATGCCGGTCACTTAGGGTCTAAGGGTATGATTTTCAGTGCTTGTGAGGTCGCCGGTCTGCGGTTTCCTCTCTCCTCGCCAGCGCCAGGAGAGATGCCCTCTGAGCCTTCGGCCCATCTCCCCCTGCGTTGGCAGGTGGAGAGTCTGGCGCTGTAGCATCCCATCATGTTTTCAGCATGTTACAGGCTAAACGATCGGCATTGGTTTTAGCCGGGTCAT
Source organism: uncultured Enterobacteriaceae bacterium (assembly GCA_964560875.1). Taxonomy (GTDB): domain Bacteria; phylum Myxococcota_A; class UBA9042; order UBA9042; family UBA9042; genus CAZLMW01. The sequence goes on from CAZLMW010000075.1 coordinate 28,920, forward strand.
GCTTTGGAGCGGGGCCAACGTTGCACTGGGAGAGCGTGTCCCGGCGGCATTGCGCGGCCAGCTCTACGACTCAGTCGGCGAGCGCGGATTCGATGTGGCCACGGCCGGCGCGTTCGGCGATGGCGAAACGACGCCCGTTGATGGACTTCGCTTCGAGCAGGGCCGATTCGACCTCAGCGAGCCAAATCTGCGGGCGCCGCCAGGTCGGGTTCAAGCGCGAGATTCCCGCACGGAAATCGGACTTGAACGTGCGACCTTCCGGCGTGAAACGGGCGTTCTCGGAAAACTCGTTGCGCAGCCCCCCGAGCAGGCGCAGGCAGTCGTTTTCTTCGAGGTCGTAGAGCATCAAGATGAACTGGTCGCTTCCGTAGCGCGCGACAAGGTGGCTGGATCGGACCTCGCCGCGAACGACTTCGGCCAGCTCGCGGAGGACCTGGTCGCCGACGTGATGGCCGAATTTCAGGTTGATGTCGCGGATGCCGACCACGTCGATGAGCGCGAGGCAGCTGGGGCGGCGATGCGTCTCTCCGGTGCGCATCCAGCTCTCGAGCCGGCGCACGAAGGTCGAGTGGTTGTACAGCCCGGTGACCCCGTCGCGTTCACTCGCGGTGGCCTGGAGGCGGACGCGTTCGAGGTGCGCGGTGATGGTGCCGAGCAACACGCGCGGTTCGACCGGTTTGAGCAGAAATTCGTGCCCGGCGGCGCCCTGGGCGTCCATGTGGCTGGGCACGTGGTCGCGCGTCGTCATGAAGACGACGGGGATGTGCGCGTAGCGGGGATCTTCGCCGAGCATGCGCGCGAGATCGAAGCCGTTGACGCCCGGCAGGACGACCTCCATGAGAACCAGGTCGGGCATCTCGTTGCTGAGCGCCACCTCGACCTCGGATGGGTCCAGGCAGACCTTGACCTTGTGGCCAGCGGCGCCGAGCAGTCGCTGGACGAACGCCACCTGGTCAGGATCGGGCTCGATGTACAGGATATTGTTGTGTCGGCCCTCGTCGCGGGCGAGCAGGGCACGCAGGCGGTCGGTCACCTTTTCGGGCAAGGCGCCCGCTTCGATCAGCGCGTCGGCCCCGCATCGGACCGCTTCCACCTTGTCGATCGGGAAGTCTTCCGAGTTGATGAGGACGACGGCGACACCGGCCCCTTCGGCGAGACTGCGCAGGTATTCAACGACCTTGACGCCGGTGCCCCCCTGGACCGCAAGGTCGACGATCATCGCGTCGGGCAGGGCATCGCGAATTCCGCGGCGTGCTGTGGCCCGATCGGAGGCGACGCGGACCTTCATGTTCTCGGCGCTCAACACCTTGGACAACAGATCGCGGTTGCGGCTGAAGGACTGCAGCAACAGGACGTCGCGGACCGACTCTTTTTTCTCGGTTTCTTCGCGCCGCAGGACGATGCCCGAGCTCGCCATGCCGAACTCGCGGCGCAGGCGGCGGACCTCGTTGCGCCAGTTTTCGACCTGCCGGATCTTGGGAATCGAGCGGGCGTTGATGTGCTCGTGGCACTCCTGTTCGAGCGCCGCGGCGGTCTCGGATACTTCGGGAAAGCCGTAGGTGCCCGCCGCGCCGGCCAACGCGTGAAAGTGACGCATCGACTCGTTGAGGGCGGCTTCGTCGCTGGGGTTGTCTTCGAGCCGTCGCAGCGTGTTGCGAATCCGGCGCAGACGGTTCTGCGCCCCGAGGACGAACTTGTTGCGGAGATTCTCCAAGCTCGCGTCAAATGGATTCACGGCGGGACGATAACCCGTCGTGCGAACCGGCAAAAGGAACTGTGAGCGAAGATCGCGTCGGACAAGGTCGAGCGACCCCTGCGCTGGGCTTGCGGGCCGAGCAGGGCGGCTATTTCTCGCGCAGCCTGGGCAGCATCTCGACGAAGTTGCAGGGGCGGTAGCGGATGTCGAGCTGCCACAGAAGGATGCCGTCCCATGCGTCCTTGCACGCGCCTGTTGAGCCGGGCAGGGCGAACAAATACGTGCCGTCAGCGACCCCAGCGAGGGCGCGCGACTGGATCGTCGATGTGCCGATCTTCTCGTAGGACTGCCAGCGGAAGAGCTCGCCGAACCCCGGGATCTCCTTCTCGATGACCATCTCAAACGCCTCGGGCGTGACGTCGCGGCCGGTCACCCCCGTCCCGCCCGTCGCGATGACGAAATCGATGGCGGGATCGGCGATCCAGGTGCGCAACTGCGCCGCGATCCGATCGGCATCGTCCACCACGATGGCGCGGTCCGCGAGCACATGGCCGGCGTCGGTGAGGCGCTGGATGAGCGTCGCGCCGGAGCGATCGGTCGACTCGTCGCGGGTGTCCGAAACGGTCAGAACAGCGATGTGTGCGGGGACGAAGGAACGGGTCTCGTCGATGCCTGCCATTGGATCTCCCAGGTGGGTGATGTGTTACGTTGGCCGCTCACCGCCCGACGCGCACGCGTTCATGACAAGGCAAGGCACCGGAGTCAACGTGTCCACCCGCCACGATTCGCCGCGTACACGGCGCGACGGGACCGCGGGGCGCATGGTGCTGGTGCGTTTGCCGCCCTGGATGACCCGCCGCAACCGCCATCCGCATGACCTGATGTGGCCCGTCGCGATGCTCAATGCACGCGTCGCCGCTGAGCGCGCCGGGTTTCGCGCAACCGTTGTCGACCTGCACGTCGAACAGCTGGACGCAGCCGCCGCGATCGCTCGAATTCGCGCGATGGCCCCCGACGTGGTGATGATCGACTCCATGACGCCGACGCTGTCGGTCGCCGACGAGATGGCCCAAAAGATTCGGGATCGACGGCCCAAGACGCAGATCTTCGCGATCGGACAACACGCGACGGCCCGCCCCGGCGACTTCGATCGGACGGTTTTCAGCGGTGTGCTGCGCGGCGAGGTGGACGCGGCGATACCCGGCTGGCTGCAGGGCAACTCGATGTCGGGCTTGAACAGGGTCGAGGACGCAGACGAGGCGTTTCGGGTCGACCCACGCGGGTTGCTGCTCGATGAGTACGGGATGCGCTCGACCCACGTGCCCATGTTTGGCCGGCAACGCTGGGGTTTTCTGCTGACATCGCGCGGCTGCCCCTACCGCTGCACATTCTGCTCACCGACCCTGCGACAGAGCTACGGGCGCGCCTTTCGCGGGCAGTCCGCGGCGGGGATCGCGGACGACATGCGCCGATTGCGCCGCGACCACGGCCTGCGCGCCTTCTACATGATCGATGACGTGTTCACATTCGATCGAGACCGCACGCTCGCTTTCGCCGAGGACCTGGCCCGCAAGCCGCTCGATGCGCGCTTCGTCATCCAGACCCGCCCGGACCTGGTGGACAGGCAGCTGCTTGATGCACTCAAGACCGCCGGCTGCGCGGCCGTGAAGATGGGCGTCGAATCGGGCAGCGACCGCGTACTCAAGACGATCAAGAAGGGCGTGACCGCCAAACGCATCGAACAAGCCGCGCGCGACATCAAGGCGGCGGGGCTCGGGCTCACCGCGTACTACATGCTCGGGCATCCGGACGAGACGCGGGCCGAGATGATGCAGACCCTCGCGCTCGCGCGGCGAGTCGACGCGGACATGATCCAGGTCGCGTTCCATACGCCGTATCCGGGCAGCACAGCTTGGAATGACCAGGCCGATGACGTGCGGGATCCATCGCAGTTGCACCACTACGAGACGCGGCACGTCAACGTCAGCCAGGTCTCGGGGGCGGAGCTTGAACGGCTGCAGCGCGCGTTTTACATGGACTACTACCTGTCACCGACGGGCCTGCTGCGCTATGCCACGCGACGAGCCGTGTACCGCGCGCTCGACCTGCAGGAATGGCGCCTCGCGGCTGCTTCGATGCGCTACTTGTTGCTCGACCGGACCGACGCAGCCTCGGGGAATCGTCACCAACCGCGCGACCGTCGGGCCGAAGACCTCGCAGCCGCGGCATGAACCCGTCCACGCTCGCGTCGCTGCTGGCAACGGCGGTCGATCAACGTGTCGCGCGCCGCCTCGGTGTCGCGCCCAGGACGATGCCGCTGCTCTACATCGAGGTCATCAAGGCCTGCAATCTGCGCTGCCGGATGTGCGGTTTTCCCGGTCACTACCCCGGTGCTGGACCGATCCTGACAACCGAGCAGCTGCGCACCATAATCGCGGACTCCAAACAGCTGCGGACGCGCATCGTCTCATTGGGCGGGGGCGAGCCCTTCTTGCGCAGGGACATCTTCGACCTGGTGGATTTCGTGGCGACCAACGGCCAGTCGCTGCACATCAACACCAACGGCACGCGCATCGATGACGCCGCCGCACAACGCCTCGCGACCGCCGGGCACCTCCACCTGTCCTTGTCGCTCGACCACGTCGACGCCGCCGCCAACGATGCCATCCGCGGCGATGGCGTGTGGCAAGCCGTCCACGACGCGAACCAACGCCTCCGATCCCAGGCCCCGACCGTCACCCGCTCGCTCAACGTCGTTGTCGGCCAGCATAGTCTCGGCTCTTTGCGCGAAACCGTTCGCCTCGCTCGGGCGTGGGGGGTTGCCGCCATCAAGTTCCAGCCGCTGCACCGCAATCTCGCGCATCGTTTCCTGCCAGCGGACGCCGCGCGGGACCTGGATCTTGCCGACGACGCCATCGACCGGCTCGCCGAAGAAGCGCTCGATGCCCGTGAATACGCCGTAGATTCGGGCCTTGGCACATCATCAGCCGCGTTCGTGTCCGGATTTGCGCGGTTTTGGAGGGGGCGCCCCGCTTTGGACTGCTACGCCGGGCACGTCTATGGAAATATCGACCCCTGGGGGCAGCTGCTGCCTTGTTACGACCATGCGGAGCCGCTCGATGTGCGCACACTCGGCCTCGTCAGGGCGTGGCACAGCGCGGCGATGGCGTCGATGCGAGAACGGGTGCGCGGCTGCGAAAACGTTTGCTGGAACAGCGGCAACGTCGAACCAAGTCTGCGTATGGTGGCGCGCCATCACCTCGCGGATCCGGGCCAACTTTTGACCGATCTCAGCCTCTTCGCGGCCTGACAACCGGCGAGGCCTTCGCGTCCATGATCCCACGCCGCCGCTACGAATGGTCGCCCGGATTCCTGTCCATCGTCGCGTCTGCAGCACGCGCAGGCCGGTTGCGCGAAGGCACCGATCCTCGCGTGGTATGCGCGGAGATTGCCGCCGCCCTCGGAGCGGGCCCGCAGGATGACGCGGTACTCACGGGCTCCGGTCGAGGGGCCATGCTCGTGGCCCTGCGAGCGCTCGGGTTGAAAGCTGGAGACCGCGTGCTGGTGCCTGGCTACACGTTCGCCGGCGTCCCCCGCGCGCTCTCTGCCGCGGGTCTCGTTCCCGTGCTGGCCGACGTCGACGAAAACGCGGCGCTCACACCCGACACGATCGCGCCAATCTTGCAACGGCAACCCGTCCAGGCCGTCGTTTTCGCGCACCTCTTCGGCCGCATCGCCGACGTTGGCCCTATCGCGGACTACTGCCGAACACGCCGCGTTGTGCTGCTCGAAGATTGCGCGCACGTCGCCGGCGCCCGTGACGACGCCGGGCCCGTGGGACACGTTGGAGACGCGGCGTTCTTCAGCTTCGACGCCCTCAAGACAATCGCCGCGCTCGGAGGCGGGTTGAGCATCGTCCGCGGCGGTTCCGGACAGCGGACAGTGACGGCAAAGACAGCATCACGCGCCGATCTCGTGGCCCGCGTTGGCCAAGCGGTCGCCGAGGCGCTGCTGTTCGAGGGGCCTGCGAGCCGGGCGGTCGGAATCGTGGCCAAATGGGTGGGCAGCGGTTCACCCCCGGCCGGGTGGAGTCAACTGCAGAGCCGCCTCGTGACCCGCCAGCTCGCGACGCTGGATGCACGGTTGAACGCCCGTCGCGCAATGGCACGTCGAGTCCTTGGCGCCGCCGGAATCGAAGATCCACAGCTTGCCGAGGATGCCAGGACGCGCGGCAACGCCTACTTCGCGCTCGTGCGCACCGCCGACCGCGGGGAACGTGACGCGATCGTCCAGATGCTCCGCGGGCGCGGAATCGATGTCGGCGTCGGCAGAGCAATCGCGGATGCTCTCGACGCAGATTTACCGATGGCCAAGACCTTGTCGGACACGCTCATCCAGGTGCCTGTCGGGGCCCGCTACATCGACGCCGAGATCGACGAGATCTGCGCGGCGATGACGACGCTGAGGGGACGCGCTACCGGCCTCGGTTGCGGCGTTTCCGCTTGGGGCCGTACGCGTTCTTGACCGACTCGGAGATGGTCGTGAATCGCTCGAGTTTGCCCCGCACATTGGCTTCGAGTGCGTCGTCTGGGGGCAAGCGGCCGAGCAGGTCTTCGAGCGAAAGCACGGTCGTCTGCAACGCGTCGCGCAGGCCCCGGAGCACTTCGAACCAATAGCCGCCGACACCATTGGCGACCAGCGCGCACCACCCGGCCGTCTTGCCGCGCGACGGCTTCATCGGGATCATGACCGCGTCGATATGTCGCTGCAGGGCGTGCAGGTTGCGCTCCACATCGAGCAGGGCGCCTTCGGGGACCGTGCACGTCAGGTCGTCACCTGGAGACGGAAGCGGCATCCACCTGAGCAGCTTCAATTGGGTGCGCAGCTGAACCCCGGGCGAGAAACGAGCGCCGCCGACGTCGATGCCGGTTTTCACGCGCGCGACGTCCCGCTCGAGCGTGCCCGTCTGGACGCTCTTGAGGCGGTCGATGTCGGCGCTGTCGATGAGCACAAATGGCCGACCGCGGTCGACAGAGACCGGCAATTGCACGCCGCCCACCTCGATGAACGGCGGCAGCTCTTTGGCCGCGACCTTCTTGCGCTCAAGCGGCTTCTTGCGGGCTCGGACCTTCCATTGCTGCGCCAGCTCGGGGTCGATCTCGCGGATCCAATCGCCCTGGATCACCGAAACCTGCGCAGCATACGGCCGTCGCAAGATGATGATGTCAGTCGATACGAGGAAGCGCTGATCGGTGCGCCACAACGCGCTACCGGGATGGACCGCCACGCGCAAACCACGCGCGGTTTCGAACATGCGCCCGCGGGAGATCAGCAGGTTGTCGACAAATCCCGCGACCAGGCAGCGAATAACCGCGTCTTCGCCGCCGCCGCCCTCGACCTCGATGCCGAGCTTTTCGCAGATGTCGACCAACTGTTCATGGGCGTGGAGCGTGTAGCCGAGGATATCGGGATCGACGTGATGGCGCGCGCAGTAGTCGGGGCGACGGCCCTTTGTCTGTCGTTTGAAGTCTTTGAGCAGCGCCAGCAGGGTCAGCGCGTCGCCTTTTGGGTGATGAAAGCGCTTGTGAGCTGCGCGCGCGGCGGATTCCTTGTCGGTCGTGAACACCCAGGGCTGCCGGCCGCCAAGCGCGGAGACGAGCAAGAGGACGTCATCGACCACGTCGGGGAAGCGCTCGGCGGCCTCGAGAACCGCCCGCGCCAGCGGTGGGGACAACGGAAACGCGGTCATTTTGCGGCCGCGCTCGGTCAGCCGCATGTGTCCATCGATCGCGCCCATCGCCTTGAGTTGACGGATCGCGCCCTTGAGCCGACCTCGCGGCGGCCGTGTGGGCAGCGCGAATTTGTGGGGGTCTTCGACGCCGAGGTCGAGCATGCGCAGGACAACTTCGCGCAGGTCGAGGCGCATCACCTCTTCATCGAGGAAGCGTTGTTGGGCGTCGTAGTCCTCCTGCCGATACATCCGAATGCACGTTCCGGGTGCCACGCGTCCGGCGCGACCGGCTCGCTGATCGGCCGAAGCCTGGCTGACAAACTCCTCCTTGAGCGCACGAACGCCGGTGCGCGGGTTCACCCGCATGACCTTTACGCGCCCGCTGTCGATGACGTGCCGCACGCCGGCGACGGTGATCGACGTCTCGGCGATGTTCGTCGCGAGCACGATCTTGCGCCGATCGCCGGGAGCAAAAATGCGTTCCTGGTCCTCGCGGGGCAGGGCGCCGTACAGCGGCAGCACTTCCGCGCGCCGATCGATCCCGAGGCGGCCCAACTCCTTGACGCACCGTTGGATCGGGCCCTGGCCGCTGAGGAACACGAGGATGTCGCCCTCTTCGCCGGCGTCGCAGATGCGTTGGATATGCCGACAGATCTGGTCGACGAGGCCGTCGAGATCCGAATAGCGCGCCGGGCGATAGCGAATCGCGACCGGGAACGGCCGGGCGTCGATCGAGACCAGCGGGACGTCTTTGCCGAGCTCGCGGAAGAAACGCTGGAACAATGCGGGTTGCAATGTGGCGGAGCTGACGACGACGCGCAGGTCGGCGCGTCCTTTGAGCGCCCGCCGCAAGAGGCCGAGGATGAAGTCGATGTTGAGCGTGCGTTCGTGAGCCTCGTCGATGACGATGACGCCGTAGTTATCGAAATCATGAACGCCGCGAGCCTCCTGCAGCAAGATCCCATCGGTCATGACCTTGAGCCGCGTGGCATCCGAGGTCTGATCGTCGAATCGGATCGCGTAGCCGACATCCTTTCCGATCGCGACGCCTCGTTCCTCAGCGATGCGCCAGGCGACGGACACAGCTGCGATGCGACGCGGTTGCGTGACGCCGATCACGCGATCGGTGATCTCGGCATCGAGCAGGATTTGAGGCACCTGCGTGGTCTTGCCACTGCCGGTCGGCCCCTCGATCACGACGACCTGGTGGTTGCGGACAGCGTCGAGGATCTCGGCCTCGTGAGCGTAGACAGGCAGCGCACGGGCCTGGGCGGCGAGCGATCGATTCATGGGATAGTCAGAGTTGGCGCAAATCGTGGCGAGGCTGGACTTCGTGGCGAGGATGGGCCACGGCGCGCTTGCACGGTGACGGCGGCGCGAGGACACTCCGGATTCGCCATGCGTGTCAAACCCCCAGCCTGCGGACGGCCGCGCCTCTTCGCCGCCATCGCGGTCATCATGTCCCTCTGCGTATTCGGCTGTGAGGACGAGCGCGTGTCCGGCCAGATGCAGCTGCTGGGAGCCGTCGATAGGCCGCTGCCGACGATCAAGGGCTCGCTCAAAGTCCTGCCGGAGGACCTGCCGCCGGGGCGCGATCACTTCACTTTTGCCGCCACGCCGTACCTGCCCGAACCGGTCATGCGCGAGGCATTTGAGCCGATCGCGAAGTTCATCGGGGAGCGCCTCGGCGTCGAGGTTCGGTTCCAATTGGCGCGCACCTACCAGGAACTGATCGAGCTCACCGAGTCGGGGCAGGTCGATATCGCGCAGATCTCGCCGCTGTCCTATGTCATCGCGCGCCGTGACGCGCCGGGCCTGAAACTGCTGGGATCTTCACTGAGTTTCGGCGTGGGCTTCTACTCGTCTTTCATCATCGGCCGCAGCGATCTCGGGTCACCGTGGACCAGCAATATCCGCGGCGGAAAATTTCTTTTCGTCGATCCGCGGTCGGGTTCAGGCTTTCTTTTCCCGTATGCAGCGCTCATGGATCTCGGAATCGACCCGGAACAAGACGTGGAAGTCGAGTTCTCGCGCAGCCACGACAAGTCGGTGCAGGCGGTGCTCAACGGCGACGTCAAGGCGGCTGCTGTGAGCTCGGGCACCCTCAACTCGGCGCGCCACGGCGAGGTCATCGGGGTCGGCAACCTGCGGATCCTCCACAAGGCCGGGCGCATCCCCTACGACGCGCTGTGCGTGAGCGAGCAAGTCCCCGAGTCGGGGGCCAGGAAGATCGCGGCGGCGTT
>CAZLMW010000076.1:0-38551 GCA_964560875.1 uncultured Enterobacteriaceae bacterium
TGGAGCCGGACGTGCTCGAACCGCTGGAGCCGGACGTGCTCGAACCGCTGGAGCCCGACGTGCTCGAACCGGAGGTGCTGGAGCCGCTGGACCCGGACGTGCTGGAGGCGCCTGACGTGCTGGAGCCGGACGTGCTCGACGCGCCGGACGTGCTGGATCCGCCGGAGCTGGACGTGCTCGATCCGCCGGCGTCGCTGCCGCTCGAGCTTGTCGATCCGCTGGACCCGCTGCTGGTGCTGCTCCCGCCGCTGCTGCTGGATGCCCCACCGGTGCTGCTTCCGCCGCTGCTGGTGCTGCTTCCGCCGTCGGTGCCAGCCGCGTCTGTGCCGCCGCTGCTGGTGCTGCTTCCGCTCGCGCCGCCGCCGGTAAAGGTCGACCCGCCGGTGGCAGAGGTTCCGCAGGCCGCGATCAGGGCGACGGTCGAAAGCGCAACGACCACGCGGTCAACGGGAATGCGCGCGGCAGAGAGCCACTCAAGGGGCGATCGCATCGGGTGCTCCACTAAAAATGCGCGCGGAGGGTAGCAGTACCCCACCACAGAACAAAGGCTGCGATCGGTTCGCCGGCCAACCGCAGGATGCCGCGAGCGATTTTCCGTACCAACTTGTTCCCGCCACTGCGAAACCCTAGAATCGCACCCGCCTCCGCCTCCCCGCGCGTCGTTTCACACGGGCCACCTCGCGTGCCGGCACCGCCTGGCGCCTCACTGCCCTCCGTTCTGCTTCGGTCTTCAGTCATGATGCAATGCCCCCGGTGTGGCGCTCGCTATCCCGACAATTACCTGTTTTGCGGAGTCGACGGCCAGAAGCTCGAGCCGGTCAAAGAGAGCGATCCGCTCCTCGGCCACGTCATCGCCGGCGCCTATCGGATCCAGTCGGTGCTCGGATCGGGCGGCTACGGCGTGGTCTACCTCGCGGAGCACGAGCGGCTGCCGATGAAGGTCGCCATCAAGATCCTCGCGCGTCGACGCACCCAGGACGCCGTTGCGGTCGCCCGATTCAAGCGCGAGGTCGAAGCGGAAGCCGTCGTCAATCACCCCAACGTCGTCAAGGTCATCGACTACGGCCACGACGCGCTCGCTGGCTACTTCATCGTGATGGAGTATTTTGAAGGTCAGGACCTCGGCGCCCGCCTCGAAGAAGGCAAGCTCCCGCACATCCTCGACACCTTCCAGATCATCGAACAGGCCGGCGGCGCCCTGATCGCGGCGCACAAGATGGGCATCGTTCACCGCGACGTGAAGGCCGACAACGTCTTCCTGGTCAAGGACCGCAGCAAGTCCCAGGGCTTTATGGTCAAGCTGCTCGACTTCGGCGTCGCCAAGCTCACCAAGCCGATTTTTCAGCCCAAGGGCGGCGGCAAACGCGTCGAGTTGAACAGCACCATGGCGTCGACCATGCTCGGCTCACCTTGCACCGTCAGCCCCGAAATTCTGCGCGGTCGCTCCGCCGACCAACGAGCCGACGTCTACAGCTTCGGCGCGATGCTGTTCGAGATGCTGACCGGTGAGATCCTCTTCGCGGCCCGCAACGTGGAAGCGATGCTCGAACGCATCGTGCAGGAAGTGCCCCCCGCGCCGTCCACCGTTCGTGGCGCCGAGTGGGTCATCCCCGAGCTCGACGAGATGATCTTGAAGATGCTCGCCAAGCGCCCCGATGAGCGTCCCGCCTCGATGCAAGATGTGATCCGGCTGTTCGACCAGATCCGCGAGCCCGTGCAGCGCGCATGGGCCGCCCACTACCTTCCGAGCGCCCGCAAACGCTCCCGCCTGATCGAGTTTGATTTCCACGAGTCGAGCCCACCCACGAGCGGGACGGGAATCGTCGCGAAGACCGACGTCTACATGGAGATGAAGCCGCTCCACAAGGTCAGCCAACGCGAGACACCGCTTGTCCTCGCTGTTGACGATGATCGCGCGATTCGAGGGCTCGTGCGCGAACTCGTGACGCGCCAGGGCCTCGACTGCGAGACCATCGAGAGCGCCAAAGACGCCCAGATGTGGTTTGGCCACAACGCGCCTCCCGACGCCGTCGTGCTCGACTTGCTCATGCCTGGACTCGACGGGCTCACGTTCCTCAAAGAGCTCCGAGCGCGCGGTTACAAGGGCTTGGTCATCATCTGTTCAGGGGCACTCAGCGCGATTGTGCGGACCGAAGCGCTGTCGCTGGGCAACGTCCAAGTGCTCGACAAGGCCGGTGAGCTGCACCGCATTCCAGACCTGCTGCATGAAGCCGGAGTCGTCGTAGGCGGCGCCGAAGCCCAAGCCTGACGTGGGATCGCTCCGATGACCCGATCGGCCACGGGCGGCTCGACGCCGCGTTATCTCGTCAGCGCGGTCGCATTCATCCTCTATGCGATCGCCTTCGTGCCGCTCTACAGGACCCTTGGTCCCGGCGTGGAGGCGATCGGCGCGCTGCTGGTCATGCTGGCTGCGGCCATGCTCGGAATGCGTGTTGGCGTAGCGGCCGCGGTCGTCTGCCTCGGCCTGCATGTCGCCCTGTATAGCTTCGTCCTGGACCTTGGATGGTGGGCCGCTGCGACCCAAGCGTCGGCCACGTCCAACCTCATGCTGCCGCTCGTGGGCTCGGTGTTGGGCCGATTCCGCGATCTGCAGGTCCAGCTCGATAACGAGGTGGCCGACCGCGAGAAGACCGAAAGCGAGCTTCGCGCTGCCCACGACGAGGCGCGGGCGATGACCGAAGAGGCCCGCGCCGCCACCGAAGAAGCCCGCGCCGCGACCGAAGACGCCAAGGCCGCGAGCCTCGCCAAGAGCGACTTCCTCGCCCGCATGAGCCACGAGATCCGCACGCCCATGCACGGGGTGATCGGTATGACGCAGCTGATGCTGGAATCACGGCTCAGCGAAGATCAGCGCGACTACGCCGAGATGATCCGCACATCGGCCAATGCGCTGCTGCTCATCATCAACGACATCCTCGACTTCTCGAAGGTGGAGGCGGGCAAGCTCGAGCTCGAAAACACCGACTACGACCTCGTCGCCATGATCGAGGAAGTGGTGACCATCATGTCGATGGGCGGCGCGAGGAAGGCCGTCGACGTCGTGTTCCTCAAGCCGCCGAGTATCCCCGAACGCATCGTCGGCGACCCCGGCCGTCTCCGCCAAGTGCTGCTCAACCTCGTGAGCAACGCGGTCAAATTCACCGAAGAGGGCCGCATCGAGGTCCACTTGAAGATGCTGGCCCGGGATGGCGAACGCGTGCGGCTGCGTTGCGAGGTGATCGACACCGGCATCGGGATGAGCGCGGAGCAGGCCGACAAGATCTTCGAGCCCTTCAAACAGGCCGACACCTCGACGACTCGAAAGTTCGGCGGCACAGGGCTTGGGTTGTCCATCTGTCGGCAGCTGATTGAGCTGATGGGGGGCGTGATCGGGTGCACGAGCGAAATCGGCAAGGGCAGCACGTTCTTCTTCGAGCTGGAGTGCCCGATCGCTGATTCGCCCATCGAAGCGGAAGTCGCCGCGGCGCTGCCTCGATTGCGCGGCGTGAGGACGCTCGTGGTCACCGACATCGAAGGTCACGACGAGTCCATGGTGCTGCGATTGGCGCGCCTTGGCATGGAAGCGCAGATCGCACACGGCGAGATCGCCGGCATCCAGGCCCTTTCGGCGGGTGTGCGTGCGGGAAAACCCTTCGAGCTATGTGTTGTCGACCTTCCGACCGCTGGCGATGACGCGATTGGCTTTGGCACAACGGTTACGAGCGAGCCCGCCCACACTGGCCTCGTCCTTGCGCTGATCACGGCCGACAGCACAGCGGTGAACGAAGCCGCGGTCGCTGACGCCGGGTACGCGTGCTACCTGACCCATCCGCTGACTCTTGAACTCCTCCACGATGGTCTGACCGCGGCGCTCGGCAGGAACACAAGTGGCACGCGCATCACCGGCAAGAAGAAGAAGAAGAACCTGATGGTGACCGTGCACCGGATGCAGGAGGCCCGCGCCAAAGCCCGGCGGTTGGTGCTGCTCGCCGAAGACAACCGCATCAACCAGGTCATCGCGGTCAAGGTGCTCGAGACGCTCGGGCTGCGCGTCGATGTCGTGCACAACGGCGAACAAGCGGTCCAGGCAGCTGCGGCCAAACGCTACGACGCGGTGTTCATGGACGGACAAATGCCGGTCATGGACGGCTTCAAGGCCACGCGTACCATTCGCCAAGCCGAAAAACCCAGCGAACGTGTCCCAATCATCGCGCTGACCGCGAGTGCCATGGCAGGGGACAAGCAACGCTGCCTCGACGCCGGGATGGACGACTTCCTGACCAAGCCGATCGATCCTGGCGCGCTACAGCGAGTCGTGGGCAAGTGGCTCCCCGACCGCGCGCGTCACGCCCCATCTGGCGGCGGCGGTTTCCGCGAGACGGGCTCGGGCATGCCCGTCGACGCCACTGTTTTGCGCAATCTAAAGAAAGCCGGGGGCCCCGAAGTCGTCGCGATGGCCGTCGACATGTTTTTGCAAGCGGCCGAAGACGGCGTGCGCGATTTGCGTATGGTGGCCAAGCTCGGCGACGCGAAAATGCTCAAAGAAGCCGCCCACAAGTTCAAGGGTTCGTGCGGTTCGGTCGGGGCACGACAGGCCGCGATGTTGCTCCAGCAGCTCGAGACACCCGACCCGGTGACGGATATCGACAGCGTGATCGATCGCCTCGAGGTGGAGCTGCGGCGGGTGAGGTCGGCGTTGACGGGCTATCGAAAGTCCGGCTCGGCCGCGTTCAAGTTGACGGGAGACCACGGAGTCCGGCACCTGTAAGCGTGCCGACCTTGGCCAACGCAGGAGATGGTGATGGCAACGACGAAGCGGACGCTACGCAGCAGCTGGCCACACGTGCTCATTGTCATCGCGTGCGGCTTCGCGGTTGCGTGCTCCGATGATGACGGCGGAGGCACGGACAAGGACAGCGGCGCGACGGCGGATGGCGCGAGCGGGGCCGACGCTGGCGGCTCGAACGATGGCGGCTCATCGTCCGCCGACGCAGCCACAGCAGGCGACGCGGGGCCAGCGGGGCGCAACGCGAAGTGCACAAATTTCGACGACGGCGTCTACGGAAAGAAGCGAGCCTGGGCCGCGTTCACGCACAAGGGCACCACCTACACGTGCAACGTCTGCCGCGGCGGCCGCAAAGACCTGCAAGGCACGTGGCGACTCGTCGACTTCGACACCGAGGATCCGCGCACCCCGCTCAAGTCCAAGGATGGCAGCCTGTATCGCGAGACCATCTCCATCGATGGCAATCATTGGTCGAGTCGGCTTGTGGGCAAGGACCTCGGCAAGGCCGTCGACGCCAAGCTCGACGGCTACTACTTCTGTAGCGATATCGCTGAGGTAAAGGGTGAACCGACGATCTTCGTTCAGCAAACCGTCACGCCCGAGGGCGCGTTCGGCAACGACAGCAAGAGCGCTTGGGGTGCGACGGTTCTGCACAAGGGCGCCGACCGGCTCTCATTGACCGACTTACGGTTCGATGACTTGAGCAAGCCTGGTAAGCAAAGTGCCCTTTATTGTCGCGTAGGTGCGAAGGTAAAGGTGAAGGAGAAGGGCAAAGATATCGACGTTCTTTGCGACGACCCGTTCAAGAAATAGGCGCGCGTATCAAGTGCGCGACTCACACTGTCGCGATTTCGCCTGGCTCAGCGATCAATCTCGCTGCTTCAAGAGCTCGAGTGCTTGCCGCCGCAGTCGCGATTTGCGACTTGATCTCATGCCTTTGTGGACCGATTCGTGGATCCGGGGGAGCGCCATCAGCAGCTGAGCGGTCTGCTTGGGCGTCAACACCTTGCGCATGGCGGCAAACTCCTGCGCACGCAGCGCCGAGCTCTTCGTTCGCGCGGCCATCATGCGGTCGATCGCGTGCTTGAACAGGGCGTCGTCCGTCTCCCCCGCGCGGACCAGCAGATGCAGCGCGCGTCCTGTGCGGTGCAGCTCGCGCTGGATCTTCTGACGTTGCACGTCGAAGCCATCCAAAATCGTGACGATCTTGGCGTGCGCGGAGGCGGGCAGGGCGACTTCGGCTCGCAAGGCAGCCGCCCGAGCGGTTCGCATCGTCTTGCGCAGCTGCTCACGTTGTTTGGCCGACATGCGGTGCAGCGGCCGGCCGCGGTGGCCGTGCGCGCCGGGCCGTCCAGGTCCGCCATGGGGTTGCGCCACAGCCAGCGCCGGTAGCAGCGCCGCGATCATCGCAATCAGAAGAGCCCGTTTCATCGCGTTTGCTCCGTTTCGTCCTCGTAACCGGTGGCGCCGAGGTCGAGCCATGTGCCGGCCGCAGCGCTCCGGCTCGTTTCATTGTCCTCGTCGTCGAACGCCTCATCGAGCCATGCGTCCTCGTCGATGCCCAACCCTTCGAGAGGGTCGTCGATCATCGCGAGAAACATGGGTTGGTCGTCCTCGGCGCTGGAGATCGCAGCCACGGCGACCGGCTCCGCCCCGGCAGAGTTTGGGCCGGCATCCGGGGGCGCGATCTTCGCGACGGCCGGCGCGTTCGTCGTCTCACCGCCGCCGCCGCTGGACGACACCAACGACCACCCAACCACCGCGGCAAGCGCCGCAGCGACGGCGATCCGAACCGCGCGAAAGTTGCTGCGCTTGGCGCGGTTTGTGCCACCAGGCCTGACCGGAAGCGCCACGACTTTGGCCGAATCTGCGGTCCCGAGAGACGCCGCAAATCCGTCGAGTCGCGCCAACGTCGCGTCGTCCACATCAAGCATTGCTTCATCAAATAGTGACTGGAGTTCTCGTTCGATAGATTCTGAACCGTGATCTGGTCCATCATGATTTTCGTGGCGGTTGTCCGTCATTTTCCACCTTCCCTGGAGCGCGCGCCGAGCAGGTCGCCCAGCTCCTCGCGCAGCGTCTTGAGCGCCATGTGGACGAGCACCCGGGCCGACCGCTCGGTGCTTCCAACTGCCGTTGCAATCTCCGCGTACGACAGCCCCGCATCGAGCCGCAGCATGGCGGCCTTGCGACGTTTCTCAGGGAGCCGGCCAAGCGCTTCATGGACGCGCTTCTGTAGCCTCGTCGCGGCCAGTTCCTGCTCGGGCGTCGCTGGCGAATCGTGCACGACGGCGAGCTCGTTGCGTTGCCGACGCCTCATTTCACCGCGCAGGTTCGTCCACGCCCGCTGCGCGGCGATGGACGCGAGCCACGACTTCAAGGACGTCCCTGGCGTGTAGTCCGCGAGCCGGCTGTGCGCGATGGTCAACGTCTCTTGCACCGCATCCTCCGCGAATTCGGCCCCACCGGAGCGCGCTGCGACCCGGTACAGCATCGGCAAGTGCGGGCGCACCAGGGCCGCAAAGGCGCGTCCGTCACCGGCCAGCGCCGCCTGCACACGCCGCTGCTCAAGGTCGACGACCTCCGCATCCGTTTCGTGCTGCAACGCCGCTTGAGTCACTGGATGCTCCCGGCTCGGCCGTTTCGTCGCTCGTGCACACCAGCAGATGCCGCCCGTGCGCCAAGCGTTAAAGGCCCCATCGGTAACGCAGCATGCCGTTGTTCGAATCAGGCTGCCTTCATGGTATGTCAGGGCGCGACCGGGGAGTTGTCATGTTGTTCGCCGCCACCAGGACTCGTTTTGCCACGCTGCTTTGGCCCGTCGCGTTCGCCAGCCTTGTGTCCGCGGGCTGCGCGAGCGACGCAACGACGGCGGACACAACCCCGACGTGTCCCGGCGAACTGAGCGTCAAGATAAACGAGGGTCTGTTCTTCGATGGTTGCCGCGTCCTCACGTCGGAGACGGAGCCAAAGGTCTCGCTGGAGACGGCCGACTTGCTCGTGTACAAGCGCAAGACATCGGGTTTCGATCTGTGGTCGGGACAGGTTGACGGTGACACGCAGCCCCTCAAGGTGATGACCGAGGTCAGCGCGAACAAGATCCCAAAGGTCTTCAAGAGCCTCGGCGAGATCGGCTACCAGAAGCCGTCACCCGCCGCCGTCGAGGACGCGCAGGGACGATTCTTCAGCGTCGGTTCCGGGCACGGCCTGGTGGTCAAGAACAGCGCGAGCAAGGGCTGGACCAAGGTCTGGGTCAAGCAGGCCATCTCGTCGGCCGAGACGCTGATCGTGCAATTCGAGACGTTCTAGACGTTCTAGACGTTCTAGACGTTCTGGACCTTCTACACGGGCTCGGCAGCTACAGCGGCCGTTTCGTCGCCGGCACCCAGAGAACCCCGAAGAACGGGAATGTGATGTCCTCGCGGCTGAGCGAGATCGCGTGCTCTTCGATATGGCCGACCAGCGGTTCCCAGGCGGCCCGAATCCGCGCGATGTCCTTCTTCAGGTCGTCTTCGAGCGCCAGGAGTTGGTCGTTGAGCCCGCCCACCGATGACTTTTGCGACTTCACAGCGACCCATGCTTGACGCACATCGTCGGGCATCTCCTGGCCGGAGAAAGGCGCCATCACGTTGGCGGCGGCCGCTGCGATCGCGGCGTGGTGGAGCTTGTCGGCGTGGGCGTGAAGCGCGGCGAGCCGTTCGTATTCGCCGCGGATCTTCGCCTCGAGTGTGCGGGTTCGTTGGGCGTAGTCGTCGCGCAGCCCGGCCGTTTTATCATCGATAGCCCGTTCGATACGTGCGCTGCAGCGCGCCATGAAGCTGACGCGTGTCTCCATGGGCTTGCCGTACATGCCGATCTTGCGATTGAGCCACATGCCCCGCGATTGACGCTCGATCAATTCGCTCGCTATGCGCTCTCGGACCGTCTCGAACTCGACGGATTCATCCAAGAAGGTTGGCAGGTTATCAAACCAACCGTCACGTGGAGGGTTCGCAGTCGTGTCGCGCTCGTTCAACGGTGGCCACAGCGGGTTGGTGGGCAGCGCGTCGCCGGTCAGCGGGAAAAAGAGGCGGTGCTGCGTCTCACGCAGGTCGAAGCCGGCGCGCGACTCGTCGAACCTGAGCTCAGCGACGGCGTACAGCGCGGGCGTGTAGCGGATCCGGCCATCGTTGCGCGCGGGCTGGGTGTGTTCAGCGAAGACGCCGCCCATGCGGGCTGATAACGCGACCTCGGGGCGCAAGAAGAGGGCCGGAATTCCCTCGGGCAACGCAGGCATGGACCAGCGCGGGTCGCGGGGCACCTCATTTTCCTTCTCGACGAGCACGACGTGTTCGACGATTCGCACCGACCGCGAGTCTCGGTCCGTGTGGGCCTGTGAAACGACGTGGGGCGCGGAGTTGCTGTGGCGATGGGACGCAGCAGGCGCGACGCCCTCGGACTTCGATCCGGGTTGTTCGGCTTGATTCGGCGGCGCGCTCGGGGGCGCTTCCCCGGCACGTTCCGCAAATGTTTCGGGCTTGTGGAGGCGGCCGGACGCCATCAGCCGTTCAACCTCGCGCCTCGCCATGGGCCCGCGCAGAAAACTCATGGCCCACCGGGTGTGCAGCAGGCGGGGACCGTCGGCCTTGACGTCGTGAACCAGGAAGACGCGCGACCGCAGCTGGTCGAGCATTCCGTCGATGTCTTTGCGGTCGACCTTGCCGCCGGCGCTCAGCAGCCCGTCGAGCACGCGTTCTCGGTCGCGTTGCGTCTGCAACCTGCCGATGAACCACGTTCCAGCGTTCGAGAGGGCCTTGTAGTCGAGGTCGACCGGGTTCTGTGTCACCAAGGCGGTGCCGACGCCCACAGCGCGTGCCTGCTTCATCAACGTGAGGATCGGCGTCTTGGTCGGCGGGTTGCGCGGATATGGGGGCAGGTAGCCGAACACCTCGTCGAAGTACACGAGCATCCGCAGCGACGATGTGCCGCTCTGTGCGCGTGACCAGGCCACGATCTGTTCGAGGAGCAGCGACGCGAAGAACATGCGTTCGCTGTCGTTGAGGTGGGTGAGATAGAAAAGCGACACCGGCACGCGCTTCTTGTCGCCGTCCTGCACAGGGTCGGCGATGCGGTCCACGTCCAATCGAACGCCCCGAGTCCAGGGCTCAAACGCCGGGGCGGCCACGATGCCGTTGAGCTTCATAGCGAGTTTGCGGCGGTTGCGGGGCGGGTAGAACTCGTCGACAGCAAAAACCCCAACGCGCTCGAACGGTGGATCGACAAGGCGCTCGATCAGCATCCGAACATCGAGGTTCTCGCCGGCGCTCCATGCCTGGTCGACGATCCGCGACAAGATCACGTGTTCAGGATCGCGAACGGGGTCGGCTTCGACATCCACGAGGCCCAGCAGGCCCGAGACGGTGCCGGTCACGAGCTCACGTCGCGCGGTTGGGTCGTTCAACACAGCGTCGGACGGTGGCGCAAAGGCTCCGAGAACATCGACGGCGACACCCGCATCGGAACCGGGTGTGTAGATGGTCAGCGCCATCTTCTCCCGCAGCTCCTTGAGGCGCTCAGGGCCTTGTTCCCAATCAGCGAGCCCCTTCTGCCAAACCCCGGCCATCTTCTCGCCGTAGTCGGGGATGCTCATGCCTTTGCGCTGGGCCTCGCCGGGATCGACCCAATCGGCAAAATCCTCGCCCTTGAACTCGTCGAACAGCAGCGCGAGGTTGGCCATGTCGCCCTTGGGATCGATGATCACGAGCGGCACGTCGTTGAGCACCAGCTCCTCAAGCAGCGAGATGCACAGGCCCGTCTTTCCCGACCCGGTCATGCCGACGCCCACGGCGTGTGTAACGAGCCGGTTGGAGTCGAAAGTGGCGCGTTCTTCGGTCACCTGCCCGGTCGCGGGGTCCACGGTTCTGCCAAGGTAGAGGTCGGCCATCGGGGGCTCCTTGTCTGTCAGTCGGGGCCCCGCAAGCTCATCGGCACCACGATCGCGCAGGGTTGGTGACGCTCGCATACGCCACAAAGCGCCGCAAGCCGCCGGATGCGCACATGACAGGCCCTGCTGCTATCGGATAGAACGCGCCATGCCGATCACCTGGCCGATGCTGCGGACGTTGCTGCGGATGGCCCTTTCGTCGTTCATCACCGTCATGGCGACGACGTGGCGGCGCCTTCTCGGTCGTCCCGCTCACCGGAGTTGGAGCTGGCTCGAAGAGGTCATCATCGGGACGTTGCGGCGTGAGCTGGTCGCTGCCCAAACAGCCTCCGTGACCCAGATTCGCGCGCTACCGCCGGCCTCGTTGACGCCGCGATTGCGCCGCGCGGTGTCCGAGACCATCACGACGCTCGGCAAACGTCCTTGCAGCGTGTTTACACCAAGGGACTGGACTCCCGGTGACGCGGAGTGCCTCTACCTTCATGGCGGCGGGTACGTGACGTGTTCGCCTCAAACGCATCGCTTGCTGATCGCGCGCATCGCCGCCGCCACGGGCAGTCGGTGTCACGCGCTCGACTACCGATTGGCCCCCGAGCACGCGGCTCCTCACGCGCTCGACGACGCGGATGCCGCGCTGGACGAGCTGATGGGCAGCGGTATCGACGCCAAGAAGCTGTGGATCGGCGGCGACTCGGCCGGTGGTGGACTCACGATTGCGACGCTCCTTCGACGCGGAGAAGGCGACCGGCCCATGCCCGCCGCGGCTGTTGTGTTCTCGCCGTGGGTCGACCTCACGGCGACCGGTGCCAGCGTCGAGGCCAACGCGCACCTGGACTACCTGCAGCCGCCCGTCCTGCGCCGATTTGGGGCCTGGTACGCCGGCGACCGACCGCTTGATGATCCGCTGGTGTCGCCCATCCGCGGCGAACTCGGGCATATGCCGCCGACACTGGTGATCACCGGTGGCGCCGAGCTGTTCGTCAGCGAGAACCGCGAGCTCGATCAACGCATGCGGGATGCTGGCGTCGACGTCACGTACATGGAGGCCGACGCTATGGTCCACGTGTATTGCGCCGTGCTGCCGTTTCACCCCGAGACGAGCCGGGCGCATGCCGCAGTCAGCGACTTCGTCAAAAACAAAATAGCGAATAATAACAGACCGAAACGATCGAAAATGTGATTGGTGTGTTCGGTGTGTGGCCTTAACGACCTGAAAAATCGCGTGTTGGCCGTTGTTATGTCGGGTGTGGAATATTTACCGGCACCGCATGGTTGCGTTTGGTGCAATGTGGCGACCGGGTTGGCGCTCAAAGAGGCCGCGTGATCCCGGCGGCGATTCGCTCGAAAAGGACCTGCGCGCTTCCGATCGCTCCGCGAGCTTCCCGCACCCGGCCCGCGTCGAGCAGCGACTTCCCCACGCGTTCCAGCCGCGCCATCGCATCGAGCATCGCGGTCTCATCGGTCATGATGGACGAGTCGTTGCGGTCCTTGAGCGGCAGTTGGTAGCGGACGGCCGCGCCATCCGCCCTCGCGAGATCAGCAAACGCTTCGATCTCGTGGCGGTTCTGCTTGAGAACGACCATCGAGTACTGGACTCGGCCGTGAAGCGTTCCGGCCCGCCTGGTCGCGGCGATCGCGTCGAGGTGCTGACGAATCCGGCTCCAGGGCAAGCCGCGGTTGACGAGGGCGTAGCAGTCTTCGCTCGCGGCGTTGAGGCTCAGCGTGATGTTCTCGAACGGCACGTTGGCGTAGCGCCGCAGCTGCTTGGGCGTGAGGTAGCTACCATTGGTGATCAAGAGGATGCGCAACTGTGGCAACTCGCGGGCATCCAGCGTGCCCAGGAAGTCGCGAAAGACCGGTGAAGCGAGGGGTTCGCCGCCGTTGACCTCGAGGAAGAAGACCGACCCGAGCAGCCCACGAAGGCTCTCCCAAAATGCGCTCGGGAGCTCGTCGTCCAGCGTTCCCGTCTCGCCGTAGTCGCACATCAGGCAGTCGTAGTTGCAGAAAGTCGTCGCGGCCAGGCAAAGCTGCATCGGGTCGGCGCGCATGACCTCGGCGCCGGAGATCATGTCCTCGATGGCCACGATGGCGTTTTCGACAGCGGCCGCCGGCCCACCCGGAACGCGTACATCGGCCGGCTTTTGGTTCCCCGCGTGCAAGAACGGGCAGCTCGCCTGGCATGTGGATGGATGCCCGGCGGTCGTCATCGCGCGGCGAAACGCCTGCATCGCTGGTCCATTCCAAGCGACGTCGGGCAGGGCGGTCCGCGGCAAGCGGGTGTGCAGCGCCTGGTAGTCCCGGCAGCAAGGGCCGAACCAGCCGTTTGGGCTCACTTCGAATCGCACCCAAGGCAGCGCGCATGGCCACATCGGCACCTCGTCGGCCGACAGGATCTCGGCAAGCACGAGGCTGCGGTCGGGATGTCCAATCAGCTCGTCGCGCACGCGCTGCTGCCAATCTCCTGTGGCCTCTGAAGAGGAACTCGGTGACGTCGGTGATTCGACGACCAGCTCGAGTTCGGAGGGGATGTTCGGTCGCTCCCCCGTTCGGATCGCGCGCTGTTGGCCGACTTGGCGTCGATCGACGACGAGCTTGATGCCGCGGTCGCGGGCCTTGTCGACCAGCGTCTGGATACGCCCATCGGACGGCTCAAGGTCGGTGACCAGGGTCGTAGCGTCGTTGACGCCGGCCGACATGGCGTCCAACAAACGGCCTGCTCGACTCGCTGCGCGGTCGGCATCGGACTCGCGAACCACAACTCTGCGGTGTGCGCTCGCGAGGCCCGTGGCGGTTGGTGAACGGGTAGCGGCCCGGATCGCCGCGTGCACACCTGCTGGGGTTTCGTCGAGTCGATCCAACCACGCATTTGCAGCGGCGTGGAGTCGCTCCGCCCACCCGGATGTGTTCCCGGCGCGGCTTGAATGGGTCACTGAGATGCCGTGACGCCCGAACGGTCCGGCCGGTCCGTCGCTGCATGCAAAACGCAGCGTCGTTGTTGAGCCATCTTCGCTCGTGACATCGACATGGATGCTCTGCCCGCGGATTGCCGTCGCTGCCACGCGCCATCCACCGGCCAATGGGGTGTCCGGTTGCGCGAAATCGCCAGGAACGGTCCGCGAGACATGGGTCTCAGGGGCCTGCCGCGGCGGTGCGGCCTGGCGCGCATCGATCCAACCCTGCAACTGGAGCACGCCGTCGTTTCCCAAGCTCTCCAGCAGGTGGTTCGCGGCCGCGTCGAAGTGAACCGCCTCGACGCTATTGCGCTCATACCAAGCCCGTACGCCGGGCCGTGCCCATGCGCCGCCCTCACCTTCCTCGGCGACCGCCAGACCGATGACCACGGCGTCATCGCCGCGCTGCAAGGTCCACCGCAATCGGCCGTGACGGGCGTCGACCGCCACGATCCGCCACCGGCCCGCCAACTCGTCGCCAATAGCTGGGAGCCGGGCGTCTACGTGGGTCATTTCTCGACCCAGTTGATGTCGTACGGCCCGTTCATGCTGACTGCCTCGGGGCCCATCCGGTGATGCGCCTCGGTGAACTGCGCAAAGCTGGTCGGTGTCAAGGCGCCCGCGAGCATCGTCCACTCCCACGCGACCGCGGCGACCGCGGCCGGCAGCTCAGGATATGGGGTCATGACCCAGAGGTAGTCGTGTTTGTCGCGCGGCTCATAGGTCTTTGCCCACTGGACGAACGCTTCGATTTGATCGGTCGGCAAGCAGGGATGATAGAGCAATGCGATGCCGCCATGCTCGAGGTTGTGGAGCCAGCGTTGCGGCGGCAGGTACGTGTACAGCCCCCACTTGGCCCACGCCGGCCGGTGCGGTCCGCTCGACGGGGGGTGAGTCTTGTAGACGATCGGCACCGTCGGGAAGATGTGGCCGTGGTCAGTCGCGGTCGCAAACGTCGTCAGAGGCGCCGCGAATGTCGGCGCTTGCCAATTCCGGTCGCTGCAAGCCGGGTCGAGCAGGTCGACGTTGACGATGTTTGGTGTCGCGTTGGTCGCGTCGGGCTGCACTTCGTCGGCTGGGTCGTCTTCGTCGGTGCAGGCCGCGATCGCCGCAACGCCGATCGCAGCAAACACTGCGAATGCGACGCGTGCCACGGTCGCTGGGCGGGTCATGGAACGGGTGTGCATGGCGGCTTCCACGTCGCCACGATAGCGCATCAATCAACCGCGCGGCCACATTACCTCAACATGACGTCCCAGCGGGTGCCGCGTGGCATGTACGTGCGGCGGGTGTGCGGGCGAAGATCTCGCGTGCCGATGAAAAGAGGGGCGCCGCGCTGGGAAACCGCGACGCGGGTGCATCCGGATGTTCCGGCGCAACGTTGCCGCTGTTTGGGCTTGCACGTTCCGCTGAGAGCCACGACCGCGCGCGCTCGCATGGTTGCCGCAGCGACCGCGCCAGCCAGCTTTTCGGCCCTGGCGAAGTCACCGGCGCGCGCAGACTTCAGCGCATCTTCGAGCGATTTCAGACCCGTGTTGGCGATCGTCGCCAGCTGACGATCCAGGTTCGCCTGACATGCGACGAAACCGGCTTCCCCGTGGGCCAGCGCCACTTGCAGGTGCGACCGCTCCCGTTCGATGAGCCCGGCCAGCGCCAGTGCGTGGCGCGATGCCTGCTGGAGTCTTGTGATTGTAAGCTCCGAAGCGTGCGCGGTCGGAATCGTGGTCGCGGTGATTACCGTGGCAATCATCGTCGCCAGGACCGCGGCGCTCTTGGCGACATTCAACCTCTTGTCAGCCAGACCGCTGTTGCTTTTCACCATCGTTTGCCTCCGTCGGGCGGTCGGGTGCAATGCCTCTTGCCGCCGTTGTTGCGTTGCCGCATCACCGCTGCAGGTTCATCGCTGTGCCGTGTCGAGAACGACCGGGCAACCCACGCGGTGGTCGCATGCCGCGCCGTCGCGTACGCTTGCGCCATGCGCATCCTCGGCATCGACGCCGGCAACAAGGAGGCCACCGTCGCCCTCGTGGTCGATGGCAGGCTGGTCCTGGCCAGCGCCGAAGAACGGCACTCGCGCCGTCGCTTCGATCAGTCCATGCCCCTGCGTGCGCTCCGCCGCGTGCTTGGCGACGCGAACCTGACGCTCGACGACATCGATGCCGTCGCGGGCAACGTGAGCGAGCGCCGTCTGCGCAGCGCCTTGGGCTTGAGTCCGCGCAACACCGCGCCGTTTCCGCGCGTCGACGGTGGTCCCGAAAGCCACGGCTTGCACCACCTGAGCCATGCAGCGCTGACCTTCCTGACCTCCGGCTTTGCCGAGGCGCTCGTCGTAACGGTCGACAACCACGGAGATAACGACACGCTCGTCGTCTTTCGTGCCTCGGCAGCCGGTTTCGAGCGACTTGGTTCCGTGGCCTGGCAGCCCGTGCCGATCGGCGGCGTGTACGAAGAGGCGACCGGGTTGCTCGGCTTCGGCGAGGGCGGTGAAGGCAAACTCATGGGCCTGGCCGGCTACGGGCGCGTCGATTCGCATCGAGCCGCTCGTTTCTTGCAGCGAACCGGACGATGGACTGTCCACAGCGCCTTTCTGAGCGACATGCACGATCCGTTGTGGCGGGAAGGCAGGGCGCCCTGGGCAGCAATCGAGCGACCTCGCCACGCCAACCTCGCGGCGGATGTCCAAGCCTCCCTCGAGACCACGGTGCTCGCTTTTATCGCCGACGCCATCGTCGAAACCGGTCTGCGTGACATTTGTTTGGCAGGGGGAGTCGCGCTCAATTGTTCGCTCAACGGTGCGGTAGCTCGAATGCCGGAAGCTGAGCGGGTTTGGGTGTCGATGAGCCCCGGGGACCCGGGCAACGCGGCTGGTGCGGCGCTGTTGTGGGCGATGCGGGCGGGCGAGCCGGTCGGTCGTGCGGTGCTCGATGGCGGCCTCGGGCCTCGAACATCGGCCGAGACGATTCACGAGGCCGTCGCTCAGCTGCAAGACGCTGAAATCGATTCAGTTGGCGCAGGCGACAGCGCGGAGGTGGCAGCGCGCGCGGCCCAAGATATCGCCGAAGGCATGGTCATCGGCTGGTTCGAAGGCGGCGCTGAGTTCGGTCCACGCGCCCTCGGCCACCGGTCGATCCTCGGAGACCCGCGCCACGCCGCCATCACCGACCGCATCAACGACACGAAGCTGCGCCAGCATTGGCGGCCAGTCGCGCCGTCGATCCTCGCCGAACACGCCGCTGGATGGCTGCATGAGCCGCAACATTCGCCCTTCATGCTCATGGCGTTCACGGCGACCGAAAAGACCCGCAATGAGGCCCCTGCGGCCGTCCATATCGACGGGACCACGCGCGCCCAGACTGTCCATGGCGAGCAACGCGCCTATCACCGGTTGCTGTCGGCGTTCGAGCAACAGACGGGCCTTCCCCTCGTGCTCAACACAAGCTTCAACCAGGCCGGTGAACCCATCGTCGAGACCCCGGCAGACGCCATCGACTGTGCGCGCCGTGCGGGGCTCGATGCCGTGTGGATCGATGGTCTACGGGTGCGCTTCAAGACCGCTTTCAGACCCGTCGACACGCGCGCCAAGCGCATCCCGGCGCTGGTCAGTGGCGACGTCTCAGACGGTTGGGTCGCCGCGCTTTGTCGCCAGAACCGCCTCGCTGTGCGCGGTCACATCGGTCCCGGATCGCCGACGGAGCTCGCGATGGGTGTTCTCGGCCTTGGCGATGTGCTCTCGGGGCTACCGATCCTCGCCACCGGTGCCGCTGCCGACCAGGCGCGGATCGGGCCCGAAAACCGTGACGTCGACGTCTATCTGCACGGCCCCACGTCCGCCCGCGACGCCGTGGAGTTCCCCCCCAACGCGCGCGCTTGCTCGATGTGGCTCGCCTTGGGGTCCGTCGCGACATGCCGCACACATATCGCCGAGCAGCGAATTGGCTCGGTCCAATCCGTCGAGGTCGTGATGCCCCAAGCGGTGGGGCCCCTGGACGATCCGGGCTTGGCGACGTCGCGCTGGCGCCTCGCGTGGGACCGGCTCGCACAGGGGCTTGCGATCGTAAGGTTGCTGACGGCCTGCCCGCAGTCACGCGTTTGGCTGACTGGTGACAGCCTCCGTGATCTCGTCTTGTCGACACGCGGAGACGATTGGAACGCC
This sequence comes from uncultured Enterobacteriaceae bacterium, assembly GCA_964560875.1. Taxonomy (GTDB): domain Bacteria; phylum Myxococcota_A; class UBA9042; order UBA9042; family UBA9042; genus CAZLMW01. Next base: position 17,814 of record CAZLMW010000076.1, read on the forward strand.
GAGATTCGCGTCGCCGGGCCCGGTCCGATACCGGCGATTTCGGTCGACGGCGCAAAGGGCAGCGTCGAACTGAACAGCGGTGGCCGCATTTCGCTCGCGATCGACCGCGATGACGGGGCTTGTTCGGTGCGTCGAGAAGACACCGAGCGGGGGCCCAACGCGTTCTTTGACGCCATCGCAGCGCACATCGAGGACGGCCAATCGTGGCCCCACGCCCCCGATCTCTTGCACGGTTGCGGCACGGACGTCGACGAAGCCCTCGTCCGCTGGGGTCGGTCTACATTTGGCGGCGCAGGTGCCTGGTCGCTGGCCGAACGGCAAAAGCACGCAGACGGCGCGACGCGCAACGAAGAAAGCCCCGGCGCAGAGTCGCAGATGCCGGGCCCTTCCGATGAGCTGCCATCTCGGTTGCTCGCCGGTGGGCTGGTGGCCACGCTTGCTTACCGACCGTTCGCCGTCGCCGCCGGTTTTCGGCGAGTCGCCAGCTACGAGAACGCCAACGCGTCCGGCGCGGCTGTGATCGATACCATTGCCCGGGATCTCGGCCTCCACACCCATCGCGGGCCGGACTATCGATGCGCCGTGACGCAGCGCGGAGGGGCAGGCGATCGCTTCACGCTGTTCGTGGCGGCAGATCCCGATTTGGCGGCGCAGGCGGATAAACTGACGGCGCGCCTCTCCGAAGCGAGCCAAGGTGCTCAACAACGCCAGGTCCAACACGAGCTCGGTGCCCTTTTCGGTTACCCGACCTGCTGCATCGCGGCGTGGCATCGTTGGCAGTCGATGAACCTGGACGCAGCTTTCACGATCCCGATCGCAGCTGGCACAACGGGAGCGTTCAACGGCTACTGCAACGTGCGCCCCCCGGCGCGCATCGCCGATCACTTGCCGTGCAGCTTCTCGTGCGCCAGGACCGCCGCCGACGCGCGAAAAGTTGTGACCTATGTGGCCGAAAATGCGACCGAAGTGCTGCGCGTTCTCCGACCACATGCAGCGGGGGCAGCGATTCCCGGGCTCAGCGAGACGGCATTGAACCGCGTGCTGACGGCGCCTCCCGGTGACATCCACGACGAGCTCACCCGCACCCTGTTCGCGCCGCTGCTCTACATCGATACGACGCGGTACGCCGTCTTTGACCAGGGCAGGGCGGTTCGGGGTGCCGATCCAGGGACATGGCTTGTGCACGGGCGCCCGGTCGCCAGCGGACCCCTGATCGGCGCGATGCAGACACCGGAAGAGGCCGTCATCCAGCGCGACCTCCTCCAGCGCATCGTGGCTCCCCTGGCGCGTCATGCCACGGGCGGCGTCACTTTCCGAAGTGTGAACGGCTCGACTGTCATCGCGGACGCGGAAGGAAACAGGCTCGTCGGCCCGGGTGCTCAAACCCCAGCGGGCGAGGCCTCAACGCTCGGTCGCCAGGCATCGCTGCCGATGATCCTCTTGCCGTTTGGGCGGCCCGCGTGACGTACCGTATCCCCGTTGTCGCGATCGCGGTTGCCCTCATGGCGTGTTCCGCCGAAATCGACGAGCCAGACAACGGCGCTGACGCACGCGACGCCTCCGCCGACGCGGCTGGTAAGGCTGACTCATCGCCCGGTGACACGAGCGCGCCCGACGCCGCGATCAGCAGCCACGACATCCTCTCCATCGACGCCCACGCGCCCACCGATGTCGTGCCCAATGACGCCCTTACAGCCGGCGACGCGCCAACGACCGGCCCCGACGCCGCCATCAGCCCGATCGCAGGCGAACCCCTGCTTGAGCACATCGGTGTGGCGATCTCGCCGCTCGATGGCCCCAACGGCGTGGCGGGCGACCTCATCTTCCTGTCGTCGGGTCCGACACCGTTGGGACCGTTCGGTGGACCTGACCCAGACGGCGCGGGGGTACGGCCCAACTTTGGGTTTCGGGTCAAACATGGCGCCAAAGTCCGCTCGCCCCTGCACGCGAAGCTGCAAAACCGCCTCTGGCAGCCCAAGTACCAGGATTGGGAGCTGCACCTGGTCCCCAAGGACAAGACCAAGCACAAGTGGCTCATCATCATTGACCACGTCACCGATACGCCGTTCAAGCCGGGCGATTCCGTGCCCCTGAACGCGATCGTGGGCGTCGCGGCCAAACTCAATCCGTCCTGGTCTCTGGTCGAGCTACATATCCTTCGCGAGCCGGCCAAGCCAGGCGACAAAGCGGTGCATCTGTGCCCGCTCGATGTCTTGAAGAAGGCGCCCCTCTCCGCGATCAGCGATCAACTTACGCAGCTCTACGCCGCGCGAAAGGCGCCTCCGTGGCGGTTCAAAGACGAGCTGAAGGGCATGGTGCGACCCGGCTGTGTGTGCACGGCGATCAGCGAAACGCCGGGCGCTGGCAAGCAGAAGCTGAGCTGCGATTGACCCGACATGGCCGTCGGGGCCCCTCTCCCTCACCGCGCGGGCTTGGGCTATGGTTGCGGCCGTCGTTGACCGCATTGGTTCGCAGAATGGGAGTCGAGATGAGTTTGAGTTGGATCCACGAATCGCAAGCGCGATGGGATGAGGCGAAAGCAAAGATCGTTGGCGGCGCGCCTGCCGGTGTCTTCGGAAAAGTCGAACACGACGACGGCGCGTTGCTCCCTGGCGAGTGGTTTCGCGTGGAGCAAGATGGTCAGACCGTCGCGTTCGGATGGATGGACATCGTCTGGGGTGAAGGCGAGATGTTGCTGGCCGTCGATCCCGCGGCCCAGGGTGGCGGTGTCGGCAGCTTCGTCATCGAGCAGCTCGCGAGCGAGGCCAAACAGCGCGGTCTGACAACTGTCTACAACACGGTGCGGGCAGAACATCCCGACCACGCGCGCGTCACCAAGTGGCTGTCGGCGCGCGGGTTCGTCAGCGATCACGGCAGCGTTCGGCTCTTTCGTCGGACCTGAAGACCTATTTCAGGCCGCGGCGTCGGGCAGCCAGCCCCGAGAACGCATCGCGCGAAACACCTGGCGAAACGCGTCGATGCTGCGCGCTGGTGGGTGTGCTGGCAGCGGATCGGGCACCTTGGAAGCGTCCAACCCAACCTCGCCAGCGATCGACTTGGCCGCGAGCAATGCCGTTATGACGGCGCGCTCCATGTAGAGAATCGGCGCGTCGCACGCGATCCAATCGCCGCACAGCTTCACGTTGCGGATCGTCGTCTCGACCGCCGGCAGGCGCGACATGACGCCGGGGGCAAACGCGACGTGCGTTGGTGCGTTCCTCTGAACATGCGCGTGAACCGCGGAACCCCGTAGCTCCGGCCATGCGTGCTCGCAGACTGCGACGGTGCGGCTGGCGATTGCGCCGTCGCTCATCACCTGCGCTTCGGTCGCCCGGTCGCCGTACAGGTGGCATTCGATGACCCCGCCGCCGGTTGCGTCTGTCCATCGCGCGAACCGGGGCTGCAGCCGGTGTAGCCAGAAGAAGTTGTCGGCCGCGAGACCATGCAACACCCCGGTCTGTGCGCGGCTTGGCGATGGCGTCGACGTGAACCACACACGCACGACCGTGCTGGCTACCCCGCGAGGGATTCGTCGGTCCGACAGGGCGTCCTGCAGCGGCCCGCCGTCGGTCACCTTGGCCAGCCCCGGCGGATCGAGCGCCAACACGACGCCGTCGACGACCTTGGTGCGCACGCGTTTTCCGCGCGGTTTCGACGAGATACGCGCATCCTTGGCGCCCCGAAACGCGATCTTCGTGACGGGTTCGCCGAGCCTCACGTCGCCGCCGGCGGCCTCGATGGCGCGGCACATGGGATCGAGCAAATCGCGGCCTGTATCGGTCGTGAGCACATCGAAAGCGGTGTCGCGCTTGTCGCTGACGAAATAGCCCTGCAGGCCGGTCATGTAGGCTGCGAGGCTCACCTCTTCGGGTTCACGAAAGAACGCCGAGTGCGTGATCGCCCCGCTCAGCCGCTGGAGCAAGCGCGGCCATCCCGAGATGTACTCCGCGACCGACACATCATCGTATTCGCGGATGTCGGTTGCCGCATCGAAAGCGAACGCGTGGGTCAAATCGGCCGCCGCCGGGAGCCATTTGGTGGGGCGGTCGATCAGCGCCTGCACACCGAAGTCGCCGACCGTGAAAATCGCCAGGTTCGCCATCGCGCTTGGCAGCGGAGAGCCCCGCACAGCCGATGCAAAATCCCATGCGCCGAAGCGACCGGTCACATCGGGCGCGACGAACTCCTGGCCGCCTACATCGACGAGCTGGTCGCCCTTGCCGACTTCATCGAGCAGCCTGCGTAGGTTGCGGTATTGCCGCCAGATGCCGTGAATGCCGTGCTCGAGCCGAAACGTCCACGAGCGACCGTCGTGGTCAAACGTCGTTTCACCGCCGCAATGCGCGCGCCCACCGACGTAGGGGTTGGCCTCGTAGACGATGACCTGGGCACCGGCACGGGCGAGTCTTGTCGCGGCTGCGAGTCCGGCGATTCCGGCACCGACAACGGCGATGCAGGGGGGCTTGTCTACGGCAACCACGATTTGACGTCCGTCCACAGGCGTCGTCCGAAGGTGACGTCGCCGATTTCTTCGAGTTTCCGCTCGACCTTGGGGAGCCCGAAGGTCATGTCCGCCTTGAGCCGCAAGCCGCACAGACACTTGCCTGCGACCAGCCACGACGTCGTGAAGTGCCGCACATGCGCGCCACTGAGGAGCTGAAAACCGCGTAGGTTCTCGACAATGATAGGCACCTGGACGAGCTCGTTAATGCGGAATTGTGTCCCTGCAGTCAGCAACGTCGAGGGGACTTGGTTGAGCACCAAGAACGGCAAGGACGCCGTGATTCCTGGCGCCTGGTCAATGCCGAGCACGCTTGCGGCGCGACGGATTGCCGGCGAGATGCCATCGTCGGTGGTCATCGACGCTTCGAATTCGGTGCGAAAAGCGTCCGCGTCGACCGTTTCCATGCTGGTCCACGCCGCCCGCGCGACGATCGTTCGGTCGAGGTCGAGGTCGATGTAATTCTGCTCAAGCGACGTGCGCCCGTAGCGACGCGGGAATCCGTACAGCTCGCGCCCCAGCGCGATGGCCATGTAGTTGTCGGGATACTGCTCGGGGCAGAAGACGACCGCGCGACCGTCCGGTCCCTGGCCGGGCACGAGGATAGCCGCCTCTGCGTAGCTCACTGGAGCGGCGTTGGCCCCTTCGTGGATCGAACGGACGCTGGGATAGAAGCCGAACAAGAGGACGTAGCGGCCTTCGGCCCCGGGGAGCGTTGTCACCCCTTCAGGCAGCATGCGCTCGATCACCCGGTTGGGACCGGTCATGACGAACGCGAAGAGGTCGCAGTTGTCCATCCGATAAGGGCCTGGGTAGAGCCGCGCGTTCGGTGACTGGAAGACATCGTCGAATTGGCGCCGCCGTCGTTCCGCATCGGCGTGCAGCGCCCGCACTTCGCGCCCCAGGTACTCGACGATGTTGTGCATGAACCGGGCAGAGCGGGCGAGCAGTTCGTCGAACTTCTGCCGGGACATCACCGCGAGCGTGCAGTCCGTGAACGCGTGAGCAGAAGCTGAACGCGTCTCACCGTCGAGCAACGAGAGCAACCCGATGATGGTTGGCGCCTTCGAGATCGCGACCATCTCGAGCTCGTGTGTCAGGGCGACTTCGCCCTTGCAGATGAAGTAGACGTCGTCCGGTGGTGTGCCTTCGACGAGAAACGACGTGCCCTGCGGCATCTCGATCGTCTCAAGAGAGGCGCGTACGCGCTTGCGGGCGGCCGGGGAGATGCCGTGAAAGATCGGCATGGAGAGCACGGTTTTGGCGACGCTTGACGGAGCGGCCGTTCGTTCGGAGGTAAGCGTCAGCTTGGAGGGGCGCTTGCTCATCTCACCTTCCACGGCACGGGGCGCACAACGGCAACCGCGAGCTGTTGTAACTCACCGGCGCACTTCGATACAGCCTGTGGCCCCGAGGATCACCCGCCGGGTTCGCCAGTCGGAGCCGGGCTCGATGCCGTGCGCGCGGTCACGGACACGGCGCACCTGAACCCGAGGTCCGGGCGGAACGCGGCGCCGGCCGCATGCAAACGCTGGTGAACAACGGGCAGCGTCCGGGCGGTGTGGCTGTACGAGCCGCCGCGCACGACGCGGTGACCCAACTGAACCTCGGCAAGCGTCGGCCCGACATGTTGTGTCCGGGCGTTGCGGTAGGGGCCGAAGACGTCGGCCACCCATTCGCTCACGTTGCCGGCGAGGTCGCGCACGCCGCACCAGCTGACGTCGCTGGACTTCGCGCCCGTGGCGGCCGGTCCGCCGGTGCCGCATCCGTCGCCGTCGATCTTCGCCATCGTTGTCCGGTCGCACGATGGCCACTGCGAGCCCCAGGGGTACTGTCGCCTGTGCTTGCCGCGAGCGGAAACCTCCCACTCAGCTTCGGTCGGCAACCGCCAGTGCATGTAGCGGCAGTAGTCCTGCGCTTGTTGCCACGTCACGCATGTTGCCGGCGCCTTGCTTTTGCGGCGGACTCCCGCGCACGCACCATCGGTCCGCGCTGGCTTGCAATCGCCGGCGCGGACGCACTTGCGGTACGCGCCCACCGAGACTTCCGTGACCATGATGGCGAAGCGGCCCATCTGTTGTTGTTGGGGCGGCATCGCGTTCGTCTCGCATCGGTCGAGGTACGGAGCGCAACCGATCGGGTAGCGGCCCGCCGCGACTTCCACCATGCCATCGGGGACGTTTTCTGCGGACTTCGGCGATCCGCCGGTCTCTGTTTTCGCGGCGCTGTCAGTCTCACTGCCACCCGCGCCCTCTTCGCCGCCGCCGGCCGCCTTGTCCGTCGCAGGCTCTTGCGCCGCCTTATCTTCGCTCGGCGTGGCCTCTTTGGTCGCCCCGTCGTCCGGCTTGGGTTCGGCGCTCTGTTTGTCGTCTCCTGTCGGTTCGGCGGCAGCTGCCTCTTTGGGCTGGCCCTCCGCATTCGTCGCCTCGTCCTTTGCCGCGGCCGCCGGCTCGGGATTCTGATCGGCCGTCCCGGACTCCGCGCCTTTGGGCGTCTCGCCGCCTGGTGCTTCCGGATCGGCCGTCGCCCCCGCAGCTTCGGCCGGCTTCTCTTCGGTCGCAGTTTCGGCAGGCTCCTCTTCGGTCGCGACTCTGGCCGGCTTCTCTTCGGTCGCAGCCTCGGTCGGCTTTTCCTCGGTCGCGGCTGACTCCGAACCGGTCGGGTCGCTGTCGTCTCCCTCCGCGGCGCTCGCGGCAGCGGACGGGTTATCTGCCGGCGGCGGCTCGGGCGGCAGCGGGCTCGGATCGTCCAGTGCTTGTCCACCGGCAGCTTGGGAGGCGGCTTCCTGCGGGTCTTCGGCCGACGCGACGGCGTTGTCGGTCGCGGTCGCCGCCGGTGTCGCCGTGAACCTCGCTGGTGTCGATGACTGTTTGTACTGCAGATAGAACCCGGCACCGGCAGCGACGATAATCAACGCGACCCACGGCAGGTACTTGCGCGCACTGGCCCGCTCTTCCTCGATCGCCAGCGCCGGCTGGGATAGCTCGGCGGCCTCCATTTCAACGCGCGCTTGTTTGTCCGGCGCGCTGAAGAAGCCGTCGACGGCCATGATGTCGTGCAGTGAGGAAGTCGCGTCGTCGTCGTCGTCGTCCTCTTCCTCGAGCAGGTCGGGGTCGAGGTCTTCGGTGACGTCTTCGGCCGCGTTGCGCGCGGCATCGCGGTATTCCTTGTCCTTCCACGGCAGGAATGTGCCGCTCTTGGATACGGTGATGCCGCTTGGTGCCCGCTTGTCGCCGGCCACGGGCACGGTCTCGGTCGGCTCTTCGTGCAGATCGACGTCCGGCTGTTCGCCGGTGGCTCGTTTGACCACGCCTTCGAGGTGCTCGGGAAGCTCGAATGAGCGCACGATTCCGTCGCCTTCGGCCTCCGGCGGCGGTCCCTCGGCACCCCAGGGCAGCAAGGTCTCCTGGTGTTTGGGTCGCCGAGAGGTCGTGGTCGCGACACCGTCGCCGCGTCCGGGGCTCGAGTCGCGGGCAGGCTCCATGCTCGGCGACGAGAGCTTCGCGGTAGGCGGAGCAGAATCGGCCTCTGCAGCGAGGTCGGGCGTCGCCGCTTCGCGCTGTGGCAGCTTCGGCGCGCGCTTTGGTAGGCCAACGCCCTGGCGCGTCTTGCGTAGACGTTGACCCGATTCGCGTCGCGGCTGGGTCGGCTTCAGTTCGGCCGCCACGTCGACCGGTGCAGACGGCCCCGATTCGTGCAGCGGTTTAGTGGTCACACGTGCCGCTGCCATCGCGGCGACTTCGGCCACCGCGGCGCCCACGGGCAGCGTCGCGGTCTCGACCATGGGGTCGTGGTCCGCGGCAGGCGGTTCGGCCGCGGCGTCGTCCTGTCCAACCGGTGCGGTGTCCAACTCATCGTCGGGCAAAGCGCCGAGCCCGCGGTCGGTGTCTTGTCGCTTGCGACCGGGCGAATGGAATGAAGCGGGAAGCGATTGCTCGGACCCGGTGGTGTTGGCCCCGACGCCCTGGATCGTCGCCCGCGGGCCGCGTCCGGTACTGCGTCGCGCGTCTTCGCCCGCTTCTTCCTGGCCGTCAGCGCCACCCTCTCCCGTGCGACGCGGAGGCAGTGTTGGTTTGCGGTAGCGACCGGACGTCCGCCGTTTGGGTGGCGGCATCGGCGGCAGGTCGTCGGGAGCAGCGTGCATGTCGCTGTCGGTGCGTCCCTTGGTGCTGGGCTTGTGGCTCCTTTCCGATTTGACGGTCGGCGCTGGCTCGCGGGCCTCGCTGACGTCGACGGCTTCGTATCCACCGCTCTTCACGCCCACCGGTTTGGGTGGCAACCCGGGCGTGATGCGCAGCGACTTTGGCCTGGCAGGGGGCACGAGCGGCAAGCCGTCCCGGTCCTCTTTGGTGCCACGCAGCGTCTCGCGCAGCGATGACCCCACGGCGTGCGTGGCTGCCGGCAGGTCGTCGGGGATCGGGGCTGTCTCCGCCGCGTGGTCAACGGGCGCTTTCTTGGTTGATTTCGTGGTCTTGTCGAGCGGCTTTGTTGCCGCTGCTGCCGCTGTCCGCGCCGCAGTGTCTGGCTCCTCCTCCGCTTCACCGGCTGTGGGGGGCTGGCTAGCGCGGACCGGGTTGCGTTTGGCCACCGCGGTCGACTTGCCCAGCGGCAGAGTGGTCGCGGCCGCAGCCGCCGCCGTCGCGACGTTCACGGTCTGCGTTTGTTCTTCGTTTTCTGCGTCGGACGACACGAGCGATTCGACGAGCTTGCCGAGCTCCGCGTCGATCCGCCTGAGCCGGCGTGCGGCCGCCGCGGCAGACTCGCGCGGGCTTTGAGAGTTGGTGTCGATCGCGCCGCGTCCGGTGACGGCTTCATAGAGCAGGCACCCCAGCGCGAGCTCGTCGTTGGCGTGCGCGCCGCCGTACGCGCCCTTATCCGGGGACACCTCGAGCAGCGCAGCCAGCCCCGCGTCGTGTTTCGCGACCGGGATATCGCGGGTCTCGGGTCCGCGCAGCAGGTTCGCCAGGCCGACGTCTCGGATGCGCACCAGCTCGTTGCCGCCGAGCTGATCGACGAGCACTGCTTGCGTGGTCAGCCCACCGTGCGCGAGCCCTCGCTGTCGCAGGATTCCGAGCGCTTCCTTGAGCCGCCAGCCGATCGCGAGCACGCGCTTGGGATCCAACGGGCCATCCTCGGCGAGGATCGTGGCCAGCGTCCGGCCCTGTAGCGGCTCGCCCGCAACGTAGAGCGTTCCGTCTTTGGCGCTGCCCGAATCGAGCACACGGACGAAGAGTTTGGGCGGCAGTTCGGCCTGGGCGTCCAGCTGCGCGTGAAACCGCTCTGCGAGGCCGTCAGAGGCCCCGATTTCGGGTCGCAGGACAGTCAGCAGGCACTTGTCGCCGTCAGCTGTTGAAGCATGAAAACGGGTGCCGAAAGCGGCGACGTCATGGCGCGCACGAATTCTGTAACGCCCAGCGATCGAAGTGGCTGCCATGGCGGCGATCGTCAAGTCGGGTCGGCATCGTGTCAAGCGCGGCTTCACGAACGAGTGAGCAAGCCATCGGCCGCGTGGTTCCCAGCGCCTCGCGTTGCCACCATTCGTCCGTTTCTTCGCGCTGTTGCGGCGTGGAAAAATGATACCGCCACAATCGAATGCGCGCCCCGTCGGCACGATCGGGCAGGGCGGTTCGAAACAACGGCTGCACCGCGGCTGGGTCCGCGCAGATTCGCTGCAGCAGGGCCTCGACGTAGCGCGGCATGCCCCGCCTGAACCCAAGGCCGTGAAGCGAACGCGAGCAGGCCGACCAGCGCCAACATACGGAGCCATAGCCGCGCAACGACGACCTGGTCGCCACGCATGAAATGAGGATTTGCGTGCGTCATGGGGTTGTGGGCGCCTCCCACCTGGCTGTCTGGCACACTGGGGCGCCGCGGGGGCTTACAGGAGCCCCCGAACTCGAATCCAATGGAGCGCGGAGGCGACGCCATGGCAAGGCACGATGTGCTGTCGGTGCTCGACGACGTGGCTGTGCGTGGCGGCCGGGTCGTTGTGCTCACCGGCGCCGGAATCTCCGCCGAAAGCGGCATCCCCACTTTTCGCGGTGCCGACGGCTTCTGGACGGTTGGCTCGGTCAACTATCGCCCCGAAGAGCTCGCTACCCGCCGCCATTTCGAGTCCGACCCCGGTGTGGTATGGCCCTGGTACCTCTATCGCATCGGCGCGTGCCGCGACGCCCAGCCCAACGCCGCCCACCGCGCGCTCGTCCGCGCCGAACAAGCGGTTGGAGGGCTGTTTCGACTCGTCACCCAGAACGTCGACGGGCTGCACACGCGGGCCGGCAGCGATCCCGGCCGCACCTACCACATCCACGGCAACCTTGAAGAGGTCCGCTGTTCGCGTTCCTGCACCGGCGCGACGCAACCATTGCCCAGCGACCTGCGCCGCTTCGACAAGGGCGATGTGCTCACCGACACCGACCGGAAGCTGTTGACCTGCGCCAGCTGCGGCGCGTGGTTGCGCCCCCATGTGCTGTGGTTTGACGAGTACTACAACGAGGAGTGGTTTCGCTGGGACTCCACCATCGCCGCCGCCAGCTCCTGCGACCTGCTCTTGGTTGTCGGCACGTCCGGCGCGACTAACTTGCCGATGCAGATGGCAACCCTCGCGCTCCGATCCGGCGCGACGGTCATCGACGTGAACCTTTCGCGGTCGCCGTTCACCGAATTGGCCGAGGCGTCTGGCGGATTATTCCTCCAGGGCCCCGCTGGAAGCATCGTCCCAAATCTCGTTGAAAACATCATAAGTGCCAATCAAAGCGCATGAAAAAGTTCCATTTGTACATCACAATCGTCGTGGCCATGACGAGCGGTGCGTCGTTGTCATCCGGCTGCGCCAGCGTCGACCAGACCGCCGTCGTCCTGCATGCGCGCGCCCCGATACCGTCGTCCAAGCAGATCAAAAAGCTCGAAGGCACGCTGGACTTTGGCGACTTCAACAAGGTCGACTTGGCCCAGTCCTCTGCGTTTAAGGGCCGGTCGCTCAAGAAATCCCAGATCGATCGCACGACGGTCGAAAGCTTCTGGCTCGAGGTTGTCGACCCTGCCAACGGCCAGGACCTCGCATTCCTGCACTCCGTGTCGTTTTTCGTGTCCGCGCCGGGTCTGAAGCGTGTCCTCGTGGGCAAGGGCGGGCCCTTTTCGGCCGGCAAGAAGTACGCGCTGGTCTCCGCGAGCAAGACGGACCTGACGCCCTGGGCGACCGCCGATTCGATGACCTTTTCGGCCGACGTGATTGGCGTGCCGCCCCCGCAGGAGACGATCATCAAGGCAGAAGTGAGGCTCATCGTCGACGTCAACGTCGAGGGCTTGCTCACACCGTAAGCGTCAATACATCGTATGCATCGTGACGCGGAACGTCGCGCGAATTTTGGCGTTTTTGACGACGAACGTGCCGTTCTTCAGGGCCACAGACGCGTTATGGGTGGCCAGAGTTGTGTGCGGCTTGAACAGCCATTCCTTCACGCCGTGGCGCGGGTACCAGTCCATCTCGAGCAGCTGCACCGACAGCAGTAGCGACTTCATCGCATCGAAAACCGGCCCGGAGTAGACGAGCACATTCGGCTTGACCTTCGCCTTCTCCTTCACCGTGAAAAGCGGCGCGGACCGATGCGTCGGACGCATGTCGTGGACGAGCAGGTCCTTCTTGAACGTCGTCTTGACGTACGGGTTGTAGCGAACCTGGACGGCGAGGCTGATGTCGGCAGGCGGCGTGCCCTGGTTCTTCAGGTCCAGCGGGTTGTCCTGCTCGAGATCGTCGAACAGCTCCACCTCTTCGAGCGTGATGACGACCTTGCGGCGGTGAAACAGCCCGGCCGCTGCGATCATGGCCGCCGCGTCGCTGCCCGGGTTGGCCATATGGTCGAGGTACGTGAACGACCTTGTTGATGGCACCGCCTTGCCCGTCTTCGACTTCGTCACGCCGAGCGCGTTCTGGCTGTGAAAGTACTCGTCGAGCGTGAACATGATGCCGTCGTTGGGCTCGTCGGCCGGGTTGTTGAGGTCGAGCAGCTGGATCTTGAGGGCCTGCGCGATTTTCGGGTCGGTCGCCGCCGTGTGATGCATCAAGATGCCTTGGAGCAGCGGGTTGTTGCCCGCGTACAGCTTGTGATCCCACGTGGCCGTGACGTCCATGACGTGGTCGGGGTTCATGAGCACGAAGTCGGAGAGCTCGAGGTTGAGCCCCTTCGCTGCTTTTTGGATATCCGGGTTGTCGTACAGGCGGGCCAGGCGGGCCCCTGCGATGACGCCGGTATTGGTCGCCCAGCGGACGACGGTGTTGGTGCTGGCAAGCTTCTCAAGATCGTTCTCCAAGAGATGACGCGTCACGAGACAACCCATGGAATGACAGGCGAAATTGATGTGCTTGGCGCCGGAGGTCGTGAGGTGATGGCGGGCAAACTTGGCGACGATGAGCGCGTAGCGATGCAGTCCGAGCGCACCCTTGTCGAACGGCCACTTGGCTATCTCGGTCTTGTCCTTGGCGGACAGCCACGCCGCGGGTTTGGAGCCGTAGTACTCGACCTCCACCATGTGGTTGCTCTTCTTGATGCCGGCCGGCGTGTCGCCGCAGGGGCGCTTGACGCCGTAGTCGCTGAGCTTCTTGAGGAGGCCGCCGCATCCCTGCGCTCCGCCGAACGTGAGCTTGGCGAGTTTCTGCGCGTCCTTGTTGTAGAAGCCGTGCACCCAGATGGTGATTGTGTCCTTGTGGTCGTAGCTCTTCGTGCCGGTCATCGCCGGTGGCTTGCCGCAATCGGCCGGGCAGCCCTTCGCCGTTTCACAAGCGCCACATGTGCCGTCCCCACAGTCTTTCCATCGGTTTCCGTCGAGCTTGGGGCCCAGGCAGAGGCCCAGCAGGCATGTTCCGCCAGGACACGTGGCTGGTTTGGTCGGGTCGCACTTGTAGTCAAACGGCGCCTTGTTCGGGCAGGCGGATTTGCTGTCGGCCAGCGCGCTTGCGTCGACCGCGGAAACGTCGGTCGCCCCCGTGCCTGTGTCTGCGGTTGAAATGTCGATGAGGCTGGCTGCATCCAGTGCTGCGCCGTCGGACCCGATGGACGCGTCTTTGGTTGCGTCGTGTGTCGCCGAATCCAGAGCTGCCGCAGTGTCGATGATGAGCGCCGCGTCAACGTCGTCGCTACCATCGGCCACCGAGCTTGAATCAGCGGGTTGGTTGCTCGCTGTGTCGGCCGAGGTCGCGTCGCCAAGATGCCCGTCGGAGGTGCTCCCGACGTCGGCGGCCGCTTCCTTGTTGTCGGCTTTGGCGTCATCGTCGCCGCAGCCGATCGCCGAGAGAAAGGCGACGGTAACGAGCCACGAAATGCGCCCAGTTTTCACCGGATCTTCTCGATGTACAGCTGGGTCTGCTGCATGCCGGTCAGGTTGGGCCGAGCCGGGACCAGGTTGTCGAGAAATTCGTTCATCCGCGTCGCGTGATTGTGCAGCCATTGCGCCGCACCCGCCGGCTTCTGGCGGTCCATCGTCTTGCGCATGCGCTCCCATGACCGGAACGTCGCCGTCGCTTTGTTGAGCTTCGCGCATTGCTCCTGCTTCGGATCCGCGGGGCAGCCAAACCACTCCACGCGTACGGTCTTGCGCCAGAACCCGGCCGGCCCGATCACCTGGATCATCAGCTCGCTGTAGGCCTCGAGGACCTGCATGTCGTCGTCGGGCGCCTTGATCAATCCGTCGCGCCAGTTCTTGAGGAAGTTGGACTTGTAGGCACCGAGCCGCACCCACATCCGCTCCGCATCGGGCGACGCCTTGCGCTTGGTTTCGAGCTTCGTGCCCGCCGTGGCCGTTGCCCCCACATCGAGGACCGGCGGCTTGGCGTCATCGCTCAGCTCGGCGGTTTGCTCGGAGCCTTCGACGAGTCCACCCGGCGCCTTCTCCGAGCGAACACAGCGGCCCGTGTACTCGTGGGTGTAGCGCGTCACGTCCTTCATCGTGTGGGTGGTCTTGCCGTCGGCGCCCAGCTCGCGGACGCGTTTCTTCGTCGTCTTGCTGGATGACTTGACCTGGACACCCGCGACAACGTCGCAGCCATAGCGAGGCGCGTGGGTGCCGAACCGCTGTTTGGCCTTCTGCAGGTCCGGCTCGGCGTGGCTGGACGTCACTTTCCAGCGGAGTCCGCCGATAACCGCGAACTTGATCCCCAGCTGGCTCTCGGTCTCCACCACCTGGATGGGGGTCCCGAGGGGTAACGCGCGGTATTTGTGGGCGCCTGCCTGCCGGTTGAGGCGGATTGCGCCGCCGCAAGCGGTGGTGAGAACAAGGGCACTCAGCGCCACACAGGCCATGATTGTGGTGGCCTGCTGACGCAGAAACTGGCCTTGGAACATGCTGCCTCCGTACCCCTGGCTGCGGCGCTTCCATACCCGCTGGTGACGCTTTGAGCAAGCTGGTTTCCTGCTGAACGTACGCCTGCGCGCTTGTGTTCACTCCACCAGAGCGTCGCGGTTGCCGCCCGCTCGGGGACGTCGTACCAAGTAGCCATGAACCTCGCGATTCGCCGCCTTACCGCCGCAGACAATTCCCGGCGCCACGGTCGAGCCGGCGCCGATCGCCGACACCTCCGGACAATCGCCATGGCGGTTGTCGTGATCGCGGTTGGACAATCAGCTTGTTCGGAGCGGCTGAGCAATCCCGAGGGGCAGGAGATCCTCGTTGCCGCGATCGTCGCCACCGGGAGCACTCTGTTCACGGCGAGCAACGTCTTGTTGGCGGCCCCGGTAACAGCCACAGAAAAAGACGACACAGCGGCCAAGGCGCTCAAGCGCATCGAAATGGAGATCGGCAAAGCGACCGCATCGACCAGCATCTCGTTTGAGCGCCGGCTTTGTCCGTGCGGTGGTCAGTGCGATTGCGGCGGCTGCGCGGATGCAGCGCAAAAACCGGCCCGAGAGACCTGTGTTCAGAATCTCGCGTCGCTCGTGGACACGTTTCAGGCCGGGTGTCCCAAACCCACGATCGCCCAGTCGGCCCTGGGCCGATGGCTCGTTGTCGATCTCGGCCCGCACTGCCAGGGATGTGCGATCGCAGGCCGCCGCCTCGGGGGGCGCACGACGATCGACGTCAAATCGGATACCGCGCCGTGGGTCATCGAGTTCGACAGCAGCGAGTGGCTGGCGGCAGACCGCTTCACGTTCGCGGTCAAAGGCTCCTACGAGATCGATCCTGCCTGTTTTCGGCCCCCAGCAAACGGCCTGCGTGGCGATCGCTTCGACCATCGCGGGAAGCTCGTGGCAACGCTCTCCGAAGATGCGCAGGAGATTGTGCTGGCGTACACGGGCATGACGCGCGTCGACCACGCCAACCGGCTGACTCACGCCAATGTCACGACCGGGGGCGACAACCCACTGACCCTTCGCCTGCTCGACCCGGACCGCGGCGTCAAAGGTGGAGTGCTGGTCCGCGGCATCGAAACGTGGACCACCGGCGAGGGCAACTCGAAATGGACGGTGCGCATCCAGGACGCGGTAATGCAACCCGGTCGGCCCGTCCCGCGCAGCGGCGCGTTCGTGATTGACGCACCGCCCAACCGCACCGATATACGCCTCGAATTCGCCGCTGTCGGAGCGGTTACCGAGGTGACTCTCGTCGGCGTCTCGCGCGTATTTCGTTTCAACGTGATGCCCGGAGATCTGGTCGGCACCGGGATCAACTGATCCAAACGCAGCGGGTACGGCACAATGAGGTGCGTCGCGAGTCGGGCAGTCGGGTGCTGATGCCCGCGGGGCGGGCCGGGATAGCGAACGGCAGTGCGGCAGCACCCGCGGACCCTCGCGCCCCGCGAACTCCGATCGAACCTGGCGAGTCGCGCCCTCGTGTTGCCTCGTTTGGTGCCTGTGCGGTAGCGTCGCGCGTTGCCTTTTTCACGCGAAGTTCCGCCGGCCCGAGCGCCGACGTCGTCCTACGCCGGTCCTCGATAGCCATGGCACGTTCACGTCGCCGGGGGGGAGAGCCATGAAACCGCCACTCGCTGAAGCGCCGGTTGCCGAACAACTCGCGGCGCTGACAGCAGCGCTCCCGCACGGGGCTGAGTTCGCGATCGTCATCGTGTTCGCTGCCGCGCTGGTCATCGGCGCCGCGACGCGCAAGGTCGCCAAGAAGATCGGCTTTCCCTACACGATCGCCATGCTTGTCATCGGCATCGTCTGCGGAATCGCCGTCGAGCCCCAGTTCGAAGCGCTCTTGCATCACTTCATTGGCGCCGCCGACTCAGGCGCCGCAGGTCACGGCGGCCATGGCGCGTTCCATTTCCACGCCAGCGATCTCCTCGTCTGGGCCGTGCACGCAGCCCGCCAGATTCAACCCGACCTCATCATCTTCGTGTTCTTGCCCGCCCTCATCTTCGAAAGCGCGTACGCGATCGACCTGCACACGTTCAAGAAGACCGTCGGCCCCGCCATCGTCTTCGCCGTTCCTGCGATGCTCGTGTCGACATTCGTCACCGGTTACACGGTGTACTTCCTCTTCAACACCTTCCTGCCCGAGTTCGCAGCGTCCTACACCGGCGACTTCGCCATCGAAAACGGCCCGCTGCTCGCTTGCCTCGTCACCGGCGCGCTGATCTCCGCGACCGACCCGGTGGCCGTCGTCGCGCTCCTTTCCGAGCTCGGCGTCAGCAAGAAGATGAGCCACCTGATCGAGGGCGAGTCGCTGCTCAACGACGGCACGGCGATCGTCTTGTTCAACGTGCTGATCGTCCTCGCGGTCGGTCACGAGTTCGAAGGTCTCGGGCCGACGATCGTCGGATTCACCAAGGTCGTCTCCGGCGGGCTGTTCATCGGCTTGTTGCTCGCGGTTATCGGGTCGTGGTGGATCGGCCGTACGTTCAACGACCCCGAGGTGGAGATTTCCCTGACAATTGCGCTCGGTTACGCCGCGATGTTCATGGCCGAGGGCATGTTCCACGTGTCGGGCGTCATGGCCATTGTCGCGGCCGGTCTGTGGCTTGGCGGACCCGGCCGAACGAAGGTCAGCCCCGAGGTCAGCCACTTCCTGCATCACTTCTGGCACCTGCTCGCGTACATCGCCAACACCCTCATCTTCTTCCTCGTCGGCAACGTCATGGGCAGCAAGATCGTCGACGCCACCGGCACCGACATCGGCCTCATCTTCGCGATCTACTTCGCCATCCTGGTCATCCGGTTCGTCGTCACGCACATCTTCCGGCCGTTCGCGAACATGGCGACCAGCGACCCGATCAACACCCACGACGTGGCCGTCATCTCCTGGGGCGGCCTTCGCGGCGCGGTTTCGGTGGCGCTGGTGCTCATCGTCGCGTCCAACGACGGCCTGCCGGAGTTCGTTCGCGACAAGCTCTTGCTCATCACCTCGGGCGTCGTGTTCCTGACCATCGCGGTCAACGGCACGACGATGGGCAAGCTGCTGGCCAAGCTCGGCTACAGCGACACCCCGCTCGGTGAACAGCTTGCTGTCGCCACCGCCCAGGCATCGGTGCTGCAGGAAGTCCGCCACGAGATTGAGAAGGTGAAGAGCTCACGCGACCTCCGAACCGTTTCGTGGGGCGAGGTGGAAGACGGCATCGCGGGTCGTGTCCAAGCCATGCAGGACAAGATCGCCGGCATCAAGCGCCAACTGGAAGGCGTCTCCGAGAACGAGCGCGCCGCCGGTTACTGGTTGCAGGCCCTCAACGTCGAGCGCGAGTCCTACTGGCAAGCGTTCGGAGCTGGAACGCTGGGCGATCGCGCCGTGAAGGTGTTGGATCACGAGCTCAACTTGCATGTCGACACCATCGGCGGCGGCGACAACAGTCCGCCGGACGGCCGCACCCCGAAGATGAGCGGGCTGCGCGCGGCCATCACCAAGTTCCTCCGTGACAGCAAGGGTCTGCAGGGGCTGTACACGAGCGTCGAGTTCGAAAACCTGTCGCTCCAGTACGACCTTTCGCGCGCCGAAGCCGCAGCGGCGAGCAAGGTTCTTGGTTCGATCAAAGAGATCAAGGACGTCTCGCCGACCACCCACGCGACGATCGAAGCGACGTATCGCGCGTGGCTGCGGGCCAGCAAGGAACGCCTCGAGCAGATCCGCATCAACCTGCCCGAAGTGGCGCGCGCGATCGAGACGCGACTTGCGCGACGCATCGCCCTCAACTTTGAACGAGAAGGCTACGAGCACCTGGGCCATCGCGGTGTCATCGACGAGGAAACGGCGCACACGCTCGCGCACCACGTCGAGGAGAAGATGCGCCGCCTGTCTTTGGGCGATACCACCGCGAAGCTGCCCGAGATCGCCGACCTGCTGTCCGAAATTCCGTTGTTCGGTGCCTTGGACAGCGCCGGTCTTCAGTCGCTCGCGGACGCCGCCAACACGGTCGTCATCCCCGCCGGCGACTACTTGTTCAAACAAGGAGACACCGGCGACTCGATGTATGTCATCACCCGCGGCGCCGCCGACGTGGTCATCAACATCGCCGGCAAAGAGACGGTCGTCGACGTGTTCGGTGGCGGCGACATTCTCGGCGAGATGAGCTTGCTCACCGGCGCACCACGCACCGCCGGCATTCGGGCCGCCACGCCCGTGACCCTGGTCCGCATCGGTCGCGGCGCGTTCGACAAATTGATGGAGCGCGACGAGGTCAATCAATCGGTCTGGGATGCATTCGCCAAGCGGAGCTTCGACAACCACGTGCGCTCGCTCAAGCAGTTCTGGCACCTCGATCGCGACGAGCGCTTGCACTGGATCGGCGGCCGCTCGCAGCTCAACTTGACCGAGGGCGATGTGCGCGAGCTCGAAGG
Source organism: uncultured Enterobacteriaceae bacterium (assembly GCA_964560875.1). Classification (GTDB taxonomy): domain Bacteria; phylum Myxococcota_A; class UBA9042; order UBA9042; family UBA9042; genus CAZLMW01. The sequence goes on from CAZLMW010000076.1 coordinate 37,074, forward strand.
CGACCTGCCGTATATCTTCGTGGTCACCGGCTCGGTCCGGACGGTCGGCACCGACGTCGACCTCGTCGCCCCCTGCCTCGTGGAGCTGCCGAGCAATCGCACGATCTCGGCGCGCAAGGACTCGCGCGTGGCGCTTCTGCCCCATCTCCACGCGGTCTCCGGCGCCCGTGGAGCCGCCTGATCCCGCGCATCAGCACCCGCCACCGCGCCCATGGCCCGTCTTTTTGTAGCCGTCGAGCTACCCCACGCGATTTCCGACGAACTCTCTGCGATCGGCGGTGGAATTCGCGCCGCGCGCTGGCTCGACGTTGACCAGCTGCACCTCACGCTGTCGTTCCTCGGCAACGTGCGGATGGACCAACAGAGCCGCCTCGTCGAGCAGTTGGCGCGCATTGACGCGTCGCCATTCAACCTGCGAGTTGCCGACGTGGGCCACTTTCCTCCACGGGGTGAACCACGCGTTGTTTGGGCTGGTGTCTCGCGCCCCGACGCCCTGATGGCGCTGCAGAAACGAGTCGCGGACGTCGCCCGGGCACTCGGCTTGAAGGTGGAAGGCCGCAAGTATCATCCGCACGTCACGCTCGCCCGCATGAAGGGCTGCGACGATCGCGAAGTCGCGCAGTTCCTGGCTGAACACGCCGGGACGCCGTGGGGGGAGTTCACCGTGTCGGCGATCTCGCTTTGGAGGTCCACACGCGGGCCTGGCGGTGCGGAGTACGACGTGTTGGGCCGCTATCCGCTTGTCTGAAGCCGCGCGGGACCTACAGCACGCCAAAACCGCGCAGCTGCTCCTCGATTACCGGCTGCCAGCCGCGGTTGGCCCGGGGGTTGGCCGGCGACGGATGCAGGATTCGTTCGATGGGGATGTCCCGGTCAGCGAGCACTTTGGCGGCGCGCTTGGTGGCGAACGCGCCCACCCCGACCACGAGGCTCGGTTGCATGACATCGATGGTGCCCTGCAGCGCCTTGTCACACGCGGCGAACAGCGCCGTTCTTTCGCTCTTATGGAGCTTCTCAGGGATGCGATTACGTCCCGAATCCTCCATGAACACGAGCGGGCAGTAGTTGGCGATGAAGAAGCGCGCGAAGAACGCCTCGGGCGTGCCGAACCGTTCGCGTGCCCACCCCCAGACGCGCCGGCCGCTGACCTCGCTGCGATGGCAATCGAAGCCGAGCACCGGACGCTTGGGATGTTGCACCGGTGGTTTGCCGATCGGCGCCTCGATGCCCAGCCAATCGCGCACAGCGGCGACTTCCCCAAATGGCACGCCGGTTTGGGCCATGCCGAAGGGCCCCGGGTTCATCCCCACAAAGACCACCTCGACCGGCCCCTGGCCGTACATATCGCAGTATTGGTCCCACGCGGCCCGCGCATAGACGAGCGGGTTGTAGACGCACGCGGTCGGGGCCGCGAATGTGAGCGGCGCGAGGTCGGTGACGAGCTGATCGGTGATCGTCTTGAGATCCATCGGGGCTCC